>CAXYCO010000031.1:0-73536 GCA_964275545.1 uncultured Polaribacter sp.
CTTCCATATTTCTCTAGCTCTTCAGCAAATTCCGGTAATAGAATTTCATGATGACGTTTATCAAAATAACGAAGTGCATTTCTTAAAGCAAGCTTCTTTTCTTCCGGAGATAAGATACTTTTTCGCTTAGGTGCATGATTTATTTCTAAATCATATTCTTTTTTATTTGGTAAAATAGCAGGTATTCCTTGTCTTATTTCCTCTTTGAACGTCATCATTAAACTTATTTTATATCTCTAAACAAATATATTTATTTTGGACTGATTATCATCTATTTAGTAGTGATGATTTATATTTCTAAAGATAAGCTTTCGAAAGGTTTTGTTAGAAATATCTTGTTTCCAATTGTCTGAATAAAAAATTAAACCATATTAAAATCTTCCTTTTAGACTAATGCTTTATTAGGATTTTTGACTTTATTAAGAATCCCAGAGCCTGGCTTCTATGAATTCTTTCAAAAATACAAAAACTAGAAAATCACAAAACATTTATAATCATTAAAGAATTCTTCTTTCTTTTAAGAAATTCGTAAATTGCACCATCAATTTATTATAAAATTTACGAATGGAACATATAGCACCCTATAAACCGAAGCATAAAGTAAGAATTGTAACTGCTGCGTCCCTTTTTGATGGGCATGATGCCGCCATAAATATTATGCGTAGAATTATTCAATCTACTGGAGTTGAAGTAATTCACCTTGGGCATGATAGATCTGTTGAGGAAGTTGTGAACTGTGCTATTCAAGAAGATGCAAATGCAATTGCAATGACCTCTTATCAAGGAGGGCACAATGAGTATTTTAAATACATGTGCGACTTATTGAATGAGAAAGGAGCCGGTCATATCAAAATTTTTGGCGGAGGCGGAGGCGTCATTCTTCCTGAAGAAATTAAAGAATTAATGGATTATGGAGTTACACGTATTTATTCTCCTGACGATGGACGTACTCTAGGTTTGCAAGGAATGATTAATGACTTGGTACAAAAATCAGATTTTGCTATTGGAAATGTACTAAATGGTGAGATAACTAATTTAAATAAAAAAGAAATTGGCAGTATTGCTCGTTTAATTTCTTCTGCGGAAAACTTTCCTGAAATTGCAAAGGAAAGCTTAGCCGTTATTCACAAAAAAAATAAAAACTCTACCACTCCGGTTTTAGGAATTACTGGTACTGGTGGATCTGGAAAATCTTCTTTAGTGGACGAACTTGTTCGTCGTTTTTTAATCGATTTCCCAAATAAAACCATTGGATTAATCTCTGTAGATCCATCAAAAAGAAAAACTGGAGGAGCACTTTTAGGAGATAGAATTAGAATGAATGCAATTAACAATGAACGTGTTTATATGCGTTCATTAGCAACTAGACAATCTAATTTAGCATTGTCGAAATATGTAAACGAAGCAGTGCAAGTTTTAAAAGCTGCAGAATTTGATTTAATCATTTTAGAAACCTCTGGTATTGGTCAATCTGATACCGAAATCATAGAACATTCGGATACTTCTCTATATGTAATGACTCCAGAATTTGGAGCTGCTACTCAATTAGAAAAAATCGACATGTTAGACTTTGCTGATTTAGTTGCGATAAATAAATTTGATAAACGAGGAGCTTTAGATGCTGTTAGAGATGTTAAAAAACAATATATGCGAAACAATAATTTGTGGCATATACATATGGATGATATGCCTGTTTATGGCACCATAGCGTCTCAATTTAATGACCCTGGAATGAATACGCTTTACAAACGTATCATAGATAAATTAGTTGAAAAAACAGGAGTTGATTTAAAATCAAATATGAAAATTACAAAAGAAATGTCTGAAAAGATATTCGTAATTCCTCCAAGTAGAGTTCGTTATTTGTCTGAAATATCGGAGAGTAACAGGGCGTATGATAAAAAAGTTGATAAACAGGTTGAAGTTGCTCAAAAATTATATGGAATTTATCAAACAGCTTTGTCATTAATAAGTTCTAATTCGATTACAAATGAGGAATCTCTTTTAATAAAAACAGGTTTAAATGAAGATGAAATTCTAAAACTAATTGAAGATAATGAACATGGTTTTGCCAAACTTTTAATTGCACAATTTGATAAAATAAAATTAAATCTTGACCCACATAATTGGGAAGTAATTTTAAACTGGTCAGCTAAGGTTCAAAAATACAGAAACCCAATTTATACGTTTAAAGTTAGGGATAAAGAAATTAATATAGAAACTCATACCAAATCTCTCTCAGACTCTAAAATACCAAAGGTCTCTCTACCTAAATATGAAGCATGGGGTGATTTATTACGTTGGAATTTACAAGAAAATGTTCCAGGAGAATTTCCATATGCATCAGGTTTGTACCCCTTTAAAAGAACTGGGGAAGACCCAACAAGAATGTTTGCTGGTGAAGGAGGTCCAGAACGAACAAACAGGACGGTTCCATTATGTAAGTTTGGGAATGCCTGCAAAGCGTTTGTCTACTGCTTTTGACAGTGTAACACTGTATGGAAATGACCCTGAAGTTAGACCAGATATTTACGGTAAGATTGGAAATGCAGGCGTTTCTATTTGTTGTTTAGACGATGCTAAAAAACTGTATTCTGGTTTCGATTTGAGTCATGCAATGACATCTGTCTCTATGACTATAAATGGACCAGCTCCCTATGTTATTAGGGTTCTTTATGAATGCAGCGATTGATCAAAATTGTGAGAAATATATCAAAGAGCACTCCTTAGAAAAAAAGGTTGAAGCAACGTTCAAAGAAGTTTATGACTCTAAAGGAATAGATAGACCTATGTACCAAGGCAAATTACCTGAAGGAAATAATGGTTTAGGATTGATGCTTTTGGGTTTAACTGGAGATTTGGTTTTGCCCATGGATGTATATTTAGAAATTAAAAAAAACACACTTGCACAAGTAAGAGGAACTGTGCAAGCTGATATTTTAAAAGAGGATCAAGCACAAAATACTTGCATATTTTCTACCGAATTTGCTTTACGTTTAATGGGAGACGTTCAAGAATATTTTATCGAAAAGCAAGTGCGTAATTTTTATTCTGTCTCTATTTCTGGATATCATATTGCTGAAGCTGGTGCTAATCCAATTACACAATTGGCTTTAACTTTATCTAATGGATTTACCTATGTTGAATACTACTTATCTCGAGGGATGGATATTAATAAATTTGGCCCCAACTTATCGTTCTTTTTCTCGAACGGTATTGATCCTGAATATTCTGTAATTGGAAGAGTTGCTCGTAAAATTTGGGCAAAAGCCATGAAATACAAATATGGCGCAAATCCAAGAGCACAAATGTTAAAATATCACATTCAAACTTCTGGACGCTCTCTTCACGCTCAAGAAATTGACTTCAATGATATTAGAACAACGCTTCAAGCTCTCTATGCAATTAATGATAATTGTAACTCTCTTCATACTAATGCATATGATGAAGCAATTACAACACCAACTGAAGAATCAGTTAGAAGAGCAATGGCTATTCAATTAATTATTAATAAAGAATTGGGATTGAGTAAAAATGAAAATCCAATTCAAGGTGCTTTTATCATTGAAGAATTAACCGATTTGGTAGAAGATGCTGTACTGACAGAATTCGATAGAATTACTGAGCGCGGTGGTGTCTTAGGCGCTATGGAAACCATGTATCAGCGCTCTAAAATACAAGAAGAAAGTTTGTACTATGAAACATTAAAACACAATGGAGAGTTCCCAATTATTGGAGTAAATACGTTCTTGAGTTCTAAGGGTTCTCCAACAGTGCAACCCGCTGAAGTTATTCGTGCAACTGAGGAAGAAAAACAGTTTCAAATTAAAATGAAAAAGTTACTAAACAAAGCCAATAAAGTTAAAGTTAAAGAGCAATTAGCTATTCTTCAAGAAGCAGCTATTCAAAATGATAACTTATTTGACAAATTAATGGAAGCCACTAAATTCTGTTCTTTAGGCCAAATTACCGAAGCTCTATTTAAAGTTGGAGGACAATATAGAAGGAATATGTAAAAATAAAGACTTATTAATCACAAAATAAACCGCTAAAGAACTAGTTGATATCAATCGTAATATTTAAAAAAAAATTATAATAATGCATCTTTTTTGATGATATCACGTCTATTCTATGAATTTTAAAACATACAAAATGGAAAATAAAAATAAATGTCTTTGTAATTGTGTAGAGTGTTTAAATGGGGATTGCAAAAACTGTACTTGCAAAAACTGTACCTGCACTTCTTGTAACTGTTAGAAATGACAACAAAACAAGTATGGTCTTCATATTCAGAAGATTTAAAACGATTTATCATCAGCAAAGTAAAAGATGCAACTATTGCTGATGATATTTTGCAAGATACTTTTATCAAAATTCACACAAAACTTCACACGTTAAAAGACATTACCAAACTAAAAAATTGGTGCTTTACGGTGTCTAGAAACGCTATTTTAGATTATTGGAAATCTGCAAATAAGACTTTTGAAATTAATAATTTTGAAGAAAACACCCAATTTGAAGAAAACATTCACACAGAACAAGATTGTTTGGAGGCTATTTTAAAAAACTTACCAAAAAAATACAGAGATCCATTATTTTTATCTGATATCAAAGGTCTAAAACAGCAAGAAGTTGCTAATCAGCTAAAGCAAAGTTTACCCACTACAAAATCTCAAATTCAACGAGCACGAAAATTAATAGCGAAAGGCTTTATGGATTGTTGTGGGTTTAAAATGGACAAAAAAGGCAACCTGATTGGTGAAATTCAAGAAAAAGAAAACTGCAAGGTTTGTAAATAATTTTTTTAACATAGTATCTTCTTTTTTTTATATAACTTCGCTGTTTAAAGGAATTTATATGAAAAATAGCCTGTCTAATATGAGGTGTTTAGATTTGTTTATATCTTCTCAAAATGAAGAAGAATATAAACGGATAAAACACTTGGTTACCCAATCAAAAACAACCGTACCTCCAATAATTAGTTTTGATTATTATACAGAAAATTTTTCTTCTCTAGTAAATAAGTTACATGAGCAAAATGATATTAATCAAATAAAGGAATTTGCAAATAAATACAACTGGAATAACAATATTGATGAAATTTTTAATGGTAAAATTTTTGAAACAATTGTACTAACCTGCAAACAGCAAAAAATTATATGGGTAAATGATGGTTTTAAAAAAATGACAGGGTACTCTAAAAATTACGCCATCAATAAAACACCCTCTTTTTTACAGGGAACAAAAACATGTAAAAAAACAAAAAAAAGAATACGTGAAAAGATTTTAAGTAACAAACCGTTCACTGATGTTGTTGTTAATTACAAAAAAGACAATACCCCTTATAGATGTGAAATAACAATTTTTCCCTTATTTAATAAAAATACAATCCACTATATTGCTTTAGAAAAAGCTGTTTAATAAACTACCCATTAATTTTTAATGCTTTTTATCTATATTAGTAGAAATAAAACTATTTAAATTCTACAAAAATGAAAGCATTAAAAAAAGAAGAGATTAGTCAAGAAGTATTTGATCTATACGATGATTATGCACATAATAAAATGGATCGAAAAGAGTTTCTTCAAAAACTATCTTTATATGCTGTTGGTGCCATTACTCTTCCATCTTTATTAAGTTTCATATCTCCAAACTATACAGATTTTATAGTTGTTCCAGAAAATGATCCAAGATTAAAATCTGTTACAATCCATTATGATTCACCAAAAGGTGGTAAAAAAATGAATGGGTTATTTTCGATTCCAAAAAACACGAAAGAAAAACTACCCGGAATAATTGTAGTTCATGAAAATCGAGGATTAAATCCCTACATAGAAGATGTTGGAAGAAGAGCTGCTCTAGAAGGTTTTGTAACTTTAGCTCCAGATGCTCTATCTCCTTTAGGTGGGTATCCAGGAAATGACGACGAAGGTAGAGCAATGCAAAGAAAAAGAGATCGAAATGAAATGCTGGAAGATTTTATTGCTGGGTATCACTATCTGAAAAATCATGAAAATTGCAATGGTAAAGTAGCTGTTGTTGGCTTTTGCTTTGGTGGATATATTTCTAATATGATGGCTGTAAAGTTACCTGATTTAGCTGCTGCGGTTCCTTATTATGGCAGGCAACCAAAAGCTGAAGATGCAGTAAAAATTAAAGCTCCGCTATTATTACAATATGCAGGTTTAGACAAAAGAGTAAATGCAGGTTGGCCAGCTTTTGAAATTATCTTAAAAGAAAATACGATTGAACACGAAGCACATTTTTACGAAAATGTAAACCACGGTTTCCATAACAACACCACACCAAGATATGATGAGGCTGCGGCAGACCTATCTTGGAAAAGAACCATTGCATTTTTTAACAAGCACCTTAAGAGTTAAAAAATAGATTTACAAAGATTATTTTTAACTTAAAAAATCCGTTGTGTGTTTCAGTGAAACAGTAGTAAGTTTTGAAACAGCAACTCACAGCGTTAGAAAAATGACTAAAAAATAAGAAATTTATGAAATGGCTTTATAATAATTGGTATGCATCGACTCCATTTTTGGCAATGTATCTCCTTATTTTTTTAGTCATTTTTGTGCTAGAGGAAAATTTTGCCCTATTTCTGATATGGCTGCAAACCGTTGTATACCTTTTTCATCAATTTGAAGAATATATTCTACCGGGTGGATTTGTAGCATTTTTTAACACAAAAGCATTGGGGTCAAAAAAAGCGGACTTCCCTCTCGATAAGAAATCGTCATTTTGGATTAACATTCCCATTGTTTTTATTGCCTATCCATTGTCTGCCATCTTAGCCGGAAATTTTGACATCTCCTTGGGGGTTTGGACCGCCTATTTTTCCATTATAAATGCCCTGTCTCACGTAGGAATGTTTTTTAAATACCGATACAACCCAGGGCTTGTGGTAAGTTTCTTATTAAACATTCCTGTTGGGATCTATACCCTATACTATTTGAGCACCAACAATATCATTTCCTTGCAAACAAATTTAATTGGTTTGGCCATTGGAGTTTTGGTGCAAATAGCCGTTATGACCTATGGTTTTCTAGTCTTAAAACCCAAGATTCAATAAGCTGTTGCCAAAAATAACTGAGTCAAACAACAAGGGATTTAGTCTTTCAAATCATGTATTAAAAGACAAAATTTATCCGTGTATAGTTGATTGCTACTAAATTTACAATCAGAATTCAACGCTTGTTCATCATCTTTGAGCTATGACGAAATAACACCGAGCGGATTAAAAAGAGATGTCTTTGGTGAAACACAGGCTACACTCAATCTAAATTAATGTGAAAAATACTATAATTTTTAAAAAAAAGTTAAAAAATGTTAAAAAAATGAATTATTATTAATGTTTTCGCGAAAATAAATAAATTTAAAAATTATGATTAAATCATTACTGACTGCACTAGCAATATGTGCATTCTCATTTTCAAATGCTCAGGGGAAAATTAACTTTGGAGCCAAAGCTGGTTTAAATTTGGTAAATTTAGTTGGAGACCTCGAAGGTGCCGAATCAAAAGCTGGAATTCACTTTGGTGGAATGGCTGAAATTTCAATAAATGATAAGTTTTCAGTACAACCTGAATTATTGTTCTCTACACAAGGAGCAAATGCAGAATTTGGAGAAGATACATTCAATTTATCTTATATAAGTTTGCCAATTATGGCTAAATACTATGCAACTGAAGCATTGAGCATAGAAGTGGGGCCTCAAGTTGGTTTTCTAGTTAACGCGGAGGAAGAATTTGAAGGAGAGACTTTTGATATAGATGAGGGTACTCATGGTGTCGATTTTAGTTTAAATTTTGGTTTAGGATATAAACTTGCTTCTGGAATAAACTTCTCTGCACGCTATAACCTAGGTTTGTCTAATGTTTTTGATTTTGAAGGCGAAGGCCAAGATGTAGATGTTAAAAATTCTGTATTTCAATTTTCAATAGGCTACTTCTTTTAATTAGGATACACTTAAAGCATAAAAAAAAAATCGGCTTCATAGCCGGTTTTTTTTATTGTTGATCCATTTCATACATATCAGTTTGAGTTGAAGAATTATTGCCTGGTAAACAATCATAATCTTTTATTAAATACAACTAGTTTCCACAATAGAACAGTTAAAGTGACCCATCCTTAAATAAGCCAATAGTATGAATAACCTATTGTAAATCATCTTCAATGAATTCATTAAAAAAAATAGCTAAATTTAATAAGGCTGCAAATACTTGGTTGGCAGATTTAGAAAATAAAAGTGCAGAAGAAATTTTAATAAACCCTTCTCAAGGTTCTTGGTCTTTATCGGAATTATATGATCATATTATTCGAGTGGGCAGAAGCTACCAAATACCAAATTTAAAGAAAAGTATCACCGCTGAAGCAGAGAGAAAAAAAGGTAAAAATGTAAAGGGCATCATTATTTTTAATGTAGGAATAGAAAAGCTCCCCGTAAAAGTTAAAATGGAACATTTTCCAGATCCATTGCCCAAATATTTCACACCCATAAAACAAAATAAATCCGATTTAATACAAGACTTTAAACTGTATATTGAAGAAGTAAATGCCCTCAAAGAAATCGTATTAAAAAGCTCAAGAAAAAACAAACAATACCATCCCATGTTTGGCGATATTAAAACAAAAGATTGGTTTACAATCATTGTCTTTCATTTATTCCATCACGAGAAACAAAGAGATCGAATACATACTTTTTTAGAATCTCAACCCCGAAAATAAATAAGCTCACATAACAAAGAACGATTCTATTCCTTTTTTAAGCTAGAAAGATCTTAGAGACAACCGCTTTTGAACCTTTTTAAAATTAGGAATTTCCTCTATTGACCCGCAATCCAATAGCCCCTATTTTTACTATAGTAAATACCTTAACTATTTGCGATATATATGCAATGTGGAACTACAATAAAAAAAACAATTGTGATTATACAGTTGTTATCAAACAACCTAAATTAACGTCTCTTTTTAGCTCTGCTAGCTTTCTTTTTTCTTCGATTAAAAGGAATGGCATCGTCGAAAGTGTGCTGTGCTACTTTATGAGTAGTTTTATTCTTTTTCCAAGAATTTGTTTCGGGTAATAAGACCTTTAACAAATCTGTTCTTCCTACTTTATTGAGCGTATTTCGAATCCAATCTTTGTTTTCTTTCTTGTACCAAAAGAAAAATTTATGTTGGTCTTCACGCTCCTTTTTGGTCTTCGGAGTTTTTGTTGGCTTTAAGGTATAAGGATGATATCCAGAATAATAAATAACCGTTGCTACCGTCATGGGTGTAGGTGTAAACCCTTGCACCTGCTCTAATTGAAAGCCCATGTCTTTGGTCTCAGCAGCTAAATTTGCCATGTCTTCGACTTCACTTGCTGGATGACTAGAAATAAAATACGGAATTAACTGAAGATTCAATTTTTTTCTACTATTTATTTTATCAAAACGCTCCTTAAACTTATGAAAATATTTAAAAGAAGGTTTACGCATTAACTTTAAAACAGGATCTGAAGTATGTTCTGGTGCAACTTTCAATCGACCAGAAACATGTTTGGTCATCACTTCTTCTGTGTAGGCATCCAATTCTTTGGGGTCTGCGTTTTTATTGAATTCTGGCACGAGCATATCGTGTCTAATTCCACTTCCAATAAACGATTTTTTAATTTTCGGATGCTTATCTACGGCTTGATATAATTCTGTTAAAGGCTTGTGAGAGGTGTCTAGATTAGAACAAATGACAGGCGAAATACAACTTGGCGCCACACATTTGTCGCAAATAGACTGTACTTTCCCCTTCATCTGATACATGTTTGCAGAAGGACCTCCAATATCAGATAAATAGCCTTTAAAATCTGGCATATTGGCCACTTTATCGATTTCTTTTAAAACAGATTCCTGACTTCTACTCGCTATAAATTTTCCTTGGTGTGCAGAAATGGTACAAAAACTACAGCCTCCAAAGCATCCTCTGTGAATATTAATAGAGAATTTAATCATTTCAAACGCAGGTATGGGTCCACGTTTGTTATATTTTGGGTGCGGTAAACGCGTAAAAGGCAAATCGAAAGAACCATCAATTTCCTTTTCTGTCATGGTAGGAAAAGGCGGATTTATCACCAAGGTTTTTCCATTTACCTCTTGTAAAATCCGTCTTGCTTTTAATTTATTCGATTCTTGCTCAATCACTTTAAAATTAGAAGCAAAGGTTTTTTTATCGGCCAAACACGCTTTATGAGAATTTATGGTAACGTCTTCCCAATCATTTATAGTCGGTAATTTTTCTTTCTTTTCATCAATAAAAACGGCAGTTTGTTTAATGTTTTTCAAGCTCGAAAAAGGAACTCCTTTTTGCAATAATTCTACAATTTCTCGCAAAGGTTGCTCTCCCATTCCATACACCAACATATCGGCATTGGAGGTTTCTAAAATAGATGGTAATAATTTATCCGACCAATAATCATAATGCGTAACACGTCGTAAGGAAGCTTCAATTCCACCAATTAACACGGGAACATCAGGGAATTTTTCTTTTAATATTTTCGCATATACCGAGGTGGCATAATCAGGTCGAAACCCTTTGTCTCCATTGGGTGTATACGCATCTTTATCACGTCTTTTTTTACTTGCTGTATAATTAGAAACCATCGGGTCCATACACCCTCCAGTTGCCCCAAAAAATAATCTTGGTTTTCCTAATTTTTCAAAATCCTGTAAATTATCGTTCACACTGGGTTGTGGAACAATGGCCACTCTTAAACCGTAACTTTCTAAAATTCTTCCAATTACTGCCGGTCCAAATGAAGGATGATCTACATAGGCATCTCCACTGAATAAAATGACATCTAATTCTTCCCAACCACGGATTTTCACTTCCTTGTTTGTCGTTGGCAACCAATCTGTTAATTGATGTTTTTTAGTTTCTTGCATATTTTGCAAAAGTACAGAATTTAAACCAACATTCTCAACCCAAAATCAAGAAGAATTGCCTTCTGAAAAATATTTTCACTTTATAGACAAGCATGAGGAAAATTAAATCTCAAACAAAGGATAAAAATCATTAAATTTTAAATTACTTTTTCTTCATTCCTGGTTGGAGTAACTTCCAATTGGTTTTTGATTTTTCTTTATCTACCATTGCTTTTACATCTGCCAATAAGCGCTTGGCATCATAAATAATGCCGTCTTTAATGGTGAATTTCACTCCACCAACACGAACTACCTTATTGTCTTTTGTCAACTTTACGGCACCTGTTCCATAAAGTACTTTAAGATTTGCCAAGGGATTTTCTTCGACAATAACAAAATCGGCAAGTTTGCCAATTTGCACAGAGCCAATTTTATCATCCCAACCCAATGCCTCTGCCCCACTTAATGTTGCTGAGCGAATAACTTCTAAAGGATGAAACCCTGCTTCACGCAACAATTCAAGCTCACGAACATAAGCAAAACCGTACAATTGGTAGATGAACCCCGAATCGGAACCTGCAGTTACACGCCCTCCTCTATTTTTATATTCATTGATAAATGTCATCCATAATTGGTAATTTTTTTTCCAAACAATTTCTTGTTCTGTCCCCCAATAATGCCAATAAGAACCATGTGATATTTTACTAGGCTCATAAAATTCCCAAAGTGAAGGCAAGGTATATTCTTCATGCCATTCTGCACGGCGAGTTCTTTGTAAGTCTCTACTTGCCTCATAAATGTTAAATGTAGGATCAATTGTAAAATCGAGAGCTAATAATTCATTCATTACCTTATTCCAATGATCGGAATAGGGTTTTGCAGCTTGGGCCCACAATTTTCCTGCCTCTTCAAAACGATGCTGCTCATTTTGATAATTGTAATCAAATGGATAATTCTGAACAGTTCTATCTTCAAATAAAGCTTCTGGCAAACCATACCAATGCTCCATCGAGGTTAACCCTGCTCTTGCAGAATGTAATACATTCCAACGAGCTACACTTAATTGCGCATGATGGCACGCAGATCTTAACCCTAATTTTTTATTTTCCTCCAAGGCAGCAGCCATGATTTTTGGTTCAGCTCCAAAAAACTTAATCCCGTCTGCGCCATTTTTTGCATTTTCACGAACCCATTCACGAGCCATTTCTTCTGTTGAAATTGGTTTTTTACTTCCTTGTCCAAATCCTGTATATCCAAAAATACGTGGCGCTACTATTTGATTTGCATTGCTTTTACGTTTTAACTCATTGTTATACTGAATGCCTCTTCCGCTGGGTTCTCGTACCGTAGTAATTCCATGTGCCATCCACAATTTAAATACATACTCTGAATTTGCACCTTGTGCATCCCCTCCAATATGACCATGCATATCAATAAAACCGGGCATCAAATACATTCCGTTTGCATCCAATTCACGACCTCCTTTTTTTAATTTGGGTCGTCTTTCCTTATTAATCTCTACCCCCGGATATCCTACAATTTGCATGCGAACAATGGTATTATTTTCTACCACAATATCCATTGGACCGAGAGGAGGAGATCCATCTCCATTAATTAATATAACACCTCTAACGATCAACTGTGAAAATGGACCTTCTCCCAAATAATTATCTTGGGCATTCAATGGAAATGCAAAAATAAGTGTACAAATAATCAATATCTTTTTTATCATCATCTTTGTGTTAGTTATTTCCTTTCGGAACAGAAATTCTACTTCCCAAAAACAGTGCATTTAAAAATAAGCGATTGGTACCATACCAAGACCCTCTAAAGTTTGGATTATCAGCAAACAATACCACACGCCCTTTTTCTAAAGGACTTACAAGCAAAGATGCTGAAGGCTTTAAAAAAGTATTTAAATTCGTTTCGGAAATATACCCATCTATATGAGGATTGTTGCTGTATTTAGCTACTGTAGCATAGGCGTTTTTACTAGGTGATAAAAAAACCAGATTGTTTTTATATACAGGAAGCAATGAAGAACGATATCCAAAACCTAGCGGATGAGTCACATCTAAATTCACTTCAAAAATGGCACCTCCCAGGCGTTCACGACCTTCATTTGGTCCTGCATTCACATAGGCAAGACGCTTCGTTACTTTCGCCTTATCTGTATCTGTCTCTTTGGGTTTTTTCGTCAATTTTTCTTTGACTAATTTCTTATCAATAGCCCATTTAGAAGCGCTGGCTATGGTAATTAATGTATTTCCTTTAGAAACCCATCTTTTCAACTTTTGTCGTTGTACAGAATCTACGGCCACATAACTTCCTGACACCATTACCAAAGTATTGTACTTATCAAGAGAAATATTTTTAAAACGGTTCATATGTATTTTTGTAATAGGAACATCCATTCTTGTGTCTAACAAGTGCCAAACTTCTCCAGCTTCGTATGAATTTACACCATTTCCTATAAGTAAAGCCGCTTTTGGTTTTTTAAGGACTTTAAAATTATTCGACCCTAAGTCAATTCCTTTTAAGCTAAAACCTGTCTTTACGGAGTACATTGGTACGCTAAACTTCCGTTGAGATTCTGAGACAATTTTATATACCTCAGCAATCGACTTCTTTTGCTTGGATACCGGAATCATCAAACTTCCATAATTAAATTTTGTGTTTCCTGAAGATGTTCTAATAGAGAATGGTTTAAATGCAGCGGCTACTTTTAATCCTTTTGATTGCATGTAATACAATGCGGCTGGTGCATTATAATCATCCCAATCTACAATATATGCATAGTCCGTTTTTCCCACATTAGAAACAGTTCCCAGATTATTGATGGATGTAATTTCTTGATCCAAACGGGAAGACTTCAACCCCTTGTATTTAATATTATAAAAGTTTGCAACAGACCAAGCGGAAGCATCATAAAAAACACTGTCTCTATATTGATTGTAAGTTTCAAACATGGTCTGTACCATTCTGCGTTGAGGTTGCTTTAAAGGAACAACATACCTATCTCCCTTTTTGTATACTTTTATTTTATGAATTAATAACTTATCAATAAAAGCTTTGTTTCGATTCATATCATGGGCATCTCCAAATTCATAGGCCGTAAAACCTGTTTTTGCTTTTTCTTTTAGTGCAGATTTAAAAAAATCTTGCTGATATTTTCTTAAAGTTACTTTATTTTCAACAGCCGCTTTTACCGTTGCAATACTTGATACATATTGATTTCTAATAGTAAACGGAAAAGAGATGGTTCCATAATCGGTGTCTTGAAGATGACCACGGGAGCTTGCTTGCTCAAACAACAAAGCCAAACCTCCTTGTAAATCTGGATAGGAAGATCCATAACCAGGATAAGTTCCATCAAACGATTCTTTGGTATAATAAAAGGAACTAATATCATCCAAAGCTCCCGAAAAATAAGGCGCAAATAGGTCATTTAAATCTTTATAATTTTCTTTTGGCATCATCGGATCTTTAGAACCAATCGGCTTCATAGGTTCAAAGAAATAACTGCTGTTGGTTCCCATTTCATGGAAATCAGTAACAACATTTGGGTACCATTCATGATACCATTTTAGCTTTCCTCGACTCTCAGGATTTATAGCTAGCAACCAATCTCTATTTAAGTCAAACCAATAGTGATTGGTTCTTCCTCGTGGCCAAGTTTCATTATGTTCGGCATCATTTTCATCTGAAACTAATGAGTTTGCTTTGAATTGATTTGCCCATTGCGTATGACGATCTCGGCCGTCTGGATTGATTGTTGGATCAATAAAAATTACTGCATTTTCTATATAGTTTTTTACATCTAAACTTCTTGATGCAACCAATGTATAGGCAGTTAACATTGCCGCTTCTGCCCCAGATGGTTCATTTCCATGCACATTATATCCCAATTGAATAAAAACAGGAACCGATGCAAAGTTGCTTGGTTGTTGATTGGGATCTACAAATTTTAAATGGCTTGACTTTATCGCAGAAAGATTTTTTAAGTTTGCAGGGGAAGAGACTGTTAACATGACTAATTTTCTCTGCTCATGTGTTTTTCCATAGACTTTTATGGAAGCTCTATCAGAAAGTTCAGCCAATTTGTACAGATAAGAAACTATTTGATCATGTCGGGTATGTTGGGCTCCAATTGGATATCCTAAAAAAGCTTCTGGAGAGGGAATCTTTGCATTAAAAGGAGCTTGTTTTTTAAAAAAATAGTCTTGTGCCGAAACCGAACCTATTGTAATTATGTATAGAACTGCAACACTAAAAAAAAGTTTGATGGTCTTCATTTGGTGAATTTTAAAAGTAATACAACTAAAATAGACAATTATTTTTAGCTGATAATTAAATACGGTACTTTTAATAAATTTCAATCCTCCGAGGAAAGCCCAAATTAGAAATTACTGCAACTTAACTTAAAAAGCATTTTCATGTCTTATTTACTGTAATAGTGCATACCAAAACTTTTTTTCAAGATATTAATGATACTATTTGTTCTTAGTCTTTTCTATCGAACAATGAAAAAATATAGCTCTATTTTAGCAATAGAAATTAAGATTAAAACTTTTTCTTTTGTAAATTTACTCTCAAAATTTACCATAGCTAATTATGTACAGACAATTATTGAACACCATTGTATTCCTTTTTATCTTGTTTTTTATCAGTTGTATGCCTTCTTCAGAAGAGCATTCCAAAAAAGTCGACACATATGTCCAAAATAATTATGATAAAAAAGAAGTAACAATTACCATGAGAGATGGTATAAAATTACATACAACTATATATTCTCCAAAAGATAAGAGTAAAACCTACCCCATTTTAATGCAAAGGACGCCCTATAGTTCCAGACCCTATGGAGAAGGTAAAATGAAAACTAAAATTAGTCCAAATATTCATTTAATGAAACAAGGAAACATTGTTGTCTATCAAGATGTTCGTGGACGTTGGATGAGTGAGGGAGTTTATGATAATATGCGTGCTTATATACCGAATAAAAAAGAAGATCAATCTGATGAAGTTTCTGACACCTATGATACCATTGATTGGTTGGTTAAAAATGTTGATAACAACAATGGAAATGTTGGAACTTGGGGGATTTCATATCCAGGACATTATGCCACAATTTCTGCAATAGATGCTCACCCTGCACTAAAAGCTGCTTCTCCACAAGCATGTATTGGAGATTTTTTCTTTGATGACTTTCGTCATAATGGTGCCTTTTTATTAAGTTATTTTAGAGCCATCTCTCTTTTCGGTACTTTTAAAGACACACCCTCGGATTCTGCTTGGTATTCTTTTCCAGAAATGAACACCCAAGATCAGTATCAATTTTTCTTAGATAAAGGGCCTTTAAAAAACTTAAATGAATATTTTCAATACGATAAATTGGAAACTAAAACGGCTAGAAATAAAGATGAAATTGATGATTTTTTCTGGAAAGAAATTATTGAACACCCAAATTATGATTCAGTATGGAAAAGCAAAGGAGTTATTCAACACATGAATAAGGTTCCTTCTTCTGTGGCTACTATGATTGTTGGTGGTTGGTTTGATGCTGAAGATTTATACGGTCCTTTAGAAACCTACAAAGGCATTGAAAAAAACGGAAAAGAAAATTATAACACCTTAGTTTTTGGTCCTTGGGATCATGGAAAATGGGCAAGAAATACGGTAAAAAATACTGTTGGGAATTATTATTTTGGAGATTCTATTTCTTTAAAATTTCAATCTGATATTGAAACAAAATTCTTTAATCATTTCTTAAAAGGAAAGGGCGATAAAAATTCTGGCTTGCCAGAAGCCTATGTTTTTGATTCAGGCAGAAAAGAATGGAAATCATACGATACTTGGCCTCCAAAAAATGTGGTGAAACAAGATTGGGTTTTATCCGAAAATCAAGAATTACAGTATGCAGATCCTTCTATCAATGTCAAACGCAAAATAAACCCGATTAACTTTATCAGTGACATAAGAAAACCCGTTCCATATTCCGAGGATATTAAAACAGTCTTTACACCCAGAAAATACATGACAGACGATCAGCGTTTTGCTGCAAGAAGACCTGATGTATTGGTTTTTGAGACTGATATTTTAACAGATAATTTTACATTAGCAGGAGATATTTTAGCAAAACTAAAAGTGGCCACTACAGGAACTGCAGCAGATTGGATTGTAAAAGTAATTGACGTACACCCACCGGAGACAGAAGAAAATAACGACAAATTACAAAATCATTTAAAAATGAGTAATTATCATTTAATGGTTAGAAGTGAGGTTTTACGAGGTCGTTTTAGAAATAGCTTCGAGTATCCAGAACCTTTTGTGGCAAATAAAAAAACAAACGTAAACATTAAGTTACAAGATGTTTTTCATACGTTTAAGAAAGGACATAAAGTACAAATTCAAGTACAAAGTACTTGGTTTCCTTTAATCGATTTAAATCCACAAACCTATGTAAACAATATTTTTAAAGCGGATGAAAAAGATTTTAAAACCCAAACTCATTCTGTATTTACAGATTCTTCCATAGAATTTTCTGTTCTAAAATAAATTGACATGAAAAAAATACTTTTAATTTTATTATCTGTTTTTGCGACAAAAATAAATGCCCAAGAAAAAGCAGTCCCTATTTTTAAAGATGGGGAAGCTCAAATTGTGGAGGCTTTTAATGACCAAAGCAAATGGATTAGACATGATCTTTGGGTAGAAACTACTTTCGATACAGATGGTGATGGAACATTAGATAGAATGCATGTAGCAGTAACAAGACCCTCGCAAACTGAAAACGAAGGTTTACAATTGCCCATTGTGTATGAATCGAGTCCTTATTATGCTGGTATCGCAAACGGAGGAAGTGAATTATTTTGGAATGTAAAGCATGAGTTAGGAGAAAAAGTTTCAGGTCCTTTTCATCCGGTTGTAAAAAGAACCGGAAAAAGGCCTATTATTTCAAATTCACAAATTAAAACCTGGGTTCCAAGAGGATATATTGTTGTTCACTCTTCATCACCAGGTACTGGTTTGTCTGACGGAGTGCCAACAGTTGGTGGAGATAATGAATCTTTAGCACCCAAAGCAGTAATCGATTGGTTAAATGGACGTGCAAAAGGGTTTACCTCGAGAGAAGGAACTGAAAAAGTGACTGCTTTTTGGTCTACAGGAAAAGTAGGAATGACAGGAACTTCTTATAACGGAACCATTCCGTTGGCAGCTGCTACAACTGGTGTAAAGGGTTTAGAAGCCATTATTCCTATTGCACCAAACACTTCTTATTATCATTACTATCGTTCTAACGGGTTAGTGCGCTCTCCTGGAGGTTATTTGGGCGAAGATATTGATGTATTATACGACTTTATCCACAGTGGAAAAGAAGAAAATAGAGCTAGAAATAACAAAGTTATCAGAGATACAGAACTGGCAAATGGGATGGATCGAATTACAGGAGATTACAACGATTTTTGGGCAGGAAGAGATTATATAAATGACATGAAACCAATGAAAGCCGCCTTACTTATGTCGCATGGTTTTAATGATTGGAATGTAATGCCAGAACACAGTTACAGAATATATAAAAAAGCTTCAGAAATGGGCCTGTCAACTCAAATTTATTATCATCAAAACGGACATGGTGGCCCCCCACCCATGACAATGATGAATCGTTGGTTTACAAGATATTTACATGGCATTGAAAATGATGTTGAAAAAGACCCAAAAGCATGGATTGTTAGAGAAAACGATAACAGAAATGAACCAACGTCTTATCAAGAATATCCAAATCCAGATGCAAAGCCAGTTACTTTTTATTTGAACGGTGGTTCTCCTGGAGCTGGAAGTTTAGCTCTTAACAATTCTGCATCAAAAGGAACAGAAACTTTGATAGATAATTATTCTTTTTCTGGAGAGGTTCTAGCACAAGCAGATTATACAAAACACCGATTACTATATGTTAGTCAAACGTTAAAAGAGGATGTCCATATTTCTGGTGTATCAACCATAACCATAAAAGCTGCAAGTTCTAAAGCCGCAGTTAACCTATCTGTATATTTAGTTTCTTTACCTTGGAACAAAGGTCGAGGAACAAAAATAACAGATAATATTATTACCCGTGGCTGGGCAGATTTACAAAACTACAAGTCGTTAACAAAAAGTGCTCCATTAAAACCAGGTAAATTTTACGAAATGACTTTTGAGCTTCAACCCGATGATCAAATTATAAAAAAGGGACAACAAATTGGGTTGCTCATTTTTTCTAGTGACGCTAATTATACATTATTACCAAAACCAGGAACTGAACTCACTGTTGATCTAAAAGGAACTAAAATAACCATTCCTATTGTTGGTGGAATGAATACTTTTGGAAAATATTTGAAATAGTTTTTTTTTGTGAAATGTAGTTGTTCTGGTTATGTAAACGCAAGCATAATCATACATAATTCAAAAAATCAATAAAATAATTAGAAAGTCTTAAAAATGAATTTTAAAAAAAGAATTTTATACGCTGTATTCATTTTATTATTTCTGTTCATTGCCAATATTTTTATCAGTACAGGTTATTTTAGAGCGATAGAAAATACCTTTGAAGGAAAAATAATACAAAAAATTTCTCTTCCTGGAGCAGAAGATATTACAGTAAGTAGATTAGATAGTTTTGCAATTATTTCTTCGACGAGTGGAAGAACTTTATCAAAAAGGAAAAAAGAAAAAGGGGGCTTGTACTTTTTAGATTTAAAAAATGATAACTACCAACCAATTCATTTAACAAAAGACTTTAATAAACCCTTTGCACCTCATGGAATATCCATGATAAAAGTTGACAGTATCTACAAAATACTAGCCATTAGTCATACAGGAAACAGCCACTCTATTGAAGTATTTGAATTAAATGGAAAGAATTTAACTCATACAAAAACATTAAAACATCCATCAATGATAAGTCCAAATGATCTTGTTATGTTAGATGAAAATAAGTTCTATTTTACCAACGACCATAAATATACTGATGGAATCATGCAGATGTTAGAAGATTATGGAGGCTTATCTGTTGCTAATATAATGTATTTTGACGGAGAAAATTATACCGAAGTTGCAAAAGGAATTGCCTATGCAAACGGAATTAATTTTGATAAAAAACGAAAGCTATTATTTGTGGCTTCACCAAGAAAATTTTTGGTAAAAGTATACATCGTAAATAGCGACAACTCACTCAGTTTTATTGAAAATATTGATTGTAAAACAGGAGTTGATAATATAGAATTTGATTCGGAAGGAAATTTATGGATTGGTGCTCATCCTAATTTATTGCATTTTGCAGCCTATGCAAAAGGAGATAAAAAATATTCTCCATCAGAAATTATTAAAATTAAGTACAGAAAAAAAGGAGATTACACTATTGAACAAATGTATATGGAAGATGGAAATTTGATGTCTGGATCTACAGTAGCTGCCACCTTTGGAGATCTTATTTTAGCTGGAAATGTTATGGATAATAAATTTCTAATCCTTGAAAGAAATTCTAATTAATTTGATATACTTGAAACGATGAAAAAGTTCGCACTACTTATCTTTTTAATATTGACGTCTTGCAACTATCTAGACAAAAGGCCTTTATTTGGAGAAACTGCCTATCAACAAAAAGAAAATGCTATTTTTAAAGACGCATCAAAATCACCCCTAAAAAAGAGGGACATAAAGGGTTTTAAAGGATTAAACTTCTTTCCTGTAGATTCTTCTTTTATTGTAAGTGCTAAGTTGGTGAAAATTAAAGATGCTCCAACCTTTAAAATGGCAACTACAACAGATAGAAACCCTTTGTACAAAGAATACGGGATTTTAACATTCTCTTTACTAGGAAAAAACTGCACATTAACATTGTATCAAAGTCAAGAGGATTTAGAAGATCAGAACTCTAAAGACAATCTCTTTTTGCCTTTTACGGACGACACCTCCGGAAACGAATCTTATGGAGGTGGTCGGTATATGGACCTACTCATTACAGATGAAAAATCTGATGGAACTATACTTTTAAATTTTAATAATACTTACAATCCTTATTGTGCGTATAACGAGAAATTCTCATGCCCGATAACACCTAGAAAAAATCATTTAGATATAGCAATAAAAGCAGGGATTCAGGTTTTTCAAAAACATTAAATAAACCTCACCAAGTACATCCCTGCAAAGACTGCTAAAAATCCGATGGCAAAACTTGCAATGGTATAAAAAGCAAAAGTGGTAAAATCGCCTGATTTTAAAAACACATGGCTCTCATAAGCAAAGGTTGAAAAGGTCGTAAAACCTCCACAAAAACCGGTTGCCAACAATAAGGTTGTATTTTGACTTATTGCCTCATTCTTAGCTGCGTATCCTAATATAATTCCTATTAATAAGCTTCCTAAAATATTGGCTGCAAATGTTCCGTACGGTATTCCATTTTCAGTATTGTTTAGCCATTTACCTATAATATACCGCAAAACACTACCGAATCCACCACCAATAAAAACCAATCCTAATTGTTTCATTATAATTGTATTTCATCTAAATCTCCCCAATTTTTCTTTTCTACTACTGTTCCTTTGTTTAAAATTACAACTCCAGGATTTGCTCTAATCATCGTTTTAAGAGTCGTTTCATCACAAAATAAAAACTCAAAGGGCAAGTTGTATTTATTTTGAACTAAGATTAATTCATCTGAAAAAGAAGCTGAAACACCGTATACAGTATATCCTTTTGCTATTGCTTTTTTGGTTATTTTTTTTATAGCAGGAAACCCGTTTTGGTCAGACTTATCGAGATTATAGACAATAACCAACATCACTTTTTCTTTGGTTAGTAATTCTGGCGCTAAATCGTTTTGGGAATCTTCTAGCATAAAATCATGTACTGGCGGGATTTCTCCATCCCTCTTATATTCCATTCCTTCGGGAAGATTTTCACCAATTGCATAGGCTCTAAAATCAATAATTGGTAAATGTGTTAATACATGATAGGTAACATACAAACTAGTAAAAACAGAAACATAGGTTATAATTGTTGGCAACTTACCCGAAAAAATCGGTTGAATCTCTTTCACTCTAAAGGTTAAAAAAAGGATTAAAATAGTTAATAAAACATCTTTATAGAACGATTGCCAAGGGGTTAATTTAATAGCATCTCCAAAGCAACCACAATCGGTAACTTTGTTATAATATGCAGAATACCATGTTAAAAAAAGAAATACAATAATTAGAATTAATAAACTCCAAATGGTACGTTTCGATTTCCACCCAACTAAGAGTGCAGTTCCTAAGACAACTTCTGAAACAATTAAAAGAATGGCAAGAGGCAATGCATACGGAATTAAAAACTCTATATTCAAAACAGATTCAGAAAAATATTCTTGAAACTTATATTGAGAACCAATAGGATCTACCAATTTCACAAAGCCAGAGAAAATAAATAAAACGCCTACTACGATTCTTACGATTTGGGTGAGTACTTTCATTTTGATTTTTGCCTTTATTTTTTTTATAACATTAACGATAAAATAAAAATGAATCTAACAGTCTAACTTTTTTTCCTTTAAAATATTAAAAAAATAGCATCTAAATTTAAGTATCTATTTTATCCCAGATGGATCATCGCAAAAACAGCATAGTTAATCATGTCTTGGTAATTTGCATCAATTCCTTCGGAAACTATTGTTTTTCCTTTATTATCTTCAATCTGTTTTACGCGCAATAACTTTTGTAAAATTAAATCTGTTAAAGAAGAAACACGCATTTCTCTCCAAGCTTCACCATAATCATGATTTTTATTCATCATTAATTCTTTGGTAATATTACTATGCTTATCATATAAAACAGTTGCTTCTTGAGTATTAAAATCTGGGTTTTCTACAACCCCATTTTCTAACTGAATTAAGGCCATAATAGAATAATTAATAATACCAATAAATTCAGATTTTTCTCCTTCATCAACTTTTCGAACCTCATTTTCTTGTAACTGACGTATTCTTTGCGCTTTTATGAATATCTGATCTGTTAACGATGGTAATCGTAAAATTCGCCATGCACTTCCGTAATCACTCATTTTTTTAATGAATAAACTTCGGCATTCGTCAATAACTGAATCGTATTCTTTTGAAGTATCTTGCATCTCTTTAGATAAAAGTATTTGCTCAAAAATAGTAAAACTTAAACGCAATTCATTTATTTTTACAATGAATTTATCAACTAAACAAAAGAACTCTCGCAAAGAGATTTGTCTTTAAAAACTATTGCATTTAAAGTATTAAATGAACTATAAATATTAAAAAAATGAAAAAGATTGTTGTTTTCTGCGGCTCGAGTTTAGGTTTTAATCCTGTTTACAAAGAAGCAGCTATTGAATTAGGAAATTATTTTGTTAAAAAACAAATTGGTCTTGTGTATGGTGGTGGGAAAATTGGTATGATGGGCGTTATATCTGATACAATTCTTGCACAAAATGGCGATGTTATAGGCGTTATTCCAAAGTTATTAGAGAAAGAAGAAGTTATTCATACGGGTGTAGAAGAAATGATTGTTTGCAAAAACATGAGCGAACGCAAAGTAATTATGAGTAAATTAGTTGATGGTTATATTACGCTTCCAGGAGGTTTCGGTACCTTAGATGAACTTTTTGAAGCTCTCACCTTAGGTCAATTACACATTGAACAAAAACCCATTGGACTTTTAAATGTAAATGGTTTTTTTAATGCTACTTTACTACAACTAGATAAAATGGTTGAAGAAGGGTATTTAAAACAAGCCAATAGAAATATGTTATTAATAGGATCTTCTGTAGATGAGTTAATGCAAAAAATGCATAATTACAAAGCACCAGAAATTATTCATATAATTAATAAAGTTGTTCGTTAAAATGACCATAAATTGTAGAGGAACTTTAATCGATATATCAACCCCAAAAGTAATGGGGATTTTAAATTGTACACCTGATTCATTTTTTGACGGTGGAAAATATAAAAGTGAATTAGATATTCTTTCTCAAGTTGAAAAAATGCTTTCAGAGGGAGCAACTTTTATAGATGTTGGTGCATATTCATCGAAGCCAGGAGCAAGTTATATTTCTGAGGAAGAAGAACTGAAAAGAATTGTTCCCGTTATTAATTTATTGATTAAAAAATTTCCAAAAATCATTATCTCTGTTGATACTTTTAGAAGTAAAGTGGCTAAAGAAACAGTTAATTCTGGAGCAGCTATTGTAAATGACATTTCTGGTGGGAACATGGATGTTAAAATGTTTAAAACGGTTGCTAATATGCAAGTTCCTTATATTTTAATGCACATGTTAGGAACACCACAAAATATGCAGATAAATCCTATTTATAAAGACGTTACCCACGAATTAATATCTTTTTTTGCCGATAAGATTAATCAACTACATCAACTAAAATTAAATGATGTGATTATAGATGTTGGTTTTGGATTTGGAAAAACAATTGAACATAATTTTAAATTACTGAAATATTTATCACTTTTTAAAAATTTAGAATCACCAATTTTAGCAGGTATTTCTCGTAAATCTATGTTATACAAAACATTAAGTATTTCTGCACAAGAGGCATTAAATGCAACAACAGCTGCAAATACAATTGCTCTTTTAAACGGCGCCAATATTTTACGTGTTCACGATGTTAAAGAAGCTATTGAAGCGATTGAAATTGTAAATCAAATTCGTTAATTTTTATTTCCATTTCCATCCTTCCTTCTAGTACTAAGAAATTCCTAAAAGAGTATAGAAAATCGAATCCAAAAAAATATCTCTTAAGAGAAAAATTAAATTAATTCGATATAAATACCCTCTTTTACTATCAGATGCAGAAATAAAAAACTGATATTGTACTCCAATAATTTATTAGTACTTTTACCTAAAATCAGTTCGTTTTTATGTTAGATTTTATTGACTTCTCTTTTTTAGATGTGCTTGATATTATATTAGTTGCAATACTTTTATATTATGTATATAAGCTTTTGAAAGGAACGGTTGCCGTTAATATTGTTATTGGAATTGCATTAATTTTTCTTATTTGGAAAATTACACAAGCGCTAAAAATGGAAATGTTAAGTGGCATTCTTGGATATTTATTATCTGGTGGAGTTATCGCTTTAATTATTGTTTTTCAACAAGAAATTAGAAAATTTTTATTAATGATTGGAACCTCAAATTTTTCAACGAAAAAAAGTTTTTTAAAGCAATTAAAGTTTTTACAATCAGAAATAAGTACTGAAATAAATACAGATGTTATTGTAAACGCGTGCAATAATTTATCTAAAACGAAAACAGGTGCCTTAATCGTTGTAGAAAAAACCAATAGTTTAGACTTTTTAATTAATTCTGGAGATTCTATGAATGCGTTTGTAAATGAAGTGATTTTAGAAAGTATTTTTTATAAAAACAGCCCTTTACATGATGGTGCTACAATTATAAGAGATAATTATATTGTTGCTACACGTGTTGTTTTACCTGTTTCTAATAGCACAAAAATTCCTGCACGATTTGGATTAAGGCATAGAGCTGCTATAGGGGTTACTGAAAAAACAGATGCAATTTGTTTACTAGTTTCTGAAGAAACAGGATCCATCTCTTATATAAAAGATGGGGAGTTTGTTTTATTCTCCAATAATTTAGAACTCAATGAAAAACTTAAGAAAGATTTAGAATAATAAAGAGTTTTAAGCTTTTTTCTTTTTTAAAAATTTACTTAAGAACCTTGATAAAAATTTCACTATGGATGGTGCTTCTGTTGTTTTTAATGAAACACTTAAAAAGCTTGTTCTAAACTAAATTGTTTATCGTACAGATTCTTATAATAACCATTCTCTTTTTCTAATAACTCTTGATGATTACCTTCCTCTACAATTAATCCATTGTCCATTACTATAATTTTATCTGCTTGTTTAACGGTTGCAAGTCTATGCGCTATTATAATCGAAGTTCTCCCTTTAGTAATGGTGTCTGTAGCAAACTGTATCATTTTTTCTGCATAAGAATCTACAGACGAGGTTGCTTCATCTAAAATTAAAACGCTTGGTTTACTAACATAAGCTCTTAGAAAAGCAATTAATTGTCTTTGTCCTGAAGACAACATCGCTCCACGTTCTTTTACATTATATTGATAACCTCCAGGTAGCGTCATAATAAAATCGTGAATCCCAATTTGTTTTGCAGCAGTTTCTACTTCTTGTAAACTGATATCATTATTCTTTAAAGTGATGTTATTATAAATAGAATCAGAAAATAAGAAAACGTCTTGCAATACTATGGCAACTTGCGTTCTTAAACTTTGAATATCATAGGTATCAACAGAAATACCATCAACACAAATAGTTCCCTGATCAATCTCATAAAAGCGGTTTATCAAATTAATAATAGTAGATTTTCCTGCACCAGTTGCACCAACAATAGCTACAGTTTGACCTTTGTCAACGTTAAAAGAAACTCCTTTTAAAACTTCTTCGCCTTTTATATAACTAAACCTAACATTCTTAAATTCAATATTTCCTTGAATCTTTTCGGCGAAAATTGTTCCCTTTTTTGTAATAGAACTATCTGTATCAATTACTTTAAAAACACGTTCTCCAGAAACAATTCCCATTTGTAGTTGATTAAACTTGTCCGCAATTTGACGTAAAGGCCTAAATAACATTTGTGCAAAAGTAATAAAACCCAATATTGTTCCTACTGAAGTTCCATTATTTTGAATTGCCTCACCACCACCAAACCAAACGATTAGACCAATGCCAATTGATGATAAAATTTCTGCAATTGGAAAGAAAATAGAAAAATACCATATTGTTTTAACATGAGCATTTTTGTGTTTTTCATTTATCTTTTTAAAATTGTCATATTCAACTTTTTCACGATTAAATAGCTGAACAATCTTCATTCCTGTTACTCTTTCTTGAACAAATCCGTTTAAATTAGCTACCTGATTACGAACTTCTTGAAACGTTGCTTTTATTGCAATTTGAAATATTTTTGTTGCATATATTAATATCGGCAAAATAGCCAACGTTATTAATGCAAGTTTCCAATTTAAAAACAACATAAAAATTGTTACTACAAACATTTTTAATATGTCACTGAAAATTGTAAAAACTCCATTAGAGAAAAAGGCCGCAATTGTTTCTATATCGGAAACCACTCTAGTTACTAATCTACCAACAGAGTTCGTATCGAAATAAGACATTTTAAACTGTAAAATATGCCTAAATATTTTAGCTCGTATATCTCTAATAATGTGTTGACCCACCCAATTAGCAAAGTAGATAAACATAAATTGCAGTAATACTTCTAGAAGTAAAATACCAAACATTAACAAAGTATAGTTGAGTAAACCTACTTTGTCTCTAGAGATAATATAGTTATCGACTGTTTCAATTAAAATATAAGGTCTTAAAACTGAAAATAAGGCTAATAAAATAGTGGAGGATGCAGCTATAAAAAAATACAAGCGATAACGTTTAGCAAAAGACATAAGTCTTAAAAAAATTTGCATATCGAAAGCTTTACCGGTTTTTTCAGCCAAAATTTAATATTTAATTTGCGTTAAAAATAATCCTTTTGCGGGAACTGATAACCCTGCTTTACCTCTATTTTTACTTTCTATAATCTTTCTAAAATCATCTAGAGAAAGCTTTCCTAATCCTACATCCAATAGAGTACCAACTATTGACCTTACCATATTTCTTAAAAAGCGATTTGCAGAAATATAAAAAGTGAGTTCGTTTATATTTTTTTTCCAAACAGCTTGCGTTACATTGCAATTAAAGGTATAAACATCAGTTTTAACTTTCGAGAAAGTTTGAAAATCTTCATACTCTAAAAGTAAACTCGCAGCTTCATTCATTAAATTGATATCTAAATTTTGTGAATGTATTTGCCAAGTAACATCTAACAAAAAAGGGTTTCTACCTAACCAAATTTTATATTCATAACTTCTACTAACGGCATCAAATCTTACATGTTTTTCATCATCAACTAAAAAGAGTTTATAAACAACGATATCATCTGGTAAAATTGAATTCAATTTAAAAACATAATCTCCTTTTAATTCCGAATCAACATCAAAATGAGCAAACATTTGTGAAGCATGAACCCCTGTATCTGTTCTTCCAGCACCAACAACTTCAATTTTTTTTTGCAAAATAATACTTAAAGCACTATTTAATTTTTCTTGAACAGAAATTACATCGGGCTGAATTTGCCAACCGTGATAGTTTTTCCCGTTGTATGAAAGTTCTATAAAATATCTCAAGAAAATGCTTTTTTGGAGACATCGAAATTACGAAATTTATTTTGTTATGACTACATTTGAGTTCTTAAGAGGCGTTAAACTTTTCCTACTATTTTTATTGATGAAAAAAATATTATTACTTTCCGATACACATAGTTTTATTGATGATCAAATATTAAAGTTTGTAAAGCAAGCTGATGAGGTCTGGCATGCAGGAGATATTGGTGACTTACATGTTACAGATAGTCTTAAAAAACTCAAACCATTACGAGCGGTTTATGGTAATATAGATACCAGCGATGCTCGATTAGATTTCCCTTTAGACGCTAAATTTGAAGTGGAAAAAGTTTCTGTTTGGATGACACACATTGGTGGTTATCCTAATCGATACAATCAAAGAATTAGAGAAGAAATTAAGCTTAACTCACCTAAAATATTTATATCTGGGCATTCTCATATTTTAAAGGTACAGTATGATAAAAAACTAAACTTATTACATTTAAACCCCGGAGCAGCAGGTAATCATGGATTTCATAAAATTAGAACCATGCTTCGTTTTAATTTGGACAATGGAGCCATTAAAGATTTAGAGATTATAGAATTGGCTACACGAGGTTAATTACTTCCTTTTCTAAAATTGGTAATTCTACATGAATTTCCGTTCCACTACCTCTCACTGAATCTATGTGAAACTCCCCTTTCATCATGTGTATTCTGGCATCAATCTGATTAATTCCTAAGCCGTCTTTATTGATTATTGCTGTTTTATCAAACCCTATGCCATCATCAGATATTTTAATACAAATGGCATTATTGTGCTCTCTTAAAAATATCTTGGCATTTCTTGCATCGCTGTGCTTTAAAATATTATTTATAAATTCTTGAGTAATATTATACACTTTAATTTCAAAATCTTGGTGATACCTTCTTAGTCCTTCAATATCTGTATGAATTTGAATTTGAGAATTAGAATACTTTTCAGCCATGTCTTTTAAAGCATAATTAAGACCAAACTTTAATAAAACCGAAGACACTAAGGTGTGAGATAAATCTCTAATTTTTTGCGATGCCTCTATAATTATTTTTTGAGTTTTATCAATTTCTAAAGGTATTTCACCATTAAATTGCGGTTTTGCTGCTTGTAAATGAAGATTAGCTGAAGAAAGTAAAGCACTTACACTATCGTGTAAAGTTTCTGCAATTTGTTTTCTCTCGGTTTCCTTACCATCTATGGTAGCGTTTAGGATTCTAATTTGAGATTCTGACTTTATCTTTTCTATGCTTTGATTTTGAAGTAATTCTGTTTGAGATAGCTTTAATCCTAGGTTCTTTTGACGAAGTTTATAATAGTTTAATCCATACAATAAAGAAAGAATTACTAGTAGACTTCCAATACCATAAATCAAAAAATTTCGTTGTTCTTTTTGCCTTTCAATCTCTTGCTGAAAGATTCCTTCTTGTATCCCTTTACTATAATTTCTATCTGCATATATATCTGCAATTTTTTGCTGATTTTCTCGATTTCTTATTTTGTCGTATAAGTCCCAAGATTTTTCTTGAAAATCATAGGCTTTATAGTCTTTCAGTTTGTACATGGAATAGGCCATGTTTAATAATAGACCGGCCCTAATTTCATCTGCTTTTTTCCCTTTGATATTTCTGAATGGATTCTAAGCCCAATGAAAGTGCTTTTTTTGACTCTTGGTATTCGTTTTTATAAAAATGTATATTAGACAGTGCATTATAACCGAGAAGCCAATAGATAGTTGATCTCCCAGCCTTTTTTTAATTTCTAAGAGACCTCCGTGTATATTCCTCTGCTTCTGCATAAGCACTATCCCTTAATATATATGCCAGAAATATTGTTAAAAGTCTTGCGCCTTCAATGCTAAAGATACATCTTTAGAAATTGAGTTGGACTGCACTACTGTATCATAGTATCCGAAGAGCTTTTGTCCTATGAATACACTACTGATACTATCCTTATCAGGATCATCTATGAATTCCTCATACAATTCTTGAATAAGATCTCCCGATTTGGATATTCCCGTTTAAGATATGGTAAGGCAATTTATTGACTTACTATGCCAACCTCAACTTCTTTTGTAAACGCTTGTGCTTCAATTACTTTTAGAAAACCCGTCCACACTTTTTTGAAAGTAAACAATTGCTTTGTCGTAAGCTCTTGAAGCATACCAGATTTTCCCAATTAAAAAATGGGTATTGGATACCAGTTCTATATTGGTATCTTCTGATGAGGCATCAATCACCTTTCAAAGCAAGCTTCAAAGAGGATGGTATAATTTTTAGTTTTATACAAACTATCGGCCCTCTTATAGAGCTTATAGAATGTTGAATCTTGGGCTTGTTCCAAAGAAAATTCTGGTGCTAATTTTAAATTCGTCACCAGAATTCCCGTAACATAAGGACCCTATAAGATAAAAGAGGCAATAGGAAATAGGTATTTATCTATTTTTTTTTTGATCAATTTAAAAGTTTAAGTCACACACTAATTAATCTTTCAATAAGCATTACGGGCCTTCTTATTGCAGAGACTCTAGAATTTGTAGTGATTGCATTGTTCACAAACTCTATATTTAATGCAACACCATTTTCTTTTGTAAAGGTTTGTAAAAACTTAGATTGAGAGGCTTTAGCATCTTCATTTAAGTGCACCTCATACACATTTTTATCTCCGTCATAAATAAACTCAACAGCAACACCATCAATAACTTTAAAGTCTAAATCAAAAGAACCATCGGTATTACTAGTAAGACCAAACGTTTCAAGACGCTCATTTCTGCTTTTACTCATTTGTATATCATTGTCTAAAACAGTGATGGTTGCATTTTTATCAGAGTTGGTGTCTACAAAACCAACTTTAATTTGACTTTGATCTATGTACAAGTCTTGAGACACTTTTCTACTTGATTCGTTATTTGAGGAGTATAAAAAGATTTCATTCGTATTTGTTTGAACATCTGTTACATTATCTACTTCAACATTACCATTTAAATTATAATCCAAAGAATATGCACCAGATGCATCTCTTTGAATAGTGTATGATTTTAATAAATCTAAAGATTGTTCTTCTTGTAATAGAGTTTCATCTGTTGAACAAGATGAAAAGACCAACATAGCAGATGCAAATAGTGTATATAAATTTAAATTTCTCATGATAATATAGTTTAATAATATTTATTTAGGTTATGATCGATTATTTTTAATAAAAGGACTAACAACATATTATAGTAATGTATTTTTAATTAAGAAAATAATATAATCAAGCTTTTAGGGGACGATTTTTTGAAAATCAGAAACTTGAAAATAATACCACTATAGTAAATTATTTTTTACTGCATACATTGCTAGACCTACTGCATTTTTAACATTTATTTTTTTTAACAAGCTTTTTCTATATGTTTCAACTGTATTAACACTAAGATTTAAAAAATCTGCAATCTCTATTGTGCTATATTCTTTGGTTATCAATTTTAAAACTTCTAATTCTCTTTCTGTTAAACTTTTTTTTAGAAGCTTATCAGGCATTAAACCTTGGGGAACATTTTGACCCATAAAAGATTTTAATAAGTTCTTCTGTATGTCATTACTAAAATACTGTTCACCGCCAGCAACAGCCTTAATAGCACTAACTATATGTTCTCCTGCATTATTTTTCGAAATGTATCCTTTACAACCTAGACTTAATACTTCTTGAACAATCTTAATATCATCATAACTTGAAAGGACAATTACTTTTTGTTCAATTTTATTTTTTTTAAAGTATTTCAGTACTTCAAAACCATCTAAAACAGGCATTGTTATGTCTAATATTAGAACATCTGCTGTATTCTTTTTTACATTAAACCAATCGATTACTTCTTTACCTGTAAGTGAATAACCTTTAATCTCAATATCTTTATCTGTATTTATAACAGCTACAATACCTTCTATTAAGATTTTGTGATCATCTGCAACGTGAACTTGTATTTTATCTTTCATTATACTTTACAAATTTATAGCTCATTTAAACAGTATACAATCCCCATTTTCAGTGAAATTTTTATCTCACGGAAAACAGTTAGAGACATCACGGAAAACAGTTAGACAAACATAGTAAATAACTAGTTAACAGTAGTTTAATATTTCAATAAAAAATAATTAATAAAATGCTATTAAAATAAAAAACCGAGAAATTATTTCTCGGTTTTTTTCGCACTAAATATAACTAGGGTTTTAGTTTTACCTCAATCTATCTACAGATTTCACAAGATCTTCATCCTTTTTAATAGCCTTATTTGCCAAAACAACAAGCAAAATGGTTAAAACCGGTAAGAACATCCCAATACCTTTCTCTGAAACCAAAGTTTCTCCAGGTAAGTTTAGAGATAAATAAATCAATAATCCTAATATAAAAAAGTTGATAATAATAATGATACGTCCTATAACAAATTGTAATTGTCTCTTTTTAAATAAAAAAATTGCTACAATTGATAGTATTGCTGAAATAAGAAATGATATAGGAATAGATTTTAATAATGTTGAATCTTGCTGGAATAAATCTAAAGTAAAAACCCTTTCTTTTAAAGTTTTCCATAAATCAAATACAAATATTAAACCTCCAGAAACAAGGGAAGCTATCAATAAATATATGGTTTGTATTCTTTGAATCATTGTCTAAAAAATATGAAAACAAAAGTAGAACTTTCTTTTTTAAAAAGAAAACTTGAAACTAAAAAAAAATGTATATATTTGTTATCATAATAAATCACATACATTGTTATTGTATAGCTCTATATACAATAAATTCAATCTAATAAACTTACAGAATATCTTAAAAAATTAAGATTTATAATTTAACTTAACCTACACATAATGTTCGAAATTTCGGAACTAAAAGCAAAAACTCTTGCTGAATTACAAGTAATCGCTAAATCTATTGATTTATCTAAAACTAGTCAGTTAAAAAAATTAGATCTGGTATACCAAATCCTAGATAAACAGGCTGCAAACCCAACCAATAAAGAAGTAATTCCTTCAAAAAATCAGGATTTAAAAAAGGAAAAACCAAAAAGAAAAAGACTCGTTAAAAGTATTCAGTCCGAACCTAGAAAAGCAATTGAGACTAAAAAAGAGACCACAAAAAAGGAGACTATAAAACATATTTCGGAGAAACCAAAAGAGGAAAAAACACTACCAGAAAAATCACAACAACAAAAACCAACACCTAGGAAGGAAGTTATTGCTAATATCAATAAACAAAATAAAGCTCCTCAAGAAAAAACAGTACAAAAGCCTTCCTCTAATCAAAACAAATCTCAACAGAAGGTTAATAACCCAAATCAACAGCACAAAAATAAAAATAATAGTAATCAAGCCAGAGATAAAAATACCTCCAACAGGAATAACGGTAATAAATCAAATAATAGATATAGAGATCCCGATTTTGAATTTGATGGCATTATAGAAAGTGAAGGGGTTTTAGAAATGATGCCAGATGGATATGGTTTCTTGCGTTCTTCAGATTATAATTACTTATCGTCACCAGATGATATTTACGTGTCTCAATCTCAAATTAAATTATTTGGCCTAAAAACTGGTGATACTGTTAGAGGAAATGTTCGCCCACCAAAAGAAGGTGAGAAATATTTCCCGTTAATTAGAGTATCAAAAATAAACGGTTTAAATCCTAATATCGTTAGAGATAGAGTGTCTTTTGAGCATTTGACACCTTTGTTCCCGGAAGAAAAATTCAATTTAGCAGAAAAAGGGAGTTCTTTATCTACAAGAATCATCGATTTATTTTCTCCTTTAGGGAAAGGACAGCGTGGTATGATAGTAGCACAACCTAAAACGGGTAAAACAATGTTATTGAAGGACGTTGCAAATGCAATTGCAGCAAACCATCCAGAAGTGTATCAAATTGTTTTATTAATTGATGAACGTCCTGAAGAAGTTACAGATATGAAACGTAATGTTCGTGGAGAGGTAGTTGCTTCTACCTTCGATGAACCAGCAGATAAACATGTAAAAGTTGCTAATATAGTTTTAGAAAAAGCCAAAAGATTAGTAGAATGTGGACATGATGTTGTAATTCTTTTAGATTCAATTACTCGTTTAGCAAGAGCTTATAATACAGTTGCTCCTGCTTCTGGAAAAATACTTTCTGGTGGTATAGATGCAAATGCACTTCATAAACCAAAACGTTTCTTTGGTGCTGCAAGAAATATTGAGGGCGGTGGTTCTCTAACCATTATTGCAACTGCACTTACAGAAACTGGATCTAAAATGGACGAAGTTATCTTTGAGGAATTTAAAGGTACAGGTAACATGGAATTACAGTTGGATAGAAACATTTCTAATCGTAGAATTTATCCTGCTATCGATTTAATTAAATCTTCTACTAGACGTGATGATTTATTATTAGATGCTAAAACTGTTCAGCGTATGTGGGTTTTACGCAAGTATCTTGCAGATATGAACCCAATTGAAGCTATGGAGTTTATAAATGATAGAATTAAATTCTCTAAAAACAATGAGGAGTTTTTGATCTCAATGAATGGTTAAAGATTATAAACTTATAAATTATAAAAACCTTTTTGAGCAATCAAGAAGGTTTTTTTTATCTAATATTTTACATTCGAACTCCTTAAAATAGAGATCAAATTAATATTATATTCTTAATAAAATTAAAGATAATAGTAAGTACTTTATATTTGAATAAAAGATATACTCAAATTAGGTTAAAAAAAAATCTGTTCAAAGTTGAACAGATTTTTTTTGGTATGAAGTGAAGAATTTAATTTGTGTATAAATTAGATCTGTTATCTTCTATATTTGAAGCATTCTTAATAGCTTCATAAATTTTAAAAGTCAATCTTTTCCTATCTTGAGCTATTTTCTTTCTAGTTGTATCGTAATTTGGTAAAGCAGTTGGTAATTCTTTCTTGGTTACTTTAAAAGCAAATACACCACGTGTCCCCTCGATATTATTGTAAACTTTATTTAATTCTGCATTAAACATTGCTCCAACAATTCTTGGTTCAATACCTACACCTGATAGAGTTGGATTTTTTAAATTAAACCCATTAGCACTTCTAACAGTTGTTTTATTAGCTGAAGCTATTTCTTGCAAAGTACTTCCCTTTAATTTATCAGCTATAAATTTTATTTTCTTTTGATTTACTAAAATCGGCTTAACTCTTCCTGTTGCCTTGGCTGCAGGCATTAATCCTTTTTCAGTTTCACTTGTAATAAAGGCTACAACATGACTTCCTTCTAAATCAAAACGTTTAAAGTCGCCAGGTTTAACATCGTTAGCAAATGCCCAAGAAACAATTTGTCTTTGGTTACCTAGACCTGGAACACTTTCATCTAAAACTTTAAGACCAATAGCTTGCTTTGTTGTATACTTATTATCTTTTGCTACACTAAAAAACTTTTTCTCTTTAGAAGTTTCAAGTGCAAATTGTTCAGCTTGTTGGAATGTTGAATTCTCTGTTGCTTCAGAGGCAACAATTTTAGTGCCAAACGTAGCCATCTTTAATACAGTTTGAATGTTCTTTTGATCCACTATCTCCACTATATGAAAACCAAAAGGAGTTTTAACAATGTCAATTGCTCCTTTTTTATTGGTAAAAGAAAAGTCTCTAAAAGCTGGGGTCATTCTACTGTAATTGAACCAATCTAACTCTCCACCTTTTTCTGAATTTGATTTATCTGATGAGAAATTTTTTGCCATGTCAGCAAATTTTCTTTTATCCTTTTTTAAGATATTTAAAAGACTGTCAGCTAATTTTTGCGCTTCATCTACTGTTCTTGTAATATCTGGAGTTACTCTTTGAGAACCAACAAAAGGAATTAAAATATGGTTCGCTTTAACTGAATCTGGTATTTTAGAAACTTCTGTAATTTTTGATATTTTAAAAAAACCTTTGTCTTCATAGGGACCAAAAACATCTCCTATTTTGCCTGCAAACATTTTATCTGCTATAGATTTATTTGCATATTCTTTAAATCCAAAACCATCAGTCAAATTTATATCTGAATTATTTTCTGCTAAAAACTCTTTATTGTCAGTAGCATTTTTAAAATCTTCCTTTAAAGTTTCAACATCACTTTTTATAGCCTCTTTGTCTTCAGCAGTTGCAATAATATCAAACTTAACATAAGATAAATCTCTAGAAGCGTCAACTTTAAAGTCGTTTGAATTATTTTTTATATAAGTTTCAATTTCAGATTTATTTACCGAAACCAGACTATCTGAAACACTTGTGTACGCTACATAAACAAATTGAGCATTGATTTTTGTATTCTCTATTAAATACTCATTTTCACCTTCTTTTAAAGAAGCACCTAAACCTGCAGTTACTAAATTATTATATGTATTTCTTTCTGAATTATCTCTAATTTGATTCATGTAATTAGACCAAGCCGACCACATTTGAGATTTATTCTCTTTTTCTGTTGCTAAAAATTGCTTGAACTTGTTTTCATCAAATAAACCAGCTTCGTTTAAAAATTGAGGATTACTTTTTACTGAAGGTGCATTGGTAATTTCTTTCCATACATCTGCCTCACCAACTGTAATTCCTGCCTCAGATAATTGATTTTGGTATATCTTTTTTCTTAATATGTTGTCCCAAACTGTTTTTGTAGCTTGCATATCAGTAACATTACCTCCTGCTTGTTTTTTATATTCATCTACAGCAGTTACAAATTCTTGTCTAGAAATTGTTTCTCCATTTACTTCTCCTACTTCATTCACCTTGCTAGAATTAAAGAAATCTCCAAGAGTGGAAGGATCTAAAACAAAAGCAAAAAGTGCTAAACCAATTATAATTATTAAGAACAATGAACGTTCTCTAATTTTCGATAAAATTGCCATACGTGTTAATTTATTTTCAGTTGGCGAATATACGATTTGGCTTTTAATATTGCAACCCAATTCACAGATAATAACAGGGAGAATAAAAGAGGATTTAAATCAGAAAATATCACAAGTGTTTAATAATCTTCATTATCTAAATTTTTAAAGTGAACAGTCACTATTTTAGAACTACTTACATTTAATATTTTAATTTGAAAGTTATCTATTAAAAGCAATTCTCCTTGCTCAGGTATGTTTTCTGTATGATTTATAATATAGCCTCCTAAAGTTTCATAAGCTTCATCTTTTAGTATCTTTAAACCATATTCTTCATTTAAATAATCAACCTCTAACCTTGCAGAAAAGCGGTATTCATTGTCATTAACTTTTTCCTCTAAAAATTCTTGATTATCGTGTTCATCTTCAATTTCCCCGAATAATTCTTCAACAATATCTTCCACTGTTATCATTCCTGAAGTCCCTCCATATTCATCAACAACCACTGCAACGCTTTTACGTTTTTTAATAAGTGAATTAAGAATATCATTAATCATCATAGATTCTGGAACAATCTCTACCGGTAATAAAATAGATTTTAAAGTTTTTGGTTTTTTAAACAACTCAAAAGCATTTACATAACCAATAACGTCATCCAAAGAAGTTTTATACACTAAAATTTTAGACAAACCAGTCTGTATAAAAATATCTTTTAATTTAGTAACGCTTTGATGAATTTCTACAGCAACAATTTCAGTTCTTGGAACCATAACTTCTCTTGCTTTTAAGGTTTGAAATTCTAAAGCATTTTGAAATATCTGAATTTCAGAATCTACTTCCTCATCCTTTCCTGTATCTAATTGTTCCGAAATATAATTCCCTAACTCTTCTTTACTAAAAATTGTCTGAAGTTCATCTGAATTTGTTTTGAAAAAAATACGCAGAAAAAAATCTGATATCGATATTATAAATTCTGTGAAAAAATGAAAAATCAAGTAAAAAAAATATGCAGGCACAACAAATATTTTTAAGACTTCATTGGCATAAATTCTAAAAATTGCTTTCGGCAAAAACTCTGCTGTCACTAAAATAATAATAGTAGATATTAATGTTTGAATTAATAGAATTGTAAAATCATTAAAATCATCTAAGGGAAGAGTTCTTATTAAAAACCTACCCATAAAATAACTGTAAATTACCAAGGATATATTATTACCAACTAACATTGTGGTAATAAATTTTGATGATTTTTGTGTTATTTTATTTAGTGTACTAGCTAAAAAACCAGCTCTTTTTTTTTCTAATTCAATGTGAAGTTTATTGGCGGAGACAAATGCAATTTCCATTCCCGAAAAGAACGCGGAAAAAATAATTTGAAATAACTATAATTGCAAAATCAATTTCCATAAAAAAATTTATACTCTATAAATTTTGATTATTTCTTTTTTCTACTTTTTTTCTAAAATGCCTTTTAAATAAAAATACTAATGTAATAAAAAAAGAAAACCCTAAAAATAAATATGCTTTATTTCTATCTGAGCTCCAACGCAAAAAACCTTCTATTAAACATATAATTGCAATAATTAAATATCCGTATTGAAAAAATTTCCAAATTTTATTCATATCTATTGTTCTTCAGTTTCTAATCTACCTATTGTTTTCTTTGCTAAATGCATACTCAAATCTTCTTTACACTCAAAGCCAACTCCATAAATGGTATCTTTCTCTGTTGTTAAAGTAAATTCTTTTTCTGTTACAAAATATTTTGTGTTTTGATCCCAAAACAGTTGTTCTGTTTCTAATTTTGATTTTTCGGAATGATTATAAACGACCACATTACCATATATTTCTGAAACTTGAGTTTTAGAATAAGACAAGGCATAGTCTCCTGTAATAGTTACTGAATCTTTTCCTTTATTATTAAAATTAATAATCCTTATTCCGTCAGGAAATTCATTGTAAGGATGTTGTTTTCTATTGCTAAAGTCACGTAACAATGGTGTTATTAATTTTGATGTAATTCTACCAGAATCCTTGTACACATGAAATGCATTTTTTGCAATACCTAAAGGTAGGTTTTTATCTGCTAAAAAATCTCTAACTTTTTGAGTATTATTTGTACAAGAAAAAAGCATTGCTATTGTGTATACAAGAGCAATGCTTTTAAGTAATATTTTGATATGTTTTTTCACTAAACTATTTTAATGGGACTTTAACTGTTTCACCTATCCAACATTTAATAGAGTATTTAGTTCCTGGAGTGACACCCGCAGTAAATATTACTTTTTGCGAGGGAACATTAGCTCTATAGCTTCTTATCGATTTTTTTGCAGAAGAAGATATACTTGGATCTATGGCCGCAGCTCTTTGTGCTTTATTTAACGCCGCAACATATACCATTCGTTTTTCAAACTCATTCTTACCACAAGAATTTACACTAGATGCATATAAACTTGCTATAAATAAATAAGCCTTACCATAGTTAGGGTTATAGCCTAGTGCTTCTCTTGCTAAACTTCTAGCCTTTCCTTTTTGACCTCTAGACTTCGCAGCATATGCAAATTTCAGCTTTGTTTTGGCTTTCTTAAGAGGGTCTGTTTCTAACTCAAATGCTTTGTTTCTCATTGCAATTGCGCCACTAACATCTCCATTCTTTTCTAAAATACCAGCATAGAAAGAATAAGAATCTGCAGAGGGTGCTGCTTCTGCATAAGCTTTTGCTAATGTTTCGAATAAAGGATCTGTTTGACAACCTTTATTAAACATTCTAGATACTGCCCTTCTTAACCAAATCGGGTTTGTTTTGTTTGCTTCAAAATCTCTTTGGTACAAAGGTACTAATCTTTCACAAGTAGCTATTTCCGTTAAAATTCTGTCAAATTGGTCCTCAACTTGACCTAAAGCTTTAGAGTTTATTGTATATGCTCTTAGTTTTTTTGCCTCTTTCTTATTTAATACTTTGGTTGAATCAGGTCCTTTAATCTCTTTTATTTTTTTTGCATAATCATCTAATTTATCACCTACAGCCTCCATAACATCGTCGTAAGTATCAAAAACTTTTTGAGGATTTGTGTCTTTATTTCTTTCAGTAAAAGCTTCAAAATATTTATAAATATTTCTAACACCCATCTTTGTTGGATCAATACTATATGCTTTTTCTAACAAGGTAAAAACCTCTTGTTCTGATGCTAGTTTGTTCGATGCTAAAAAGGTTGCATAATCACTATGTACTTTCGCAGGGTTTTTCGTAGGAAAATACTGTAACCTTTGGTTATAAACTCTTTTAATTAGAGCTAAAGCAGCAGTTTTATCAGTATCAGTTTTATACTTCTTTTTGGCGATAACATCACCTCTTTGATACATACTTACATATTTGTCAGCACAGTTATCTAGTAACCAATTTAAATTAGTTAGTGCTGAATCATAATTTTTTGATGAGTAATCTCCGTTAAATAAGTTTGCTTTAATGGCACATTCTCTCTCTGTATCCTGAGCCTTTGTTTCTGTTGTAGCTAAAAATAATACTGCAGCTAGTAAAAACGATATTTTCTTCATTTTAATATTTTTTGTTAATCAATTTTTCTTTTAATGAACCAATTAATATCTGTCAAAGATAGACTTAATCTAAAATTAAAATAATTTTCTTGTATTAAATTATTACTTGTTGTTCCTTTTTTCCCGTACTCCAATCCTATGTTTACACTTGAATATCGGTTATCCAGAGGTAAACCCAGTCCAAAAGATATGCCAAAGTCATCTATTGGTGTAAAATTTGTTCCTGTTGGAGTTCCATTAACAAGCAAACCTGTCTTTTCAAAACGCAAACCGGCTCTGTAAGTCACCCTATTCCAATAACTAGAAATTGAATTAATTTTAGGTATTACAAACCCTCCTAATGAAAATCTATTTGATTTCCCATATTGGTATACATCACCTATATTATTTAAAATATTTGAAACTTCTATTGCATCTTGAGCTTCATATTCTAAACCTGCATACCATTTATCAAACTTACCTAAACCAATTCCTAAAGTTGTTTTTGTTGGGAATCTATAATTTCCATTAATGGAAAATATTTTTTGACCATTAGCATTCGTTAAAGTATCTCTAACAATTTCGGCTCCAGAGCCCGAAAAAGTAAGTGAGTACGTATGGCTTGTTCCGGTTACATTTAAATCGTTTCCTAACTTATAAATAGCTCCTGCTGTAAGTGTTAATTTATTTTTTAATTCTTTTTTATATTGAGCACCAATGGTCACAGAACCTCCCCTAATTGTAGTTTCTTCTTTGTACTTTGTTGCTAGACTTACATTAACTCTCTCGTTTCCAATACTGTTTTCTACGTTACCGAAATTAAAATCAGCTTCTAAACCTAGTGAAAAGCCTTTTAAAATTTTAATTCCAAAACTACCATATAATCTATTTACACCGCCATCTCCAGCAAAAACTGTAATTTCAGAAGGAGCACCTTCATCTAAAATAGTATTAGAAAGTGAGTATCCCACTGATGAAACAGGTTGCATTCCTACAGAAAAACCTGCTTTTTTTCCAATTGGAAAAGCCAAAGCGAAATAACTTAACCTTGTCGATGATCCGGTTTGTTCCAATGAAGCATCTTTAATCGTTAAATCACTATGTAACATTCCAAAAGAATAGGTTGTATATCTTAAATCTGAATAAGCTGCGGGATTTGTAAAATTCAAATATTTATAGTGACTAAAAGCCACACCAATACCTCCCATACTGTTTTGCTCTACAGTTTTTGCACTAAATTCTTCTCCTATTCCAAAAAATGAATATGGAGATGAACTTGTTCTTTGTGCTGTTAAACTAGCAGATGTTATAAGCAAAAAAGCTACTAAAGTCTTTTTAATCATTTATCTTGGTTAAATATCAATAATTTGTTTAATCCTTCTAGGAGAAAATTTTGATTGGCAAATATGCTACTTTTTAATTGTTTTGCCAAGAAATTTGTATCTCCGCCTGTTAAAACAACTGTTAAATCGATATATTTCTCTTTATAATCTAATATAACGCCATCAACTTCATTAATTACCCCATTTATAACCCCTGAATTAATACTTTCATTGGTGTTTCCTCCAATAAAACTACCAAGCGGTTTTTTTTCTAATAATGGAAGTTTTGAAGTATAATTATGTAAAGATTGAAATCTCATTTTAATTCCTGGCGAAATAGCACCTCCTAAATATTCTGACTTCTCATTAACAAAATCATAGGTAATACAGGTTCCAGCATCTATAATTAATACATTTCTATTTTTATACTTCCTTACAGCAGATACAACCAAAGCAATTCGGTCTACTCCGAGTGTTTTTGGTGTTTTGTATAAATTCTTAAAAGGAACCTTTGTTAATGATGAAACTACCAAAAAAGGCATTAAAGATTCTAACTTTAGTAGCTTTTTAGGTGAAATTGATGCAACACTAGAGACTATTCCTTTAGAAATAGTATTTTTTTTGATAATTTTTTTCACTTCAGAAATGATTCTTTTCTTATCAAAAACAACTAGTTCTAAAACTGTATCTCCCTCAAATACAGCTGCTTTTACTCTTGTATTTCCAATATCAACAATTAGATTCATGGGTGTAAATTTGATGAACTTCAAAAATACAATACATTTTTTTAAAATTTCTTTAGTAGATGTAAAAAAACATTTTATATTTGCATCCGCTAAGGCGATGGTACCTTAGCTCAGTTGGTAGAGCAAAGGACTGAAAATCCTTGTGTCCCTGGTTCGATTCCTGGAGGTACCACTACAAAAACCCGAACAAATTTGTTCGGGTTTTTTAGTTATTCAATTATTTTAAAATATCTTTTACAATCTTTAAATGGTGATTGGTATGTAATTTTAAAAATCTTATGGTTTGTTTTTTATTTAATTGATTGAATACAGGGTGTTTAAAGTATTGATTTTCTTCAATCGCATCAATACCCTTTAAATTTGATACTGCAACAGCTATTTGTTTTTCAATATCTTCTCTTAGTATTATTTCTGGTGGTAAGACTTTTTTGGGAGATTTAGCTTTGCCTCTTGGAAAGTACCCCAAGATAAAAATAAAGATACGCAGTAAATTAAATTTCTTCTTATACTGATACGGATCAGAGTTTTTTAAAACTTCGGAAACACTATTTATCACTTTTAACGAATGATCTATATGCCAGCCAATATTTGCTTTTGAAACGTTTAAATCTTCTTTATCGATAACAAGCAAATGTTCTTCTATAAAACGCAGCTCTTTATTTAGCATCGTTTTTTCTGTTTATTTTAGTTTATTTAATAAAAAAAAATCCAGCTAAAAGCTGGATTTTTTTTTATTTTTATTTCATAATTTGAAGGTTTGTAACTTCTAAATTAGTTAGCTCTCTCCATCTACCACGTGGTAGATTTTTTTTAGTTAATTCAGCAAAAACAACTCTGTCTAGCTTTGTTACTTTATAACCAACGTGTTCAAATATTTTTCGAACAATCCTATTTCTTCCTGAATGAATTTCTATCCCTATCTCCGTTTTTGGTTTTCCGTCTACATAAGAAACCGCATCAATAAAAACTTTTTTTCCTTCAATAACTACTTCTCCTCGTAACTTCTCTAAATCTTTTAGGGCAAGCTTATTATCTAACGTTGCATGGTATAATTTACGTACGTTATGTTTTGGGTGTGTTAATTTTTTAGCTAAATCCCCATCATTAGTAAACAACAATAAACCTGTTGTATTTCTATCTAACCTTCCTACAGGGTAAATACGTTCTTTTGCAGCATTAGAAATCAAATCCATAACAGTTTTTCGATTTCTATCATCATCCATTGTAGTTATATAATTCTTTGGTTTGTTTAAGAGAACATATTTTTTTTGCTCTGGAGTAATAGACGTACCGTCGAAACGAACAATATCATCTGGCTGAACTTTATATCCCATCTCAGTAACCAACTTCCCATTTACCTCAACACTACCATGTTCTATAAAGGTATCTGCTTCTCTACGAGAACAGATTCCTGAATTAGCAATGTATTTGTTTAAACGAATTCCTGATGAATCATCAGATTTTGGTGTGGATTTTATTTTTTTAAAATCTTTTTTTGGAGATTTTCTACTTAGAGGAGTATTTTTCTTACCTTCTTGTCGTCCTCTCGACGAGTTTCTACTTGAGTTCATTTCTTGAAATTTCGGCAAATATAGTTAGAAAAATTCAATATTTAATTTAATCTATCTATCACTTTATCAATCAATAAAGAGGTATCTATAAGAATTAAACTAAAAACACCTAAAAGGAGTAGTAGCTTTAATATGTTGTGTAAAGTTCTATATTGATTTCTCTCGGTTGCTTTCCATAGATAGAATCCAATAAAAATTAAAACAGCCATCGCTAAATAAAAGTAATATTTCATATGACTGATTGCGGGATAGCTAAACAAAACCACTACGGGAAATAATGTGAGAACCAATAAGAAAATAGAGAGTTCTTTCGTTTTTTTTTCTCCGTAAGCAACAGAAAAGGTTGTATAATTATTTGCTATTGCTCCTTTTATATTTTCTAAATCTTTAATCAGTTCTCTAACCATAATAACTAAAAATAAAAATACAGCATGAACGAAAATTATTTTAGAGAAGTTTTTAAAATGAATAAATACTGCAAAAAAGGGAAGGACTGTTAAAATTGTTGCAGAAATCAAACCTGTTAATGGGTACTTTTTCAACTTATGAGAATAGAGCCAAATACCAAAAATATAGACCGAAAAAAATAACGCTGCTTTCCAAGAAACTATCAATCCGAAAGCAAAACCTAAAAAATTTAAGAAAAAATAGAGCGATAATTTTGTTTCTTGCCTTACATAATTATCTAATCCTGATTTTAAAGGTCTATTGATTCTATCGACCTTAACATCATAAAAGTTATTAATTATATAACCCGCAGCCACTGAACAAACAGAAGCCAAAACTATACATAGAAGGTGTAAATCAAAAACTACATATTGTAAAGATTTTTGTGGAGAAAAAATAAAAATTGCAGCTAAGTATTGAGCGGCAATTAAAACAAGTATGTTATAACCTCTAATAACAGATAGCAAACTAACTATTTTAAAAATTATTCTTTTTACTTTAAAAGAGAACATACAGAAACTCTAAAATCTATAAACCAATTCTAGCTTGAAGTCTGCTAAACTTTTTTGAGCTTTTTCGAAATCTTCAGTAAACCCCAGGATGTAACCACCACCTCCAGAACCACAAAGTTTTAAATAGTAATCATTTGTTTTAATTCCATTTTTCCAGACTTTATGAAAAGCTACAGGAATCATTGGTTTAAAGTTATTAAGAACAACTTTAGACAAACTTTTTACATTTCCAAACAGAGATTTTACGTCTCCTTGTAAAAAATCCTCTATACAGGCATCTGTATAGGTTACAAATTCTTCATTTAACATTTTTCTAAAACCTTCGTTTTTCATTTTGTTCATGAAGATATTTACCATGGGCTCAGTTTCTCCTACTTGCTCAGAATCTAACAAGAAAACAGCTCCTTTTCCTTCTTTTTGAGAGGGAATTCCAGCGGGCTCTATATCCTCCTTAGAGTTAATCAAAATAGGCAAACTTAAGTATGAATTTAAAGGATCTAAACCAGAACTTTTTCCATGAAAGAAAGATTCCATCAAAGAGAAAATAGCTTTCAACTTTAATAATTTATCTCTAGTAAGGTTTTCTAGAACTGTAATTTTATCTGCTGCATATTTGTCGTAGATAGATGCCACTAAAGCCCCTGAACTACCTACTCCATAGCCTTGAGGAATGGAAGAGTCGAAATACATTCCACTCTCTATATCATCTTTAAAAGCTTCTAAATTAAAAGTAACTAAATCTGTTTTCAACGAAGTTAAATAAAGATAAAGTTTCATCAAGTTTGAATTTGACTTTTTAGCTTCATCGCTTAAATTCTCTTCTGATTTCAATGCCCCTCTGTATGCATTGAAAGGAATTGCTAAACCCTTGGAATCTTTAATGATTCCATATTCTCCAAAAAGAAGAATTTTAGCATAAAATAAAGGTCCTTTCATCAATTTTTTAATTTTTCTTTCAAGCAAAAATACATATTAACTTTCATTAAAGAACTGATTAATAAACGTTTTTGTAAAATGTCTTCCAAATTCCTGCTTTCTCTCCTTTCCTATATTTTCCTTTGCTTTCAATTTTACCATTTTTATAAAACGCCTTCCAGCTACCTTCTCTTAGGCCATTCGAATACTTCCCAGTTCTTTGTAATTCTCCAGTATCATAAAATTCAGAGAAAACACCTTCTGGTTTTCCTTTTACATAGTTTACAATTTGAAACTTATTCCCATTTTCATGAAAGTAATTTACAATTCCTTGATACTTTTCTTCATTTGGCTCCATAGAAGTACTAAACCCCTCCATTTGTTTATTCCCAGAAATATAATAATCTACAATCCAAAAACCATTATCTTTCTTTTTTGGAGACAGTCTGTAATAAGCAGCTTTTTCTTTGATTGAAACATTCCAATTAGAATCAAACCATACAGTTTCTTGGGCAGTTAATGATGAAGTTAAAAACCCAACAACCATTGCAATAAGTAACGTTGATGTTTTCATAATGAGCTATTTTTGATTCCTGAAAAATTTTACAGCTTTTTTGCTCCAAAACCGACAGTATCACAAATATACTGATTTTTTTGACAGTATTTAGACAATTGGCTATCAATAAATTGATTGACTTTTTCTCTTTCTGAAAAAGGATATAAGACATGTACATTTGCACCAGCATCTAAGGTAAAACAAATATTACTATCATTCTCTTTTCTATAGTTCCAAATTTTATTTATGACCTCTAAAGTGTTTGGCTTCATTAGTATAAAATATGGATTACTGGTTAACATCATACCATGGAGGGTTAACGCTTCACTTTCTACAAGTTTAATAAATTCTTTAATATTGCCTTCTTGAAGTATTTTAGATATGTTAGATAGATTTTCATTAGCTTGTTTGAAACGATTTTCTGCATAAGGATGATTGTGCATTAAATTATGACCCACTGTACTAGAAACTTGTTTTTCTCCTTTATCAACCAATAAAATGGCATCTTGATAATTTTCAAATATTGAATGAATTTTGTAGGGAAATTGTACACCAAATAAATCTGAACTTCCGGCTATTTCAGGATGATCTCCCCAAACAACCAAAGGACCTTCTATGCTTCTACTTGCACTTCCAGATCCTAAGCGTGCTAAAAATGAGGCTTTTTTATTGACAAATGCTTTGGATAAACTAGGGTCTAATTCAGATTCTAAGCTCATTACACACATAGCAATGGCACTTAACCCACTCGCTGAAGAAGCAATTCCGCTACTATGAGGAAATGAATTCTCAGAGTTTATAATCATTTCATACTTCAAAATATACGGACAATATTGCTGTATTCTTTTAAAAAAATCGGCGATTTTTGGTTTAAAATCATCCTTCTTTTTCCCTTCGAAAAACAACTCAAAATCTACTTCCTCAGAGGTTTCTTTCCTCTCAAAATCGATACTTGTAATGGTATTACAAGCATTCAGTGTAAAACTGATGGACGCATTTTTAGGAATTTGCGGATCGCTCTTCCCCCAGTACTTCACCAAAGCAATATTACTTGGAGTTTTCCATGTGAATGTTGCCTTTTCTATTGATTGTAAATTTGTTTTTGCAATAAATTGATCTGTATTCAAAGTGTGAAATTTAGTACAAATATAAAAATAATACTTTTTTAAATGATTCTAAATTGACTATTAAAATGGCTATTTTTGCATTTCTAAATAGCATACATTGAATAGAAAGATAAAATTACTTTGGGATTTTAGAGGCCCAGACGCCAAACAAACCGCAAAACATCACACCATTCATTTAAAAGAATTTGCAACTCTAGAGAGTTTAAGCTTTCATGAAATTGATATTCAAGAAAAAAACCCAATGTTATATGCTGCGTTTATAACTGTTGATGAAAAAGATATGAAAATTTATAGAGATGCCTTAAAACCTCATCGTGGCGAAGTAGTTGTATAATAATTTATATTTCCTTCATTTTTCCCGACCAAGTTCTCCCACCTAAAGTTGAATCATAATAAATATATCCGCGTTTTACTTTGGTAATCTTTATACTTAACTCGCTTCCTATTTTAAATGGAAAGTTTGGTAAATTAGACTCTTGTAATTTCATTGAGCATTCATATTTAGATTCCCATGAAACTTTAGATTTTATAAAATACTTTTTGTTGTTAAAATACTCTATGTGCACACTATCACTAAAAACTACAAGAACTTTTTTTCCTTGGTATTTATAGGTGAATTTTTTATTTTCTAATAAAGGAGTCTCTATTTTTTTTTCAACTTCTTTGTAATCAAGATTATTAGAAACATCTGATAAATTCATTGCATACTCTTGAGCATTTAAAAATAATGTTACAAAAATTGCTAAATTTAAAAAGATTGTTTTTTTACGGATTTTCATAGGATATTTTATAGGTATAATTAACTGTTTTTTTTAACCAAATGTATGGTATAAATAAAAGGCTGTCAATACCTGAAAACAGTGAAATTTTTAACCAACGGAAAACAGTTAGACATCTCACGGAAAACCGTTAGGCATGGTAATTAAAAGTTAAATTTCTGCAAGTGCATTTGCACAGATAACTCCACCAGTCCATGCATTTTGAAAGTTAAAACCACCCGTAACTGCATCAATATTTAAAACTTCACCAACAAAAAATAAATTTTCGTGTTTTCTACTTTCAAAACGTTTAAAATTAATTTCTTTTAAATTAATTCCGCCAGCAGTAACAAATTCATCTTTAAACGTAGTTCTACCATTTGCATTATACACTCCTTTGGTTAGTTGATTCGCTAAGTTCTCTAGTTGATGATTAGTTAAATCGGCCCAATTTTGATTAATTCTAATCTCTGAATACAACACAAAACGCTCCCATAATCTTTTAGAAATCTCTAAAAAAGGCGATTTTAGAACCACTGTTTTTCTAGGTTCTTTCTTTTTTAAGTTTAGTAAAACATTCAATATTTTATCGGTAGGTCTAGACAACCAATTTACCGCAACATTATACTGATACTTTTTATCGGCTAAAATTCTCGCTCCAAAAGCAGATAATTTTAAAACTGCTGGACCACTCATTCCCCAATGGGTTATTAACAAAGGACCTGAGGCTTCTAGTTTTGTTCCTACAATAGAAACCGTTGCATTGGGCACAGAAGTCCCCAATAAATCAGTGAGTCTTGGATCTTTGATATTGAACGTAAATAAAGAAGGAACAGGAGGTATGATCGTATGATCTAACAGTTCGCATAATTCCCAAACTTTTTTAGAACTTCCTGCTGCAATTACTAGTTTATCGGCTTCAAAAAAGCGCTCTTTTGTGTTTACAATCCATTTACCTCCTTGTTGAGAAACACTTCGCACTCCAGAGTTTGTAATCACTTTAATGCCTAACTTATGAACAGCATCCTGGAAGCAATCTATAATGGCTTGACTTGTATTTGCCTCAGGAAAAACACGGTTGTCACTTTCTATTTTTAACGGAACTCCTCGATCATTAAACCATTCAAAAGTATCTCCTGTCATAAACTGATGAAAAGGGCCTAACAACTCTTTTTCTCCTCTTGGATAAAATTTAACCAATTCTTTTGGCTCAAAACAGGCATGGGTAACATTACATCTTCCACCTCCAGAAATCTTTACTTTTTGTAGGACATCTTTTCCTTTTTCAAGTATAGTAACCTCTAAATCCGGATTCTTTTCTTTGGCGTTTATTGCCGTAAAATACCCAGCTGCACCACCTCCAACAATTACTATTTTGTTCATTTTCTTCTTTTATAAAATCATTTCTGAATAGGAAAGAACGGTATCAAACCCCTTCTTTTTAAAATATCTTGAGGTTTCATCATTCCCTGTAACCAGAACAAAATCTCCACCCCATGCTCCTAAACTTTTTATCTCCCCAAAATAATCAAGGAATAAGTTTTCTTTTACAGGTTTTAGTTTGATAATGGAACTGATAATTTGTTCGTGCTCTACAATCAATTTATTAAAATCTATTAGGGAGGTTGCTTTTAAGAATTCATCAGAAATAGTAGAAATTTGTTCAATTTCTTTCTGAAAACTTTGCTCTCGTTGTCTAAATTTCAGAATCCCTTCTTTAGAATCTTGTTTCTGATTCAAATGCACAAAAAACAAATTTTCTTTGAAATTGGGATTGAAATTAACCGGTTCTACTATGGGCCTATCATTTTCTAATTGATAAAAAATGGCCCTCTCATTTTGTGCACAGGCAATATCGTAACCACTTCCTTTAAAAGAATTCCATAATAACTGAAAGGCATCTACTTTTGCCCAACTTGCAATGGAATTTATTAAGGTAGATGAACTTCCTAACCCCCAATCTCTCGGAAAAGTAAGTGCTGTTTTTACAACAAACCCATTTTCTGAGGCTAAAAAACTTGGATTTATTTTTTTTGCTTCTTTTAAAATATCTAGCAAGGTTTCTGCAATAATCTCTCCATTCCCTTCTTTCTTAGAACTAAACGTACAACTTACTAAACGTAATTTTTGTAGATCAAAAACAGCCTCGAACCAACATTCACCTGTATGTGTAAAACTTCCCCAAATTAATTGCTGTTCTTTCATTTTTTGGACGACTAAATCTTGTCCAAATTTTGTTGGAAGCGCCAAAGACTTTGCGCCATCCAATACAAGATATTCTCCCGTTAACAATAGCTTACCGTTAGAATAATAATTCATTAGACTAAACCAAATTGTGTAAAATGATGTGTAAAATGTTTTACTTGAAATCTCTTCCAATACTCAACATCTAATTCCCCAAAAAACGGATGAACGACAGTTCTGTTTTTATCTTCATTAAAAACAGTAACAAATTTTTCTAATTGACGTATGAGATCATCAATGGATCCTTCTATTGAATTGAACATTGCCTTTTTAGGTTCTTCAGACAAAAAGGAGGCTTTAAAACCAACCTGCAATTCATTTTCTGTATCTAAAAAAGGTTTTCTTCGAGCAGATTTATCTTCAGAAACATAAACATCAAGTGGCCAATTTCCATTGGCTATTTGTGTAACTTTACTTAGATGTTCTATCATTTGCTGACAATTCATTTTTCCAAAAACAGGCCTGTCATCAAGTTTTAAAGTGACTAGTTTTGCTCGAACTTCCTCAAAATTTAAAAAATCTACCCAATGGATTGTTGGTTTTCGTAGCGCATTAAACTGAGTTACAACTGCTGAATGAGATACGGTTCTTTTTTCAAAGTAAGAGGTTATGGCTGTTTTTTCTGCATCAGTAGCTCCTAGTTGATTTAAAATATTTTGCAAGTGCATTTTCATGTGTCCGTGCTGAATTCCTTTGGTGGTTAATGCACGTAAGGCTGCAAAATTCTGAGCCAAGCCAGCGGCAGCCATAATCTGCATTAAAGTTCTTGCAGAAGGTTTTTGTAACATTTGCAAAGATAATTTTGCCATGGGATGCAAGGCCGTTAATCCGCCAACAGTTCCTAAAGCAAGTGGAAGCTCTATCCAAAACTTAAAAATTCCATCTTTAATTTCACAATGAGACAAACTTCTGTATTGACCTGAACGGGAAGCATAGGAATGTGCTCCCGCTTCTACGGCTCTAAAATCGTTACCAGTTGCTAGCACGACAGCGTCAATACCATTCATAATGCCCTTGTTATGGGTAACTGCTCTGTAAGGTTCTATTTCTGCAATTTTTACTGCTTGATAAAACTTCTCTGCAAATTTCTGTGGATTTTCTCCTCCTAATTCTTCAATTGTACAACTTACCTCTGCTCGTACTAAACATTCTGGCACATAGTTAGAAAGAATACTCATTACAATTTCTATGGAATCGTTTCTAAACTGATTTGCAATGGCTTCTAAACAGGAATTAATAAAATTTGCACCCATAGAATCTTTCGTTTCAAACGTAACATGCAATTGATAGTAATTGGCCAGTTTAGCTGTTTTATCAACCAACTCAATCTCTAAAATTCCACCACCTCGGTTTTCCATATTTTTAGTAATGGAAGCAGTAGCCGCAAACAATTCAACTTTATTCTGATTGAAATAGGTTTCTAATTCTTCTTTGTTTCCGGCAAACATAAAATGAACTTGTCCTATTTTTGTGGTTCCAATAACAGTGGTTTTAAAACCACCTCTTGTGCTCCAAAACTTACCAACCAAAGAGGCTGCTGCAACCACAGAACTTTCCTCAACAACCATCGGAATTACATATTCTCGATTGTTAATTACAAAGTTGGGTGCAATACCATACGGCATGTAAAAATTAGAAATCGTGTTTTCTATAAAATCGTCATGCAGCAACTGTAAATCTTCATCATTATTCCAATATTGTTTAATAATCGAACTTATTTCTGACTTATTGTTGAAGTAATTTTCTACCAACCATGCTATTTTTTCTTGTTTGGTTAGCTTTGAAAATCCTGATATTTTTTTACTCATTTATCTTTCTATATGTAATAGAAAACAAATATAATTGAATCCTATAAAACAATGGAGTATAATCAAGATTTCTCATTTTTTCATTCATTTTTTGCTGATTTTTACGTAAACTTGGCAAACTTTTATTAAATATTAGATATATAATGAGAAAAGGAATCTTTTTAGCAACTATTTTATTTTTGGTTACTTGTAACTATTTTTCACAAACAGCTTCAAAAAAGATCTCCGGAACACAAGAAATTACGTTATCTAACATATGGAACGGAACTTTTTCTACAGAAAGGATGAACTCTTTAAATTCTATGAACGGTGAATTTTACTCTGTATTGAATTTCGACAGAGTCACTAAAGCAGTAACGGTTGATAAATACAGTTATAAGACCCTAGAAAAAATTGAAACTATTGTAAGTAGTGCCGATTTAAAAGAGATAAAGAACTTTGCCTCCTATAGTTTTAATGCTGACGAAACCAAATTAATTCTTGGAACCAATTTTGAAAAAATTTATAGACGTTCTTTCAAAGGTGCTTTTTATGCATACGATATTGCTTCAAAAACATTGAGCTTCATTGGTGAAGGAATCCAAGAACCTGTATTTTCTCCAGACAACACAAAAGTTGCCTATGCAAAAGACAACAATATTTATATCAAAGACCTAGCATCAAACCAAGTAACACAAGTTACCTACGACGGTAAAAAAAATAGTATTATTAACGGAATCACCGACTGGGTATATGAAGAAGAATTTGGATTTGTTAGTGCTTTTGAATGGAGTAAAAACAGCAACTATTTGGCATACTTACGTTTTAACGAAACCAACGTACCCACCTTTTCTATGGATTTGGTAGGCACAGACAAATACCCAACACAGCAAGTTTTTAAGTACCCTAAGGCTGGAGAAAAAAACGCAGAAGTCACTTTACAAATGTATACCATTGGCTCAAAAAAGACCCAAAAAATAGCTTTAGGAGACTACGAGTACATTCCAAGAATCAAATGGTCTAACGAAGCCAATACTTTAGTAGTAACCACCTTAAACCGCCATCAAAACAACTTAAAACTTCACAAAGTTAATGCGGTAACCAATCGCACAAAATTACTTCTAGAAGAAACTGACAAAGCCTATATTGACATTACAGACAACCTCACTTTCTTAAATGACAACAGCTTTATTTGGACCAGCGAGAAAGACGGGTTCAATCATATATACCATTATACGTTTAACGGAAAATTGATCAATCAAATTACCAAAGGGAACTGGGAAGTCACCAATTATTATGGGTACAACAAAAACAAGAAAACAATCTACTACCAATCTGTAGAAAATGGTTCTATCAATAGAGGAGTGTATTCTATTGGCTTGAATGGAACCAATAAAAAATTATTGAGCAATAAAGAGGGGCAAAATAGTGCCGCTTTTAGCAATAACTTCAGCTATTTCATCAATACATATTCTAGCTCAGAAATACCACCCATTTATTCTTTGTATTCTGGAGAGGGCAGCATGCTAAAAGTAATCAAAGACAATGCTGCTTTAAAACAAGAGCTATCTGTGTATAAAATGAGTCCCAAAGAATTTTCTACCATCAATATTCATGGAAATGATTTGAATATGTGGATGCTAAAACCGGTAGATTTTGATGAAAACAAAAAGTATCCAATGTTGTTGTTTCAATATTCTGGTCCAGGATCTCAACAGGTTGGAAATAAATGGAATGGTGCCAATGATTATTGGCACAATATGCTAGCGCAACAAGGAATGATTGTTGTCTGTATAGATGGGCGTGGAACAGGATTTAAAGGAAGTGATTTTAAAAAATCGACCTATTTAAACTTGGTGAAATATGAAACAGAAGACCAAATAGCTGCCGCAAAAAAAATAGCAGAACGTTCTTATGTCGATAAAAATAATATCGGTATTTGGGGCTGGTCTTTTGGTGGTCATATGAGTACAAATTCGCTTTTAAAAGGAAGTGATATTTTTACTACGGCAATTGCAGTGGCACCGGTTACCTCATGGCGTTTTTATGATACTGTTTATACAGAACGTTTTTTAAGAACTCCTCAAGAAAACCCTGGAGGGTATGATGATAATTCACCCATCAATTATGCCCAAAAGCTCAAAGGAAATTACCTCTTAGTACATGGAACTGGAGATGACAATGTGCATGTTCAAAATTCATATAGAATGATCAATGCGCTTATTACAGCCAACAAACAATTCGATATGTTTATTGTACCCGACAGAACCCATGGAATTTATAAGGGTAAAAACACACGCCTAAACTTGTACACAAAAATGACAAATTTTATACAAGAAAACTTACTAAAGACACCAAATTAAATTAATAAAATTATAGGATAAACTCATGTCAGATTCAGCCATCACTCAAGAAGAACCTCAAATGTTCGGTCATCCAAAAGGATTGTTTTATTTATTTTTTGCAGAACTGTGGGAACGATTTAGTTTCTATGGAATGAGAGCATTACTAATGCTTTACATGGTCAATGAAATCTTTAAAGCGCTTGCAGAAAAAGACGCCGCCTCTGCTGCAGTTTATGCATCCTATGGTTCATTAGTATATGCATCTACAGTAATTGGGGGTAGAGTCTCTGATAAAATATTAGGTATGCGTAGTTCTATTTTTTTAGGAGGTGTTTTAATGTCTTTAGGACATTTTATTTTAGTTATTGAAAATGAGATGGCTTTCTTTTTAGCACTTGCTTTTATTGTGGTTGGTAACGGATTCTTTAAACCAAATATTTCAACTTTTGTAGGTTCTTTGTACAAAGACGGTGATCGAAGAAAAGACTCTGGATTTACAATTTTTTATATGGGAATTAATATTGGTGCATTTGCTTCTCCTCTAATTTGTGGATGGTTAGGAGAAACTTATGGCTGGCATTGGGGGTTTGGTTTGGCTGGAATTGGAATGTTATCTGGACTAATTTTCTTTTGGAGTGGAATAAAAAAGAATGTTTTTGGAAACAGAGGCTTGCCTCCTAATCAAGAAATTTATAATAAAAAAATTCTAGGAATTCCTCAAAAGACATTTGTACCCATTGTAGCATTTTTAGCAGCACCAGTAATTGCTTATTTACTAGCTCAATACAAAGCAATTGGTGGTGGCGAAACCTTTTTAGGAGATAAAAATATAGTTAACATCTTGTTTGTTGTTATTGGTATTGCTGTTCTTGTGAATATGGCAATTATTATTACCAAATCTAAACCTGAAGAAAGGAAAAAGTTAATTATGGCTGTTTTAATTACTTTTTTCATGACTTTATTTTGGGGGTTTCATGAATTATCAGGTAGTATTATTACTCTATTTGCAGATAGAAATGTGAATTTAACATGGCTGAATGCAAGTCAAACAAATGCATTAAATCCAGTATTTATTATTATTTTATCAATTCCTATTTCTCTATTGTGGGCGTATTTATCGAAAAGAAATTTAAACCCTAGAACTCCTTATAAATTTGGATTGGGATTGGTGTTGGCTGGAGCCAGTTTTTATGTTTTAGGATTAAGTGGAGCAAGCGCTGACGAAAACGGCTTAGTTCCAATGGCTTATTTGATGGTAATGTACTTCATTCTTTCTATTGGAGAATTGTTTATGTCTCCAGTTGGTTTGTCAAAAATTACAGACCTTTCTCCTAAGCGCATTGTTGCCTTTATGATGGGAGTGTGGTTTCTTTCATCCGCATTTGCTTTTCAAATTGTAGGTTTTATCTCCAAACAACTTTCTGTTGAAAGTACCGATGCCAATGTTGGTGGAATGCAGACCTTAAGCACCTATACAGATGGTTTTAACCTAATCGGATTGTATTCATTAGGTGCAGGTGCAATTGTTTTATTATTTTCTCCTTTAATGAAGAAATTATTAGGAAACGTTCATTAATATGAGAGTAATTTAAACCTTGCCGTCACATGAAACACAAGATTGAAGAATAACATTAAAAAAATAACCGAACTATCTGATATCGAAAAAAAAATGTCAGTTGAGTTTGGTGTCCTGAGGTTCCTATAAGTGGAGCAGCAATTTTAAAAGAAAAGACAATCTTGTATTAGCGCAATTGAATCAGATACCTAGATTAGAAAATTAAAGAATAATTATTAACTAAGATTAAACAATATGGAATTTAAATTTGGAGGTTCTGAAACGAATCAAAAAACAGTATTAGGACACCCTTCTGGGTTATTTGTGCTTTTCTTTACAGAAATGTGGGAACGTTTTTCGTACTACGGAATGCGAGCTTTATTAGTATTATTTCTTGTTTCCTCTATTCTTGACGAAGGATGGGGCTGGGATCGTGCCGCTGCATTGGAATTATATGCATTATATACAGGTTTAGTTTATGTCACTCCAATATTCGGTGGAATAATTGCAGACAAAATTATGGGGTACCGAAAGGCAGTAATACTAGGAGCACTATTAATGACTTTAGGACACGCCTCAATGGCCTTAGAAGTAACCGCAGACACTTTTTTCTTTTTAGGACTTGGTTTACTTATTATTGGAAACGGTTTGTTTAAGCCGAATATCTCTTCCATGGTAGGTCAGTTGTACAAAACCCAAGGAAAAGAGAAAGATGCTGGTTATACCATTTTTTATATGGGGATTAATGCTGGTGCGTTTTTAGGTATTTTGCTATGTGGATATATTGGTGAGAAAGTTGGTTGGCATTATGGATTTGGCTTGGCAGGTATATTTATGTTCTTCGGAATGCTACAGTTCCATTTTGCTCAAAAAATATTTGGAAAAATTGGACTATCTCCCAAAGAATTAAAAGATTTTGATGACGAAGTGGAAGATTCCGCAGAAGAAGTCAAAAATGTTGTTAAGGATCATATTGAGGGTGCACACAAATCAAAAGTAACCAGAGATCGTTTAATCGTAATCGGTGTGCTAGCTTTCTTTACTATTTTCTTTTGGTGGGCTTTTGAACAAGCTGGTGGGTCTATGACCATTTTTGCGGCAGATTATACCGATAGAGTATTAGTTGGTGATGGCGCGCTTACCTTTAAGATATTTAACACCTTACTTACAATTATTCCTATGGTTATCATTACCTGGGTATTGGCCATGCTATTTAAACAAACCTATTCGAAATACGCACTATCAAATGTATTGCTAGGAATAAGTTTTGGAATCATTTGGGGGATTGTTCTCTGGATGCTTTACAGAGAATTTACTACTGAAAGTGCTGAAGTACCTGCCTCTTGGTTCGGAATTTTAAATTCTTTCTATATTATTTCTTTTGCTCCAGTTTTCTCTAAAATATGGCAAAGTAGACTAAACCCTTCAGGTCCGGTGAAATTTGCGATTGGATTGATCCTACTTGGTCTTGGCTTCGGAATTTTATCCTACGGATCTATGGGAATTCCTCTAGGTGCAAAAACGGCCTCCGTTAGCATGGTTTTCTTAATTTTAGCATATCTGTTCCATACATTAGGTGAACTTTGCGTCTCTCCAGTTGGGCTTTCCTATGTAAGTAAATTAGCACCTGTAAAACTCGTTGGTGTGATGTTCGGAGTTTGGTTTGTTGCTAATTTTATTGCTAACTACGCTGCAGGAATTACTGGAAGCTATATAGATCCTATTGTTGAAGAATATGGAATGTCTGTATTCTTCTTAATCTTTACATTGATTCCTTTAGGAGCAGGAGTGGTGATGTTAATGTTAAATAAAACACTGTTAAAAATGATGCACGGTATTAAATAAACTAGAAAAGAAGAAGAGCTGTAAAATAGCTCTTTTTCTTTTTTTTTTGTAAATTTAGTTTACCACATACGACCATATAGATATGAGAATCTTTATTTTACTTTTTACAATTGTAGCTTTTAGCACACTCTCTACTGCGCAAGATAAAATTAATTGGTTGTCTTTTGAAGAGGCCATTGCTTTGAACAAAGAAAACCCCAAACCTATATTAATAGATATTTATACGGATTGGTGTGGATACTGTAAAAAAATGGACAGAGAAACCTATGCAAACAACATAATTATTGACTACGTAAACAAACATTTTTATGCTATAAAAATGGACGGTGAAGGCAAAAAAGACATCACGTTTAAAGATTACACATTTAAGTTCAAACAAGAAGGCAAAACAAAATATCATGAATTATCAGCTACTCTAATGAATGGGAAATTAGCATATCCAACTACTATTTTTTTAAATGAAAAAGAAGAAGTCATGCAAAATATACCTGGGTATCTTTCGGCAGCTCGTTTCGAAAAAATATTAGCATTCTTTACAAATGACAACCATAAGACCCAAAATTGGGAAGAATTTGAGAAGAGCTTTCAAAGTAAAATAAAAAGTTAATGCTTTAAAATAAAAGCTCCTTTATCTCCTGTATAATGAAAAGGAACATCTTGCTTAGCACAAATAATTTCCCATCTATTTATGTCACTTCTATAGTTAGATCCATCGGCAACTATTTGTATTGGGTCTAAATGTTGCAGCAATCTTAGCAAATTAATTTTTGGAGAATTTTGAAGTACTACAATTGGTTTTACTAGACCCTTTATTTTATATACACCAAGGCTATCTACAATTAAAATATTTTTATTCTGAAAATTAATAAAATTATTAAATGTAGCTTGATGAATTTGTTCAATTTTTTCTGAAATTCTGTATGATTTTAAACTATAATCATTCTTAAAGTTAAGCGTATCTAGATTGTGTTGTAAAAACAACCTCTTCCCTATTCTTTCTCCAATAACTGATTTTCTACTTTTATGAAAAATAATCAATTCTTTTTGGTCATTATTCTCTTTAAGTTCATACAAAAAAATAATTTGCAGTATAAAAATAGCTAATACAAAATACAGTAATTTTTTAGCTTTTCTATGGATTAAAAATTGGACTCCTGAAAAAATAAAAACATAGATAGAAACCATCATTATAAGAGATATTGAAATTTCTTTTAACAAAAACTGTTCTTGCATAGAAATCCAACTTACAAAACCATTCATTAATGAAATTACGGATCCATAAATATCAGCAAAAAACTGTGGGAGCAAATTTAAAAGAGCTAACAAAAACACCAAAACCCCACCAATTAGAATATACATTAAGCAGGGAACTATAACCAAGTTTGAGAGTAAAAACAGAGTTGGAAACTGTTGAAAATAATATATACTTAGCGCCAAAACACCTACTTGAGCAGCTATTGAAACGGTGAATAATTGCCAGAAAAAATCAACCATTTTAAATTTTGGTTTCCAAACAGCATATAGTTTTGGCTGTATCCAAATAATTCCAAAAACAGCTAAATAGCTTAATTGAAAACCGACATCAAATAAGAACATTGGTTTTGCAATTAGAAGAAAAAACAGAGAAGAAATTAAAGAAAAAAAAACAACATTCTTTTTATGAAAAGATAGACCAATTGCTAAAAAAGTAAACATAGTAACAGCTCTAACAACAGATGCTGACAAGCCAGCAATAAAAGCAAAAGCCCAAAGTACTAAAACAATTAAAAAGGCTTTTAAAAACGCTCCATTTTTAAGTCTTTCAATTGGCTTAAAAAGAAAAGATAAAATCAATAAAATAACTCCCACATGCAAACCGGAAACTGCCAGTATATGAATGGCTCCTGCTTTTTGATAATCGGTAGTTAGTTCTTTAGAAATATCTTGTCGTTGACCTAAAAGTAATGCATTTATAACTCCCAACTCGTCATTTTTAAAATTGTATTTTAATAGTGATTTTTGAATCTTAGTTCTACATCTAGCTGCTAGACCTTTTAAAGAAGAATTTCCATAACCAAGACTTTTGTATTCATCACTATCTACAAATAACTGTTGATACATTCCTTGTTTTGCTAAATAGGATTTATAATTAAACTGGTAAGGATTTAACGGTGACATCAACTCTTTAAAAACAGCTTTTGAAATGATAAGTTCATCTACTTTTAAGGAAGAGTTTGCACTATCTTTTTTAACATTTAACAAGATATTCCCTATGGTACTTTTGCTGTCTATTTTAACAACCTCAACCTCATACTTATCATTATAAATACTCGGCTTTAAAACTTTAGATACTTTAAAAGTAACTAAAGAGTTTTTTACTAAATACTTTTTATAATAATTGTTGTAGTTACGATCATTATTAAAATAGACTGAAGAAACCCCTACAAAAAAAAAGATTCCAAAAGATAAAATTGTTGTTACAACTCTATTTTTAAAAATTGACAATAAAAGTAAAATTGATGCTACTAAAATTAATAACGAAGTAAAACCATAACACCAAAATTGGGTGTAAAACTGAATAACAATACCCAGAATTAACAATACAGTAAAGTGTAAAGGTAGATATTCCCGTATTTTTTTCATCCCATGATAAAGTTACAGAAAAAAATAGAAGTAATATATTTATAAAATTCTGGTTGCTTTTACAAAAGCATTTTTCCAATACTTTTGTGAAAGAGAAGAGATTATTACACCTTTAGAAGATGTTGAGTGAATAAATTTTATTTGCTTGTTTTTGATAGATGTTATTAAACCAACATGGTTTATTCTTTTGCTACTTTTATTTGTTCTAAAAAACAATAGATCTCCTTTTTTTGCTTGTTTTAAAGAAATTTTATTTCCTTTTTTAGCCATGTCTCTAGAAACTCTTGGCAATTGTATATTCTCTTTCTTGTAGGCAACAAAAACGATTCCAGAACAATCCATTCCTTTTTTTGTTGTACCTCCGAACTTATATTTTGTTCCTTTAAAAACGACTGCATTTGCAACAATTTTGTCAGCTTTAGAAAACTTTTCTTTTTTGTGACTACTTAGATTTTTTGATGAAGAGCAAGAGCTAATTAATAAAGAAATCACAGAAAGTATCAGTAAAATTTTTCTCATTTTTTTTTATTTTAAGCCTTTTATAATTTCTTTTGCTACTTTTTCTGAAGCTCCCTTTCCTCCTAGTATTTTCTCTAATTCATAATAATCAGAAAAGAGTTTTGTACGATAACTTTCTTCTAAAATATTGGTGAGTTCTACCCGTAAGTTTTCCTTCGTAAAATCGTTCTGAATTAATTCTGTTACAACCTCTCTGTCCATAATTAAGTTCACTAAAGAAATAAATTTCAAAGTAATTATTCGTTTGGCTATTTGATATGAAATTGTGCTTCCTTTATAACAAACTACTTGTGGTACTTTAAACAAAGCTGTTTCTAAAGTTGCCGTTCCAGAGGCTACTAAAGCAGCATAAGAAACACTTAATAGATCGTAGGTTTTATTGTTAATAAAGCTTACTTTCTTAGTGCCAATTATCTGTTTATAAAAAGAAAAATCTTGACTTGGTGCACCCGCGATTACAAATTGATAGTCAGAAAAATCATTTACCATAGACAACATTACAGACAACATTTTTGTAATTTCTTGCTTTCTACTTCCGGGTAATAAGGCTATTATAGGACCATCTCCTAAATTATTTTCTTGCCTAAATTGTTGTTCATCAACTTGTTTTCTTCCAGCAATTCCATCAATTAAAGGATGCCCCACAAACTGAACTTCATAATTGTATTTTTTATAAAATTCTTTTTCAAAAGGCAGTATTACAAACATGGTATCTACATCTCTCTTAATATCTTTTACTCTGCTAGCTCTACTTGCCCAGACTTGAGGTGAAATATAGTAGTTTGTTTTAAACCCTGCTTTCTTTGCCCATTTAGCAACTCTTAAATTAAAACCTGAATTGTCAATAAAAATTACAACATCAGGTTTAAATTCTGCAATATCTTCCTTACAAGATTTAATAAAGTGTAATGCTTTTCGAAGATTCAGCAACACTTCCACAAACCCCATAATAGCACGTTCTTTATAATGTGTAACTAAAGTTCCGCCAACCTCTTGCATTAAATCTCCGCCCCAAAAACGGATGTCTGCTTTTGAATCTTCTTTATACAAAGCCTTCATTAGGTTAGAACCATGGAGGTCTCCAGAAGCTTCACCAGCAATAATGTAATATTTCATACTAGAAAAACGTTAAGATTAATGTAGTTAAAGCTATTAAAATAGTTACCATTAAAACTCCTTTTGCTCTGTAATCTTGTTTCTTTTTGATGTATACAAAGAAAACAAATAAGTTTGGTATTGCTGCCAGCGATAATACTTTTCCATACAATTCTCCTTCTTGAATTAAATCTACTGTTTCATAAAATCCGAAACGAGAAAAATATTCTAAATACAAGAAAATTCCAGATAGCGTAGCTAAAAAAGAAACTAAGACTCCAATACCTATTTCTTTTTTTATAGTTCCCAAGAGTTTAATTTTTGTATCATGTGATGTGCGGTTAAATCGAATTGAACAGGAACAATAGAAACATATCCGTTTTCTAAAGCAAAAATATCTGTATCCTGGCCTTTGTCTTTATTCACAAACTCTCCAGAAAGCCAATAATACTCTTTACCGAAAGGACTTTTACGTTTGTCAAAATTCTCTTTCCAGACTCCATTTGCTTGTCTACAAATTTTAATTCCTTTTATTTTTTCTGATTTCAAATCAGGAATATTTACATTTAAAACAATTCCTTCAGGCAAACCATTTAAAAGTGTATTCAACGTTATTTTTTTTACAAACTCTTCAGAGGGTTTAAAATCTGCATGCCACTTAAAATCTAATAAAGAAAAACCGATTGCAGGTATTCCTTCAATACCTGCCTCTACTGCGGCACTCATAGTACCAGAGTAAATAACATTTATAGAGGAGTTAGCTCCATGATTAATTCCAGAAACGCATAAATCTGGTTTTCTATTTAAAATTTCACTTATTCCCATTTTTACACAATCTGCTGGTGTCCCAGAACATGTATATTCTAATTGTGGTCCATCATCTATTGTAATTGGGTTACAACGCAACACATTATCAACCGTAATTGCGTGTCCCATTCCACTTTGTGGGCTATCTGGGGCAACTACTACAACGTCACCAATTTTATTCATAATCTGAATTAGAGCTCTAATCCCTGGAGCCGTAATACCATCATCATTTGTTACTAAAATTAAAGGTCTGTCTTGCATTTTAATAGATTTAAATACAAATGTAATTTATTTTAATTGATTTTCTTTTTAACATTTTCTAAAGAATTTTACATCTTATTATTATGTAATATTGTATGTATTCACAGTAGCAGGTAATCATGTTAAATCTACCAAAAAAATTAGCATTTATTTAGTAATTTAGCAGAAGAGAGATAATAATTTTCAGAAAAATCACCAAAGAAGACATATGAAGACGAAATTTAAATTCAGTATTACATTTTTATTAATTGTATTATTTACATATAGTCTAACAGCAAATGGTTCAGAAAAAATACCTGGTCCAGATCCAGAAAAAGATAAAGTTTTAATTTATGTATTAAAAAATATTCTAACACGTGGTCATTTCGTTATGAAAGAAATGAATGATGATTTTTCTGAGATCGTATATAATAGCTTTATCGATGGTTTAGATCCTAGTAAGCGTTACTTTACACAAAAAGATTTAAAGGAGTTTTCTAAATTCAAATATGATATTGATAATCAATTATTAAATGATGATGTTTCTTTTTACAATCTAGTGTATTCTCGTTTTATAGATAAGGTTAAAAATGCAAAATCGTATTATGGAGACTTACTTATACAACCTTTTAAATTCAAGAAAAATGAAACAATAGATGTTGATTATGACAAAGTTCCGTTTGCGAAAAATGAAAATGAGCTCATCGATTACTGGCGTAAACAACTTAAATTAAATACGTTAAGTAGAGTTCAAGAACAAACTGAGATCCAAGAAGAAAAGGCAAAAAAAGATAAAAAGTTCAAATTAAAATCATTTAAAACTTTAGAAAAAGAAGCACGTGCTGAAGTTCTAAAAAACATGAATGAATTGTACTTACGAATTGAAGAACTGGAACATGAAGATTGGTTTTCTACCTTTTTAAATAGCGTAGTGGGTGCATTTGATCCTCATACAACCTATATGGCACCAAGAATTAAAGAACGTTTTGATCAGGATATGTCCGGTAAACTAGAAGGAATTGGTGCTCGGTTGCAAATGGAGGGAATTTATACACACGTTTTTGAGTTAGTTTCAGGCGGGCCCGCCTCCAAACAAGGTGAGTTAGAAGCTGGAGATATTATTTTACAAGTGGCACAAGCAAATGGAGATCCCATAGATATTGTTGGTATGCGTTTAGATGATGCTATAAAATTTATCAAAGGAAAAAAAGGAACAGAAGTTCGATTAACCGTAAAGAAAAAATTGGATGGATCTACCAAGGTAATTTCTATTATTAGAGATCTTGTTCAGCTAGATGAAACCTTTGTGAAGTCTACTATTGTTAAGAAAGATGGAAAAAAATATGGTATTATAAATTTGCCAAAATTTTATATTGATTTTTCTGATAATGCATATAGAGATTCTGCAAAAGATATGGAGAAGGAAATAGAACGGTTAAAAAAAGAGGGTGTTGCAGGTTTAATGATTGATCTGAGGAATAATGGAGGTGGATCTTTAAAAACTGCGATAGAAATATCTGGATTGTTTATTAATAAAGGTCCAATTGTTCAAGTAAAGTACAGAGGAGAAAAACCAGTTGTAAAAAATGATATAGATCCAAAAATACAATGGGACGGTTCTTTAGTTGTTTTAGTAAATGAATTTTCTGCCTCAGCTTCAGAGATTTTTGCTGCTGCTATGCAAGATTATAAAAGAGCAGTTATTATAGGAGGTAACCAAACTTATGGAAAAGGAACTGTTCAAAATATCCTACCAATAAATCAATTTACAAAATACAAAAAAGATTTAGGATATATAAAAATGACCATTCAAAAGTTTTATAGAGTTAATGGTGGTTCTACTCAAATAGAAGGTGTTTATTCAGATATAATAATGCCAAGTAGGTATAGTTATATGAAGTTTGGAGAACGTGATTTAGAAGGTGCTTTAATTTGGGATAAAGTTCCACAGGCAAATTACATACAAACAAATTCTTATGAAAACTTTGCTGATGTGGTTTATAATAGCAACCAAAGAATTGCATCTAATACCCAATTTAAATTGGTAAATGAATATGCAAAATGGTTAAAAGAAAATCAAGATGATTCCTCTTATTCATTAAACTACAAAGCTTTTTCTAAAGAAAATGACGTACAAGAAAAAGAAGCTGAAAAATTTAAATCTGTCTTTAAATACAATTCAAAATTAAAATTTTTATCACCGAAATATGAACTTCCTCTATTAAAAAAAGATACAACACTTGCAGATAAAAGAACTGCTTGGCATAAAAACTTATCTAAAGACATGTATGTCTCTGAAGCTTTAAATGTATTGAGTGAATTAAAATTAAAAAATCATAATAAAATTGTGAAGAATTAAGAAAGCATAATTTTTACAACTTAAAACCTGATATGTTTGCTTAATGTATCAGGTTTAATATTTTTGAAATATGAACTTTAAAGTAACATTTGCCACAAAATGGTCTGATTTTGACCCCAATAGACACATGCGTCATACAGCCTATAATGAATATGCTGCAGAAGTAAGAATTCGGTATTTTTCTGAACAAAATTTTTCGATAGAAGAATTTACAAAACACACTATTGGCCCTATTTTATTTACTGAAGAAACTTCGTTTAGAAAAGAAATTCATTTGGGAGAGGATATTACAGTAAACATGAAACTATCTGGGGTTTCTGAACACATAGAACGTTGGAAAATAACGCATGAAGTATTTAATGAAGCGGGACAATTATCTGCAATCATAAAAGTATACGGTGCTTGGATAGACTTAGAAAAAAGAAAACTAACGACACCTCCAAAAGAAGCACAACATTTATTTTTAAATACCGAAAAAACCGAAGATTTTGAAGAAATTTTAATGAAAAAGAAGTAGATGAAAAAGAAAATTTTATCTGTCCTCATTTTAATAATCACCCTATCAATTTATTGGTATTTAGAACTTAAGCAAAAAGACACAACTAGCAAAGAAACCGGTACCGTAAATCATACCAATTTCAATTATTTTCCAAGCTCGACAACTGGACAAATTATACATCATAAAGAGTACAGTTTATCGTATTCAGAAAAACATGAACAGGCAGAATGGGTGGCATATGAATTAAATAAAGAAGATATTGTTTATGCAAATAGAAAACGCCCTTTTTTTATTGAAGACCCTAAAGTAAAAACAACATCTGCAGACTAGAAAAATTATAAAAAATCAGGGTATGACCGAGGTCATTTATGTCCGGCAGGAGATCGAAAAAAGACAGAGAAAGGCTATAATGAAACTTTTTACACTTCTAACATCTCACCTCAAAAGCATAATTTTAATGCTGGTATATGGAATAAACTTGAACAAAAAACACGTTATTGGGCAAAAAAGTATCATACCCTATATGTTATTACAGGAGGCATTTTAGAAGATCATTTAAAAACAATCGGTAAAGAAAAAGTTTCTGTGCCTAATTACTTTTATAAGGTTTTATTAGATAATACTCAACCAGAAATTAAAGCCATTGCTTTTTTAATACCTCATAAAGATAGTAATAAACCATTGTATACTTATGTGGTTTCTATAGATGAAATAGAACAAAAAACAGGATTAGATTTTTTCAAAAACTTACCAGATTCTTTAGAAAATAAACTAGAAAAATCAGTGAATTACACAAATTGGAGTTTTAAATAAATTACAACTCCATATCGATTACAATTTTACCCTTTGTTTTCCTTTGCATCATATCTTCTAACGCCTTTGGCGCATTCTGTAAAGCATAAACTTTATCAATGTGAGGTTTTAGTTCTCCTTTTATAAACCAAGTTAACAATTGCTGAATATTTTCTAAACTCTTTTTTGGTTCTTTTTGAGCAAAAGCTCCCCAAAAGACACCTACAATACTTGCACCTTTTAATAAAGTTAAATTGATCGGTATTTTAGGAATTTCGCCATTTGCAAAACCAATTACCAAGTGTCTTCCTTTCCATGCAATAGCTCTTAAAGCCAATTCAGAAAAATGTCCGCCAACAGGATCATAAATTACATCGACTCCTTTTCCGTTGGTGATTTCTTTTACTCGATCTTTTAAACTTTCAGTAGTATAATTAATCACTTCATCTGCACCAAATTGTTTACAAAGCTCTAATTTTTCATTGGTTGATGCCGCTGCAATTACTTTTGCTCCCATTAGCTTTGCTAATTCTAATGCCGTTAACCCCACCCCACCAGAGGCTCCTAGAATTAAAATAGTTTCACCCTTTTGTAAATTTGCTCTGTCTTTTAGTGCATGATAAGAGGTCCCATACGCCAATAAAAAAGCAGAAGCATGTACCATAGACATCCCTTTTGGTTTTGGAAAGCAATCTTTCGCTTTTACAATGGCTTTTTCTGCAAAACCACCAAAAGGCACAAAACCAACTACTGTATCTCCTACTTTTAAGTGTTGTACATTTTCGCCAAGCTTTTCTACAATTCCCGCAATATCACTACCCGGAGAAAAAGGAAATGCAGGTCTAAATTGATATTTTCCTTGAATAATTAGAGTATCAGGAAAGTTAACACTGCATGCTTTTACAGATATTAAAACTTCTCCTTCTTTAGGTTGTGGGGTTTCTACATCTGTATACCCTAGTGTATTTGGCAACCCAAATTGATTACAAACAATTGCTTTCATAGTTTTGATTCTTTCAGGCTAAATATAAACGAATTATTATAAAAATTAAATACGAGTGCAAAAATCATCCCTTAAAGAAGTGTTTGGAGAAATCAGTTTTACTTGTTATGTTTAGTTTACTTGTTAAATTCCTTCAAAATTTCTCCGTTTCTATTTTATTTATTAAATTGGTTCATTGAGAAACAATCGTAGTTCAATCTATAACAGTTAGCAAACTCAAAAACTTGATTATTTAATATGAAACAGGGGTTTATAAAATTAGTCTTACTTATTTGTTGTTGTTCACTAACAGCTCAGGGTATTGAAGATTTATCATTCGGTACAGATAGTACCTTAGACATAATAACATGGAATATTGAACGCTTTCCTAAAAATGGTCAAACTACACTAAATAATGTTATCGATATCATTGAAGCTTTAGATGTTGATCTATTGGCCATCCAAGAGGTAGATGATATTAATTCTTTCAATCAAATTGTTTCTAATTTAAGCGCTTATGATGGTTATCTAGAGTCCACTTACTTTGCTGGTTTGGCTTATATCTACAAACCCGATATAATACAGGTAAATAACATTTATGAAATTTATACAACTTCAGAATATTGGGATTATTTCCCAAGATCACCAATGGTTATGGATTTTAATTATATGGAACAAAGGTTTATTGTTATCAATAATCATTTTAAATGTTGTGGTGATGGTGTTTTAGATTTAAATAATACAAACGACGAAGAGACAAGAAGATATTTTGCTAATAACTTATTAAAAGAATACATAGACACTAATTTTCCAGAGGATAATGTAATTGTTTTAGGGGATTTAAATGATATTTTATCAGACGACCCACAAAATAATGTGTTTCAAGTTATTCTTGATGATCAGGATAATTATTTATTTGCAGATTTAGATATTGCAAATGGAAATAATTCTGACTGGTCTTTTCCAACTTGGCCATCACATCTTGATCATATCCTTTTAACCAATGAATTGATAGACGAATTTGAAAATGAAAACTCTGACATTCAAACGATTAAAATTGATGAATATTTAACAGGAGGTTGGTCTGAATATGATCAAAACGTATCAGATCATAGACCCGTAGCATTAAAATTAGTCATCGACGAGACTTTAAATGTTTCTGAATTTAACAATCCAAAGACTGTTTTTTTAAATAATCCCAATCCTTTTAGTTTGGAAACAAAATTTTCTTTTACCTCAACCACTGATTATGGTAAAATTGAAATCTATAATTTAAATGGTCAAAAAATAGTCTCTTTACCCCTAGAAAAGGGAGAATCAAGTATTAGTTTGGACGCCAAAAAGTTTTCGAATGGAATTTATATTGCCAAAATGCTATCTCGAAATAATATCATAGCTACACGTAAGCTGGTTGTTCTAAAATAAATACAATTTTGATATCATTTGTACATACAAAAAATCTGAACTTATTGATAATAGAAAATATTACATAAGTACTTTTTACAAAGAAGAATCTAAAAAAAGAGCTTATTTTCACAAATAGACATGCCAATATTTTTCGTTGTAAATAATTAATATATTTGGTTTCTAAAATTAAAAAAAAAGACAACAAGAATATTTTAGTATCCACTAAAACCATATGGGATAAAACATAATTTTGTATACATATAACTAGTTAGCAGCAATCTCAAAAACCAAAAGCACAATAAAAATGGGACTAATTTATAAAGCAACGAAAAAGCAGGATCCAAACTACATATATATTGGTCTAACAGTTCTTTCTCTAGAAGAGAGAAGGAGACAACACGAAAGGAATCCAAAAGTATGGAAACTCCCATCAGATGCATTTGACCAAATTCTAATTCAAGAAGGGACTAATAATTGGAATTGGGAAATATTGAAAGCTAATATTGCGGATAAGGATTTAGAAGATTACGAAACAAAATTTATTAATGAACACCTAAATAAAGGATATAAATTAGCTAATAAGGATAAAAATAAAAACTACAAATCGAAAAAACCAAACTCACAGGGCAGTGCAGTTTCATGGAATAAATCAAATTCTCACGCCAATGTTGCTCGTTATATGTCAGGAAAAATCAAACCAGTAAAAAATCTGACTACTGGAAGTGAATATAATGCAATAACAACAATAAGAGATGTAGAAAAAATATCTACAAAATTAATTAATAAATTATGTGAAACAGGTGAACCAAATCCTAAAAATGGTCATCAATACGCATTCCTTGACATAGAAGGAAACCCGATTCTAAAAGAGGGACATAAAAAAAACTATCAAATATTAAATAAAATTGAAATAATCAATTTAAAAACAGAAAAAATACATAAAGACACAATTTTTAAAATCGCTCCAATTATTGGTTGTAGCCTTGGTGAACTATTAGCAATGAAACATTTAAACCTTGGTGGAAAAAAGAATACCCTAACAATTAAAGGATATCTTGTTTTTCATATTGATGAGAAAGGAAACAGAATTGAAACAAAAAAACATAAAATAAAATTAGAAAGAGCTCAAACAGAAAGAGAAAAAATTTATGTATGGGAATGGGACTATTTAAAAACTAAATGGATTTTAGTCAAATCTTGTTTGGGATTAAAGGAAGTGATAAAATATTTAGAAGAAATAAATTCTGAATTATTCAATAAATCATCTATGGGGAAAATTAGAGAAATAATAAACCCTCAAAAAAGTAGAACTAATATAAATAAGTACTCCTTCACTATTGATACTACCGCACCAGAGAGAAACCCTTTTTTAAAAAATCAGAGAGTTATATACCTTAACAAAAATGGGGAACATCAAATATTTAATTCTTCTAAACATGCTGCAATTTTTTTTAATTTAAATGTAGAATCAGTTTCATCATGTTGTAGAGGAACTATTGATTCTACACAAGGAAAAAGGTTTGCTTATTCAAATCAAAATGGAGAACCAAAATACACAAACAGGCACAATGCATATATGAGGAAAGCGGTAGGTCTTGGATATAGTGTTTATTGGCTAGAAGGAGATAAAAAATTCAGCTCAATTTCTGAGTTGAGAAGATATTTAGTTAAACTGAATGAAGAACAAGATCCACGAATTCCATACGTTCCTAAGAGTGAAAAATTGTCTAAAATTATGAGAGGGGAATTACCTACTCTTCTGGGAAGAGAACCATATAGCTTTAAATTAACTTTAAACGAAATAAAATGAAGACAGCTGTCAACAAAGAAGAATCTAAAAAAAGAGCTTATTTTCACAAATAGACATGCCTATATTTTTCGTTGTAAATAATTAATATATTTGGTTTCTAAAATTAAAAAAAAAGACAACAAGAATATTTTAGTATCCACTAAAACCATATGGGATAAAACATACTTTTGTTTACATATAACTAGTTGGCAAACATAGAAAACGAAATATTAACTTTAAATTTAAAACTATGAAATCATTGACGTTTTTATTAATTGGAATTAACTTACTTTTTAATAATTCAGTTATTGCACCAAAAATCACTGACATAAAAGCCATGAAAGTAATTGAGAAAAGAACTGAATATGATGGAATTTATTATCACTTTGAAATAAAGAATACTGGAAATACTATTATTCCTGCTAAAAGTTATAAAGTGTTTTTAAAAGTTAATGGAAAGATTATCAGTTTTGATAAATCAACTTCTGAATTAAAACCAGGAGAAACCTTAAAATATGAATCACAAAAAACGTTTTATAAGAAAGATTACGAATTACTGAATTATTCTTTGGAAATAAAGTTTAAAGATTCGAATTTAGAAAACAATAAACTGAAAGGACAATCGAAATTATAATTACGATTGTCCAACACCATATAAAATTAATTGCTAATACAAGCTCACTTTCGAAAATTCTCACAGTCTTTCTATTTGTTATTTATTTACTAGATTTAGTGCTTTAAAGCCCCAACTGTGCCCTCACAAACAGGTTAAAATCCATTGAAATAAAAATATTTTAATGAGAGTAATACTAGGAATCAAAATAATATATCGGACCAAAAACGTATCAAATAATGTGTAAAATATTGTATAAACATCAAAAATATTATTATTTTTAACTACATCTAGCATTCTATTTTCATGTAAAACGGAAGAAAAAGAACTTGCCACCCGACCTAATATTCTATTCATTATGTCAGATGACCATGCCTACCAAGCCATCAGTGCTTATTCAGATACATTGATACAAACACCAAATATTGACCGAATTGGAAAAGAAGGCATGCGTTTTACCAATGCAAGTGTAACCAATTCTATTTGTGCACCTTCACGTGCAACAATACTTACGGGCAAGCATACGCACCTCAACGGAAAAATTAATAACATCATGCCCTTTGACACCACTCAAGTAACTTTTCCTCAGTTGTTTAAAAAGGCAGGGTACCAAACAGCCATGTTTGGAAAACTACATTTTGGCAACAACCCCAAAGGAGTAGATGACTATATGATTTTGCCCGGACAAGGTAATTACATCAACCCAGAATTTATTACTCCAAAAGGCAACATTACGATTACGGGTTATGTAACCGATATAATTACCGACTTAACATTAGATTGGCTAGATAAAAAAAGAGATACCACAAAGCCATTTATGATGATGTACATGCACAAGGCAGCACATAGGGCTTGGTGGCCAAGCGCAGAAAAAATGAAGGAATTTTCTAAAAAAACCTTCCCCGAACCCGAAACACTCTTTGATGATTACGCAAACAGAGGAACTGCGGCTAAAACAGCAGAGATGAACCTACTGTATCATATGGACTATACGCAGGACTCCAAAATTATGCCGGAGACCATTGAAGAAATGGGAGGCGTGGAACCAAAAATTCCACCTATTATTTACAATGGCGAATATGCTCTAAAACAATCGTACAACAGACTCACAGAGGAACAGAAAATAATGTACAATCCTATCTTAGATTCAATAAATCTCGATTTTAAAACCCATTGGAAAGGGATGACTGAAAAGGAGAAAATGAGTTGGAAGTATCAAAGATATATGCAAGATTATCTCGCCTGTGTTTCCTCTGTAGATGATAACGTAGGAAGGGTACTAGACTATATTGATAAAAATGACCTCGCAGAGAATACAATGATTATTTATACTTCAGACCAAGGATTTTACCTCGGCGAACATGGCTGGTTCGACAAACGCTTTATCTATGCTGAATCGTTTAAAACACCCTTATTAATTAAATGGCCGAACCAAATAAAAGCAGGCATGACAAATGATGATATGGTGCAAAATTTGGATTTTGCTCAAACATTTTTAGAAGCAGCACAAATAAAAGC
>CAXYCO010000032.1:0-37662 GCA_964275545.1 uncultured Polaribacter sp.
TAAATGCCGATATTGAATATGAATTAACAAGCTCTTTCATTGTACAAGAGGGTGGATCTTTAACAATCCCTGCAGGAACCACCATTAAGGCTACTGGGGGTACAAGCTCCTATATTGCCGTGGCTCAAGGAGGAAAAATATTTATCGAAGGAACTGCATCAGACCCTGTTGTTATGACCTCGGGTACTGCAAACCCTTCAGCTTCAGATTGGGGCGGTTTAGTGGTCTGTGGAAAAGCACCCACAAACGTTGGTTCGGTGGCAACCTCTGAAGTTGCAGACTTAACCTATGGGGGTTCTATTTCTGATGATAATTCTGGATCTATTCAATATTTACGATTAGAATATACAGGAGCTACTTTTAACAGTTCTAAAGAATTTAATGGATTGTCTTTATTTGGTGTTGGTTCGGGAACCACAGTAGAATATGTGCAATCTTTTGAAGGTGGTGATGATGGTATTGAGTTTTTTGGCGGTACTGTAAACGGAACATACTTAGTGTCTACCAATAGTGGAGACGATTCAATTGACTTTGCAGATGGTTGGGCAGGAACTGGTGAGTATTGGTATATCTCTGGAGGAGCTAAAGCAGGAATTGAAGGTTCAAACAATGGAGATAATGGAAATGCAACACCCGTAACCAATGCGACATTGAAAAATATTACTGTAGTAGGCCCTGTAACGGAAGGAGCGTTATATTACAAAGAAGGAGGAGGAAATTTCAATATTGATAATTTCTTTATTTCTGGTGCAAATTTAGGGGTAAAAGTAAAAAGTAGTGATACTGAAGCTGGGGTACGAATTGAAAATAACGCCTTAATTATGACCAATGTTCAGTTTGAAAATAATGCTACTGGTTTTGAAATAACTGATTATACAGGTGCAAATCAAAGTTTTGTGGGAACAGGAACTGCCACTGGAGCAGGGAATGGTGCAGCGAAACCTGGTTGGGCTGAAGGTTGGACTAGAGGATTATAATCTCTATTTTAAATTCATAAAAAAAAGCAGGCTTAACCCCTGCTTTTTTTTATGAATTTAAATGAAATATAGCAATTATTAATTGTTTATTGCCAACCTTGAGTCTGATTTCCAAGTATTAACACTTACAATGACATTATTATTGAAGTTTATTTCCTTCAGAGATTCCTTATCCCAAACAAACCATTTTCCAACTTTCTTACCCTCATTATAGTAGGCAATCTTTGTTTTATTTCCATTCGCATCATAACGAATCCATTTTCCAGTTAATTTTTTATTTTTAAAGAATCCCTGAACGCTAATGCTTCCCTGTTCATTATAATAAGTTGCTTTTACCAACTCTCCCTCTTTTTCAAAAGTAGGAGCTATTTTTTGAGAAAATCCTTGCGCTGTGATAAAAAATAGAGCTATTAAAAGTGTTTTTTTCATGTTCTTGTCCTTTAAGTTAACATCTAATCAAATATAGCGATTTAGAAACATTTACACAACAATTACGTAACATTAAATTAACATTGAAGTTTTTTTATTTGGCATTTAACTAGTTAGTAAGGGTTTTATGATTTTGCAATCAACTCTATTTTTGATAGATAAATGGTTAAAAACAACTGATGTGACCTAATGAAGTGCTTTAGAAACCTTGACGCTAAAAAAAAGCGTGCAAACTTAGTGCCTGATCTCTTTGTTGAAGTGTATCTTGCAAGTGTACTTTTATAAAGTCACCAGAACTTAAAAGGTAAGATGATAATGAATGTTGGTCGTAGTAAAGAATTATAAAAACAATATCACCTCTTTAAAATAAATCAAAGAAGTGATATTTAGGGGAGCGCTAGAGGGTTATATATAGTGTTCTTTGCTTTTAACAATGTAGAGTGTCATCATTTTTATGAACTATGATAAAATGCAAAATTCCTTCAATTATAATCTTCTTAATTTCTTTAGCCTCTTTGTTTGTGTAGTAGCTCTTATCAGTTGAAAATGTATACTTTCCTTCTTTATTTCCTAATAAAAGGTAGCCTTTAGAAGCATCATATTGTATGGTTTCTACTTCAGAATCATATACATTTCCCACACCAAAAATATCTAAAAAACCGTCGTTGTTTATATCTGCAACTTCCAGACCTAAGGTGGGTGAAAATTGTGCTTCTGATGGTAATTCTTCAATGACAAACTGCCCATTTCCTTTATTTTTTAAAAGAATAGATGCAAAGGAATGTGCAACAACATGGGATGCTTTTTCTAGTTTCTCTGATCCATAAATTTGGGGCATTGTATGTATGTAATTATTATCTGATTTATTAATAGTTATTTAACAAATCAAAATAAAAAACTTGATTTTAATCTATTATTTTTGTTTAATAATTCTTAAAATAAAAATCAAGATTACTAAAAAATTAAAATACTTAATAAAATTATGAAAAAAACTTTTTTAATATTAGCATTTTCACTGTCATCATTAACTTTTTTTGGTCAAAACATAAGGCAAAATACAAACATGATTAGTATTTCTAAAACGTCTGAGATTGATGTAATTCCGAAAGAGGTTCAAAAAAAGCAGTATTTAAATTTCAATTTTGTAAACGCTAACATTAGCAATGTAGACCAGGCTTCTCCTTTAAGATTTAATATCTACAAGGATGAGATGGAGTATATGAAAAATAATGAAGTTTTTTATTTGAGAAAGACTGAAGACGTTGAAATTAAATTTCCTTCTATCAACAAAAGATATACAGTAAAAAATTACAATGATAACTTAACTTATTTTGTAAATTTATTAGATGGAGATTTCAAATTACTATTAAAAGAAAACGTTAAATTTATAGCAGCATCAGAACCAGATAATAGCTACGGTTCTGCAACATCTGCAAGTTATAAAAGAGGAAGGGATCAATTTTTTATCATAAACGATCAAGGGGAAATTAGTTTAGTTTCTAGAAAAAAGAAAGCGTTCTTAAAGTTATTTAATAAAAAATCTAATGAGGTGAAATCTTTTATGAAAGAAAAAAGTCTAAGTCATAAAAAAAGGAAAGATCTTGTTGAAATAGTTGCTTATTACAATCAATTATAGTTTTTGATATTTAAAGGATTAGGATACTATAAAAATTTACGGTATCTTCATAAGCTATTAATTTTAAAAATTAACACTATGAAGTTTAAGTTTTTTTATTCACTCGTACTTTTCTTTTCGTCTTCCATTATATTTTCACAAGGATTTGCCGGCAATGGCAGGTCAGGGAGAAATTATTATCTTAGTTATGCAAGTATGAATCAAGCTAGTGAACTTAATAAGCCCTATTATGAGAGTATTACTGGTTCTCCTTTTTTAAACGACACTTATTTACCAGTAAGGTTAAATAATTATCAAACTGTTGTTTTAGCAAGGTATGATGCTTATAAAGATATTTTTGAAATTAAAAATGCAAAAAAAACCTTTCATTTTACAAAAAACATTGGCAGTAAAGTCATATTTACCAATGATAATTTAAAATATCAAGTTTTTCAAAATAAAGATAATAGCAAGTCTTTTTATAAAGTAACCTTTGAACAAAAAAATAGTTTTATTCTCACCAAAGAAAAAGTTAATTTATATGGCGGAAAAAAACCCAAAAACACTTACGAAGAATATGAACAATCTTATTTTAAGAAAGTAAATAATAAAACGTTTATTAGCTTAGATTCTAATGATGCTTTAATAATTCCGTCTAGCAATAAAAAATTTTTAAGATTGTTTGAAGAAAATAAAAATGAAGTAAAAAAATATATCAAACGCAATAAATTAAGTCACAAAAAAGTAGATGATTTAAAAAAGATTTTAATTTTTTATAATACCCTTTAATTTTTTTTGAGGAACTGCAATGAAGTTTTTTAAATAAAAAGGTTCAAAATAAGCGACATCTTCGATGTCGTTTTTTTTGTACTTATCATAAGATAATTTCGCCATCTCCTTGGCTGATGGAAACTTATTTTCAATAAAAATAGCATTCTTGTGTGTAATAAACTCTTTGCATTTTTTTGCGCCGTCTCCAAGAAAATAAACTTTGTGTTTTTCTAAATACTCTTTAAAAGAAAGCGCATCTATAATTTCTGCCTTAATCTCTCTGATTTGTTGATGATTCTTATCATAAACAGCAGAGTATACTTCCATTCTTCTTGCATCTAACATTGGTACTATTAATCCTTTTTCAATAGAAATAGAATGAGATAAAGAGGTTAAAGTCTCTAAAGAGATTAAAGGAATATCAGAAGAGAAGCACAATCCTTTTGCTGCTGAAACACCAATTCTTAATCCAGTGTATGAACCAGGTCCTTTACTAATAGCTACTGCGTTTATTTCTTGTAAAGTAACTTTAGCTTCTTTTAAAATATCTAAAATAAAGGGATGTAAAACTTCTGCATGAGAATAATTACCATTATTCAATTCTTTTATTGCTAAAGTATTTCCATCTTTAGCAAGGCTAACGGAACAGTTTTTAGTTGCGGTTTCAATATTTAAAATAATTGCCAATTTCTATTTTTTATGCAAATATAAGCGTTCCAAAAAAGAAAACCTCACAAGTTTTAGTCTACTCTGTGAGGTCAGAGATAGAGCGTGATTAATAAAACGTTATTCGAAAACCAATTCTCCAGAATAGAATTGTAGTACTTTGGTTTTAAAAACATAATCGTATTTAGAACGAATCATTAAACTCTTTGCGGTCACAAATCGGGTTCTAACCAAATCGAAATCGAATAAAGTCATCGCACCATAATTATATCTTTCTCGGGCATTTTTAAAAGCTTCTTCTTGAGCATCTAAAGAAATATTAGCCGCTTCAAAAGTTTTTATTGCAGATCTTACATCTAGAAATGCTTGCTCAATGGTTTGTTTTAATTGTAATTTTTGACCTTCTAATCTCGTTTCAGAAATTTCTCTGTTTATGTGAGATTGTGCGACTCTATTTTTAGTTTGAAAGCGATTGAAAATAGGAATGTTTAAAGAGACTCCAATATTATATCCTAAATTATCATTTAATTGTTTAAAAAAATAATCATTCGAAAATATTTCGTTGAACCTATGACTAAAACCTGATCCCATTCCAGCAAAAGCTGTAATAGTTGGAAGAAAGAAACCCTTTGCTAAATTAATATTAAAATCTGCATTATCTATTGCCAATTCTGCTCTAGCTATTTCCGGCATATAATCTAAAGATTTTTTATATACTGAAGAAGAATTCGCGTACAATAAATTAGTAGATGGAGTTTCAACATCTATGGGAGCAACCTCAAAATTTTCTACCGGTTCTTGCAATAGTTGTGTGAGGTTTAATAATGCTAAATTTAAAGCGTTTTCCTGTATAATTACACTTTGCAAATCATTTGCTGCCGTAGATTGAAAATTTAACAACTCTCCCTTAGCAATAGATCCAGCCTCAAACCTAGCTACTGCTGCTTCTATTTGTTTGGTACTTATTTCTGCTTGAACCTTTGCTACTTCCAAATTTTCTTTGGCAAATAATACAGTTAAGTAGGTGTTTACGACACTTAATGAAATATCATTTTCTATTTGTTTTAAATCTAACAAACTAGACTCAACGCCAAGTTGAGCTTGTTTGAAAGTATTTGTATTTCTAAATCCATTAAAAAGAGTAATATTAGAATTTAAATCAAAAGAAGCATTAAAATTGTCTGTAGATATTCGTGTGTTACTGATATTATCAATGATAGATCCAAATCCAAATCTACCCGAAGAACTTCCATTCAAATTAGGTAAAAAATTACCTTTTGCAATATCAACATCTTTTTTAGCCAATTCTAAACTTAATTTATTTTGTTGAATAGAAATATTTTTCTGAAGAGCTTGGTCCACACATTCTTTAAGGGTCCAATTTCTTTTGTGAAAATGATGCTAATGATACTATTAAAGTAAGTAATAGGATGAATTTAGTTTTCAAAGTTTTATTTTTTTAAGTTCTAGGTAATTTTGTTACAATTTATAAAATGAATTCACTCTATTAATCCAAGATTAAACAGCAATATCTTTCTATCGTTCCTATAAGACGAATAAAGGTAATTTATGTTACACTATTTTACTCTTATTGAAGTGTTAATTTTTGGCGTTCTTTTTGTATCTGTATATCACAAAGAATAAAGTACCTATTAACAAATAAGGAAATACCATTAAGTAAGAAATTCCATTATTTACTCCTTCGGCCATAGAAACATCTCCGGTTTCTAACACGGCTTTGCACATTGCGCATTGAGAGGTTATAGTTTGTATTGAAACTAAAATTATAACTGTAAGAACAATAAGGTTTCTTTTTTTAAGCATAATAAGGTGAAATCATAAGGTATACAACGACTCCTGTTATGGCAACATAAAGCCACAACGGAAATGTAATTTTTGCTATTTTTTTGTGTTGAGGAAATTTATCGAGTTTGGCTCTCATATAGGTGGTTAACACAAAGGGGATAACAACTATTGATAAAATAATATGTGTAATTAAAATAAAATAATAAAAATATTTAACCGCTCCTTCTCCACCAAATTTAGTGGAATCTGAAGTCATATGATATGCAATATATAGAAGTAAAAAAACCAAAGAACACCCAATTGCAAAGGTATTTAATTGCTCGTGTAACTTCTTATTTCCATTTTTAATTGCAACTACAGCTGCAATTAAAAGAATTGCTGTTAAACCATTAATTGATGCATAAATAGGAGGTAAAAAAGTTAGTGGCTCAACATTAAATCCTAGTTTTTTTAAATTAACCAAAAATAAACCTGCAACGGCTAATGGGATGACAACTGACAATGCAGTAATTATTTTTTTATATTTTTTTTCTTGTGCTAAATTACTCATTCAGTAAAACTTTAATATCCTCTTTCAATTCTTTTATTTGATCAGGAAAACCTTGTTCTTCAATTGCCCTGTAATACATAATAGGATTTCCATAAGCATCTTTTCTAGAACGAATAAAGCCATTTTTGTCAACCAAGGCAAACAAACCAGAATGTTCAAAACCACCATGCTCTTTTTCACCTTTACCAACATATAATTTAAATCCTTTGTTGGATAAAGCATACACAACCTCATCGCTTTTACCCGTTAGCAAGTGCCAATTTTTATGGGTTATTTTATTATTAATAGCGTAATCATTTAATATTTCTGGTGTGTCTATTTCTGGAGTAATTGAAATTGATGCAATTCCAAAATTAGAATATGTAGCAAATTCATTTTGAATAGAAATCATTTTTTTATTCATTATGGGACAAATGGTCGGACATGTAGAAAAGAAAAACTCCACTAAATAAACTTTACTATTGTATGTTTCATTGGTAATTATATCTCCATTTTGGTTTAAGAACTCAAAGTTAGGCACTTTGTTAAACGTAAAAAGAGCATTGTTTTTTCCTGTCTTTTTATCTACTTTATTTAATCTATCGTCTTGAATTAAATCATTGTCATTAATTCTTCTGTCTATATTTCTAACAACATAAATTCCAAATAAAAGTATTACAAAGGAAACACCTACATAAGAGTATTTTTTATTCATAATCCTACTTCTTTTCTATCTGCTTTATTTTTATTTTTATCTTTAAAAGCAGCATAATACTCGTAGTAAAGTACTTTTACGTCGTCTTTTAATTTTGCATTTAATTCTGAAACAGACTCCATATCGTATCCAAAAAGTTTTTCATCTTTAGTTCGGCCCCTTAGATTTCCATTTTTATCAATTAAAAAAGATTTAAAACTAGAAAGGTTTGAAGAAAGAGAATCTTCTACATTAAAGCTTCTATATACTGCTTTTATATCTTTGCTAGAGCCTTCAATAAAGTTCCATTTTGCCATATCTGTAAATGCACCAATTTCTTTTTTAAGAACTTGCACTTCTTTTTTCTTCCCTTTTGGGTAAATAGCAATAATCTGAAACTTTTTATATTCTATAAATTTTTTGTAAACCTTTTCATTTAAGTTAAACAAACCCGCTTTGCTTTTGTCTATTTCATTTCCTAAAAAACAGACTATAGATATATTATTTTTAAATGTTTTTGTAGAATCTATGATAGAAACATCTATAATATTTTTTGTAATTACAGGTAATTTCGTAAAATTATTTTGCCCAGTTGAAAGCAGTAAAAAACAAATTAAAGGGAAAATAAAAAGTAAAAATAATACAACTCTTTTTTTTGATATTTTCATGATTTAATCAACTAAAAAAAGGTGATTGAAATCACCTTTTATAAAATTTTAAATTACCATTTTACAAGTGGCCCTAGTGTGCTATTCAAGTAATCTCCTTCAATTAATAATAAGGATACTAAATAACAGATTAGAAAAGTTGCTGTCCAAACTGCAGCACGTCTAAACCATTTTTTCTCACCTTCAAGGTGCATAAACGCCCAAGCAATATAATACGCTTTAATTAAAGTTAAAACAATGAATAAAAAATTTAGTGGACTGGTAAAAATTATCGGAGATAACAATGCGTTTCCTATTGACCCAAAAAAAGTTGGTTCAAAAGCTTTTAAAGGAAAATTTAATATGTCTGGCTTAATGATCCCTAAATATACTTCGACAATAGTAATCACTGATAGAATTCCGAAAACTATCCAGATTCTTTTTAAATTCGATTCGTGTGCGTGTGCCATTTTTGTAATCTTATTTTATGAATTAAACCAAGTAGAAAAAGGTAAATACAAATACCCAAACTAAATCTACAAAGTGCCAATATAACCCTACTTTTTCTACCATTTCATAATGTCCCTTACGTTCGTAAGTACCTAAAATAACATTAAAGAAAATAATAATATTAATTATAATCCCAGATAAAACGTGAAACCCGTGAAATCCTGTGATAAAGAAAAAGAAATTTGCAAATATTGTGTTTCCATATTCATTCACCTCTAAATTAGCACCCTCTACAACTAAATCTGTCTTAGCTAATTGCGCAGCACCCTCTTCTCTAGAAAGTACTACCTTTTCTTTTTTCTCAGCATTTACCAATTCTGATTTTACAAAAATATTTGGATTTGAATTGTATGCATTTATGATCTGATCTATTGAATAGGGAGAAATTGTAGATTCTTCTACAAACCACAACCCATTCTGTTTTTTATGCTGTACCCTTCCATCAGTTCTTTCTCCAAGAACAAAGTCTGACAATGCTACTTGATGGAACTTCATCTCTCCTTCATCGTTAAGTCCATCTCCAGTTACAAATTGCAGTAATTTACCATCTGTAGTTTTAACAGATCCGTACGAACCATTAATAAAGGTATTCCATTCCCAAGCTTGCGAACCTACAAATATTAAACCTCCAATAATTGTTAAGAACATATAAAAAGTGACTTTCTTTTTATTCATTTGATGTCCAGCATCTACAGCTAATACCATCGTTACTGATGATGCAATTAAGACAAACGTCATAAACGCAACATAAATCATTGGATAGCTACCATGGAAAAAAGGAACGTGTGTAAAAACTTCATCCGCAATTGGCCATGAGTCAATAAATTTGAAACGTGTAAGGCCGTAAGCAGCTAAAAAACCTGAAAAGGTTATTGCATCAGAAACAATAAAAAACCACATCATCATTTTACCATAACTTGCTCCAAAAGGTCTTTTACCCCCTCCATTCCAAGTATTTTTTTCTTCAGAAGGTACAGCAATATTTGCTTCCATATAATTCTCTGTTAATTATTTCTTAATTAGTTTGGCAAAATTAATCATTTTCTATCACTTGATAAAATAGAAAAAGAAAAATAGGTATATCCACAAAATATCTACAAAATGCCAGAAAATCGCTCCCAGCTCAAAGCCTAACATATTTTCTGGTTTGTATTTGTATTTAAAATGATTATAAATAACAACAAAGAGTATAATTATACCTACTAATAGGTGAATAACATGCATAAATGTTATACCAATTATAAAGGATGTTGATACGGTACTTTCTGGGCCTGTAAAAAACAATCCTACACTTTTTAATTCTAAAAATCCAACATATTGTTGCCAAACAAAACCGATGCCTAAAATTAAAGTTACTACAACAAGGACCAATGATAATTGTCTTTTGTCTTGCTTTAAAAATCTTTGTGATAAAAATAATGTTACGCTACTAGCTACAATTAAAATAGTACTTATTAGAAATGCATTTGGCAAATCAAAAGAAACCCAATCGTCTCTTTTCATACTAATAACATACGCACTTGTTAATCCTGCAAAAAACATAACCATGCTAATCATTGAAACCCATAACATAGGTTTCGCTGATTTATTTTTAGCAACAGTTAATTCTTTTTGTAATTGTTTTTCGTTTATCATATTAATGTAAAAATTTATCGACTACATATACAATTTGTAAAACAGTAATATACAAAACACTAGACAACATTAATTTCCTTGCGTCTGTGTTTTGTTCTGTTTTGTGTAATTTAACTCCATAATACAACATAACAACTCCTAATAAAGCAACTATTACAGCTGTTAGTGGATAGATATAAAAAGCTCCTGAAACTTTAAAAACAGGTATGATTGATACTAAAATCATTACCACTGTATAAAAAATAATTTGTTTTACTGCTCCTTTATCTTTTGTATTCATTGGCAGCATATTAAACCCTGCTTTTTTATATTCTTCATATTGTAACCAACCAATTGCCCAAAAATGAGGAAACTGCCAAAAAAATTGAATCATAAAAAGAATACCAGCTTCTATACCAAATTCATCTGTTGCTGCAACCCAACCTAACATAAATGGAATTGCACCAGGTATTGCACCTACAAAAACAGCTAATGGTGTTGCCGATTTTAAAGGAGTATATGCACTTGTGTATAAAAATATTGAAATAGCACCAAATAAAGCCGTTTTTGCATTTATACTATATAAGATGGAAAGTCCTGATATTGTAAATAAAATTGCAATTGTTAACGCTAAATTCACAGACATTCTTCCTGTTGGTAGAGGCCTGTCTTTTGTGCGTTGCATTAATTTATCTGTATCTATCTCTATTATTTGATTATACGCATTTGATGCACCCACCATAAAAAAACCACCAAGAGCTAGTAAAAATAATGTGGTGTAATTAATAAAATCTACTGCTAATAAATAACCTGCAACGGAAGAAAAAACAACACTTAAAGACAAACCAACTTTTGTAAGCTGCTTAAAGTCTGAAATTATAGTTTGCATAGATCTTTTATTCTCTGAAAATACTGTTGAAATCATTACATTATTATTCGTTTGCAAAGATATTTCATAAATATGAATTTACCTATGGTTTTAGATTGATTTTAACTCAAAAAACAAACCCATTAGATAAATTAAGTAAGGAAATAGCTATAAAAATAAAAAATATGATTTTTTATAATAGCAATATTAAGTGTTTATATGTAAAAGAATAGATCTTAAAAATCAAAATACCAATTAAATAAATCTGCTTTAATTCCGGCTGAAAACCAGATATTATTTCCTTCAGGGAAACCTGCTAAAGAGATCTTTGGAGAAAAACTTCTATATGAAAGACCCGCAAAGAAACTTAAATTATTTGATGGATTTAACAAATAGTTCCCTTGTAAATCAACAATAAAAATGTTTGCGGTGTTTCCCTGTGCCAATTCATTTCCAGTATCTCCAAATCTATCCTCATAAGATTGATAAATATCGCCTCCATAACTAACTGCCTGGTTTTGGTAATCAAATCCTTTTTTCCCTAAAATAATTTTTGCACTTCCACTCCATCTATCTTGTTTATATCTACCTATTGCAACTACTTCCCAGAAATTAGCTCCCCATAAATGCCCCAAAGGCTGACTGTAATTTCCATAATTTAAAATTGGCGATTTATGTGCAAACGTATAAGGTCTTGCATGGTTGTACTCTAGTTGTAGAAAAAGATCATCTACATTAAAGGCATTAAAGTATTTTGCACCTAACTGGTAGGCAAATTTATTTCTCCAGTCACCTAAATTTCCTAAATTTCCAACTGAAAACTCGTCAATAACTAATTGAGAATATAACGAGAGATTATCATTTAATTTATATTTAGTGGTTAGACCTACTATTGCATTTCCTGCATCTTCTCCTCTGTTAAATTCAAGAGCTCTATAGAACATAATTGGGTTCAAAAAACCTGCATCAAAACCTTGTTCACCAGAAGAGATGGCTGTTTCAAACAATCCAATATTAAATTTTTCTGTAAGGTTTATGCTCAGATAATGTGCTGCAACATATTTTCTTGCATGCTCATTTGGATTGGAGACAGTAACTAATGATGGTTCTGTGTTCCACATCCAAATATTTGTGTATTGTAATTTCCAAAAATCAACCTTCATTTTTAAATAGGTTGTTGGCGAAGAAACATCAGAAAGAACAAAAGACCTATAACCATCTCCAATAAAATTTTTACCATTTCCAAACTGAAATTGCATGAACTTATTTGGCGTGTAAGAAAGATAGCCTTCTGCAACAGGGTAATCAAAAGAATCTGTTTTAAATCCTTTTGCTTTTCCTCTACCCGGGACTAAACCCTCTGAAAATTTAGGTCGTGTTATAGTTGATGGGTTTGAAATAAAACTATTTATATAATCTGCAAACCTTCCTTGACTTTCATAAATAGTTGCTGAATAAGAAAAATTATTCCCTAAACCTCCATTAACACTAAGAACTCTTGAATTATTGTAGGTATAACTCTGACTTGAATTATCTTTTCCTAATTGAACATCTAATAAAAAATCTAAGGTAAACCAAAACTCTTTTTTCTTAACCTGAAGTAAATGTTCATTCCAGATTTTATTTCCAGTCCAACTTCTAATTTGTGGTTTTAAGAATTTTTTCTTCGCTTCTGTTAAGTCATAATATTGACTAACATCTTTATATGTGTATGGCTTGGATGCAGTATGTGTTCCTTTTGCTTTGTGCATTGCATATTCATAATCTACATATCTTTGATGCGTAAAAGGAATATTTAATTGACTGTTATGCTCTAAAAAAGTTGAATCTGCAATTCTATTTTTTTCTACAACTTCTAATAAATCTTCTTCTGGCATTGAGTTTTTAGAAATATTTACGTTACCAATACTTTCTTCAATAGGGAACGTTATTGGCAATACAAAACGCATTTCTACCGCATGATTGTTATACCAACCTGGAGTAATTCTTGGAAAAACTTTAAATGATCTTTCTATTTCTTTTCTTATTTCTTGATAGGGAGTATTTATATAAATCAATTTAAAATCTCCCTCTGCTGTGACAACAAACACTGTATTTACAGTTCCTTTAAAGTTTTCATTTTCTACAACTGCTGGTGTTTTAAACTCCGCAAAAAAATGCTTCTTTGAGGTAGTTTTAAAGCATTCTTTAATGGAGTTTATTTGATCTCCTTTACATACATCAAAAATTGGATATCTCTCCGATTGAGAAAATATTATTGAGGGATATAATAAAACTAGGAATAAATATCTTTTAATCATTCTATATTTTTATAATGCTATTATTCTTTAATTGATATTCTTGATTACTCTCTTTACAGGTAGCAAAACCTTTTTCATTAAAGTGTAATCTATGTCCAAATTCACTAACCCAACCAATTTGCTTAGATGGATTACCAACAACCAAAGCAAATGGAAGAACTTCTTTAGTAACAACTGCTCCTGCTCCAATAAATGAATATTGTCCTATATTGTTGCCGCAAATAATTGTTGCATTCGCACCTATACTTGCTCCTTTTTTTACCAAGGTTTTTTTATATTGATCTTTTCTTTTAACAGCACTTCTCGGATTAATTACATTTGTAAAAACCATTGATGGACCCAAAAAAACATCATCCTCGCAAATTACACCCGTATAAATTGATACATTATTCTGCACTTTAACATTGCTTCCTAAAATAACTTCCGGAGATACTACTACATTCTGACCAATATTACAATGCTCTCCTATTTTACAGTTTTCCATAATATGACTAAAATGCCATATTTTGGTACCTTCTCCAATGCTAGAACCATTATCTATAACGGAAGTTTCATGAGCAAAATAGTTTTTCATTATTAACAGTATAGATTTATACGTATGTATTTTTAATTCCTTTTGGTAAATTGTGAAATTACAATTATTTCCTGATTTGCCAACAGAGTAGGTATTTCCTTTTTTAAAAGTTTAGCACAAAAAATTAATGACGTTAAATATTTAGAAAATGAAAACTATCACCCTTTTATTTTATACTAAAAGTAATTGGCAGCACGTACTTCACTTTTACAGGTATATTTCTTTGTTTACCTGGGATAAAACTTGGTATTTTGTTTATAATTCTTAATACTTCTTTTTTCAATTTCACATGAGGTGCTCTAATTCTAATGTGTATAATTTCTCCTGTTTTATCTATAATAAACTGGGTGTAAATTTTATGCTTCCCTGAATGCAATCCTATTTCTTGAGCAAGTTCTGTATCAAAGTTTTTTTGTACAAATTTTTTAATTTTCATCTCAAAACAGGCTTTGTTCTCCTCTTTTGATAAACCTTCACATCCTTTAAAAATTGGCGCATCTTCTATCATCATAAAAGGGACATCATTTTCTGGCTCTGGTTCTGGATCTGGAACAGCGGTAATAATTCCTGCATTAATAATTATAGGAGCTTCCTCTTTTGGTTCTTTAAATAAGATTGTTTCCACTAACCCTTTATCTATGGGTGCATCTAGAATAAAAGTATCTGGTTTTGGAATTTCTATTTCAGGAATCACTAAAGGCTCTCTTGTAAAGAGTATATCTTGTTCAAAAGGGATGTAAGTTCTATCTATTGAGATAGGTGCATCTAATACACCAAGAGATTTTACTTCGGTTTGATACTCTAGTGTTACATAGACTACAAAAAGCGTTAAAACGAAGCCTAATTGCATAAATATATTTGAGAACTTTTCTAATTGTTTAATCGGTAGTTTTTTTGAATATTTCATATCAGAGTGTTTTATCGTTCAGTTTTTAAAAAACAAAAAACATGCCAATAAAAAAACCCGACCAAAATTGGTCGGGTTTTACTGTAAATAATTTATTTTTTTATTCTACTTCTATTCTCATTGGAAGTGTATACTTAACTCCAACAGGCTTTCCTCTTTGTCTACCTGGTTTCATTTTAGGCAATAATTTTATAATTCTAGTTGCTTCTTTCTTTAATTTTGGATGAGGAGCTTTCACTCTTATATCTACTATATTTCCAACTCTATCAATTTTAAAAAGCATAATTAGTCTTTTCTTACCAGGAGATAGACCTAATTCGTTTGGTAATTCAGCGTCAAACTTTCTAGCGAAATGCTTTTGCATTTTTGTGTTAAAGCATTTTTTTAAAGCAGCCTTATTTCCTTTACAACCTGGAAATACGGGTACATCTTCAATAATTGTAAAAGGAACATCATTCATTATTTCTTCCTCTTCTGCTTCCTCTTCTATTTCTTCTACTTCTACAGCTTCTGTTTCATCTGTTTCAGTAGATTCTATAATAGTTTCTTCTACTTCTTTTTCATCTTCTACAATTTCAATTTTTTCTGGAGCCGGTGGTGGTGGTGTTTTTGGCTTTATAGGCTCTACCCTTTCAGTAATTGGAATATCTTCTTCCATTTCTGAATTCATATTTACTGTACCAAGATCACCATACGTTTTATCGTATGTTTTCTTTTCCATTGCAGCGTAGGTTACAAATAATGCTAGAACTAGCCCAATTTGCATAAAGATTTTACTGTAATTTTCTAAATTTGATTTCGGGCTTTTTTTAATTTCCATACTAAAGAGTTTTTAATAGTTCGCTAATTTAATTAAATTATTATGTTATGTACAAGTCTTAGTGTTAATTAAATTGATTTTTTTTTGAAATTTGATTAAAAATCGTTAAAGCTAATAGCACTCCAATTGTATTTGCCATAACATCAAAATAATCTCCTGTCCTGTAATCTGTTATTACTGATTGTAAAACTTCAATAATTATGCCATAAATTATACATGCAGTTACAATCATATATTTTCTGCTGGAAACCTTCCTGAAAGAAAACAACCAACAAATTGTTAATATAAAATATGCAAACAGATGTTGCAGTTTGTCCAAATGTGAAACCGAAAAAGAATAATTAGGAACTCTCATCAAGCTTAAATAAGCAATACTAAAAGTAACTACAATAGCTATAATAAAACTACTAGCCTTTAATAAGTTCTTGATATGCTTCAGCATCTAATAAATCAGCTATTTGAGAATTATCTGATATTTCTATTTTTATCATCCAGCCTTTTTCATATGGATCAGAATTTACTAATTCTGGATCATCTTCTAATCCTTCATTAAATTCAACTATTTCTCCGGTTAATGGCATAAATAAATCTGATACGGTTTTTACTGCTTCTACTGAACCAAAAACCTCTCCTTCTTCAACTGTTTCGTCTAAAGTATCTACGTCTACATATACAATATCTCCTAATTCGTTTTGTGCAAAATCTGTAATTCCTACAGTTGCAACATTGTCTTCTATCTTAATCCACTCATGATCTTTAGTGTATTTTAAGTTTGCTGGGATGTTCATGTTGTTCTTAATTTAATTGTTTGTTCTTAATTTCCTAAATTGTAAATTATATTAAAACCACCATTAATTGCCTGTCTCGGAAATGTGGTAGAAATTGCATATTTAGACGTTTGATGATTGTAATAAAACGACGCGGTTAAATTACTATTTAATCTATAATCTGCTGTAAATTTTATCGTAAATAATTTTTGCCCTCCACTTACTTGATTATTATCCTCATCTATAGATCTAATTTGTGTTAAGTTGTCTCTTAAAGAAACATCTGCTCTTAAATTAATATCTCCTTTTAACGTTTCTTTTTTACCTGTAAAACGTGTACTAAATTTTACATCTTTAATTACATAACCCAAACCAAAAACATATTCTGTTCCTTTAATATCAGTTAAAGTACTATTGTTAAAATTCATGGTTAAAGTTCGGTCTCTTTTAACTTCTCCTCTCAAAGAAAATGAGTTTTTCATTTTCATATCCAACTTTATTAATGGTGAGAACTCATCTACTAATGTTGCTGATGATACTAATAATTCTTGTTCAAAATTTCCTGCAGAGTTTTTAATTACTGGATTTGTATCACTAATAGGTAGATTTGCATTTTGTCCTTTGTATTGTAAATTATTTGTGAAACTAGAAATTGTATAAGAAGACCTATATCCATGTGATACAATAAAATTACTAAAATTTTTCTTAAACCATTTCAATTTCATTAAACCATTATAACGCAGTGTCCAATTAGGTATTGGTATATCTCTAAACAAACTTGTACTAACTTTATCCGGACTTTTACCAGAATATGCAGCCATAAATGCTGGTAATAAAACTTGTTGACTATTGCCCCCAAAACCTTTTACAGTTCCGTCAGTGTTTAAATTACTAGGATCTGTTATGTCTATTCCATTTTGGACTGCTAATCTGGAAGATAAAGAGACTCTATAGTCTTTCATTTGCTGAAACAAAACATCTCCGCTTGTAAATGCTGTTCCTATCATAGAATGACTTGTACTAAAGTTTCCAGTTTCAAAAACAGCAATAGAATTATCTATTTCACCAAAAGGTTTGTTGGGATCCGAAGAAGTTAAAATATCTAATTGTTGAGACAAATCTCTTGTTTGAATTCTATTCCCTCGAACATCGATGCTTAGATCTTTTACTGGCTTTACAGTAAAAGTATAATCTAATTTATTATAATGTACCTTACTATATGTTTTGTTATAATATTCACTTGATGGATCTCTACCATCAACTAACCAACCATTTATAAGTGCCTTGTTTCTAAAATCTACCTGACTTCCAAAAGCAAATGCTGTAGGTGCTCCTCCTAAAAATCCAATACCTTCTTTATACCCTTGCAAAGATTGTCCGTTGTTTTCTGAATAGCTAATCTTTCCTTGTTTAACAGAGGTAGCTATATCATAAACTCCTTTTAAAATCTGTTTCCCTAATGGTAATTTTTTCTTCTTATTTATTCTTCCTGGTGATGACGGCAAACCAGAACCTTTTAAACCTTTAGAGTTTTTTCGTTGTTTTTTAGTTAGTAATAATCTTTCTAGTCCTAGGTTTTTATAGAGCCTATCTAAGTTTATGGTTGTGTTTATATTGTGGGTATTTGCGTTTTGCACAACATTTCCAATTAAATCTACAGACGCAACTTCTACACCACCAACATCTATATTACTTTGGGGTGCTGCTTGCCAGTCAAAATCTGCTGTATATGCGTAATCTGCTTTAATAAACTTTAAAAAAGGAATCTTGTCTATAGGCAACTTATAGGTTGTATTTAATTTTTGATGATAATGATTAGGTCTACCGGTATTAAAAAAATCATCAAAAACCTCTAACTCTTGAGTATTATTAAAAGTATCATAAATGTAACTATTGGTAGCATTAAAATTTAGCTGAAGAGATTTCGTTAAATCAAATCCAATGGTATAATCCCAGTCAAACAAAAATCTACGTTGTTTAAGTTCTGGTTGAGAAGTCAATCCTTCAACCAGATTTCTAGATTGTTGCTCGCTATAGTTTCTATTAATTCTAGAATTGATAGCAAATGTTTTGGGAATGGGGTTAATATTGATGTCTTTTATCAATTGCCAATATTTACCTTCAAGTGCTTTTGTATTTTTAAAAGGCTCTAATGGTTCAGAATTAAAACTAAAATTATAAGACGCAGATGCATTAACATTTTCGTTAATATATTTTTTAATATTATAATCTCTATGAAATTCTTTATTATGCGCATAAGAAACGGATACGTTTTCTACATCGTAAAACCTTGGTTTCTTGGAGGAGTTTGGATTTCTATTCTTTTTTACATTGATAAAACTTATGCTAGTTCTCTTTGTGTAATCTCTAGAAAACTCACTATTTGGATTTTGATCTAAAGCATCTTTTAGTTCTACATCTTGATATTGAGGATCAAATTTAGGATCTATAAACGTTTCTCCAACACTTAGGTTCATGGGTAACTGAATTCCCCATTTTTTAGGAGTTAATACTTTTCCTAAACTTATACTTGTAGCAATATCATATTGTTTGGTTTCATCTAAACTACGCTGACCAATTCTGTCTTCTACATTCCCAAAACCAACAGTTTGCATTCTTCCAGAAACAGACACATTAGCAACATCAGCAAAATTTGCATCTGCATTAATTACTGCTGCCCATCCTCCTTCATTGTCAAAACCAGAAGAACGCAATTCGTCAAACCAGATTTCTGCACTTTTATTTGATATAGTCGTGTTTTTTATACCCAACATTATGGTTCTTAATTGTGCCAATGTTGGATTTCCTTTTACGCTAATCGTATAATTTTGATCTAGTTCTTGAACATTGGATGTAAAAAGTTGATTTATTTGAGCATTAAGTGCATCTCTTTCTAGTTTTACCTTCCCAAAAGATTCTAGCATTGCAGCTAAATTATTTGCTTCTGGCCAAATATCTAAAGCAGCTAAAGACCCATCTGGACTCACTTTTAAAGGAACTTCTATTTGATAAAAGTTATCATTTAAATCTGTACCTAACCGTATTATTGCAGAAAAATCATCATCACTTATAACACTAGAAGTCTTAACACCCTCTAAATGCATAAACATTTTTAGTTGCTTAAATCTTCGTAAGTCTACACTTATATTTTTATAAATAGCTCTAATTTTACTAGGCTCAAGATTGTTTACTTTTAGAGTAACAGACTGTTCGTTTTGTGCTTGTATGGTGGTACTTCCTTGCAACTGCTCTCTAACAATACCGGGAGGTAACACATACCTACCTTCATTTTGTTCTATACTTACTACACCAACTTCAAAATTATTAAGTTCTGTTTGTGTTAAGTCTATCTCTGGATTTACGGCTGGATCTAGAGTTTTTGTATAGCGACGCCAATCTCCACGAACTAAATCTAATTCTCCAAACCGAATTACAACGGGCATTTTAAAATTGGTCAGATACATTCTCATAAAACGAATACTATTAAAATCAGTAATTCCATTTACGGGAAGACCACTTCTAACAGGAACTCTAAACTGAAGCCATCTGGTGTCTTGAGAAGTCCCATTTTGTAGTGTTACGCTCGTTATTTTTTCATCAACAATAAAGTTTTGTCCTTTTACCAGATTTGCTTTATTCATAGAAATTTTATACTCAAAATAGCTTTCTACAGTATTCATTGTCTGATCTCTGTTGATGTCTTCTACGTCTGGATATGTAGAGGCTGATGTTGGATAAGATTCTGGCGATTGGTTTAGTGTTGGTGAATTACGTTCTGTATTGTTAAAGCTTTTATACCGTGTAATTATCGATGCATCATTGGCATCTAATTCTACTCCTCTATAGTATTGAAAATTATCAGATGATATATCACTTTGGTTTAATTTACTGAAATTTGGAATTAAGCTGTGACCAGCATATTTAGTTATTTCCTCTGCATCATTTAAGCCATCAAATCCAACATCCTGGTTAAGTCTAGCTTCATCATTTTCATCAAATGCATAAATAATAGACTGGCTAATTGGAACATACCCAAACTTAATATTCCCATTTATATCTAAAGGCTCTCTTACGTTATTGTTTACAACCTTTAATCCATCAGGAGGCAATCCATTTTCATACATTTTAAACCCATCTTTATTAATATCTTCAGAAATATTACCAAGATTTAAATATAGATCTCCTACTTGATTTGATGGTTCTTGTGGATTGATGTTTGCAGGTACACCCTCTGCATCTGTTAAAGAATAGTTCTGATATGGATCCATAATCCAAAACTGAATATATTCTACATTTGCCTGATCAAAATTATTTGTGGTTAGTGGTCTTGTAATTCCTGCCCAACGATCTTCTGGATTGTCAAAAGTTCCGTCTGAATTTACATGAACTCCAGTATCAAAATTATAAGAACCTCTTTCATTTGGAAAGTATGCTAAATCTAAGGTTCTTACTAACGTGTTTTGAGTAATATCTTGCTCTAAATTGGGAAATAACTCTCTGAAATTAATTTGTCTTGTTTCGGATCTAGAAAGCTCATCTGCATCTATACTTGTAGGTGTTTGTCCTGCTCCATAAAAAATTTGATCGATATTATACCATGCTAATTTTGCTCTTTTAAAATTATATGTAATGTCGCTACTAGACCCGTTAAATAAATCATTTGCTTCATTCTTAGGAGTACTTGCGACATACCATTGCAATGGTGACAATAAACTTATTGGAACTTGGGAAGCCTCAAAATCATCTATGTAAGACGTTGCCGAACCAGCAACATTAATTCCACTTGGGGTTCCTGGTAATAAATATGCCATGTCTGCTCTTACAGACAAATTTGATGGAGCATCTGTATCTACAAAAGGTAATTTATTTGCTAGTTTTGTAAAGAACGGAACCTCTGAAGAAAAATCTACATTTACACCAAACATTGTATTATTAATGGGCTCTGCACCAAAATTTACTTTTTGTGTAATCGGTCTTTCTTCAACATTTAAAATAGTTGCACCAAGAATAAAATCTTCAGAAAACTTATGCTCAACATCTAACCCCATAAAGGTTTTTCTTTGTTGATTAAAAACAGAATTATTTTCTGTAGACACATTAATTGGCACTCCAGAAGCTTGTAAACCTGGATCTATAATTTGTACTTTACCTGCCAAATAATCTACCACAAAATCTACACCTTCTACTAATTGTCTTCCCCCGGCAGTAACTTTAACAGACCCTCTTGGAACATTAAATGCACCTATAGAAATTCCTCCAGAATTTTCTGATTTAAAATATCCTTTTAGTAAAAATTTATCTTTATTCTGAAAATTATTTTTTGTGTTAATTTTGGTATCTAGGTAAAGTTCATTAAAAACGTAGGTCGTTATATCCGTTGGAGATGTAAGCTGATTTTCTAAATCCTTACCAAATGGTTCTGCCTCCGGAAATATTATAAATCCATTTTCAGATTTCACAGTAATTCCTTCAACATAATCAAAAAACCCATCTGCATTTTGAGATTGACTTTGATCTAACCTATCTAAATTTAAAACTTGTAGTAATGGTTTATTGGCAATTCCAGCAGTTTGAGCGTTCTGCAATGTGTTGGATGGGATTCCAGTATTATCGTCTCTGTACTGAATTTCAAATCGAAAACCATCTTGTGTTAGAGGAAAAGCGCCCAAAGCATACACATTTTTCATCATTAATCGCCACGTTGGAAAAGCTTCTTCTTTATTTGTGATTGGGTTTGTTCTTTTGGTCGTTAAAATCTCACTACGCAATAATTTTACAGCTAAATTATCTGGAGCTTGTATGCCGTCATTTGAAAATTCTCCTACTTTAAAAGAGTTTTCTGTACTTCCTGAAACAGTCCCCGCAACTGTATATTCATAAGCAACAGCTAGAACTTCACCGTCATTTAATCTTCTATTTAATGAAATAAAACCTAGTTGTGAATTTAATGTAAACTCATTGGATTCTAATTTTCTAGCATTTTGTAACAAAGAATAATCTGTTCCTTGTTGCATCATATAAGGCAAAAGACTTGTATCTACATTCGAAATATCTCTAATTGAGTTGGATGGTAAAATTTGAGTTCCAATTTTATTTGCTCCGTTAAAAGGGAGATTACCACCAGAAACTACAGCCTGAGAAATTCCATTATCTAAAACAGTATTGTTATCATCTACAATATTATTTTCTTCAGATTCACCAATATCAGCAAAGGCAACTATACTTCTAAAATCATCTGTAGTGGCATTTCTATTTGTAATCCAAACCTCTATTCTTGTAATATTAACCTGACTACTAATTAGTGGATAATTTTTTAATGAATTTGAGTAATTATCTCTAAAAAATTGTGACATAAAAAAATGACGGTCATTATCATAGTCTGTTGCTCTTAATTCAAAAGGTTGAATAGATGCTCCTCCTTGAGCAGTTACAGTTTTACTTTCTGAATTTTGTTGAGAAAAAACGGCCGTTACATTGGTATTACCAAATTTTAACTGAGTTTTTAAACCAAACAAACTTTGGGCTCCGTTTATTAAGGAGTTTTTAATTGGCATAGCAATATTACCTGCTTCAACTCCTTGAAGGATATCATCTTCTGTTGGCGTAAATTCTACCTTGATTAAATTTTGAAAATCGAATGTAGATTGTGTATCGTAATCTGCTGTAAAAGCTAATCTTTCTCCAACTTTAGCTCTAATACTTGCATTAATTTGTTGGTCAAAATCAAAGGTAAAACTACTTCTATTTTGTTCAGATAATTGAGGGTTATCTGTGTTTTGGTATATAAAACCTAGTTTTAAATTTAAGTTTCCTGTTGGTGTAACTTCAACTGTATTGCCTCCGAAAATTTTTTCGAAAAATTTTGAGTTTACATAATACGTCGGCAATAAGTTTTTTTGTGCATCTTTTGCCCCTTTTTTCTTGCCATCTGTTGCACTTACTTTTTCTTTAAAATACTCCATCATATCACGCTGCAGGCAATATCTTTCATACTCTTTAGGCGTCATATATATTGGAGTTCTTACATAGTAATCTCCAATTTTTTCAACAATAACATATTTATTGAGGGCTTTGTCAAAAATGATCGTTTTTTTAGCTAAACTGTTTAAAAATAAGCCTCCGTTTTGTAAGTGGTTAAAGTTGTATTTTAATTTGGTAGAATCCTTTTTTACTGATGTTGAATCCGTATTTTGTTTGGTTTGAGAGTAGGACGATATACTTACCATAATGGTAAAAATAAAAAACAAAAATATGTTTTTAGAAAACCTATTCAATTGACTATAAATTTTTTAAAGATAGTTTTATGATGTTTTCAACTGTTGAATCTGGTTTTTCTTTCAAAATAGCAGATACAATTTTATTAGAATGCTTTCTTTGAAAGCCTAAAACTTCTAATGCAGATAACGCTTCTTCTTTGTTAGTATTGCTCTCTGCTAACGAAACTTGATCTATATCAAAGGTTTTTAAAATTTTATCTTTTAAATCTACAATAACTCTTTGTGCTGTTTTTAACCCTATTCCTTTTACTGACTGAATTACAGGCACATTTTCTGAAGCAATAGCTTGTTGAATTTCTTCTGAAGTCATAGAAGAAAGCATTGTTCTAGCAATACTGGGTCCAACACCAGAAACAGAAATCAATAGTTTAAAAACTTCTCTTTCGGTTTTACTGATAAAACCAAAGAGCGTGTGGGCATCTTCTCTAATAGATAAATGTGTGTATAAAACTACATTCTCATCTGCTGGTAAACTCGAAAAAGTGTTAAGAGAAATATGCAGCAAATATCCAACTCCATTACAATCTACAACAACTTCCGTTGGATTTTTTTCTACCAACCTCCCTCTAACTTGTGTTATCATTCTAAATTTTTATAGCCTCTTAAGTAATAATTTATTTGTTCTTTTTTCTTTCTTTTTCTTGACAGTCAACAATAGCCAATGCAGCCATGTTTACCATTTCATCTACACTTGACCCTAATTGTAAAATATGCACGGGTTTGCTAAAGCCTAAAATAATAGGTCCAATAGATTCTGCACCATCTATTTGTTTTAAGAGTTTGTAGGTAATATTTGCAGATTCCAAATTAGGGAAAATTAGCACATTTACCTTTTTCCCATTTAATTTAGAAAAAGGAAACTCTTTTGCTAGCATTTCTGGGTTTAGAGCAAAGTCTGCTTGAATTTCTCCATCAATAATTACATGTGGAAAGTGACGATGAATATATGAAACAGCTTCTCTAATTTTTTTAGAAGTTTCCGAGTTCGATGATCCAAAGTTTGAAAATGATAACATGGCAACATTTGGTTTCATCCCAAACATTTTTGCCAATTTAGATGTCATTTGAGAAATCTTTGCCAAATCTTTTGCAGATGGATTCACATTAATAGTGGTGTCTGCTAAAAAAATGGGACCTTGTTTTGTCAACATCAAGTTTGTTGCTGCAATACGTGAAACTCCTTTGTCTTTTTCTATTAACTCTAACATTGGTTTTACCACCGTTGGATAGGGTCTAGAATACCCAGTGATTAGGGCATCTGCTTCATTTTCATTTACCATCATTGCAGCAAAATAGTTGCGTTCTCGCATTAATTTTACAGCTTCAGATAAGGTTCTTCCCTTTCTTTGACGTCTTTTCCAATAGGCTTCTCCAAATCGCTGTCTTCTTTCTTTCTCTTCGTCTGTTTTTGGATCTATAATTAGCACATCAGCAGTAAAACCTATTTCTTCTTTTAGAGCTAAAATAAGTTCTTTTCTTCCCAATAAAATTGGTGTCCCTAACTTTTCTTCATAGACTCTTTGTGCAGCTTTTAGTACATCTAAATGATCTGCCTCAGCAAATACAACACTTTTTGGGTTGCTTTTGGCTCTGTTATGTAAAATTCTAATTTCTTTACTTCCAGTTCCCGACCTTTCCATTAATTCTTCTCTATACTTTTCCCAATCAAGAATTGGTTCTAAAGCGACTCCAGAATCCATGGCTGCCTTTGCAATTGCAGGTGGAATTTCATAAATTAATCTTGGGTCAAATGGTTTGGGTATTATATATTCTCTCCCAAAAGACAAGCTCACTTCATCATATACAATGTTTACCTGTTCTGGCACAGATCGTTTTGCCAAATCAGCCAAAGCATGTACAGCAGCCATTTTCATTTCTTCATTAATTTTAGTAGCTCTAACATCTAATGCACCTCTGAAGATGAATGGAAAACCAAGTACATTATTAACTTGATTAGGGTGGTCTGACCTACCTGTAGCCATAATAATATCTTCTCTAGTATTTACTGCAACATCATAATTTATTTCTGGTTCTGGATTTGCCATTGCAAAAACAATGGGGTTATTTTCCATAGATAATAACATCTGGGGAGACAAAACATTACCGGTAGATAAGCCTATAAAAACATCTGCATTATGCATTGCTTCTTCTAAAGTGTGTACATCTTTATTTGTTGCAAACTCTGCTTTTTGAGACGTTAAATTCTCTCTATCTTTTCTGATAACACCTTTGCTATCACACATTACAATATTTTCAACTTTAGCACCAAGTTTTAAATATAAACGTGTACATGAAATTGCTGCAGCCCCAGCTCCATTAACAACAATCTTCACTTTGGTAATGTCTTTTTTTGTAATTTCTATTGCATTTTTTAAAGCAGCTGCAGATATAATTGCTGTTCCGTGTTGATCATCATGCATTACAGGAATATCTAATTCTTCCTTTAACCTTCTCTCTATTTCAAAAGCTTCAGGTGCTTTAATATCCTCTAAATTGATTCCTCCAAATGTTGGCGCAATTGCTTTTACAGTGTCTACAAACTTATCTACATCGGTAGCATCTACCTCGATATCAAAAACATCTATGTCGGCAAATATTTTAAACAATAATGCCTTTCCTTCCATTACCGGCTTCGATGCCTCTGGACCTATATCTCCAAGACCCAAAACTGCTGTTCCGTTAGTAATTACTGCTACTAAGTTTCCTTTTGCTGTGTATTTATAAACGTTGTTTTTATCTTTAGCAATTTCTAAACAAGGTTCTGCAACACCAGGAGAATATGCCAAAGCCAAATCGTGTTGTGAAGCATATTTTTTAATAGGAACTACTTCTATTTTTCCTGGTTTTGGTTTTGCATGATACAATAAAGCTTCGCGTCTTTTTCTAGAATCACTCATATAATAGTTCTTTGGGTGTAACTTACAAATATAAACTTTTCAACCAAAGAATAAATGAGAATTTTTAATCTTTTTACCATTCCTTTACAAACCAAAAAACCAATCTAAAATTAGAAATAATTACACTTTTTTACTCTGTAAAATACCTAGAAAAAGAAAAGTTTTATTGGGTATATTCGTATTTAAATTTTATGAATTTATTATATCATGTTTAACAAATTTTAAACTGTTACTTGTAACATAAAGTTTATGTTTACATCTATCTAAAAAATGAACACATGAAAAAAATTACTTTTTTATTCTTGCTTTTTATTTCTAAAACTTTCTTAGCTCAGGTAAAGGGGAAAATTATGGATACAAAAAATAATCCACTATCCTTTGTAAGTGTTTATTTAGATAAAACTATCACAGGTACTACTTCTAATGACAATGGAGATTATATTTTAGATCTTAAAAAAGCAGGTGATTATACAATCATTTTTCAATTTTTAGGATATAAAACCCTAAAGAAAAAGGTAAATATTACCTCTTTTCCTTATCAACTAAACGTGAACTTAACGGAAGAAAATGTTGTTTTAGACGAAATATCTATTTCAACAAAAGACAATCCTGCTAACAAAATTATTAGAAATGTCATTGCCAATAAAGATAAAAATACAGATAAGTTAGCAAAATATACTGCTAGTTTTTACTCTCGTGGATTGTCAAAAATTAAAGATGCTCCAGATAAAATTTTAGGACAGGGTTTAGGTGACTTTGGCGGAGGCTTAGACTCTACAAGAAGTGGAATTATTTATCTTTCAGAAACTATTTCTGAAATTGCGTATCAAAAAAGACCTAAAAAATTCAAAGAGAAAATTACTGCGTCCAAAATAAGTGGAAGAGATAATGGCGTAAGCTTTAACAGAGCGGAAGATGCAAACTTTAATTTTTATGATAATAGTATTGAGTTTGGGAACGATTTAGTTTCACCGATTTCTGTAAATGCTTTTGGATATTATCGTTTTAAATTAGAAGGAACTTTTTATGATAAGAACGGAAAACTCATCAATAAAATAAAAGTTACTCCCAAACGTAAAAATGACCGTGTTTTTGATGGTTCTATTTATATTGTAGAAGACGACTGGGCATTGTATGGTGTAGATGTTTCTGTTACTGGGGCGCAAGTAAATATACCGGCAGTAGATACATTAACACTTAAACAAGATTTTAATTATTCTGAAAAAAATAATTCTTGGGTATTAATAAGTCAGTCTTTAACATTTAAAGTCGACTTCTTTGGCTTCAAAGTAGATGGAAAGTTTTCTTATGTATACTCTAATTATAACTTTACACCCGATTTTAGAGAAAACACCTTTTCAAATGAAGTCTTAACTTTTGCCAAAGAAGCCACAAAAAAAGACTCTGTGTATTGGAATGAAATACGACCAGTTCCGCTAACAACAGAAGAGGTAGAGGATTATACCTTAAAAGACAGTATAAAAGTTGTTAGAAAATCTAAAAAATATTTAGATTCTGTTGATCTAAAACGAAATAAATTTAACGTACTCTCTCCTGTTTTTGGATACAGGTATAGAAACTCGTACGAAAAATGGTCTTTTTCTTTTGATTCTCCAATTGATAAAATTAGTTTCAATACCGTTCAAGGGTTTAATTCCTCTGCAGGATTTAGCTATTTTAAAAGAGAAAATGACAAGGGAAAAAGTTGGAATACTGGGGCTTCTATAAGTTATGGATTGTCTGAAAAAAAAGTAAGACCTACTTTTTACTTTTCAAAAAGATGGAATAATATTTCTAGACCAAGAATGTCTGTATCTGGAGGAGTTACTGTAAGGCAATTTAATAATAGGCAGCCAATTTCTAAATTAGATAATATGATCTATTCTCTTTTAGATAGAAAAAATTACATGAAAATTTATGAAAAAACCTTTGCTCGTATTTATTATGCTAGCGAAATAAAAAATGGAATTTATTTGAATTCATCTTTAGAATATGCAAACAGAAAACCTTTGTTTAATACTACAAATTATTCCTTTGTTACCAGGAGTTACAACTACACTTCCAACAATCCTTTAGACGAAACAAATTTTACAAACGCTCCTTTTAATGAGCATAAAATTTGGACAGCAAATATTGGTGCAAGAATTGTTTTTGGTCAAAAGTATTTATCGTATCCGGACAGAAAATTTAACATTGGTAATAATAAGTATCCATCTGTTTATGTTGGGTATCGAAAAACTTTTGGAGGAGATACCTCAGCATTAAATTCCGATCTATTATTTACAACTCTTCGTCAAAACATTAAACTTGGCAATTATGGGCAATTAAACTACAACATGCGCTCAGGACTCTTTTTAAAGAAGAAAAACATCGCTTTTATGGATTTTTTACATCCAAACGGAAACAAACTTCCTTTTTCTTCTGGAGACAGGTTAACAAATTTTGGATTGTTAGATTATTATACATTTAGCACAAATGATAAATATGCAGAAATGCACGTAGAGCATAATTTTAATGGTTTTATTTTAGGTAAAATTCCGTTAATTAATAAATTAAACTTTCATCTGGTTGGTGGTGCAAAAGGCTTATTTACAGCGGATAGAAAACCATACACAGAGTATTCTGTTGGTCTAGACAATATTGGCTGGGGAAAATGGCGTTTTTTACGTGTAGATTATGTCCGATCTAATCACGGCGGAGTTTCTAATAGCGGTTTTTTATTTGGCGTTAGTTTATTTAATTAGAGTTCTATGACAAGAAAAAAATAGAAACATCATCTTTATTTTTTTAGTATTTTTATTTTTTATAAACATGACGTTTTCTTGTAAATACAAACTATAATTTAAATAGCTAGCAAAACAATCTGCTTTCAGCAACAGAAAATAATAATGAATGAAAATTAAACTCCTTCTTTTTGGAATTACAACAGACTTATTAAAAACTTCTTCTTTAACTTTTGAAGCTTCAAGAAGTAGTTCTATTAAAGATTTAAAGACTGATTTACTTGCAAAATATCCACAGTTAAAAAACATCCATTCTTATGCAATTGCTGTAAATGAAAGTTACGCAAGTAATGATTTGGTATTAAAAGAAAATGATGTTGTTGCATTAATTCCACCGTTAGTGGAGGATAAAACATTATCTTAAATATTTTTTATCTACATAAAAAGTTCCAAAAGGAATTATAGAAGCAACCAAAATAAGCCCTAATGTTTTATTGTTCCAGTTCATTTCTTTTTTTATTACAATTGCCATAACAACATACAACATAAATAAAATTCCATGAGGCATTCCTAGCATTTTAACATAGGAAGCATCTCCTTGTAAATATTTTATGGGCGATGCAATAAACAATAATAACAAGTATGAAACACCTTCTAAAAAACTTATAATTCTAAATATATTTTTCATTTTATAAACTCTTGTATTTGAAATGCAAAGATACATTTTGATTTGCTATTTTTGTAATTGATTATGAGCAAAATATCTATAAAAATAACTTCGGAGAAACTAAATTTAGAAGAGTGTTACAATTTTGTAAGAGATGATTCTTGTGGAGGAATTTCTGCATTTATTGGCACTGTTAGAAATGATACACAAGGGAAAGAAGTAATACAATTAGATTTTTCTACGTACAAACCGATGGCCATTAAAGAAATGGAAAAAATTGCTGAAATTACTTTAGAGAAGTTTGATATTAAAAAAATTGCTATTCATCATGCACAAGGTTTATTGAAAATTGGTGATATACCCGTAATTATCACAGCTTCTGCTAAACACAGAAAAGCCGCTTTTAATGCTTGTATGTTTGCTATCGACACTTTAAAGGAAACAGTTCCAATATGGAAAAAAGAGCATTTTTCTGATGGTGAAGTATGGGTAAATGCACATCCATAATATTAAACAATCTTCATTTTTTCAAGTAAAAAAGAAGCATTCATGTTTTTACAAATACCCTCTTTTAAAAAGTAATCAAAAGACAATTCATCCGCTATAATTTCTGCCTCAAAAAAGTAGTTTTTTATTTCTGAAAACTCATTTTCTAACTCACATAAACTTACATCATGTGTAGCAATAATTCCAGTAGATTTAGAATTTGTAAGCTTTTCTATAAACTTTTTAGAACCGATTGCTTTGTCTTTACTGTTGGTTCCTTTTAAAATTTCATCTAAAATAATAAAGTATTTTTCTTGCTTAATTTGATCAACAATAAATTTTAACCGTTTTAACTCTGAATAAAAATACGATTCATCTTCTGTTAAAGAATCTGAAGTTCTCATACTTGTAATTAGTTTTATTGGTGAATATTGAAATGATTCTGCACAGACTGGTAAGCCACAATTTGCCATAACAATAGACAAAGAAACTGTTCTTAAAAAAGTGCTTTTACCTGCCATATTAGCTCCTGTTACAATAAAGAATTGCTCGTGGTCAATTATAAAATTATTATCAATTCTCTTCTCCGGATTTAACAATGGATGCCCTAGATTAGAGGACTTTATAATTTCTTTTTTACCTGTAATTTCGGGGAAAATAAATTTGGGATGGTTAAAATGAAAATTTGCCAATGAGTTTTCAGCATCAAAAAAAGCAACCACGTTAAACCATTTTTTAACGGTATGTTTATAATTAAATATCCACTTTTCTACCTTGTAGGCATTGTATATTTCTGTTAGAAAAAATCCGTTTCCAAAAACAGAAATTACAATATTATTTCTTTGATCGAAGCTGTCTAAAATTCTGGAAAACTCCTTAAAAATAGTGGATGCTTTTTTCTTTTCAGAATTAATAATTACTCTTTTTTCTTTTAAAATTTCTGATGTAAAATTTTCATTCTCAATCTCATTTAATAGTTGATGATATTGCTTGAACGTTTCTCTAAATTTGTCTGTTTCAGCATATAAATTATTTGTCTTTTTTACAAATATTCCAGTTATAAAAAGCCCTACAAAAAACCATAGTAAGACATAGGTAAAAGAGATAAAACCAAAGGATAGCAGACCCAATAAGAATAAAGAAATTACAGAGAAAGCAACTTGTATGTTTTTTATAGATTTAGGAAAAACTGAAGTATAATTAGAGATCCAATTTACAATAGATTTGGATGTATTTTTAACAGATACTAAACTTGCTAATGCTTGAAAATGTTGTCTCCATTCTACTTTTCTAGAAAGTTCATGAATAGAGTGTTGTTTCTTTAAAATATCGTCAACAGTATTGTCCGTAAGCCTATTTGCAAATACATTTTTGCCTTCATTAGTTGCTGTTCTATTGGTGTATTGAAAGAAAGACCCAATACCAAATAAATCAATATCATTGCTATAAAAGTGATTCGGATCAATAAATTCTGTGCCTGGATCTAAATCAAAATAATCTCGATTCAATACTCTTAATTCGGTGGTATTTATTTTTATTTTTGCATCAACAATAGCTCTTTTCCTTTTTAAATCGATGTATTTTACAACTAAAAAAACAAACACGACTACCCCTAAAAATAGTACAATAAATACATCTGGTAACTGTGCAAAAGTAAAATAGACTGAAAAACAAGTTGCAAAAAAAACGACAAACCTAAAAACACTTAATTTAATTGATTTTTTGTTTAAAATAGCCGCTTCTTTTTCTAAGTTAGACTTTTTATCTTTATAAAATTCTAAGGGTTTTTTCATTTTAATTGTAATTGGAAATTCCGCCAGTTAGGTTGAAGACTTCTAAATTTGGATATTTGTTTTTTAGCATTTTTGTAGCTTTGTAACTATTAAATCCTCGTTGGCAAACCAGTATGTATTTTTTATTAAAATCAACGTCTAATTTATCTACGTCAAAGTCTTGAATAAAAATTGTTTGACGTACCTTAAAAGGTAATTTTAAGTTTGGTAAAACAGCAATAATTTCTAAATCTTTATGCCCAATTATAGCTTTTAATTCTGAAGGAGAAATTTGTAAATCACTATTTTGCATAGAGCAAGCAATATCAAAATAGGTTTCTGCTTTAAACAATTTTAAAATTTTATCTTTTAAAATTGTTGGTTTTAACTTCATTTTTAGTTGGGTGTTTTCTAACGAATTATAAATTAATAATTCGTTTACTAGGGGTTTTCCAATTCCTGTAATTAATTTTAAAACTTCATTTACCTGCTGAGTAGCAATTATACCAACAATAGAATTTAGAGTTCCTGCTTCGTTGCAATTGGGAACATCTGTTGCCATTTCAGGAAAAGCGTCTCTTAAATTTGTTGAAAAAGTACCGTCTTTTTGAAGTGTATTAAACGTAGAAACATAGCCATCAAATTTATATAAAGAACCATATACTAGAGGTTTATTATTTATAACACATGCATCATTTAACAAATATTTTGTTGGTAGAGAATCTGTGCCATCTATAACAATATCAACTTCAGAAATGAAGTCGAAAACATTCTCTTTTGTGATTGGAGAATTTGTAAAACGAACCTCTGTAAAAGGCGCACGCTTTTTAATAAATTGAGATAAAACTTCAGATTTTGATGCACCAACATCATCCAACGAATAAAAAACTTGTCTGTGTAAATTAGAAATAGCAACAGTATCAAAATCTACTAAATGAATTTTTCCAACACCACTCGTAGCTAAGTAAACGGCAATCGGACTCCCTAGACCACCACATCCTACCACTAAAACAGATGATTTTTGAAGTTTTTGCTGGCCTTCTTCACCAATTTCAGATAAAGTAGTTTGACGTTTAAAAAGTTGGTCTTTCGTAATTTTCATTTAAGAGTTAATTTCTCTTTTTACATTTTCAAATTCCTCTGGAGTATTCACATTTCTTATCAAATTGTCATCAACTTCAATAATTTCTACATCCGAATTAATCAACATTTTTCTAGGACAAGAATATCCTTGCGCTAAATATTGCAGCAACATAGGGTATGCCTTTGGCTCGTAAATAGTTATTAAAGGCTCTACAAATTCTTTGGCTCTCCCTTTAATTGCCGTAGCTACTTTAGAAGGATTTCTATTTTCTAATAAACGTATAATCAGATTTTTATCAACAAAAGGTAGGTCTGTAGCTACAACTAATAATGCCGAATTAGGATCTTTTTGAAAAGCAGAACAAATACCACCAAAAGGACCTAAATTTAGAAAAGTATCGTGAATTTCTTTTTCATTTTCAGAGATATTCTGAACAGAAAAGTAGGTGTCTAATAAATTATCTTCTAGCAATTCTTTTACATACTCTTTTTGTGGTTTTCCATAATAATTGAGTTCCGATTTATCGGTACCCATTCTTTTACTTTTACCACCAATCAAAACCAATCCTTTTACGGGAGGAGTTTTTTCTTGAATTAAACTCCTAATATGGTTTGTAATTTTATCAACTTCATCTATTGTATAACATGGTATATTTTTTATCTGTGGGTATTGTTGCTCTAAAAAAGAAAAATATTCCGTTTTACTTTTCAGTTTCACAACAAACTGAATGTGCTCTAGTTGATCGAGTCTTTTTAAAACAGAGGCTTCTTTAGCTTCATCTAAAATTAGAATTTGTTTTGAGCCTTGATAATGATTTCCATTAATAAATACATAATCAAATTGTGCAAATTCTAACCGTTGTTGAAATTTATTTACATTTCCAGAAGTTGTTATTTGTAAATTTCCTTGATGATGAAATACGTATTCAGACACATTGTTTTCCTCAACTTCCTTTGCATGAGAAGCGTCAAAATAGGCTAATTTATACCCCGATAATTTAGTTGAAACTTTTGAGACTAAATCTGAAATAATAGTACAATTTGATCCCAAAATCGAAATTTCATTGGGTGCAAAAAGCTCATTATTTCGTCGTTCTAAATTGGTATGTTTGGTGTGTTTCATGCTGAACTTGTTTCAGTATTTTAATTATTCTTCTTCGTAATAAATCCAATTATCTCATTGTTTGATATCAGATTTCCCTCCTGTTTTTTCCATCAATCTTACTTCTTTAATAAGCATTTTCTGACTGATACTTTTACACATATCATAGATTGTTAAACAAGCAATATTTACCCCTGTTAAAGCTTCCATTTCTACACCTGTCTTTCCTTCTATTACAACCTTACAAAGCACTTCTACATGTTCAGAATCTAGGATAGTAATATCAATATCAACACCGTTAATTAATAATGGATGACACATAGGAATTAATTCTGACGTCTTTTTTACTGCTTGAATTCCAGCGATAATTGCCGTTTGAAAAACAGGGCCTTTTTTGGTAATTAACTCGTCATTTGTAAAATGAGAAATCACCTCTTTTCCTAAAAACATGCTTGCTTTCGCAGTAGCGGTTCTCTTGGTAATTTTCTTATCAGAAACATTTACCATTTTAGGATTATTGTTTTCGTTTAAATGACTGAATTCGCTCATTTTATTGTTTTGTTCTCGTAATGTCACTTCGAGTGAAATTCTTTTTTCAAGAATTTTGTATCAAGAAGTTTCTTGTTTCTGAAATAAAATTATCGTTCTTAAAAATAGTTCTCGATACTATTTTTCTTCCTTCGTCAAAAAATCACTCGAACTGACAGTGTGTTATAACTGTTGCCTTTAACTAATCTCGTAATGTCACTTCGAGTGAAATTCTTTTTTTCAAGAATTTTGTATCAAGAAGTTTCTTGTTTCTGAAATAAAATTATCGTTCTTAAAAATAGTTCTCGATACTATTTTTCTTCCTTCGTCAAAAAATCACTCGAACTGACAGTGTGTTATAACTGTTGCCTTTAACTAATCTCGTAATGTCACTTCGAGTGAAATTCTTTTTTTCAAGAATTTTGTATCGAGAAGTTATTTAAATTTCTTCTTTGCTAAATTAGGGAGTTTTTCATATTCATCCTTAATTAATGCTTCCTTTTTAGCTTTAGACCATTTTTTTATTTGTTTTTCTGTTTCTATTGCAAGTCCTGCTTCAGTAAATTCAGTACTAAAAACCAATTCCAAAGGTCTTCTTTTATATGTGTAGCTTTTTAGGTGTTTTCCTTGTTGATGTTCGAAAAATCGATTTTCAAGATTTGAAGTAAACCCTGTGTAGTAGGTGTTATCTGAACATTTTAAAATATACACATAATAGGTTTTCATCTTTAAAGTTTTTAAATATTCTCGATACCAATTTTTCTCGAACTGACAGTGTGTTATAACTGTTGCCTTTAACAACTCTCGTAATGTCACTTCGAGTGAAATTCTTTTTTCAAGAATTTTGTATCGAGAAGTCTCTTGTTGCTGCCATAAAATTAATCGCTCTTAAAAACAGTTCTCGATACTATTTTTCTTCCTTCGTCAAAAAATCACTCGAACTGACAGTGGGTTCTTACTGCTGCTTTTAACTACTCTCGGAAGGTCACTTCGAGTGAAATTCTCTTTTCCAAGAATTTTGTATCGAGAAGTCTCTTGTTGCTCCCATAAAATTAAACCGCTTAAAAAGAGTTCTCGATACTACTTTTTCGTTCCTTCGTCAAAAAATCACTCGAACTGACAGTGGGTTCTAACTGTTGCGTTTAACGGCTAACGGAAGGTCACTTCGAGTGAAGTTCTTTTTTCAAGAATTTTGTATCGAGAAGTCTCTTATTGCTGCAATAAAATTATCGTTGTTAAAAATAGTTCTCGATACTATTTTCTTCCTTCGTCAAAAAATCACTCGAACTGACAGTGCGTTCTTACTGCTGCTCTTTAACGGCTCTCGGAAGGTCACTTCGAGTGAAATTCTCTTTTCCAAGAATTTTGTATCGAGAAGTCTCTTGTTGCTCCCATAAAATTAAACCGCTTAAAAACTGTTCTCGGTACTATTTTTCTTCCTTCGTCAAAAAATCACTCGAACTGACAGTGCGTTATAACTTTTGCGTTTAACGGCTAACGGAAGGTCACTTCGAGTGAAATTCTTTTTTCAAGAATTTTGTATCGAGAAGTCTCTTGTTTCTGCAATAAGATTATCGTTCTTAAAAAGAGTTCTCGATACTATTTTTCTTCCTTCGTCAAAAAATCACTCGAACTGACAGTGTGTTTGCGTATTTGTAAAAAAAATTATCTATACCTAATTACAGGAAAAACGTCTCCTTTTGTAAACTCAGTTTTATCATTTGGCAATTGAATAAAAGCATCTGCGTTTACCAAGCTCGCCAAATCTCCAGAACCATTTCCTGTTATTGGGAAAGCCACTAAATGTCCAAATTTATTTTCTAACTTCACTTGTAAAAAATATACCAAATTCGGTTTAAAAGAGAACTCTTTTCCTAAAATAGCTGTTTCTTCTTTAATTTTTAGGCCTGTAGATTTGTAATACCAGGGATAAAAATACGCTAAACAATTTACAAAAGTTGAAATCGGATTTCCTGGGAATGCAAATACATTACAGGTATTTGTGCGTCCAAACCAAAATGGTTTTCCTGGTCTTTGAGCAACTTTATGAAATAATTTTTCTACTCCTAATTCTTCAAAAACCTCCGGAAGAAAATCATATTTCCCTTTGCTTACGGCTCCACTAAAAAGCAATACATCGTACTGTTGTATATACCGTTCTATTTTAGATTTTAATATGGGTTTATCATCAGTAATATGGTCTGTTTCTGAAGAAATATTTAACTTCTCTAATAAGGAAACTAATGTAAAAACATTACTCCTTCTAATTTGATGTTCTAAAGGAGTATCTTGAACACTAACCAACTCATCACCTGTAGAAATAATCATCACTTTAGGCTGTTTAGCAACTTTTACAGTTGATTTACCAACAGTAGCTAAAACACCTATTTCTGCGGCAGAAATTTTTATATTTTCTTTGATAAGAACATCTCCAGCGTTCCCATCTTTTCCTTTTACATGAATATTTTGGGCTTTATTAATGCTTTCAACAGTTATAGATGCTATGCCATTTTCTATAGTTACATCTTCATAACGAATAACGGTGTCGCAGTTCAATGGCAACACTGCTCCAGTCATTACCTCAAGGCAGCTACTAGAATTTTGCATAGACAGTTGTTCACTACCGGCAGCTT
>CAXYCO010000033.1:0-45434 GCA_964275545.1 uncultured Polaribacter sp.
GATAAGGCTTGGGAGTTCCTATCAAACCCTAGAAACTTAAAAATAATTACTCCAGATTATATGAGTTTTAATATTATTTCTGATATTAACAAACCCTTATATACAGGTCAAATTATCCAGTATATAGTTACACCTATTTTAGGTATTAAAACAAAATGGATTTCTGAAATTACACATATAGAGCATAAAAAGTATTTTGTAGATGAACAAATGTATGGTCCTTATGCATTATGGCACCATAAACATTTTATCAAAGAAATTGAAGGTGGTGTGGAAATGGAAGATATTATTGATTATAAAATTCCATTAGGCATTTTAGGCCAAATGAGTTCACCCTTTTTTAGTGAAACCTAAATTAGAAGAAATTTTTGCTTACAGACAAAAAAAATTAATAGAACTTTTCGGAGAATATAAATAATGAAACCAATAATAAATATTTTTTGGTTTAGAAGAGATTTACGTTTAGAAGATAATTGTGGCTTATTTCATGCATTAAATTCTGATAACATAGTTCTTCCAATCTTTATTTTTGATAAAAATATTCTCCACAAACTGCAGCCAGATGATGCTCGTGTTTCTTTCATTCATCAAGAATTAGAAAATATAAATCATCAGCTTAGTCAATTTGATAGCAAATTGTCAGTTTTTCATGGAAACCCCTCTGATATTTTTAAAGAACTACAAGAAAAACATACAATTGAAACTGTTTTTACAAATCACGATTACGAACCATATGGAATTCAAAGAGATTTAGAAATTGAAAAAAATCTCTCATCAAATCAGATAAATTTAAAAACATTTAAGGATCAGGTAATTTTTGAAAAAAATGAAATTGTAAAAAAAGACGGAAGCGCTTATAAAGTATATACTCCATTCTCAAAAAAATGGATAGAAGCTTACCAGTTTAAAGGACTTCAGTTTTTTCCTTCGGAACAAAATTTAAATAATTTTATCAAAAGTAAAAATGAATCAATTTTAACTTTAAAAGAAATTGGTTTTACTGCATCTTCTATAAAAGTTAAATCTTACAAAGTTTCAACAAAACTTATTAATGCTTATGAAGAAACTCGAAACTTCCCTGCACAAGACAGTACATCGAAATTAGGAACTCACTTGCGGTTTGGAACAGTCAGTATTCGAAAAATGGTGGATAAAGCATCTAAAAGTAATAACATAACTTTTCTAAAAGAATTAATTTGGCGAGAGTTTTTTATGCAAATTTTGTGGCATTATCCACATACAACAAAAGACAGTTTTAAACCAAAATACGATAGAATTGTTTGGAGAAACAATGAGGAAGAGTTTAAGGCATGGTGTAAAGGAAATACCGGCTATCCTCTAGTAGATGCTGGAATGAGAGAATTAAATCAAACAGGTTTTATGCATAATAGGGTAAGAATGTTGGTAGGCAGTTTTCTTTGTAAACATTTATTGATTGATTGGAGATGGGGAGAAGCATATTTTGCTGAAAAACTTCATGATTACGAACAATCTAGCAACATAGGAAATTGGCAATGGGTTGCGGGAACTGGAGTTGATGCATCGCCCTATTTTAGAATATTTAACCCGACCACACAAATCCAAAAGTTCGACAAAGACTTGAACTATATAAAAAAATGGGCATCCAATTTTCAAGAACTAACCTATCCTACTCCTATAGTTGATCATAAATTTGCACGTGAACGCTGCTTAAAAGTATACAAAGCAGCAGTTCAATAATTACCTAAAAAGATCCTTTTTATTTTTTTATATATTTAAAATTTTTATAATTTTTTCATTATTTAAAAAAAGAAGTCTCTCTAAATTAGTTGACTTGTAATTAGTAAATCGTGATTTTAAATCCTTTCACTCAGCCAGTTGATAGAAAGCTAAAAAATATTTTTTACTAAAATTTCTATTGCATTTACTATATCTTTTTCAAACTAAAAATTGAAGAATTAACTCATAAAAACATAATTTCGTCATATTAGAAAATGTTATTAAAATTATTTATCTTGCAGGGTTAGCTGTTTTTAGGTGACAAAAAATTATCAATCAAATTTTTATCTTAGATGACAACCAAAAAGGTAATTAAAAATCTTTTACAAGAAGCATTAGACAGTAATATTAAACAAGTTTCTGGTCAAGATGCAACTTTCTTATATGCTGAATCTCCATCTAGCCCAATGCATATTGCAACATTAACAGTTGTTGAGGGATCATTAAAATATGCTGATTTTAAAGAAATAATTGCATCAAAACTTCATTTAATACCAAAGTTTAGAAAACGTTTATTAAACGTTCCTATGAATTTAGATTATCCTTATTGGGTAGATGATCCTAATTTTGATATAGATTTACATTTAAATAGAGTAAAACTTCCGGATCCATCAAACTGGAAAACTCTGAGGGAAATGACCTCTTCGATATTTAGCAGCCCTTTGGATTTAAGAAGACCTCTTTGGTCTATTAGTTTTATAGAAGGTCTTGATGAAATTTCTCAAGTCCCAAAAGGCTCTGTCGCTATTGTTACCAAGGTACATCATGTAATGATTGACGGAAGTTCAGGTGTTGGTTTAATGGGCATTTTATTTGATAAAACTGAAGACGAAAAATTCAAAAAACCTCCTGCTCCAAAACCTTATGAACCAGAACCTTTACCAGACGAATTGAGTTTACTTTTAAAAAGTTCTTATGGATTTTTTAAAAATCCATTAAAAATCCCCAAACTAATAAGTGAAACAGTCTTTTCTTTTGCAAAAGGTAGTATAGACAGTAAATTAAAAGGAAAAAAAACGTTTAATAAAAGCTTATTTTCAACTCCTAAAACTATTTTTAATGAATCTGTTTCACCAAAAAGAACTTGGGGAACTGCTATATTATCATTTGATCGTATAAACACACTTCGTAAAATAATGGAAGTTAGTGTGAATGATCTTATTCTAGCAATATGTTCAGGCGCTATCAGGAGATATTTACAAGAAAGAGATATGTTACCCTCACAACCTTTAGTTGCTAATGTTCCTATATCTATAAGAGTGAAGGGTGAGAAACAAGAAATGAACAATCAGATATCTAATATGTTGGTACAAATTGCTACACACATAAAGGACCCTATCGCTCGTCTAGAATCTATAACTGAACAAACTAACTTAGGAAAGACAAAGCATAAAGCCGTTGGCGCAAAGTCTCTAGCAAAAATGGCAGAAACTGTGCCTTTTGGTCTCGCAAATTTAGCTGCAGGATTATATAGTAAATATAATATTAAAGAGTTTCATAGACCTCCTTTTAATGTAACAATTACAAATGTTCCAGGACCAAAGAGATTGCTATATTTAAAAGGTCATAAAATTGTTGGTATTTTTGGTTTGACCCCTGTTTTGGATGGTTTTGGGTTAATAATTGCAGCTTTTAGTTATAACGGTCAAGTATCTATTACTACGACCTCAGATTCAAAAACAATGCCAGATGCAGATAAATTTTCTAGGTACATAAGAGAATCAGCCAATGAATTAGAAGAAATAATTTTAGCTAAAGGAAAACAAAAAATAGCTAAGAAAGATCATAAGGTAAAGAGTTTACCTTTTTTTAAAGCATTTAAAAAGTTTTTAAATGAGAATGATCAATTAAAAAAACAGACAATTGGCTTATTTGATTTTAATTTAAACTTAGGCCATTCCTCCATAAACTATCAACTTGAAATCTTAAAAGAATCTGTTTCTGTAAAAAAGAAAAAAACAGCAAAACCTCTGGTAGAGATAAGTATTGATGATATTAATTTACTCAATTTACATACCAAAAAATTATTATTAGAAGAGCTGATTATTCAGGAAAGAATAAAACTAAAAGGAACCAAAAAAAATACGGACAAATTAAAACTAGTATTATCTAAATTTTTAGAACAATAATTAATGAGTTTTACAACAAACACATATAGTACAGTTGATAATGAAACCATTTCTTACTATAAATGGCCTTCAAATATTAGTATAAAAGGAATTGTACAAATTTCTCATGGAGTTGGCGAACATGCAGGCAGATATCAGCCAATAGCAAAAATATTACAAGATAAAGGCTATGAGGTGTATGCAAATGACCATAGAGTTCATGGTAAATCAGTAAAAAATGAAGATTACTTAGGCTATTATGACGGTGATGATTATTTCTCTGATGCCATAAATGACATGCGTCAACTTACAGAAATCATCAAAAAAGAACATTATAACAAAAAAATAATTTTGTTTGGTCATAGTATGGGATCTTTATTGAGTAGAGAATATGTTACGAAATATGGTGATGACCTAGAAGCTCTTGTATTGTCTGGAACAGCAAGTTTTATGAAAGGCTTGGGCTCTTTCGGACTTTTAAGTGCTACATTTTTAGGAAAGTTAAATGGAAAGCATAGGAGTAATGAATTGCTTAAAAAGTTATTTTTTTCTCAGTTCAATAAAAAATTTAAACCAAACAGAACAAAAGTAGATTGGATTAGTAGTGATGAGAATCAAGTAGATTTATTTGAAGCAGATCCATTGAGAATCGAAGATTTTTCTTTAAGTATTTTCTTAGATATTTTAAAAGGGAGTAAAAAGATAAATCAAGTTTCAACTTTTGAGAATACACCTAAAGACTTACCCATTTTCATTTTTTCAGGAGATAAAGATCCTGTTGGAGAAATGGGAAAAGGTGTTAAAAAAGTAGCTAAAAAATACAAAAATGCTGGTATAGAAGACATCACCCTAAGGTTATATAAAGGAGGAAGACACGAAATGCTAAATGAAATTAATAAAAATGAAGTTGAACAAGATTTGTTGGATTGGCTTCATAAAAAAACAGATGTTTCTAATTAATTTATGGAAAGTAACAAAATAGTATATACCTCATTTGCAAAATTTGCAGTTGCAATTGCAGTTTCTCAAGGTTCTTCCTTAAAAGAAGCTAAGAGAATTATCAGCAAGAGTTTTGAACGCCATCCATTTCACAAAGAAGTATCAGAAATTATTAAAAACATAAAACTCGAAAAAGAGAATTTAAATATTTTAAGTAATAATTGTATTTCTATTTGTGAAGACTTTGGTCCAGATAGAGATTATATCACACTTGTTTTATTATTAGAGAACATCTATAAAAATGAAGTTTTTGAAGACATAGAAAAAGATACAATTTCAAACATTATTAATAATTTTAAAGAAGAAGTTAATCGAATAAATACAAACATACCTTCTCCCCCATTGTTAAATGTTGTTCTAGAAACCAGATCTCTAATAGAATGGAGTTCTATGTTTTGGTTATATCATTTTATTCCGAAACATAAAATTAAAAAAAACAAACCTGTTTTATTAATGCCTCCATACTTAGGTAATGATAATTCTACAGCCTTTGTAAGGAAGTACTTAAAATCGATTGGTTTTAAAACGTATAAATGGGATTTGGGGGTAAATATGATTAACTCAAAATCGTTGCCGAAACTGGTAGAGAAATTAGATGAGATTTTTGAGAAGCATCAAGAAAAGGTGAGTCTTGTTGGTTGGAGTGGCGGTGGTATTTTTGCAAAAATAATAGCTAATAGACACCCAGAAAAAGTAGAACAGTTAATTACAATTGGTTCTCCAATTTGGGGTGTTAAAAACATGAAAACTCCTGTAATTAAATCTCTAGAATTTATACGAGGACGAAAGCTAAGAGAAAGAAATGAAAAGTTTGTTAAGGAGTTAGAAAAAATTCCTGAAGTACCTATTACATGTATTTACACAAAAACAGACGGATTAGTACCTTGGAAAAACTGTATGGAAGCCGAAACTTATAGAGATGATATTAAAAACGTAGAGGTGTATGGAAGTCATTGCGGAATGGGTGCAAACGCAACTGTACTTTTAACGGTAGCTAATACCTTGAATTCAAATCTTGAAAGAATTGAAAGTAAAAGTATATTAGAAAAAGTTGAGTCTTTATTTTTTCCTAAGTTTTGGAGAGAGAAAGGAGTTTCAAAATTTACAAATCTTTTTTTTAATTGATTATGAAACAAAATATACAAAGCATTATCAATCACACTAAATTTCAAGAAAAGCTTCAATTAATTGCCGATAAACACAATATAGATTTTTCTGAAGTTCAAAGAAAAGGAGCAGATTGTATTTCTGAATTATATTCGCAACAACACCCTGTTGCAAATATGCTATCTATAAAAGGGTTTCAATTTATGATGTCTAAGGCTTATAACAACAAAATTGACATTGACCCAAAAGAGATAAAAAAGTTAATGAAATTAATGCGACAAAACTCTGTTGCATTTATTTTAACTCACAAAACATACTTAGATAGTATCGTTTTAATAACGACTTTAGCACGTTATGGAATGCCAATACCCTATACTTTTGGGGGCATAAATCTAGCAGTTCCAGGTTTTAAACAATTAGGAAAAAGCTCAGGACTAATTTTTATTAGAAGGAGTTTTAAAGATGACCAAATCTATAAGGCAGCATTAAGACACTACATTTCTTGCATGATAGAAAATGGTGATCACTTAACGTGGAACATAGAAGGGACTCGCTCTAGAACGGGTAAAATAGTATATCCACAAATGGGCATATTAAAATACATAATGGAAGGTGAAAAAGAAAGCACTAGAAGCATAAAGTATGTACCTGTTTCTATTGTCTATGATTTGATTCCGGATGTTAAAGAAATGACTGAAGAAGGTAAAGGAAAAACTAAGAAATCTGAGGATATTGGAACCTTTATCAACTACTTTAAAAAATTAGGAAATCAATATGGAAAAACCGCCATTCGTTTTGGTGAACCTGTTGATGCAAGCGCACATCAAAATGCTATAATACCTGATATCGAAGAAGATAGTTATTCTGACAAAAACACATTACCTCGTTTTGCTTTTGAGTTGATTCATAAAGCTAATATGATTACCCCAGTAACTACAATTTCTCTAGTTTGCAATGTCTTATTAAACAATTTTGCTCTTACAAAAAAAGAAGTCGAATTTAATGTAATCAAATTAATGAATTACATTGAAGATCGTAAAAAAGATGTATTAATTGAACGTGGAAAAAGCATAAGTGCAGCGGTTCAAAAAGCATTAAATTTATTACAGGGATCAGGCATTATCCAGAAAAATAAAGCTGGCTATAAAACACAATATAGCCTAACATCTACCGAGTTCCTATCAGCAACCTATTATGCAAATATGGCATCTGCCCATTTATATCACAGAGCATTTATAGAAATGGCCTTGGTAAAAATAAAAGATGAAAAATCTTCTAACAAGATAGTGTCTTTTTGGAAAGAAATCATGCGTCTTAGAAACTTATTCAAGTTCGAGTTTTTCTATACCAACAAATCAAAATTCAGCTCAGAAATTGAAGCAGAATTAAATCTGTTTGATAAAAATTGGAGAGCAATAATTAATGATCCGAAAGGTGATGTAGAACACTTATTAGCAAAACAAGAAATGTTTGTTTCTAAAGGAGTATTATTGGTCTACTTAGAAGCCAATAAAGTAGTTTGCCACACACTAAATACTTGGGATTTAGAGGATGATTTTTCTGATAGTGATTTTATAGAACTTTGCCTTTTTAAAGGTAAAGAGTTGCACTGGCAAAATAGAATTAGCAGACTAGATAGTGTGTCTAAACCATTTATAATAAGCTCATTACGTTTTGCTAAAAATACTAAACTAACTCCTATAGATAAAAAAATAAATTTCAAAGAATTGGATGTTTGGATGGATTTACTAGACAATCTTACAGAACGTTTGCGTTTTTTACAGAAACTAGAGATTCTTAACACCAAAAAATATATCAATAAAAAAATAGCCACAGAAGGAATTGTACCTGGCTCTGAATTAAATAGTATTTCTGAAGCTGTTTTAGATGATGAAGAAGGAAGCCATATTGCTGCTTTCTTTGATTTAGACAGAACTTTAATAAACGATTTTTCAGCAAAAAAATTTTTACAATCAAGGCTATTGAGTGGAAAATCTACTGCTAAAGAATTACTCTCTCAATTCGCTACTGTTTTAATATACGCAGCTGGAAATAGAGATTTTGAAACCCTCACAAAAATATCTGCAATGGGTGTAAAAGGCATCAAAGAAAAGCAGTTTATAGAATTAGGAGAAGAAGTCTATCAAAATCATTTAGCAACAACCATTTATCCAGAATCTCGCGCATTAATTGCTTCTCATATAGAAAAAGGACACCAAGTAGTTATTATTTCTGCTGCAACTCGTTATCAAATAACACCCATAGCCAATGAACTTGGTGTTAAAGATATTTTCTGTACAGAAATGGAAGTAAGGAAAGGGAAATTTACAGGAAAAATTAGCGAAATGTGCTGGGCTGAAGGCAAAGCAAGGGCAGGGAAAAAATTTGCAAAAGAAAATAATATAGATTTATCAAAAAGTTTTTTCTATACAGACAGTATCGATGATTACCCATTATTAGAAATAGTGGGTAAACCTATAGCAACAAACCCCGACAATAAACTTTCTCAAGTTGCATTCGAAAGTAACTGGCCAATTCTTCGATTTAAAGAAACACAAAAGAAACCCATAATTAACGGCTTAAGAACTGCTCTGGCAGGCGCTAGTATTTATCCATCTGCTTTAAAAGGTTTGGTAACTGGAACTCTAAAATTGTCTAGACAAGAAGGTGCAAATACTACTTTTGCTAGTATTGGAGATTTAGGAACTAAACTTGCTGGTTTAGATATTGCTATAAAAGGAAAACATAATTTAGAAGACTTCAGACCCGCAGTTTTTTGTTTTAACCATCAAAGTTCTGCAGATTTTTTCATCTTAATGAAGTTATTACGTAGAGATATTGCTGGTGTGGCAAAAAAAGAATTAGAATATACTCCGATGGGTCCAATATTTAAGGCTCTAGGTGCTATATTTATAGATCGTTCAGATAAAAGTAAAGCAATTGCTGCTATGAAACCAGCTATAGAAGCTTTAAAAAGTGGAACATCTATTGTAATAGCACCTGAAGGAACAAGAAGCGGAAGTAAAGCACTAGGTAAGTTTAAAAAAGGTGCATTTCATTTAGCAATGAAAGGTGGTGTTCCTATCATTCCTATCGTTATTAAAAATGCATATTTGGCAATGCCAAAAGGAAGTAAAATATTTAAACCCACACATATAGAAGTGGTTGTTTTAGATCCTGTTGACACCTCTGAATGGAAACCAAAAAATATAGATATCTATGTAAATGATGTTAGAACATTATTTTTAAAAGAATTAGAAAACTAATAAACTAAACGTATGAAATTAAAAGTAGGATTGTTAGGGGGTGGTTCTTGGGGCACCACCGTTGCGTCTTTAACAGCTAAAAATAGTGAAACTATTATTTGGGCTAGAAACCCAGAAACTGTTAAAGAAATAAATGAGTTTCATACAAATGAAAAATATTTACCTGAAGCTAAATTAACTTCTTCTTTGAAGGCTTCTACATCTATAAAAGAAACTGTAGAAGAAGCAGATGTTATAGTAATGGGGGTTCCTGCACAAAGTTTTAGAAAAGTTTTAGAAGAAGCTAAACCATATATTAGGCCTTGGGTTCCTATAATAAATTTAGCGAAAGGTTTAGAAATTACTACAAAAATGCGGATGACAGAAATCGTTGAAGAAATAATGCCTGGACATCCCGCAGGAGTTTTAACGGGTCCAAACTTAGCAAAAGAAATTCATTTTGGAAATGCAGCTGCTGCTGTAATTGCTATGGTTGATAACTCTATAGCAAAAAAACTACAAACAGTTTTTAGCTCTGGTTTATTTAGAGTTTATACAAATTCAGATGTGATTGGCTGTGAATTAGGTGGTGCTTTAAAAAATATTATTGCTATTGCTACAGGTATGGGAGACGGTGCTAATGCAGGAGATAACACTCGCGCAGCTATTATTACAAGAGGTTTATCTGAACTTACAAGGTTGGGGATTGCGATGGGTGGAAAACAAAGAACTTTTGCGGGATTGGCAGGCATGGGAGATTTAGTAGCAACGTGTTCTAGTTCTAAAAGTAGAAATCATCATGTTGGTTTTCAGTTAGGAAGAGGAAAAAATTTAGAGCAAGTCATTGATGAAATGAATGAAGTTGCAGAAGGTGTTAAAACTTCAAAAGTAGTTGTAGAACTTGCCAAGGAATATAATGTTGATATGCCTATATCTCAAGAAATCTATAAAGTATTATACGAAGGAAATACAGTAAATGAGGCTTTTAGAGGGCTATTAAGATATGATGTAGGTTCAGAAAAAGAACCCGGTTAAAATTTTAATTTATGACAAAAAAACAAGATCAAATAGCATCATTTATGGTTCGTTTTAATCAACGAATTTTTGAAGAGAATGGAGAATCTTCTGTTCAGTGGCGTGGAAAAATTTCTCATATTCAAGACGGTGAAGAGGAACGGTTTACAGATTTTAACAAGGCATTGTCTTTTATGCAGAAAAAGCTTTCAGAATTAACTGAAGAAGCTGTAAAACATGAAACTTCAGAAAAGCAAGAAAATATATTAGATAAAAGCCTATCCATGTGGAGAACAATAAAACACGTTGGACCAAAAATATTAAAGGATACACTTAAAGATCCAAAAAAACAGTTGGGGCATCTGCAGGATGAAATTCAGGAGAAAATAAATACTTTTGGTGAAGAAATTAGTGAAAAAGTTCATATAAATGAATGGAGAAATGCTTCCAGATCAGATTTTAATAAAATCCAGAATCAAATAAATGATTTAGCTTCAGAAATTAAAAAAGTTTCCATAAAAATAGATTCATTAAACAAAAAGAAGTAATTTCTAAATGTCTGAAGCTCTAGATAAATTAAAAGAAATTCAATCCTTTGAAGAAAATGCATCCATTCGCATTCAAACTTTAGGACAATTTTATCTATGGAGAAATCATTCAAAAGTTGAAACAAAAGAATGGAGTAGAGATAAAACTGTTCAACTATTTCAATACTTAATTTCTAATCGCCATCGAAACGCACTTCACAAAGAAAAAATCATGGATGACTTATGGGAGGACTGGAATGACCGTGATTTTAAAGTAGCACTTCATGGAATTAATAAAGTATTGGAACCAGAAAGGCCAAGTAGAACAGATCCTATTTATATTATTAGACAAGGTGTAAGTTATCAAATTGATTTGGACAAAGTTTGGATAGACATTGAAGCTTTAGAAAAATATATAACTATAGGTAATGAAGCTTTATTCAAAAATAAATCAATAGCAAAGAAGTCATATAAATTAGCAATCGACTTATACAAAGGTATGTTTTTACCAAATCGTATTTTTGAAGATTGGTCTTCACAAGAACGAGAAAAAATTCAAATATTAATTTTAGGCGCTTACATTACTTTGGCGGAAATATTGGTTGAAGAAAACCCAACAGAAAGTATTCGATTAACACAAAATGCATTGGCTATAGATGCAACTTGGGAAGATGCATATAGAATTCAAATGCAAGCATACATCTTAAAGGGAAACAGACCACAAGCTATAAAAACTTACATGAAATGTGAAGTAATCCTTGAGGAAGAATATGGAATTTCTCCACTTCCAGAAACAAAAAAACTACTCAAGCAGATAGAAGATATTAGCTAAAAACTACTCGTTTTACTTCTCTGTAACTCATTTGTAACTCCGTCATTTTATATTTGCATCATAATTTAATGATAAACAAATTAGTGATGAAAACAATATCAAGAAAAACAGTAAAGGAAACTACGTTAAAAGTTAATGATTTTGCTTTAAAAAACACAGAGAAAATTATCTTTAAAACAATTGAAAAAGTTGAAGATTTACAAGGTTTAACTGCAAAAAAATTAAAAAGCAGTTTAGACTTTTCAGCAAAGAAACAAGAAAATATATTTAACAGTCTAGAAAGTGCTAAAGGAATGGTTTGGGTAAAACTTAACAGAGCATTCGATTTTTTTAGCAAAAACTAAGGTGTAACTCATTTGTAACTCGCATAAATTAAATTTGCAGTATTAAACAACAAAACATATATAATTATGGCAACTAGAAAGACAAAAAAAGTAAACAAAATAGGAAAAGCAAAAGCAATTGTTAAAAAAATAAATAATGATTTAATTGATGCTTCTTTCAATGCAATTGAAACTACAGTAAAAACTGGAGAGAAATGGCAAAAATTAACTTCAAAATTGATTAAGAAAGCAGAACCATTAACAAAACAACAAATTAATATGGTTGTTGAAACTGCAGAAAATATTAAAGGTCAATTAGAGAATGGAACTAGTCGTTTGAAAACATTAGTTGGATATGATCCAAAAATGTTAGAAAATGCAAAAAAAATGATCTCTGAACATGCTCTAGTTGAAAAAGCTGAAGAGATGAAAGATAAAATCGAAAAAGAAGTTTCTAATAACAAATTAGTTAAGAAAGCAGAAAAAATGTCTTCTAAACTGAAGAAAAATATTACAGAAACTATCGAAGATGTAAAGGAGAGAATTGAGGATTATACTGAAGATGTAAAAGAAAAAGTTGAAGATGTTACTGGTAAAAAAACTTCAGTTAAAAAGACAGCAACAAAGAAGAAGACAACCGCTAAAAAAACAACTGCTAAAAAAGTTATTGTAAAAAAAGTGGTTATTGAAAAAACAGATGTAAAAGACGATTTAAAAGTAATTAAAGGAATAGGTCCTGTTTTAGAAACATCTTTAAATGATTTAGGAATTACTGCCTATGAACAATTAGCAAAAATGACCATTAAAGATATCACTAGTGTTTTAGCTGGTGCAGGTATCAATACAAAAATATACGATCTATCTGGTTGGAAAGCTCAGGCCAAATTAGCTCTTAAGGGAGATATGGAAGCAGTAAAAAACTGGACTAAATAATATAAGTACAATTTAAATAAGAAAAAATATGAGTACTAAAAAAACAACTATTGCAACTAAACTTAATGAAGTTATAGCAAATGCAAATAAATCAGTTAAAAAGGCAAATGAATATGCTTTAAAAACTACTGAAGAAATTGTTTTAGATACAATAACGGTTTCTAGTCAATGGCAAAAAGTAACAGATAAAGCTTTAAAAGGAGGTTTTAAGTTAGTGTCTAATCAACAAAATTTGGCATTTGATACATTAGAAACTTTTAAGGCTCAATTCTTAAATGGAAGAAAAAGATTACATAAACTTTTCGCATAAAAAGTATATTTTTCTTTTTAATAGCATCCGAACTAATATTATTAGTTCGGATGCTTTATTTATAACAGTTCTTATTCTTTAAACCATAAAACGTTTCGTATTTTTGATGAAATTCTTTTTTATGGCAAATAAAAAAAATATCTCCTCAACAGACATCCTTACTTTATATATGGATTATGTAGTTAAACATGGAGTAAAACCAACAGATATTAGTGATTTTTGTAATCGTATTAATGTTAAAGAATCAGATTTTTATGAGCATTTTAAAACTCTAAAAAAAGTTGAAAAAGCAGTCTTTAAAACACTTTTCTTAAACTCTTTAGAAGTTTTAAATGAAAGTGAAGAATTTATTTCTTTTGACAGTAAAAATAAATTAATTAGCCTGTATTTTACTTTCTTTGAAAACTTAGCCTTGAACAGAGAATATGTTTTAATTGCGTTAAATGGATGCAAAAATCAGCTAAAATCTTTCAAAATATTATCTAGCCTTAAAAAGAGTTTTTTCTATTTTATAGATGATTTAGCATTATCTGAGTCAATTTTACCTATTGATGGTTTGGATAAGTTTCAAAAAAAAATAATTAGTGAATCTACTTGGATTCAACTTTTATTAACTATTAAGTTTTGGTTAGATGATAATTCTGAATCTTTTGAAAAAACAGATATTTATATTGAAAAGTCTATCAATACTAGTTTCGAGCTTATAGAAAACAAATTCCTAAAAAATGCATTTGACTTTGGGAAATTTGTTTACAAAGAAAAATTTCAAAAAAAATATTAAGTTAAGTATGAAAAAAGCCAGTAAAATTCCAATTACTAAAATTGAACGTGCAACAAAATTAGTGAAGACAGGTGCAAAAGTTGGAGTAAATTACTTAAAGTACTATGGTAATAAAATTACTAAAACAGAAGAAGATGCAAGAGATCAATTAAATAAATCGAATGCAGAAGACATATATGACAGTTTGAAAGATTTAAAAGGAAGTCCTTTAAAAGTAGCTCAAATGTTAAGTATGGAAAAAAGTATTTTACCAAGAGCCTATGTAGAAAAATTTTCTTTAGCACAATTTTCTGTACCACCTCTTTCTGAAGCTTTGGTTTTAAAAACATTTAAAAAAAGTTTTGGTAAATTTCCATCAGAAATTTATGAAAAATTTGATGTAAAAGCATTTAATGCAGCTAGTATTGGTCAAGTACATAAGGCAGAAAGAAATAAAAAAAAATTAGCTGTAAAAATCCAATATCCAGGAATTTCTGATAGTATAAAGTCTGATTTAGCTTTATTAAAACCTTTTGTAATAAGAATGTTTAATATGAAAGGAAAAACTTCGGATGAATATTTCTTAGAGGTGCAAGACAAATTACTAGAAGAAACAGACTATATTTTAGAAATCAAGCAGAGTCAAGAAATTGTTGATGCTTGTAAGAACATTCCAAACCTTTCATTTCCGGGGTATTATCCAGATTTATCATCCAAACAAATTATTACGATGGACTGGATGGATGGTGTTCATTTATCCGAATTTACAAACATAAATACGGACCAAGAAAAAGCAAATTCATTAGGGCAAGCTTTATGGGATTTTTATATGTTTCAAATTCACAACCTTAAAAAGGTTCATGCAGACCCTCATCCAGGAAATTTTTTAGTTTCAAAAGAAGGGACATTAATAGCTTTAGACTTCGGTTGTATGAAAAAAATTCCTTTAGATTTTTACAACCCATACTTTGTATTAGCAAAAAAAGAAACGCTCTCTGACAAAATACTTTTTGAAGAAAAAATGTTTGAATTAGAAATTTTAAGAAAAGAGGATAGCAAAGAAGAGTTTGAGTTTTTTAGCGCTATGTTTCATGAAATGCTATCAATTTTTACACAACCTTTTCATTCAGAAGTTTTTGACTTTTCAGATGAAGAATTCTTTGGGAAAATAACTGAATTTGGGGAACGATATTCTAAAAGTACAGAGTTACGATCTTACAATGCAAGTAGAGGATCTAAGCACTTTATTTATATGAATAGAACATTTTTTGGTTTGTATAATTTAATGTTTGATTTAAAAGCAAAAGATATTAAAATTAATAATTATAGTACTTTGTAAAATCTTTACTATTTTAGTAATGTTATTTGAGAATATAAATCAACTAAAACTATGTTAATTATTGGAATTGCTGGCGGAACAGGAAGTGGAAAAACTACTGTTGTTAACCAAATAATTAATCAACTTCCTGAAGATGAAGTGTGTGTAATATCACAAGATTCTTACTACAAAGAAACAGATAATTTATCTTACGAAGAAAGAATAAAAATTAATTTCGATCATCCAAGAGCTATTGATTTCGATCTACTTGTAGCGCATTTAATCGCCCTTAAAAAGGATGAAATCATTGAGCAGCCTGTATATTCGTTTGTAACTCATAATAGAACCAAAGACACTGTAAAAACACATCCTAGAAAGGTAGTTATTGTAGAAGGAATATTAATTTTTAACAGTAAAGAACTACGTAAGCTTTTTGATATAAAAATCTTTGTGCATGCAGATACTGATGAACGTTTAATTAGAAGAGTTAGGAGAGATATCACTGAAAGAGGAAGAGATATTGATGAAGTATTAAACCGTTACCAAGACACATTAAAGCCTATGCATCAGCAATTTATAGAGCCAACAAAAAATTTTGCAGATATTATTATCCCTAATGACAGGTATAATACTGTGGCGGTTGATATTGTAAGAAGTGTGATAAACGAACGTTTGTAAAGACTATTTTTTATAAAGATGAAAAATAACCAAATATTTAAATTTATTACAAATACATTTGTTTTAATTTTAATTCCATTTTTAATTTGGATGCTCTTTTTTGACGAAAATTCTTACTTTGTCCATAGAAAGTTTACCAAAGAAATTAATAATTTAGAAAACACAATTACATTTTACGAATCTAAAATTTCTGAAGACGAGGCAACTATAAAAAAATTACAAGATTCATTGCAACTTGAACGATTTGCTAGAGAAAAGTATTTAATGAAAAAAGAAAATGAAGATATTTATATTATAGAATTTGACACCATAAAAAAGTAATGAACAGTTTTCTATTTGATGAATTTAAAGAAGTAACACCAGCTGCTTGGAAACAGAAAATTCAAGTAGATCTTAAAGGTGACGATTATAATGATGCCTTACTTTGGAAAACTGACGAAGGAATTGTTGTAAAACCCTTTTACACAAAAGAGGATAGGACCCATCATAAATTAGAAATGCCTGAAAAAGGATTTAATATTTGTCAAACAATATTTGTTGATGATGAAAAAATTGCAAATTCTATAGCAATTGATGCCATTAAAAGAGGGGTGAATTCTATTCAATTTGTTGCAAACTCTTCCTTTAATTACAAGATTCTTCTTGAAAATTTAGACATAAAGTTAACAATACTTTATTTTAAATTCAATTTTTTAAATGAAGAGTTTCAAATAGAGATTGCAAGTTTCGTAGACTCAAAAAACACCTATTTTCAAACTGATATTATTGGTAATTTAGCCGAAAGTGGAAAATGGTTTATCAGTTTAAAAGAAGATCATAAAAAATTAATGGATATAATAAAATCCTCAGATAACTGTATCTCAGTTTCTGGAGATTTATATCAAAACGCCGGAGCTAATTGTACTCAACAGTTGGCATATTCTTTAGCACATGCTCATGAATACTTAAATTATTTTGGAAAAGAAGTTATTGAAAAAATTCATTTTACATTTTCTGTTGGTACTAATTATTTCTTTGAAATTGCTAAATTAAGAGCTTTTAGACTCTTATGGAAAACACTTACAAAAGAATATGAAGCAGATAATTCCGAAGCTCACATTTTTGTCCAATCTACTCTTCGCAACAAAACATTATATGATTATAATGTAAATATGTTACGCACAACATCAGAGTCTATGAGTGGTATTCTAGGAGGAGCGAATACTATTTCTACGATTCCTTATGATGCCATTTATCATAAATCCAATGAATTTGGAGAACGAATTGCAAGAAATCAATTGTTAATACTTCAACAAGAAAGCTACTTAAAAGAAGCTCAAAATTTTGCTGATGGAGCATATTATGTAGAATCTTTAACAACTCAGTTAGCGGAACATTCATTGGCTATTTTTAAACAAATAGAAAAGGGTGGTGGTTTTATAAAACAATTAAAAGAAGGTATAATCCAAAGAAAAATTAATGACACTGCACTTAAGGAAGTTGTCGATTTTAATAATGATAAAATAAAACTTTTAGGTACAAATTCTCAACCTAATAGAAATGACAAAATGAAGGATAATTTAGAATTGTATCCTTTTGTAAAACAAAGAAATATAAAAACATTAATTACACCTATAATTAGAAAAAGACTTTCAGAATCCTTTGAAAAAGAAAGGTTAGAAAGTGAAAAAGCTTTTAATTAAACTTAGTAAAAATACATACGAAGATAAACTTAATCAACTCAATAATTTTAACAGTAAATTAAATAAAAATCTCTTCGTGAAAAAAATGAGATTCAAATAATAAAATTGGTAATAGAAGATATCGATGTCTAGAAAAAATGTTCAACATATAAAATTTGAGGATACAGCTCAAGAAAAACAATTTCATTTTTCACATGAAGATTTTATTGCTGGAATAGCACCAAATCTTCGCGGGCCTTATTCTACAATGTACGTAAGAAGGCCATGGACAATTAGACAATATGCTGGTTTTTCAACAGCTGAAGAAAGTAATGCTTTTTACAGAAGAAACTTAGAAGCAGGTCAAAAAGGGCTGTCTGTCGCATTTGATTTAGCAACACATAGAGGGTATGATTCTGATCATGAGCGCGTTCAAGGTGATGTTGGTAAAGCTGGAGTCGCAATAGATTCAGTTGAAGATATGAAGATTTTGTTTGATCAAATCCCTTTAGATAAAATGTCAGTTTCAATGACAATGAATGGTGCTGTTTTACCCGTTTTAGCCTTTTATATAGTTGCAGCAGAAGAACAAGGAGTTTCTCCAGAACAATTATCAGGAACTATCCAAAATGATATTTTAAAGGAGTTTATGGTTAGAAACACCTATATCTACCCTCCTTCTCCATCCATGAAAATTATTGCTGATATATTTAAGTATACAAGTAATAAAATGCCAAAATACAATTCAATATCTATCTCTGGATATCATATGCAAGAAGCAGGAGCTACAGCAGAAATTGAATTGGCTTATACACTAGCAGATGGTCTAGAATACATTAAAAAAGGTATTGAAGCAGGCATGGATATCGATTCTTTTGCACCAAGATTATCTTTTTTTTGGGCAATAGGGATGGATCATTTTACGGAAATTGCAAAATTAAGAGCAGCAAGAATGTTATGGGCAAAAGTTGTAAAAAAGTTTCATCCAAAGAACCAAAAATCGTTAGCCCTAAGAACTCACTGTCAAACTAGTGGTTGGAGTTTAACAGAACAAGACCCATTTAATAATGTTGCAAGAACAACAATAGAGGCAATGGCTGCCGCATTTGGTGGAACACAAAGTTTACATACGAATGCGTTAGATGAAGCTATTGCATTACCTACAGATTTTTCTGCAAGAATAGCAAGAAATACACAAATTTATCTACAAGAAGAAACTCATATTACAAAAACGGTAGATCCTTGGGCCGGTAGTTATCATGTTGAAAAATTAACTGAAGATATTGCTAATAAAGCATGGGAACTAATGGTCGAAGTGGAAGATTTAGGAGGAATGACAAAAGCCATTGAAAAGGGAATTCCAAAAATGAGAATTGAAGAAGCTGCTGCAATTAAACAAGCAAAGATTGATAGTGGAAAAGACGTAATTGTAGGTGTTAATAAATATCAACTATTAGAAGAAGACCCTTTACATATTTTAGAAGTTGATAATGAAGCTGTTCGTAAATCACAAATTGATAGATTAAATACTTTAAAAGCTCACAAGGAATTCTCTAGAAGTTAAAAAATCTTTAGTAGCTTTGACAAGTGCGGCAAAGTCAGGAAAAGAAAATTTATTAGATTTAGCTGTTAAAGCAGCAAAAAACAGAGCGACCTTAGGTGAAATTTCTGATGCATTAGAGGAAGTTTTTGGAAGACATAAAGCCGTGCATAAAACCATTTCTGGCGTGTATAGTAAAGAAATAAAAAGTGACAAACTCTTTAAGAGAGCCTCTGAATTAGCAGATACCTTTGCTGAATTGGAAGGAAGAAGACCTCGAATTATGATCGCTAAACTTGGGCAGGATGGTCATGACAGAGGTGCAAAAGTGGTAGCAACCGGTTATGCAGACTTAGGCTTTGATGTTGATATTGGTCCTTTGTTTCAAACACCCCAAGAAGCAACAAAACAAGCTGTAGAAAATGATGTACATATCTTAGGAATCTCTTCTTTAGCAGCAGGTCATAAAACATTAGTTCCACAAGTAATTGCAGAGTTAAAAAAATATGGCCGAGAAGATATTATGGTTATTGTTGGTGGTGTAATACCTGCTCAAGATTATCAATTTTTGTTTGATGCTGGTGCTGTAGGAGTTTTTGGCCCTGGAACTAAAATTGCACAAGCAGCTATTGATTTAATTTCTATTTTAATTGATAGTGTCGCTGAATAATCTGTTCCTATTACCATGTTACAGAAAATCAATCTCAAATGAAAAAATTACTCCTACTGTTATTGTATATCCCTGCTACTTTTATTGCACAAAGCAATACCGAAGTTTTTGTTTTTGATCTCCTTAAAGAAGGAAATGGGTATCAATTAATACATAAGAAAAACATTTCTAATAACACGGGGTATGATAGTCAGCCTTTTTTTTATGATAATGATAAAATAATTTTTTCATCCACTAGAAATGGACAAACAGATATCTTGTTGTACAACTTAAAAGACAATACGAAACGATTTATTTCGAATTCTCCTAAAGGTGGAGAATATTCTCCACAAAAGATCCCTAATTCAAAAAATATTTCTGCTGTTCGATTGGACAATAGTGGCCTACAGCGTTTTTACTCTTACAATATTAAGACAGGAAAAGACAAAGAACTTATTAAAGATTTTAAAATTGCTTATCCAGCATGGTATAATAAGGACACCCTTATTGCAGTGACTATTGTAAACGATGCTTTAGAATTATTTATTTTTAACTTAAAAAATAAAATTAATAGTGCTGTTGCTAAAAATGTTGGACGCTCTGTTCACAAAATTCCTAATTCCAATTTAGTAAGTTTTATTAGCAAAGAAACTACAGACAATTGGTTGGTAAAATCTTTAAACCCAAAAACAAAAGAAATAAAAACTATTACTCCCGTAGGTAAATCGGAGGATATAACTTGGCTACCCAATGGAACTCTATTAATTGCTAACGGAAAGGAAATTCTTAAATTCAATCCAAAAAAAGATTCTTTACCAAAATTGTTTTTCAGTTTTATTGATGAAAATAGTATGAATATTTCGAGGATTGCTGTGAATTCTGACGGAACCAAAATTGCTTTGGTAGCAGAAGAATTTCCTTAATATTGCGCTCAAAATAAGGAAGAACTATACACTGAAAAATAATAAAACCGCTACTGCGATATTTTTGGAGCTTATTCTAACTGTTTGTTAAAATGACTCTTCAAAAAGATGATTTGTACAAAAAACATCATTCCAAAGAAACATACTGCATAGAGAAGGGTATTTGAAATTACCAGTGATTCAAATACATTAGGAAGTTGAATTTTATCAAAGAAAGAAAAATCTACTTTCGGCAGATTCAGTAGGACTTTATTAGATTCTTTAATAGAAATCAAAAAAGAAGCTACAATACCTAACACAATTATAAACCAACCTTTTTGTGAAATTAATGGAGTGGCTTTAAAAACACTCTTCGTACTTTCTACAACGATAGATTTCATTATTGAGGATGTAAAATCTATCGTTAATTTTTCTTGAGGAATTTCTTTTACATACTTTTTTGCAAAAGCATCTAATTCTTTACTGTGTTTATTTTCTTCCATGATAACTTATAATTTCTGGTGCTACATTTTCTTCTACAATAGTTAGCAACCGCTTTCTTGCTCGATGTAGTTTTACTTTTACATTGGCTTCAGACAATGACGTTACTTCAACTATTTCTTTCAAACTTAACGCATCATAATAAAACATCCAGAGTATAGATCGTTCTTCTTCTGGCAATCTCAATAAACATTCGTCCATTATTTTAGCACGTTCTTTTCTTTCTATTCCTTGTAAAATGTCATCGGCAGATTGTATTTGATTCAAGGTAACTTCATGTATTTCAAATGTAGCATTGTTATTCTTGTTCTTTTTTATCTGATCTAAACTAGTATGATATGCAATTCTATACAACCATGTAGAAAATTTAGATTCTCCCTTAAATTTGTTTAAATTCTTATAAGCTTTAATAAATGTGTCTTGACTAACCTCTTCTGACTCTTCTTTGTTTTTTGTCATTTTATACGCCAAAGAATAGACCATATCTTTATAACTATCTACAAGATAGGCAAACGAATTTGTATCTCCATTGATGACTTTAGCAATATATAGTTGGTCGTTGTTGTTGGTCATTTTTATCTTTGACGCTCTCTTGTATGTATAGGTTACACTTTTGTGTGAAAATATTTTTTTTGTTTTTTTGTAACCTTAACTTCAATAGAATCGTCAAAGCTTCAAATACAATTATAAACAAATAAAAGAACAAATTATGGAAGAAATAGCAGTATTAATAATCGTTTTTGGAACTATTTTTGGAATCGCTTTTTTATACTTTTCAACAAGAAACAAAGAGCGCATGGCTTTGATAGAAAAAGGAGCTGATGCCAGTATTTTTGTTAAAAACAGACCAAAAAACGCAGCTCCCTTTTGGAAAGTATTGATTTTGAATTTATCTCTGTTATCCATGGGTATAGGGACTGGAGTTTTCTTAAGTTTAGTATTAGAGACTTATACTGGTTTGGATAGTGATGCTATTTATCCAGCCATGATTTTCTTAATGGGGGGTGTCGGTTTATTCGCTGGCTTTAACCTAACAAGAAAATTAGACAACGAATAATAATTTTTAAAAGTTAAAACGATCCACTTTATTTTTTAATAAAGTGGTTTTTTGTTTTCTAAAAGTTAGTATCTTTAAACAAAGTTTTTAAATGAGCAATAATTACAAAGACAGTAAGTTTAAAGATTTATTAGATAAACTTCAACAAGAAAGTTGGCAACTAGAACTACTCATATCTGGTTTTGCTATTTTTGGACTAACAACTGCTATACCGCATATTAGAACGGCTATGGCATTTGCTCAAAATGATGATGAAAATTTTTACTGGATACTAATATTTATTGCATTTACAGCTTGTTCCATTCTCATTTTTAATTTATTAATTCATGTAATTTTAAGAGGATTGTGGATTGGAGCATTGGGTTTACGATATGTTTCAGGAGATATCGATTTTGAGAAATTGAATTACCAGAAAAAATTTACCAACTTCTTAAAGAAAAAAATTATCTCTTTCGATAAATACATAGCAACTTTAGAAAACTATTCCAGTATATTATTTGCAATTTCATTTTTACTGATTTTCTATGTGATTTCAATTACACTCATCGTACTTTTGATATCTGGAGTTATCGAATTAATTATTGTAAATAATAATTTACCTGAGACGTTAAGAATGATTGTTGGGGTTATTCTTCTGCTGTTTATTTTCATCGGAACTCTCCTTGTTTTCATTGACTTTATCACACAAGGATATTTAAAAAAGAAGAAAACACTTTCTAAAATATATTTCCCATTTTATTGGGTTTTTAGCTATATCACCCTAACCTTTTTATACAGACCTTTGGTCTATAATTTTTTAGATCATAAATTTACCAGAAGGCTCAGTTTTTTTTTAGTCCCTTTTTATATTGTCATGTCAATCCTTGTATCCTCTAAAAACAATAAAACAAATTATTTAACCGATGTATACAAGTTACCAAACAGATACATAGACGTTCGAAACTACGAGAATTTGTTAATTGAAGAGGATGATTTTGCAGAAGTAGCAACCATACAATCTAAAGTAATTAGAGCGCCATATATAAAACTCTTCAGGGTTTTCGATGAAGATGTGGAAAATAAAATATACCAATATCATCCAAGTTTAAAACCCAAAAATGACAAAAGAGGTTATAAAGCTAATATTATACCTATCTATTCTACAACGAATAAGAAAAGAAGAGATAGTTTAACAAGAAAATACTTGGAAATTTTTAACACAACTCATCAGGTATTCATCGATTCTATTCAATTTGATAGTAACTTTTTTGTTACTACAGACAAACGAAAAAAATATGGCTTTGAAACTTACATCAATATTAAAAACCTTAGCGAAGGAAACCATCTACTCAGGCTAAAAAGATTAACAAAAAGTAAAAAGGACACCATTCAACGAACTGACATTACCATTCCTTTCTGGTATTTTAAAGACTAAAAAAATGAAAAAAATTACACTTTTACTAGTATTAATAGCTATTTCAGTTACAGCACAAACAGACCAAAAGATATATAATATTATAACGGCTGTTTCTGAGGAAAGAATTAAAGCAGATGTGAAAAAATTAGCAGATTTTGGAACACGTCATACCTTAAGCGATACCATTTCTAACAAAAGAGGTATTGGTGCTGCAAGGCGTTGGATTAAAGCTGAATTTGACAAAATTTCTGCTGACTGCAATAACTGCTTAGAGGTTTTTTATCAAAAAGATTTCGTAAAAAAAGGGACGAACCAAAGAATTGTAAAAGATGTTTGGGTAGTAAACGTTGTTGCAATTCAAAGAGGAACAAAAAACCCTAATAACTTCATAATCATGAGTGGTGATATTGATTCTCGCGTTTCCAACCCTAACAATTATACTGACGATTCTCCAGGAGCTAATGATAATGCCACAGGAATGGCGGGTGCTCTTGAGGCTGCCAGAGTTTTAAGTTCCTATTCATTTGAGAATAGTATTATTTATGTTGGGTTATCTGGAGAAGAACAAGGTCTTTTTGGTGGAAAGGGATTAGCAGCATATGCTCAAAAAAAGGACTGGAAAATTATAGGGGTTCTAAACAATGATATGATTGGAAATATTACAGGAGTAGATGGAGTAATCGACAATCGTACCTTCAGAATTTTTAGTGAGCCGGTGCCTGCAAATGAAACTGAAGGGCAAAGAAGCATGCGTCGTTTTTATGGTGGTGAAGTGGATGGGATTTCGCGTCAATTGGCCCGATATATTCACAAAAATGTAAAAACCTATATGCCCGAAATGAATCCGATGATGATTTATAGGTTAGATAGATTTGGACGTGGCGGACACCACAGACCTTTTAATGATGTGGGCTTTGCTGGTATACGAATTATGGAAGCCCACGAAAATTACACACAGCAACACCAGGACATAAGGACTGAAAATGGTGTTGAATATGGGGATACTTTTGAGCATGTAAACTTTCCATATGCAAAAAAACTAACTGCTGTAAATGCGATTAACTTGGCAGGTTTAGCTTGGGCACCTGAAGCACCTAAAGAAGTAGCAATAGGTGGAATTGTAGAGGCATCCGTAAAGTTAAAATGGAACAAGGTTGAGGGCGCCAAAGGGTATAAAATTTACTGGAGAGATACCACCTCACCTACTTGGGACCACTCAAAATATATCGAAACTACCCAATCTACTCTCGAAGGTATTGTTATTGATAATTTCTTTTTTGGGGTGTCGGCAGTGGGAGAAAATGGGCACGAAAGCGTTGTTACTTTTCCTAATAAAATTTGGAATAAATAGTTTTATTTAGATTTATGCTATCACATGAACTAAAGTCTAAATCTAATAGAAAAGCCGTTTAAATTTTCATCTAAACAGCTTTTCAAAATTAACAAACTCAACTCAAATAAATGAGGTATGCTTACGAAAAAAAAAAAAATCGATAAGCATTAGGTAATACAACCTATATGGGGGGGGGATAAACACAAATTACTCTACTCTAAAGTATTTTCTCCATTATTAGGATTATAGAGATAATTGAAAGTATAGTATCTTGCATTATCAGGATTTGAAGAATCTGTATCCTTATAATAACTTAAGATTTCCATTTTAGCATAATTACCGTCTACCGTTTTTATAACAATTACCTTACCAGCAATTGCACTAATTAGATTTGTTTGTCTACTATATGTATACCATCCGTTACCACTACCAATTGGTAGTGCATATGAACCATTTGAATCTTGAGAGAAATCAGAATCATCAGGGGCTACATTTACCGAATTAAATGTATCACTTAAAAAAGCTAATGAAGCGTCAGCCGTTCTAACTGGCTCATCTGTTAACCCTATTAAAGAACCTCCATTTATTAAAATTTTTGTTGCTCTAAAGGCAATGTCCCAATTGTCTCCTGTAACTATAGAGCCGGTTTTAAAACTAAATTTAGTAAATTCTCCAGATTCAACTGGTGGATTAACGGTTCTATCTGATTCAACAGGAGCATATAAATTTTCTACTGTTGTAGCAATAACTGGTTCTGCGACTACTTTGTCATCATCACAAGAAACCATAATAACACTTAAAAAAGCGATAACTAGTACTAATTTTAACCTATTCATTGTTTAATATTTAATTTATTTATATTTATTTTAAAAATTGAATCTTAATCTTCCATAAAAAGTTCTACCCAACAATAAAACGCTGTCATTATTAGGAAAAAGACTTTGATTATTTAATCCTTTTTCGTCAAACAGATTGTCTATACCCACTTGTAAATCAACCATGCCTAGTAACATTTTATTAAAAGCGATGTTTACCTGTAAATTCCCCTTAACAAAGTCGTCATATTTGTCAATAATATTCTGACTGTCATTTGTATCAAAAAGAGCATACTTACTTCTATAAATTAACCTTATGTTAGATGAAAAATCATACTTATAATTCGTGTAAAAAAACTTTGCATTTGCTGTGTGTTTTGATCTATTTGGCAAACCAAAATAATCAGATTTTGATAGTATTTCTGAAGAAGACGATGGGGTTTTCCTAAAAAATACAGACCCTGATTCTATTTTATTAATTTCTTCTTGGTCTTCAGTCTGAAGAAATTGATAACCTCCACTAAATTTTAAATTATCTAAAATTTTGTATTGAAAATCAAACTCTATTCCTTGAGTTAAAACTTGATCTCTATTTTCATAGTAGAATACCGAAGTTCCTATACCTAAACCAGGTAAAATAGGAGTTCCTGACGAAGTGTTATTCGGTTTTTGTAAACTAGCAGTGTTTATTAAATCTTTAATATTATTTCTGAAGAGATTTATATTAATTTTTAAATCATCTATTGGCTCAAATTCAAAACCTAAATTATAGCCAACTGATGACTCTGGTTTTAAATCTTTGTCTAGATTAACAACATTAGGTTCATTGCCATACAATTCATGCAGAGTTCTTGTCCCTAAAACAATATATCCACCAGTATTATTTATAAAATTAAAAAACAATTGTCTAAAATCAGGAGCTTTAAAACCAAAACCTACCGAAGCCTTTACCTTCAGTACATCTTTAATTGTGTAAATTGTAGATATTTTAGGACTAAATGCAGATTTATATTTATTATGACTATCAAATCTTGCCCCAACAACAGCATTCATATTCTTTATAGGGTTAAAATCATATTGAATAAATAAATATTTTGAATTAAAGGTTTCTTTTTTATCAAAAAAAGTCCTGTCTAATGCATCAAAATTCATTCCTACTCCGGCATTTAAACTACTATTTATCAAGTTTAGGGTTGCTCTAATTTCTGGCCTAAATAAAGTCTGATTAAACAAAGATTGACTTCCATCAAACTGACTTTCTGTCTTAAAACGGGTTGCATAAAAGGTATAATCTAAACTTAAATTTTCACTAATCAAATGGTTCAACTCAAAATTAGAATTCCAATCTCGTTGAATGTTTACTATATTTTGAGATTCATAAAAATATCTTTGAGAAGTTAAAAGACGAATTTTATCAGAAAATTTATAGGTTAATTGGAGGTTCGTAGAATAACTCTGATAAGCTTCACTTGTATTACCCAGAGTTTTTGGTGAAAAATCAAAAGCACCACCAGAATTTGAATTAAATCCCACAACAAGGCCTAATTTTGTTTTTCTGTAAACAAAATTTCCATTCAAATCCAATTCATCTCTAGCTCCTACTCTAGTGAAATAACTTAAATCGGCTTTTGCAGTATTTTGTTTCGGCTTTTCAGTGATAATATTTATAACACCTCCCAAAGCTTCAGAGCCATACAAAGAAGAAGAAGGTCCTTTTACGATTTCAATTTGTTTAATGTTGTTTACTGTAATTCTATTTAAATCTAAGTTTCCTGAACTTCTTCCTATTAAAGGAACACCATCAATCAAAATCATAGTGTACTCTGCAGACATACCTTGAAGCTGAACTCCTGTAAACCGACTTCTGTCAGTAACAAAATTAATTCCTGTTTGTTCTAACAAAATATCCTTTAATCTTGTAGAACCTGTATTTTGAATTTGCTTTTTAGAAATAATGCTCACCGGCATTGGCAAAGAAGATAATTGCCTAAAAGTTCTTGTTGCAGTAATAACAATTTCATCTAAAGTATTCACTTTGACAGAATCTTTTTCTACAACTCTTTGTTGCGAAAAAAAAGTAGAGGTCAGAACTAAAAAAAAGAGAATAACAACTCTATTTAGAAACATTCTTAATAATTTTCTGCAAATATATGTACTTATCTTTATTAAATCTAAATAAAAATCTATATTTTTGTAAAATATTAATTTCCATAAAAAAAGTACAATGAAAAAAATAATATTAGGATTTTTAACGATTATAATATCTGTCTCTACAAACGCACAAAGTAAAAGAGCAAAAGACAAACAAGCTATTAAAAAAATGTGTGGTTGTTTTGAAGTAACTTTTAATTTTGCTGAAACTTTTAACTATAGTAAAGACGAAAACTACAAACCATCCAAAAATAAAGTAAGTAAAGGTTTAGAATGGGCAGGATTAGTAGAAGATGAAAAAAATAAAATTTCTATTCAGCATATTTTGCAAGTTGGCAATCCTGCTGAACCAATGATTGTAAAACATTGGAGACAAGATTGGCTATATCAAAATACAGATTTTTATATGTTTAATGGAGATAACAATTGGACGTTTACTATAAAAGATAAAAAAGACGTAAAGAAACAATGGACTCAAAAAGTATATCAAGTAGATGACAGTCCACGTTATGAAGGTTCAGGCTCTTGGGTTCATGTAGATGGAAAAAGTTACTGGGAAAATACAACTTCAGCACCTTTACCAAGAAGAGAATATACCAAAAGAAGTGATTATAATATTACTTTAAGAGGAAATAGGCACGAAATCACTGACTTTGGATGGGTACATGACCAAGACAACAGCAAAATTATTCGTGAAGCAGGAAATAAAGATGTAATTATTGCGAAAGAAAAAGGATACAACAGTTACAAAAAAGTTGATGATAGCAGGTGTAAAGCTGCAAAAGAATGGTGGATCTCTAAGGGTGATAAGTGGCAAATGGTTAGAAATAAATGGGAAGAAATTTACGGAAGAAATAAAGACTTATCTCTTGAAGCCAAAGTAGAAAACAAACAATTATACAAGCATTTATTTGTTGATAAAAAAATGGAAGAAGAGGAGATGTCTGCTATTATTGAGTCATTTGTAAAAAAATAACAAGATGAAAAATTATCTATTCATTTTTATTTTACTAATAAGTCAAATCATTTTTTCTCAAAAAAATAATATTTTTCATAATAGAGATTTTTGGAAAACAAATCCAAGTATTCAAACTATTGAAGAAAAAATAGAAGAGGGCAATAATGTAGCTGCCTTAACAAATAGCGCTTTTGATGCCACTTCCTATGCACTGATAGAAAAAGTAGATAATAAAACCATTAAATATTTACTTACTAAAAAAGGAAATGATGTTAATAAATTAACACACGATGGCAGAACATATATCTTTTGGGCAGCATATATGGATAATTTAGAAATGATGAGATATCTTGTTTCTAAAGGAGCAAAGACTGAAATTATTGACAATCACGGATACTCGATTTTAAATTTTTCAGCTACAACAGGACAGACAAATCAAAAATTATATGACTATTTATTTGGTATGAACGCAAATATAAAAACAGAAAAAAATAACAGTGGTGCTAATGCTTTATTATTAGTAGCACCTCATTTAAAAGACCTAAGACTTGCAAACTATTTAATTTCTAAAGGAGCTAATTTAAAAGATAAAGATGATAATGGTAATGGCTTTTTTGAATATGCAGCTAAAGGAGGAAATATTAAATTCTTAAAAAAATTGCTAAATAAAGGAATTTATAAAGGGAAGAATGCTATGATATTTGCAAGTCAAGGTTTGCGAAGAAAAAAGAATAAATTAGAAACGTATCAGTTTTTAGAAGCAGAGGGAATACGTGCTAATGTTATAGACGAAAAAGGAAGAAATCCTCTGCATGCAATAGCCTACTCAAATAAAAATTTAGCAACTTATAAATACTTTATTTCAAAAGGAGTTACAGTAGATTTACAAGATAAAGAAGGGAACTCTCCCTTTATGAACGCTGCAAACAGCAATAATATAGAAATTGTAAAATTTTTATCAAAAAAAGTAAAAAACATCAATACAAAAAATAAAAATGGATATTCTGCATTAGGAATGGCTGTAGGTGAAAATTCAGTAGAAGTTGTTCAGTTTTTAATAGAAAATGGTGCAGATATTAATACAAGAGATAAAAAAGGAAATACACTTTCATATCCTATCCTAAATAATTACAAAACACAAAACCCGAAACTTTTTGAGGACAAATTAGCTCTATTACAGAAACATGGATTGATACTAAATGAAATTCAAAATGCTGGAAATACCCTACTGCATATCGCTACAGAGGAAAACAACATCCCTTTATTGAAAAGACTATCCTCTTTTGATATTGATCTAAATATTAAAAATGATGCAGGCTTGTCTGCTTTACAAATTGCAGTAATGAAAGCCAAAAACGATAAGATAATTAAATACTTATTGAGTATTGGTGCAGATAAAAATGTGAAAACAAATTTTAATGAAACTGTTTTTGATTTAGCGTCAGAGAACGAATTACTCCAAAAAAGCAACACCAATATTAGCTTTTTAAAATAATATAAAAATGAATATTAAAAAACTTACATATCAATCACTGGTAATTCTTTTAGTAACTTTTTCTTTATTTAGCTTTAAAGAATATGCTACAAAATCTAATTATAAATGTATGATTCAAATGAAAAATTACACAGGTGAAGGTGCATATATTGTAATTTCATTACTGGATCCTGAAGGAAAATACGAGGAAACTCTTTATGTTCAAGGAGATGATGATGAATGGTATTTTGACATTACTGAATGGTGGGATTTTCAAGGAAAAAAACGAGCAGATATTGACGCAATAACTGGAGAAACCATTAGTGGTGGCGAAAGAAAAATTAGTGTTATTAGGATTCCTGACGATAAATTAAATAAAGGATATAAACTTCGTTTTGAAACTGCAGTTGAAGATCAAGAATATCACAAAGATGATGTTGAATTTGATTTAAATTTAGAAAATATAAAAACTAAAATTGAAGGGAAAGGTTTTATTCGCTACATAAGAATGATGCCACAATAAAGAATTAAATGACAATTTCTATATGGAGATATAGCCATTTAACACTAGCAATATCTTCTGCTTTATTTATTGTAATTGCCTCTCTCACTGGAGTCATATTGGCATTTGAACCTATTTCAAACAAAATAAAGCCCTACGCTTCAGAGAATTTAAACACTATTTCTATATCCGAGACTATAGGAGTTTTACAAGAAAAGTATGATGAGGTTATTACAATAGAAATAGATGAAAATGATTTTGTTTCTGCATCTATAATTAACAAGGAAGGAGAAAATAAAACTTTTTACATTAACCCAAAAACAGGAGAAAATATTGGCGGAATAATAAAGAAATCGGCCCTTTTCGAATTTGCAACAAATCTACATCGATCTTTATTTTTAAAAACTACTGGAAGGTTTATAATAGCTGCTGTATCACTATTACTTTTATTAATTTCAATAACTGGTACTATTTTAATAGCAAGAAGACAAGGTGGTTTTTCTAAAATATTTACGAACATTGTTAAAGAAGATTTTAACCAATATTACCATATTTTTTATGGCCGATATTTCTTAATCCCAATAATCATTATCACTTTGTCTGGTATTTATTTGTCTCTAGATAAATTTTCATTATTACCTAAAAAGAATCATAAGTATGAAAAATTAGAAATCGATAAAGTAGCTTCCAATTTAAAGGTAACTAATTTCGATTTTTTTAAATCTAAAAAATTAAATGAAATTCAAAACATTGAATTTCCTTTTTCTAAAGATGAAGAAGATTATTTTCAAGTAAAAACGCTCAATAACGAATTTTCAATTCATCAATTTAACGGACAAATAATAAAGAAAAAAAAACAAGACTTAGTTACTTTAGGTTCTTACTATAGTCTAATTTTTCACACAGGAAAAGGTTCAATAATATGGTCATTAATATTATTTCTGTCGTGTTTAGTTATTTTATTTTTCGTTTTTTCTGGATTCTCAATGACATTGAAGCGGAAGAAAAAAACTACAAAAATAATAAATGAAACAACAAAAGATAATGCTGAAATTATAATTTTAGTTGGTTCTGAAACTGGAAGCACAATTCGTTTTGCTATTGCGTTTAAAAATGCACTTATAAAAGTAAATAAGAAAGTTTTAGTTTCTGAAATGAATGACTATGACACTTATGAAAATGCGAAAAATATAATCGTTTTCACGGCTACGTATGGTGATGGTGAAGCTCCAATAAATGCTCATAAATTTTTAAAATTATTCAAATCTATCCAACAAAAGAACAATTTAAAATATGCTGTTTTAGGTTTTGGCTCAATGCAGTATCCAGAGTTTTGCAAATTTGCAGTATTAGTAGACGATTCATTGCAAGTCTCAACAAATTTTACCTCTGAAATGCCATTGTTCAAAATTGATGATCAAAACTTAAAATCTTTTAAAAATTGGACAGCCCAATGGAGTATTTTAAATGATCTTGCTTTAGAAATTAATGAAAATGATATTTTAGAAGCACATGAAAATAAAAAATTTAAGATTATTGACTCATCTAAAATAAATATTGATACTACTTTTTTAGTTACATTAAAACCACAAAAGAAAATAAAATTTACCTCTGGAGATTTGTTATCTATTATCCCTGAAGAAGAAACTAGCAAACGATATTATTCAATTGCTAGGATTGATAATAAATTATTGTTAAGTGTAAAAAAACACGAATTTGGAATATGTTCAAATTATCTATATAATCTTAATAAAAGTGAGAATATAAGTGGGGTTATTCAACAAAATAAAAATTTTCATTTCCCAAAAAAGGTAAATGAAGTAATTCTAATTGCAAATGGGACTGGAATTGCTCCTTTTTTAGGAATGATTCAGGAAAATAAAAAGGTTAAAGTTCACTTATTCTGGGGAGGAAAAACAAAAAAATCTTTAGATATTTATAATAAATATATTATTGCTGCATTAGAAAACAAAACACTTACTTCATTAAATGTAGCCTATTCGCAAGAACAAAAAATATATGTTCAAGATCTATTAGAAAGTCAAACAAAATTAATTTCTAATGTTTTAAGAGAAGATGGAGTTATAATGATTTGTGGTTCTCTTAGTATGCTATCAGGAGTAGAAAAGGTAATTGATAAGATTGCTTCACAACAATTAAATTCTAGTATTCAAACCTTAAGGGATAATAAACAAATAAAGTCAGACTGCTATTAAAATATAACTATGTGTGAAAAAAATAAAATTATATCGAGGGTACAAAATGGAGAACTTTCAGTCTGCAAAGGCTGTAAAAATTACAGTCTAATATTTAACAATATAACTTTTCAGTTAGACAAAAGTCAACTTTTAGAATTTAAAGAATAGATTTAGAATATTGGTTAGATTACTATTCGTCCACAACTCAAAAAAGAAAAATTCCTGTACCAACTTTTCATCAAAGTCTTATCTTATTTTTTGATGTGTACGAGATAGATGAATTAAAAACACTTTTAGATATTAAGACGAGTCATAAAAAAACTATTTTATCTCCTGAGAATATAGATTATACCTTAGTTTTAAATTAAAAACAGCTTGTTAAAAATAATTTTATAAAACATTAAAACCCTGAAATTTTAGGGTTTTAATGTTTACTTGTTTATAATCCACTCATAAAACTACCATATGGATCTTTAAACTGTGTTCCCTCTGCATATCTAAATTTACTTAATTTATTAAATTCAACCAATGCCCAAAGGACAAACTCTTTTACAAAATACATGTCTTCTGTATTCATGTTGGGTTGATATTCGTTTAAAAAAATAGACAACGGTTTAATTTTATCAAGTTCGTTTTTATACTGTTCTTCAGAAAATTCATCTAATAATTCAAAATCGGAATTCGCATTAAAAAACCACGAAATAATATCATCATAAGGAGTCTCTGAATCTTGTTTTTCTAACTTTTTAATTTCAGGGAAAAAAGTTGGAAATAATGTTTTAATCGCTTTTCTAATTAGTTTTTCTGCAATCGCCTGAGCACCCTCTTGCTCTCCTTCATAGACAAGCTCTACTTTACCTGTGATAGCGGGAATAATTCCATCGAAATCACTTAAACGAATCATTGTTTTTTCAACACCAGAAAGTAATGCTCTTCTTTCTGCTGTACTTATTAAGTTCTCAAAAGCTGAAATACTTAAACGTGCACTTACTCCACTCTTTCCATCTATATATTCACTATCTCTAGCTTCAAAAACAATTTGTTCTAATAAGTCTTTTGCTAATTCTGGAACTTGGATAAACTCCTTTTGGTTGCTTACTTTATTCGTTTCTTGCGCTGTAATTATTTTTGCAGTTTCTATATCTTCTGGGTAATGTGTTAAAATCTGTGAACCAATTCTATCTTTTAAAGGTGTAACTATACTTCCTCTATTTGTATAATCTTCTGGATTTGCAGTAAATACAAATTGCATGTCTAAAGGCAAGCGCATTTTAAAACCTCTAATTTGAATATCACCTTCTTGTAAAATATTAAATAAAGCGACTTGAATTCTAGCTTGTAAATCTGGTAATTCATTAATTACAAAAATACATCTGTTTGCTCTAGGAATCATTCCATAATGAATAACTCTATCATCTGCATAAGAAAGCTTTAAATTTGCTGCTTTTATAGGATCTACATCGCCAATAATGTCTGCCACTGTTACATCTGGAGTTGCTAGTTTCTCTGCAAAACGTTCATCTCTGTGCAACCAATAAATAGAAGTTTGATCTCCTTTTTCTTTGATCGTTTCAATAGCAAATCTAGAAATCGGGTGATAAGGGTCATCATTAATTTCAGAACCCTCTACAACAGGAATGTATTCATCTAACAAATTTACCATTAATCTTGCTAAACGTGTTTTTGCTTGTCCCCGTAAACCTAACAAATTAATGTTGTGTCTACTTAAAATAGCTCTTTCTAATTCTGGAATTACAGTGTTTTCGTAACCATGAACCCCTTTAAAAGCCGTTTCTTTGCTCATCATCTTACTGATTAAGTTTTCTCTTAACTCATCTTTAATAGATTTTGATTGATATCCTGACTTTTTTAATTCTCCTAAAGTTTTAATACTCTTTAAATTCATATAATATTTTATCTAAAACGGGCTTTATATTTTCACTACTCAACTTCGTGATTTATTTTAACCTTTAATTCTCTTTTTTCTATTCGTTTCGTAATCTTCAAAAATCATTTCTCCCAAACCTTTTAAACCTGTATAAAATGCTTTTCCTTGATTTGCTTTTGTAAAAGTTTTTACAAATTGCATCAAATAGGGATCTTGTGCTATCATAAAAGTGGTAATCGGAATGTGCATTTTTCTAGCTTGTTGAGCCATTCCGTAGCATTTGTCTACAATATACTTATCCAAACCATTACTGTTTTTATAATATTGTCCGTCAGGCAAACGCAAACAGCTTGGTTTGCCATCTGTAATCATAAAAATTTGTTTGTTTGTATTTCGTTTTCTTCTAAGTAAATCCATTGCAAGATTTAAACCTGCAACAGTGTTGGTGTGATAAGGTCCAACTTGTAAATAAGGTAAGTCTTTAATTTTTATAGACCATGCGTCATTTCCAAAAACAATAATATCTAGGGTATCTTTCGGATAACGCGTTGTAATTAACTCTGCCAAAGCCATTGCTACCTTTTTAGCAGGTGTAATTCTATCTTCACCATACAAAATCATAGAATGACTAATATCGATCATCAAAATTGTACTCATTTGACTTTTGTGCATCGTTTCTTCAACAACCAAATCGTTTTCAGTTAGACTAAAGTTTTCAATTCCGTTATTAATCTGTGCATTTCTAATACTCTCTGTAACCGAAACTTTGTCTAAAGAATCTCCAAATTGATAAGTTCTAAAATCACCAGTATGCTCATCACCTATTCCAGGAGATTTACTTTTATGATTACCAGCACCGCTTCGTTTTATCTTACCAAAAATATGGTTTAATGCTTGCTGACGAATTGCTCGTTCAGTTTTTGGAGTAATTTTAGTTCCGCCCGTACCATCACTTTTAATTTCTTCTTTGATATACCCTTTCTTTTTTAAATCTTCAATAAAATCATCAATCGTATAATTCTCATCGGTCAATTTATATTCTATATCCAAAGAACGAAGCCAATCTATAGCCTCATCAAAATCGCCAGAAGTATGTGTTATTAACTCTTTAAAAATTTCAAATAATTTTTCAAAAGGAGAGACATTTTTGGCTTCATAGGTCTTAAAGACAAACCCTTTTCTATTGTTTTTTTTCATCAGTATAAAAATACGGCTTTATTATATACATTAAATCAGATTAACATTAATTTAATACATATTGGTATTATTTATATTGATACTGATTTAGTACAAAAAATCACTTTTATTTAAAATAACCGAGTCCTTTATTAAATGCTGTTTTTATAAAAATATTAACATTTTAATGGTTCCAAAAAACTACATTGTAGATTAAACAAATTCAAATTATTTATATGAAAACAAGCTATTCTATAAGATTTAAAATATTATCCTCATTGTTTCTAACGCTTTATTTTACTGGTGTTCAAGATACAAACGCACAATTTTGGAAAAAGAAAAAAGACACTAAAAAAACAGCTACTCCAAAAAAAACACCAAAGAAGAAAGGCAAAACGATTGAAGCTTTAACTAAAAGCAGTAAAAAAATTGAAGGTTTATTTACAATATACCAAGATACTATAACTGGTGGTGTAAAATTATTAGTAAAAAAAGAACAATTGAATAAAGACTTTATTTATTTCTCTCAAATTGCAGATGGTGTAACAGAGGCAGGTGCATTTAGAGGTTCCTTCAGGGGCAATTCTGTTTTTCATGTAACTAAATATTTTAATCGACTAGAGTTTTTAGCACCGAATACTTCATTTTACTTTGATAAAAAAAAGTCCACTTGCTAAATCTGCAAATGCAAACATTAGTGATGCAGTTATGGCTAGTGGAAAAATTTTAGCATCAGATGACAAAAAAGGAGAATATCTAATAGATGCTAATGGATTATTTTTATCTGAAACATTTACAAGAATTAAAGGCCCAAGATTCCCCGGTCAGTCTCCTTTTGCATTTAGTTTAGGAAGATTTGATAAAACAAAATCAAAAATAAACGAGATTAAAAATTATCCTGAGAACACCAATGTAAAAACCGAATATGTATATAGTAATCCGTCTGTTTTAAATGGGGGTTCTGCAGCTGTAACTGACGGTAGAAATGTATCAATAAAAGTTTTTCATACGTTTATGAATATGCCTGATATAGATTATTCTCCAAGAATGGATGATGCTAGAGTTGGTTATTTTTTAACAGAAACAAATGATATGACTTCGACAAATACTATAAATTATAGAGATATGATTCATAGATGGAAGTTGATAAAGAAGAATCCACAAGCTGATATTTCTGACCCAGTTACTCCAATTACTTGGTGGATTGAAAAAAGTACTCCTATGGAATGGAGAGAAACTATAAAAGAAGGTGTTTTAGCATGGAATGTTGCTTTTGAAAAGGCTGGTTTTAATAATGCAATGGTTGTGAAAGTTCAACCAGATGATGCAACTTGGGATGCAGGTGATGTTCGTTATAATGTTTTACGATGGACATCTTCTCCAAATCCTCCTTTTGGTGGTTATGGACCAAGTTTTGTAAACCCCAGGACTGGTGAAATTTTAGGTGCAGACATTATGCTAGAATATGTCCATTTTACAAATAGAGTATTCCAAGACAAATTATACAACGGTGCTTCTGCCAATATGAAGTTAGAAACTTTAGAAGAATTAGAGGTTGCAAAATTTAATGCTAGTCAAAAAACGATGTTTTGCTCTATGGGACATGTAATGCATGAAAACATGCAGTTGGGCTCTGCTGTTCTGCAAGCAAGTGGTGCCTCTGACTTAGACATGGACGCACTTAAAAAAGAAGGGATGAAGGCTTTAATTATGCATGAAGTTGGACATACTTTGGGTTTAAATCATAATATGAAGGCAAGCCAATTATTTTCTCCTGAACAATTAGCAGATGCAGCTTTTATTAAAGGAAAAGCTTTAACTGGATCTGTAATGGATTATGCAGGTATAAATATTACAAACGACAGAAGTAAACAAGGACAATACTCTGATATGGCTGTTGGACCTTACGATGTTTGGGCTGTTCAATTTGGATACCAAGATTTTAAAAATGATTCCGAAATGAATACTTTATTAAATGAATCTACAAAACCAGAATTAATTTTTGGTAATGATGCAGATGACATGCGTTCTCCTGGAAAGGCAATAGACCCTAGGGTTATGATTGGCGATTTATCTAATGACCCAATTACATATTCTGTTAATAGGTTTGAGTTGGTAAACTCGATGATGAAAAACTTAAAAACTCAATTCACTAAAAAAGGTGAAACTTATGAAGACCTAAGAAGAGCTTATTATACACTTCATAACCAATCTAGAATTGCAGGGGGTGTAGTGTCTAGATTTATTGGAGGAGTGTATGTAGACAGAGCTACTTTTGGACAAGAAGGTGGGAAACAACCATTTACACCAGTTAGCTTAGCTGATCAAAAACGAGCAATGAGCACTTTAAATAAATATATATTTTCTCCAAATGCTTTTGACACACCTAATGATGTTTATAATTATTTAGCAAGACAACGAAGAGGCTATAATTTCTTTGGAGGTCCAGAAGACCCAAAGATTCATGAACAAGTATTAAGTTATCAAACTAGTGTTTTGGCTCATATAATGCACCCAAACACTTTACAGAGACTTTCTAACTCAGAACTATATGGTAATGAATACAAGTTGTCTTCTTATATGACAGACTTAAACAATATGATGTTTAAGCCAGATGTTAATTCCAGTATTAATTCTTTCCGTCAAAACTTACAAGCTGTATACACCAAAAGGTTAATTAATATGATTTATGGTAGAGCTAGCAATAGATTTTCTGTTGCTTCTAAATCTATGGCGATTTACAATTTAAAAAACATTAAAACTTGGGTGAGTAATGGAAAAGGAGATTTAGCTACAAAAGCTCACAAAAATCACTTAAAAATATTAATCACAAATGCCATGAAAGAAATTAAATAACCTTTTTATGAAACTTTTAAATAAAACCACAATATATTACATTGTGGTTTTTTTTATCTTTACAATATGGCAAAAATACTGATTACTGGCGGAACAGGATTAATTGGAAAGCGACTTCAAAAAAGACTTCAAGAAAAAAACTATGAAGTTGGTATTCTAACTAGAAATCCAAAATCTAAAAAAGAATTTCTTTGGAATATAAATGAAGGGTATATCGATGAAAAAGCATTCGAAAATACGACACATATTATACATTTAGCCGGAGCAGGGATTGCTGACAAACGATGGACAATTGAGAGAAAAAAAGAATTAATTAACAGTAGAGTAAAATCTACTAATTTATTGATTAAAAAAATAAAAGAATACCAAGTACCGCTTAAAAGATTTGTATCTGCTTCTGGTATTGGGTTTTACGGAGCCATTACTTCAGATAAAATTTTTAAAGAAGAAGACAATCCAGAAAATGATTTTATTTCTGAAATTTGTGTAAAATGGGAAAAATCTGTGCTTCAATTTCAAGAATTAGATATTCCAACAACTATTTTTAGAACAGGAATTGTGTTGTCTAGAGACGGTGGTGCATTGCAAAAAATGAATACACCTTTATTTCTTTCTGTATTAGGAAGCGGTAACCAATTTATGCCTTGGATTCATATTAATGATCTATGTAATTTATACATAAAGGCTATTGAAAACAACAATTTTACAGGTGTTTTTAATGCTGTTGCTCCAGAACATCAAACCAATCAATCATTTACAAAAACACTAGGTAGGGTTTTAAATAAATCTGTTTTACCCATGAATGCTCCTTCTATTGTTTTAAAAACGACATTAGGTGAGTTAGCATATATTTTACTAAATGGTAGTCGAGTTTCATCAAAAAAAGTAAAGGAAAGTGGTTTTAAATTTCAATTTAAGACACTAGATAGTTCTTTAAAAAGTCTGTTTTCTAAATAATATTTTAGCTATTCGTTACTTGAAATTTTATACTATGAATAAAAAAATAATCTTTTACTTTTTCTTTTTTCTAATCAGTTTTAGTCAGTTTTCACAAAGTCCGTTGTTTGAACACAGTAAAAAATTTACTCGACAAGATTCTCTTCGTGGTTCTATAACTAAAGAAAGAATCTGGTGGGATCTAACCTATTATCATCTAGATATTACAGTAAATCCTGATGATAAATTTATTAATGGAAAAAATACGGTACAATATAGGGTATTGAAGCCCTATAAAATCTTACAAATTGATTTACAAAATCCTTTAAAAATATCCAAAGTCATTCAAAATGGAAAAGAATTAGATGTAGTTTCGGAGGGAAATGCACACTATATTCATTTGAAAGACACTCAAAAGATAGGTGAAATTAATTCGTTGGATATTTATTATGAAGGATATCCAAAAGTTGCAAAACGTGCTCCTTGGGATGGAGGGTTTTCTTGGAAAAGAGATCATAACGGCAAGCATTTTATTGCAACATCTTGTCAAGGACTGGGAGCTAGTGTTTGGTGGCCAAATAAAGATCATATGTACGATGAAGTAGATAGTATGGCAATTAGTGTTCGTGTTCCTAAAGATTTGATGAATATTTCTAATGGAAGATTGCGCAAAATAGAAGAACACAATGACGAAACAACAACATATCATTGGTTTGTAAATAACCCAATTAATAATTACGGCGTAAATGTAAACATAGGTGATTATGTTCATTTTTCTGAAAAATACAATGGAGAAAATGGTGAGTTAGACATGGATTATTATGTATTACGAGACAATCTTGAGAAAGCAAAAAAACAATTCAGAGATGCTCCAAAAATGATGAAAGCTTTTGAACATTGGTTTGGAAAATATCCTTTCTACAAAGATGGATACAAACTAGTAGAAGTTCCGTATTTAGGAATGGAGCATCAAAGCTCTGTGACTTATGGAAATAAGTATCAGAATGGATATTTAGGTAGAGATTTATCTGGAACTGGTTGGGGTTTAAAGTTCGACTTTATAATAATTCATGAATCAGGACATGAGTGGTTTGCGAATAATATTACTTATAAAGATGCTGCAGATATGTGGATTCATGAAAGTTTTACAGCCTATTCAGAAAATCTTTTTTTAGATTATTATTATGGTAAAGAAGCATCGGCAGCATATGTAATTGGAACTCGTAAAAGTATTCAAAACGATATTCCAATTATTGGACAATACCATGTAAATAATTCTGGTTCTGGAGATATGTATTACAAAGGTGCTAATATGTTACACACCATTAGAACCTTGATCGATAATGATGAAAAATGGCGTAAAATTTTACGTGGATTAAACACAAAATTCTACCATAAAACAGTAACCTCTCAAGAAGTTGAAAAGTACATCAACCAACAATCTAACATCGATTTAACAAAGGTTTTCGATCAATATTTACGCACAATAAAAATCCCTGTATTTGAATATACAATAAAAAATAAAAAATTAACTTATCGATGGAATAACATAGTTAATGGGTTTAACATGCCTGTTAATATATTAATAGATGGTACATTAAAACAACTTAAGCCTACAGAAAATTGGCAGTCACAAATTATAAATTCAGAGATAATTAAAGTGGATACTAATTTTTATGTGAACTCCAGAAGAATAAATTAATAATATTTGAGCAGCGTTAAAAATGGTCTAATCTAAGAAAACAAAAGTCCCTAATTTTTTATTCAGATTACGATTCGTACTTTTGTAAAAAACAATTAACAATCCAACAAGAGTTGCATTTTTTGATCAAACTAAAAAGCTGTATTTCTTAGATTTAAGAGGAAAATTGGTTTAGTGCTTCTAACAAAGTCTCTACAGCAAAAAAACTATTGTTAAAAAATTATATATGAGGTTATCAGAAATTAAAAACCATTTAAGTCAATTAAAAACTATTGGCTTTCAATTACCAAACGGAGAGCTTGTTCCAAGTCATTTTCATGTAACTGAGGTTGGTAAAGTGAGTAAACATTTTATAGATTGTGGAGGAACAGTAAGAAAAGAAGAAGTTGCAAATTTTCAACTTTGGGAAGAAAATGATTACAACCATAGGTTACACCCAGAGAAATTAGTTAAAATTATTGAACTGTCTGAACGTCTTTTAACAATTGATAATTTAGAAATTGAAGTTGAATATCAAAGTGAAACCATTAGCAAATATGATTTAGACTTTGATGGAACAAATTTTCTTTTGGTTGCAAAAGCCACAAATTGTTTGGCCAAAGATCAATGCGGAATTCCTCAAGAAAAAACCAAAATAAAAATTGGTGAGCTACAAGGCTTCAACTTCTTGTTCTCCTAATTCTGGATGTTGTTAGGTTTTAAGAATCAAAACCCCCACCTGATCCTGGAGCAGCAAGGCAGAAGACGCTTGTGCCTTTTGTGGATTTAAAATCATATAAGTTCCTAAAGCTGTTAAGGCAGCATATTTCCCATAGTTTCCTATTTTTTTTATGGCTTCTTTACGTGTAATTTCTTCTACTTTGTTATTCTTTTCTGATGATTTCATTTGTTTTATTTTTAAAATAGTAGGGATTATTCAAAAATTATTTTTTTATTTAACATACCAGATGCTGTCTTTATTTGTAATAAGTAAACTCCTTTAGATAGCTTTGGAAGTAATACATCTTCAATATTTTTTGCTGTAAATTCTTTTCTTATGATCTCTTTTCCAAGAACTGTAAAAAGTTTTAAAGTTGTTTTCGCAGCTTCTAAACCTAATATTCTAATACGTTGTTTGTCTGTCTTAAAAATTGAGATTTTACCCAAGCTTGTTTCTTTTTCTATAGCTAAAACTTCTGACGCTGTATGAATGTAAAAACGCCCAACACCACTTATATCTGAAGTCGTATTTACCACATAAGATGAATCTGTTTCATCTAACCGTGTAATCGTTTCCATTTCTTTATCCTCCAAAAATATTTTTAATCCAGAAGGAATATGTATTGACTCTAATGAAAATGTGATTGCTGTATTTGCAGAGGCATTAATTCCTAGAGGAACAATCATGTTCTCATAATTACTATCTGGCAATGCTTGCAATGAGTAATTTGTACCATCACTATCAGAAACTAGATGCGTATATACAGCGAAGGAGTTGTTTGCACCATCAAACATTCCAGCATCATATCCTTCGTCCAAACCTGTAGTAGTTCCATTGATGTATTTGATTTCTGTATATTTTTCTATGGAACCATCCATTATTTTAAGATTAATTTCAAATCTATCTGAATTACTTCTAGAAAACAAATCACCCGTTTGATGGCTTTGCATGTTTTCATTAATCTTCATATATGTATTTGCATTTCCTTCAGAAGAAGACGCATTAACACGTACAAAATATCCTTGCCCTGGAGCAACAAACTTTGCACTTGAAGCATTATTAAATGGCTTGTATTCATTTGAATCCCAAAAATAAATAGCTTTAAATCCAGATTGCAATAGGTTAGAATTAATATCGATAAGGTTATTGGTAGATTGGGCAGCTCCATTTGCACTAATAAATGAGGGATATGGATTCCCCAATAAGTTCCAACCATTTGCTCCCAAAGAAACTGATTTGGAAAGATTATCCGTTTCTAAACTTCCTGTAAATTCTGCATTTTTAGCTTCTGTAAAACGCAAAGCATGTCCTTTAGCCAATTCAAAATTACCAGAATTTGAGGTTCCATCTTGGTAATACTCCCAAGCAGGGGAACTATTGTTATAAGACCCTAAACCTCTATTACTGCCTGAACCCTCGACCAACGGATGACCATTAGCAAATGTATCTATATCTTGATTTTTTACCGGACTAGAAACCATAAACCATGCTGTACTATTTTTGATATAGCGTTTATAAGTTAGATTACCAGTTGATGTTCCCATAACAATTAAAGAGCCACTACTTGTTGCATTTGACTTTATTATAAAGCTTCCTGTTGTTGTTAAATTACCTGTTACGGTTAAACTTTTTCCTGGATTAATTCTTAACTTTCCCGCAACAGAAACATTAGCTGCAGAAATTCCCGTAGATTTTATGGTAACCGTTTTACCAGTAGGAATACTAATTAAGTCGTTTGTTATAGGAGTTCTTGCTAAACTCCAATTACTATCAACAGACCAGTCTCCTGAATTTGCTGTAAACTCATTGGTAACTGCAGTATTGTTTATCGTAATTTGAACTTCTTTTTTATAATAACTACCAACATTAGGTGCTGTATAAGTAACTGTGTAAGTGCCTGGAGTAGATTCAGAAACATCAATGATACCAGTTGATGTATTTATTGACAAACCCGAAGCACTAGAAAAAGTTCCGCCAGAAATACCATCTATAGTAGGCGTTGCATCTAATCCATAGATAGAGTAGGTACTTGCTGCATATGAGAATTTAGAAAAATCGTTGTAATGTACATCTATAAATTTTTCTATTACTTTTGCATAATCTCTTGAAAAGTAGGGTATGGTAGCATTTTTTGGATCTGAAACACCATAAGTAGATGAATAAAAACTCCCTAAGTCTCTAACTCTTCTGTTCACTTCAGTCATGACACCATCTATGGTACCACCCCCTCCATTTACAGTTCCTCCTCCTTGAACAACTGTATTTGCTCTATTTGTATCTCCAGAACCATGTCGAATGTTACTGTAATAATCTCCTGCAAAATAAGCATTATTACCAGGGTTTGTATCATCACAAAGTCCACCCTCTTCAATGTCTGAAGATATATGACTCGGTACTGTTCTATAACCAACAGTTCTAGTACAGCCTGCATGACCAAGGTTAGCATATCTTTGACCTCCTGTAACTTGCATAATTCCACCTAAACTTTGTGCCCCTCTAATTAAATCTTCGAAAGTTAAATTTTGTATATTATTATTTATTAAATTTAAAATAGTTACCCTTGATAATTCTGTAGCATTCGTACTGCTATTATTTAAATTTTCATAATAAGAACTGCTTGGTAAATTATAACCCGCTTCTATCCTGGGAACTGAGTGGCTTTGCCCATGTAAATCTATAAATAGACCTTTTCCAAATTTACTGGTAATGTCTGTACTTGCTATATCTATAAAATTATGAAAAGCATCAAAATAAATTTTTGTTTTTTGTTTATTACAAGTTGCTACACTTTCATTTCTATTAGGGTCTAATTTTTTTCTATGAAGTCTGTTAACAATAATATAAGGATACACTCCAAACTGATCAAAACATTTTTTTTGAATCTCCTTAATTAGTACATCAGTATTATCATCCATTTCATTAGTTCCACAACCTCTTGTTGGTAGTTCACTAGGTTGTAACCTTCCTCCATGAGGAGCAGAAATTATAATTGGCATGGTACCTGGAATATATTCAATATATTTTTTATTTATATTCTGGTATTGAGAAACTCCCGGAAAAGCAGTGTCAATTATAGTTACTGTATCTGTATAAACTTTTGGGCAACCTCCGTTTGTGGTATAAGAAA
>CAXYCO010000034.1:0-43717 GCA_964275545.1 uncultured Polaribacter sp.
GTTTTTTGTTTCTGACATTTAGTATTTTAATGTGTAAATATAATAATTTGAGGATAGTTATTTTCCTGATAGAATCTCCTTATATTTTGATTCGTTTTTCAGCAATTTAACAGCCTCAAAAATTACAGTATCGTTTTTTAAATTACTTCTGTAGACACCTTCTTTATAATAATAGCGTTCTAAAATTTCATCCTCAATAATTGAAGTTAAAATATCTTTATTTTTAGAAACTTCTTCTATTTTATCTTTAAATAGTTTATTCTTTATTTGTAGATATTCTTTTCTTATCTCTTTTTGTTTTGATGATACATAGGCTATTTTAAATAATGATTCTTGATCTGTTTTAAAAGTAGTATCGATCTTTAAGTAACTAACGAATTGTTTAAAATCTGATTCTTTAAACTCAAAATTTTCAATATCCTTAATTGATGAGTTTTTATAAAAATAATCTGTTACAAAGTTAAAAATTGCTCGGGTAGAGATTAACTTTTTTGATGCTTCTGTCATTTTTGATGTTTCTATCTGCACATCTGGTGAAACTCCTCCTCCATCAAAAACTAATCTTCCGTTTGAAGTTTTAAACTCGTTGATTCCGCTCTCTGAAAATTTTGGAACTTTTCCATTTTTATCTCTATTTGCGTAATCTAATTCTTGAATACAACGTCCGCTAGGTGTATAATATTTAGAAATAGTTACTTTTAACTGCGTGCCATAAGTTAGTTTTCTATATCGTTGAACCAACCCTTTACCAAAAGAACGCTCTCCCATAATTACTGCTCTATCGTAATCTTGCAAGGAACCACTTACAATTTCTGACGCAGATGCAGATTTTCCGTTAATCAAAACAACTATTGGAATTTCGATATCTAATGGATCATTTGTACTTTTGTATGTATTGCTCCATTTTTTTACTTTCGCTTTGGTAGAGACAATTGTTTTCCCTTTTGGCAGAAAGAAGTTTGAAATATTTATGGACTCTAATAAGGAACCTCCGGGATTTGATCGCAAATCAAAAATTAACTTTTTCATTCCCTTTGTCTTGAGATATTTGTATGCTTTTTTAACTTCAGATGATGCCTTATCATTAAAACGAGTTAAAATAAGATAACCTGTTTCCTCATCAATCATATCAAAAAACGGAACAGCTTTTACAACGACCTTGTCTCTAGTTAATTCTTTTTTTATAATACTTCCTTGTCTTTCAATTTCAACAGAAAAAACACTCTTTGGAATTCCTTTTAAAAATACAGAAAGCTGATCTCTTTCCATATTTTTTAATGATTGATTATTTACAGAAATAATAACATCTCCAGCTTTTAAAGCTGCCTTATCGGCAGAATACCCCTTATAAACTTCGCTAATTTGTATTCCTTTTTTTGTATAAGAAACAGCAACTCCAATTCCCCCATATTCACCTTCCCTATTAATTTTGGCGTCTTCTACATCTTGTTCGTTATAAAAATTTGTGTATGGGTCAAGATCTTTAAGTGTATTTTTAATGGCTTTAGTCAGTAATTTCTGCAGGATTTATTTCATCAATATAATACATATTTAACTCTTTAAATAACGTATTGTAAATTTCTATCTGTTTTGCAACTTCAAAGAATTTAGATTTGAATGAAAACAATAAAAAAAGCGTTACTCCTAAAAAAACTAGTACTGTTCTTCTCTTAAAAATAAATCTATTCATTTTCTCTAGTTTTTACTTCGCTGATAAACAAGGTTAATAATTTCTCCATTTTCTGATATATATCTTCAAAGTTCCATTCTTCTTTCCCTAGAATAAGAAATCATAAAAACATATGGTTTATCGAGGTTTTTATAGACAATTTGTTTTTGGAGACGGTATGTTTCTCGCATCAATCTTTTAATTCGGTTTCTATCTACAGCATTTTTAAAATTTCTTTTGGGAACAGAGACACCAGCTTGTGCCGCAAAATTAGAGGTATGCTCTGTTTGTAAATACATCATTCTTAACGGAAAACATTTAACAGAATTTCCCTCTGCATAAAGTTTTTCAATTATTTTTTTACTTTTTAATCGTTCTTCTTTTCCAAAAGTGTGCTTCATTATTACAAACTTAATAGAAAAGGATAACTTTATAAAGGTTTCTATTAGTTAACTTTAAAAAAGTAGCTTTATTCTAAATTCTAAATTTTTGATTAAGAATTATTGAAAATTAAACAATAATTAATAAATTTGTTAAAATTTATTAGAACAGATATATCAATATGAAACCAGATTTATTTCAAGCTCCTGACTATTATAATTTAGATGATTTACTAACTGAAGAGCACAAGTTAGTTAGAGATGCTGCGCGTGATTGGGTTAAACGAGATGTTTCACCGATTATTGAAGACTATGCACAAAGAGCAGAATTCCCAAAACAAATCATATCTGGTTTGGCGGAAATTGGTGCTTTTGGTCCTTACATTCCAGAAGAATATGGTGGTGCTGGCTTAGATCAAATTTCATATGGATTAATCATGCAAGAAATAGAACGTGGAGATTCTGGTGTAAGATCTACTGCATCTGTTCAATCTTCATTGGTTATGTATCCTATTTGGAAATATGGAAACGAAGAACAGCGACAAAAATATTTACCGAAATTAGCCAGTGGAGAATGGATTGGAAGTTTTGGTTTAACAGAGCCAGATCATGGAAGTAATCCCGGCGGAATGACAACTAACTTTAAAGATATGGGTGATCATTATCTTTTAAATGGTGCAAAAATGTGGATATCAAATTCCCCTTTTTGCAATATTGCAGTTGTTTGGGCCAAAAATGAAGAAGGTCGTATTCACGGTTTAATAGTAGAACGTGGCATGGAGGGTTTTTCTACTCCAGAAACACATAATAAATGGTCACTTCGTGCGAGTGCAACGGGTGAACTTATTTTTAACAATGTAAAGGTTCCTAAAGAAAATTTACTGCCAAATAAATCTGGTCTTGGAGCTCCTCTAGGATGTTTAGATTCTGCACGTTTTGGAATTGCTTGGGGTGCAATTGGAGCAGCCATGGATTGTTACGATACTGCTTTGCGTTACAGTAAAGAGCGTATTCAGTTTGGAAAACCAATTGGACAATTTCAACTTCAACAAAAAAAATTAGCCGAAATGATTACAGAAATAACCAAGGCACAGCTTTTGGCATGGAGATTAGCTGTGATGCGTGAAAACGGCTCTGCAACCTCTGCTCAGATTTCTATGGCAAAACGTAATAATGTAGATATGGCTTTAAAAATTGCTCGTGACTCTAGGCAAATGTTAGGAGGTATGGGTATTTCTGGCGAATACTCTATCATGCGCCATATGATGAATCTAGAGAGCGTAGTTACTTATGAGGGAACACATGATGTTCACCTTCTAATTACTGGTTTAGATATAACTGGTTTAAATGCTTTTAGCTAGAATTGCAATTCGATATCAGAAAATTTTAACTTCTTTTTAGTTTAAGAAGCTTTTTGAAATAAAATATTAGGGCATCTCTTACAATTGATGCCCTTTTTTTTGTACTTATTACAACAGCTACTTTTTGGTTTTATACATTTAGAAGAACATGTACTAGTACATATTGAAGTTTCTAAAAGTTGAATTGTTGGTGTGTGTTTTTTATAAAATACAATCATACTATATAAATATGCTGCAAATATAAGTGTTTATTAAGAATAAATAAAAATAAGAAATTGGTTTTATTTAGTAACTATTTTTACAAATAACTCTCTTCCTTTTCTGCTATTATGTGAATTGAAACAAGTTTTCATTTCTTGGATTTCAAAATTCGCATTAAAATAATTTAAATATTCCTTTTTATCACCTCCAAAAGGTGGCTTGTTGCTATTTAGAGGAACATTAAACATCAAACCAACCAACTTACCCTTAGGAACAAGTAGTTGATGTATTTTCTTGGCATATTGCTTTCTTAAATTTGGATGTATCGCACAAAAAAAAGTTTGTTCGATAATTAAATCAAAAGCATCTTCTAAATCAAAAAAGTCACCTTCAATTAATTGATTTAATGGAAAACTTGGAACTCTTGTTTTAATATTATCAAGTGCTGTTTTAGACAAATCAATCACAAAAACATTCTTAAAACCATTTTTAAATAAATATTCTGCTTCGTAAGAATTTCCTCCTCCAGGAATTAGAATTTTTAATTGTTTGTTTGTTAATTGATCAAAATAAGCTTTTAAAGGTGGAGAAACTTCACCTAAGTCCCATCCAATATCATTCTTTAAATATCTATTGTCCCAAGCTGAAGAAGATAAGTCCATATTAAAAATTTACATTTAAAATATCTCCACTTAATTGTAGAAGCTGTAATTCTATTAGTTTCGCATCAAATGTAGCATTGTTAAACGCTGTTTTAGAATTAATTAAGTTTATCTGTGCTTGTCTAAATTCTATGGAAGTAATTTGCCCTAGTTTATAACGCTCTACAGTTCTATCAAAATTATTTTGATTGGTCACCACATTTTTTTCTTGAGCTTGTAAAATAAATAATTGATTTTGGTATTCTTCCCAAGCATTTTTAAGCGTATTCTTTATTGTTACTTTTTGCTGTTCTAATAATATTTGCTGATTTTGTAAGGCTATTTTTGAATTAGCAACTCTAGTTTTTGAACCTCCGCCATCAAAAATATTCCAAGACAAACTTAACCCTGCATTTAAACCGTTAGAAGTTGAACCCGCTAAAAAAGAAGTTGCTGGATTTTCACTTTTATTCCACCCATATGAAGTATTAAGACCTAAAGATGGTAAATAATTTGATTTGTTAATTTTAATATTAAACTCACTAATAGCTATATTTATTTCATTCTGTTTTAAGGTGCTATTGTTCGCTATTGTTTTTTGAAGTAAGTCTTCAAAATTCATCATTTTATTAAAATAAACATCCGTATCAACCTCATAATTTATGTTTTTTTCTACTCCTAAAACAATATTTAAACCTCGTTTTGCATTGCTTAATTGCTGCCTAGCATTTATTAATGTAATACTATCGTTATTAACATCTACTTCAGAGTTTAACAGTTCTAATTTGTTAGATTGCCCATATTCAAATTGATATTTTGCTCGTAATAATCGTCGTTTAGAAATCGATAATGCTTCCGTTAAATTCGCCTTATTTTCTGATAAGCGAGCAATTTGAAAATAGGTAGTAAACAATTGTAAATAGGTGTTTTCTATCGTTTGTTTTGCTTGTAATTCGGATAAATTATAAGTTTCTTTTAACTGCTGATAATTATACTTTCTTCCTAAGCCATCAAAAATTATATAATTTACATTTACAGATGCGTTATATGATTTTGTTTCTGCATCATCTATACTTATAGAGGTTCCGTCTTGACGATTAATTGTTTGGTTGTCTCTTCTAAAATTTGCGCCAGAAGAAATAGATGCTGTTGGCAAAAAACCACTGTTATAAATACTAGAATTATTTTTAGCAATTTCTATATTATTATTGGCTATTTTAATTCCAAAATTATTTTCTAAGGTAATTTTTAAAGCTTCTTTTTTTGTTAGAATTTCTTGTGAAACCCCTTTCATAATTGATAAAAAAAAGAGGATTAAAATACTTATTTTATTAAATTTCATCTTCATCAAATTTAGATTCAATAATAGCCCTTTCTACTTCTTCTCTGGTAATATTATTACCAGTTCTTAACCATTTAATATTCACTTTTATCCAGTTAAAAACAGATAATAATAAGGGTAACATTATTAGCGTTAAAATAGTTGCGATTGCAATTCCGTAAGCGATAGAAATTGCCATGGGAATTAAAAATTGGGCTTGCCTACTTTTCTCAAATATTAATGGAGCTAAACCTGCTACAGTAGTTAATGAAGTTAAAAAAATAGCTCTAAAACGAGATTGACCAGCTCTAATTAAGGCATCATCATATTTCATCCCTTCCTTTAGATAACTATTAAATTTCCCAATCAATACCAAACCATCATTTACCATAATACCAATTAAGGCAATAATACCTAAAAAGGATAAAATTCCGATAGCAAAATTATGTATATAATGCCCCCAAATAACACCAATCATACTAAAAGGAATCATGATTATAAGTAAAATTGGCTGACTGTAGGAGCGAAATGTAAATGCGATAACAATATAAATTAACAATAATATAATTGGTCCAACAAGCATTAAAGAATCTGTTGTTTTGTTTGCTTCTCTATTTTGACCTTCATACAAGGGTGAAACTGTTGGATATTTAGATAGAATTTCTGGCATAATATTCGTTTTAATATTATCTAAAATTTCTGTTTCACTAGCACTTAAATCTTTTAAATCTGCAGTAATTTGAATTTCTCTCTTCCCTTCTAAATGATTTATCGAAATATCTCCTCTTTCTATAGTATAATTTGCAATTTCAGAAAAAGGAATTCTTGTTCCAGTTGGAGTTATAATGCGCATATCATCTAAATCTTTAATAGAAGATCTGTCTTTTTTATCATAACGAACCCAAACTTTAATTTCATCCTGACCTCGCTGAAAACGTTGCGCTTGAAAACCAAAGAAACCAAAACGTATTTGCGACATTATTGTTTGCAAATTTAATCCCAATAAATATGCATTGTCTTTTAGTTTAATTCGCACTTCTTTAATTCCTGCTGGATCATTATCTGTTACATCTTTTAGTAACGGATTGTTTTCTAACTCTTCTTTTAGTTCGGCTTTTACAGCTTTTAATTCTTTAATATTATTTCCCAACAATGATATTGCTACAGGACTTCCTCCAAAATTACCTCCTGAACCAAAAACTAAACTTTCTACACCATATACTTTACCTACTTTTTTCTGAATAGCATTGGTAATTTCTGGTGAAGAAAAGTCACGTGTTTCTCCAGGTAAAAGATTTACACTTAAGGTTGCATTTGCGCTTCCTGGACCCACTCTTTTAATAATATTTTGGATAACTTGCTCGTTATCTGTTTGTTTTTCTGTGTATTCTTTATTTACCAACCAAACTTTTTCTTCAATAAAAGAAATTACAGAATCTGTAATTTTTTCATTGGTTCCTTGCGGCATATTTAAAGTAATTTGAACCCTATCACTTGCAATTCTTGGGAAAAATGAACTTTTTATAATTCCACCACCTAAGGCGGAGAAACTAATGGATAGGGATGCAGCAAATACACAAAAAATAAAAAATTTATTATTTAGTGAAAACTTTAAAAACGGCACATAATAGTTATCTCTAAATTTACCTAACAAACTGTCTGCACCTTTGTTTATTTTTTTAAAAAATGCATCAACTGTATTCGTTTTTTTCTCGTCTCCATTTTCTAATCGTTTTCTATCTAATGCTTTTGAGTGCGCAATATGTGCTGGTAAAATTATTAAAGCTTCAATTAAAGAAACAGATAACGTTAGTATAACTATAGTAGATACTTCGCCAAAAAAACTTCCTATTCTACCATCGACAAAAAAGAATGTAGAAAAGGCGATTATTGTAGTTAAAATTGCTGAAACTATTGGTGGAATTACTTCCATTGTTCCGTCTATGGCCGCTCTAATTTTTGATTTACCTAAATCGTAATAATGATGATAAATATTTTCTCCGATAACAATCCCATCATCAACCAAAATACCAATTACTATGATCATCCCAAATAATGATAAAACATTTATGGTAACTCCTAATTGAGCTGCAAAAATAAACATTCCTAAAAAAGAAATTGGCAAACCAAAAGCTACCCAAAAGGCCAATCGTAAGTTTAAGAAAAGAGCCAAAAAGAAAAGAACTAGAAGTATTCCTGAAATTGCATTCTTGGCTAAAAGTGCAGTTCTATCATTTAAGGTGATGCTTAAATCGCGAGTAACACTTAATTGAACGTTTTGCTGTTCTTGATTATATTTATCTATATATACCTTAATCTTATCTGCAGAAGAAATTAAGTCTTCATTATTGGTATTACTAACCGTTATATCAATTGCTAAATTGCCATTATAATAAAGTCTATCTGGATTTTCGGACCAAGTGTCTCTTAATTCTGCCACATCTTTAAGACGAATAATAGTACCATTTGCTTCAGTTCTAACAATTATATTTTGCAATTCAACACCAAAATAAGAACGATTACTAGCGCGAATCAAATAATCTTCATCAGCAGTTTTTATATTTCCTCCAGTAATTAATATATTAGAATTTCTAATGGCATTAGCTACTTCAGTAAAAGAGAGTTTGTATGCTCTTAAATCATTTTCACGAATCGCAATTTCTATTTCTTCGTCTGGATACCCGGAGATTGCTACTTGAGAAATACCTTCGATTCCCCTAATATCATTTTCTATACTTCTCGCATATTGTTTTAAGGCTTTTAATGAGACATTTTCTCCACTAACTGTAAAACTTATTGTTGGCCTTACACTTTCTACCTTTGCAATTACAGGCGGTTCCATACCAGAAGGAAAAGACGGAACTCTGTCCACTGCATTTTTTACATCTGACAAAACAATATCGATGTTCTTTCCTTTTTCTACCTCTACATTTACACTTGCAGAATTCTCTCTTGAAACAGATGTAACTCTTTCTACACCAACAATTCCTTTTAAATTATCTTCTATTTTTAAGACAACTCCTTCTTCCATTTCTGCAGGTGAAGCTCCGGGATATGCTAAACTAATTCGTATTAACTGCGAATCTACTAAAGGGAAAAAGGAAGATTTCATGCTAAACGCACCAATAAATCCAAAAGCTATAAATGCAATAATCATTACATTTACAGCAACAGGGTATTTAATGAAATAAGTAATGATTTTTTTCATGTATTACTTCTTTTTATTGATTTTAACAATCATCCCGTTAAATGCACCAGGTAAGGTTTGTGTAAGAATTTTTTGTTTGTTTTCTAAGCCTTTTATAACAACTGTTTCTGATCCAAAATAAACAGGAATTACATTAACTAAAGTTAAAATACTATCATTTTTAACTACAAATACTGAATTATTGTCTACCAATAATTTTCTTGAAATTTTAACTGCATCTTTTTCTGATTTAGCAACTAAATCTGCCTCTAAAAACATTCCTTCTTTTAAGTCTTTGTGTATAACATCTATAAACGCTTTTATTGTTTGTGAAACTTGATCTATTTTACCATTAACACGGACAACTTTCCCTGAATAATTTTTTGTTTTACTTAAATTAGAAAGGGCAACAGTATTACCAACTTTTAATAAATCTGCAAATTCCGAATTAACAGAAACTTCCATTTCGTAAATACTTGGATCTATAAATTCTCCTAACTTTTGACCAACTCTAACCAATGATCCTGGGCTGACTAACGCTTCTGTTAAAACGCCAGTAAAAGGTGCTTTAATTTGATGTTTTGCAAAACGGACTTCTAGATTTTTAACGTTATAGTATGCACTTAAAATACCACGTCCAGAAATAAAATACTTTTCTTTATCTGAAGAAAATTCAGGAAGTTCTGGGGTTGATTTTCTCATATCAAAACCTCTTAAATAGTCTTCCCATTTTTTAAACTCCTCAGGATAATCTAGACGAAGGTCTGGTAATATTGACGTAATTAAATTATTTAATGTACTCTTTTGGGACTGTAAACCGGCATAAAATTCATCACCATTAATGCTTAATAAAGTTTCGTTTCTGTTATAAGTGGTCCCTGCCTTAAATGCTTTTTTAGAAGTTTTTAAAACTCCTTGAACTTCTGAAAAAAGATCAATTTTATTTTTTGCAAGTAAACTACCATTGGCATTTAGAATGATAGAAATCTCTTTATTTTCGACCTCTTCAATGAAAACAGTTTTTATCGTTTTATTATATTTAGGTTTTGGTTTATTTTTCCTATCAAGAAGAACTTTTCCGCCAAAATATGCAGCTGCTACTAGTAACGCCCCTAAAATTATTAATATTATATTTCTCATAGTTTGTTTTAAATTGATACAATTTTAGAATTAAAATTCGATTGAATTTTTTTTAATATGTTAATCATTAGTTCTTTTTCATTTTCAGAAATATCGTTTTCCATTATTCCAATAATCTTCCGGATAACCGGTCTAGTTTTCGTAAAGGTAGCTCTGCCAAACTGAGTTAAAAAAACATTGTTTATTCGTTTATCTTTTGCGCTTTTTTTTCTCAATATGTAATCTTTACTTTCCATTTTAGAGAGTAATCTTGCTAGTGAAGATTTATTCCTTAGGGTTAAAAAAGCAAGTTCATTCTGATTTAAACCGTCATTATCATGTAGTTTTTTTAAAACAATCATCTGTTCTTTTGTCAAGTCCAAATTCTCTGACTTGAGCGATTCAAGCAAAAAATAATCAATTACTTTTATGGTTGTACCCAACCAAGGACCTATTGATTTATCAAAATCAATGCTATTTTTTTCATTTTTCACGATGCAAAAATAGTTTAATAACGTTAATGGTTGCAGATGCAACTATTAAAGTTTTCCTAAAACAAATAAATTTCTAAAACTCACTTTTTTTACGCACCTTTATACTAATCAACAAACAATAATGTCTGCAGACACTAGAATTACTCGTGCTTTTAATAATGCAAAAAGAATCCCTTTTAACAAAGATTCTAAATTTGTTCTTTTCTCAGATTGTCACAGAGGTGATAATAGTTTTGCCGACGATTTCTCTCACAATAGAGGTGTTTTTCATGATGCTTTAAAACATTATTATACAGAAAACTTTACATATATAGAACTAGGTGATGGTGACGAATTATGGGAAAACAGTTCTTTTTCAGCAATATTTAAAGCACATAAGAGTATATATATGATGCTTAAAAAATTTCATAAAAAAAATAGGCTACATTTTATTTGGGGAAATCATGATATGGATTATAAGCACCCAAAAAATATTATAAAAAATCTTCATTATTATTTTGATAGTGTTTCTAAAACTAAAAAAGAACTAATGATCAATGCATCCTTTTCAGAAAGTATTTTGTTAGAAAATGATACTAACGGAAAATCTATTTTTCTTTTGCATGGTCATCAAGCTGATTGGTTTAATTATGTCTTTTGGAAATTGAGCCGGTTTTTAGTGAGAATCTTATGGAAACCTCTACAAATAATTGGTATATCAGACCCAACCAGTCCAGCTCAAAACTTTAAAGAGTTGATAAAAGTTGAACAACATATAGAAAATTGGATTAAGAAAAACAAAAATCAGATGGTTGTAATTGGGCATACACATAGACCTCGTTTTCCCAGTAAAAATGATATTCCGTTTTTTAATGATGGAAGCTGTGTGCACCCCAATTCTATAACTGGTTTGGAAATTGAAAATAACGAAATAACGTTAATAAAATGGCATGAAATTGCCCAAGAAAATGGTACAATGCAAATTAAAAAAACTATTTTAGAGGGTCCAGAAAGTTTAACTCATTATATGAATTAATTTGAATCGCCGTACAAATAATGCTCAATTTTTTTCTTCTATAGACGAAATTCCTTTCAAAATATGGAATGATCTTGGGTGTTATAAAAACGCTTATTTTCATCCAGATTTTTTAAAATCAATAGAGTTAAATCATCCAGAAATTATTTTTTCTTACATCGTTTTGGTAGATGAAAATAATAAACCAACAGCTTTTACCTCTATTCAAATAGTTGATTTTTATATTGATGATATTAGAAATGATCTTGAGCTTATCATTAGGAAGATAAAAAATATTGGAAGAAGTTTAGGAGTGTTTCCTCAAAAAAAAGCGTTAAAATTATTGATATCAGGGAACACTTTTTTTAGTGGAGAACACGGAGTTTTTATAAAAGATAATCAGAATAAAAAAGTTATTATAAAAGGATTAGCAAAAGCTATTTTATACTTTGTGGAGTCTGATGAAAAACTAAAAATTGATGCTTTTTTGTTAAAAGATTTCATTAATGAATCATTAATTATTACCGATCAGTTAAAAGATTATAAATATCATCCATTTTCTGTAGAACCAAATATGGTACTTCAAATTGATAAGAATTGGCATAATTATAATGATTATCTAGCTTCAATGAAAACGAAGTTTAGAGTAAAAGCGAGAAAAGTATTTAAACAGAGTATAGATATTAGAATTGAAAAAGTTACAACTAAGAACATCGCTAATCAATTGCCTAAAATGACAAGTCTGTATAAAAAGGTTGCTTCACATGCAGATTTTAATTTAGGAAACTTTAATTTGGAAACTTACAAAGGTTTTAAAAAGAACTTTGGAGAGAACTATATTTTAAAATCCTATTGGTTAGGAGATAAAATTATTGGATTTATTTCTGGTATTATCAATCAAAATTCTTTGGATGCCCATTTTGTTGGTATCGATTATGAATTAAATAAAGAGTATGCTATTTACCAAAGAATGCTCTATGACTATATCGAAATTGCCATTGATAAAAAATTAAAAACTATTAATTTTGGAAGAACTGCAAGTGAAATTAAAAGTTCTGTTGGTGCAAAACCACAAGATTTGACGATGTATCTTCGTCATAAAAAAAGCATTACAAATAGAATATTAAAACTATTTTTACAGCATATTCAACCAACACCTTTTCAACAGAAATTCCCGTTTAAAAAAGTAGATACTACTCATGAAAACTAGCAAAGAATTAATTGATCTTTTATCATTAAAAGATATTGGAAATAACACTTTTACAGGAAATAGTGTTACCATTGGGAGTCCAAATGTTTTTGGAGGTCAAGTTTTAGCACAAGCTTTAAATGCTGCATACAGAACAGTTTCAAAAAGTCGTTTCGTAAATTCTTTACATGCCTATTTTTTAGAAGCTGGAGATTTATCAATTCCTATTAACTACAATGTTGCAGAAATGAGAAACGGTGGAAGTTTTTCTACACGAAGAGTTACTGCGGTTCAAGGTGATAAAACGATTTTTATTTTGGCAGCGTCTTTTCATAAAAAAGAAGAGGGTTTTGAGCATCAAAAAGAAATAAATGCAGACATAAAACAACCAGAAGAATTATTAAGCTGGGATGATATGCTAAGTAAATATGGCGATTTTTTACCAAAACCTTTAAAACACTTTTTAAGTATTGAAAGACCAATTGAATTTAAACCTGTTCACGTTCCTAATCGATTAAAACCTAAGAATTCTCCTCCAAAGGAAGAAATTTGGTTTAGATTAAAAGAAAATGTAAGTGACCTAAGCTTGTCTATGAAGCATCAAATTTTAACCTACATTTCTGATTATAATATATTAAACGCAGCTTTTAACCCAAACGCAAAAGAATACAACTTCAGCAATACTCAAACTGCAAGTTTAGATCATTCTATGTGGTTTTTTAGAGATTTTGATTTTGATGATTGGATGCTTTTTTCAACAGAATCACCAAATGTTTTTGGAGCAAGAGGTTTGGCTAAGGGAAATATTTTTACAAGAGATGGTAAACTAATTGCATCTTTTGCACAAGAAGGATTAATGCGACCAAAAAAAAGTAAACACTAAGTAAATTTCAAAAAATAAAATTATGAATCCATTAATATATGTTTTAACTACTAACGGTTTGTTGTTTTTATTAAGTATTATTTTCTGGAAGTTCCCACCAAAAAAAATTAATAGTCTCTATGGTTATAGAACTCATAAAACAATGCTTAATCAAGAAATTTGGAAGTTTGCTAATACAGTTTTTAATAAGAATTTTGTAATATATTCTGGTATTTCTTTTATCGCAGGATTGGTTTTAGCTAATTTTTCAAATGCTGATATTTCTTGGCAACCAATGATTCTTGTTTTACTAAGTATTGGTGTATGTATTATTAAAACCGAAAGATCTCTGTCTGATAATTTTACAGATGAAGGAAAAAGAAAATAAAAATTTTAAAGTAAATCCATAAAGAGATTAAAAACCACTTAAAAACAAAATATTTGAATTTTAAAAGCTCTTAAAAACTAGTTAAAAAAGAAACTGATAAGTTTCTACCTGGAGCAGATATACCCGAAGCAAATTCTTTATAATGTTTATCAAATAAGTTTGTAATTCTTGCTTGTACTGACAGATTGTAATTAATTATATACTTCCCATTTATACCAATAGTATTCCAGCTTGGAGAACCAAAATATTTATCAACATCAGAAGATGCTGTTGGGTTTATAATTGGAGTTTCTTCAATATTATCTATTCCTTCTGCAAAATTATAGTCTTTAATATTCTTCTTACTATTAAATCTAAAATCTGCTCCTAATTCAATTTTATTATTCTTATAATTAACTTCAAACTGACCAAATAGTGGAGGGATAGAAGACATTGCTTCTTCAGTATCATTGGTTCTTCCTTTGGTATAGGTGATAAAACCGGAAGTTGTCCAATTTTTAGATACTTTCCCTAAATAACTCGCTGTAAACCCAGTAATATATGCTGTTCCTCTATTTTGATTTGCTACAGCATTTCCTAATTCACCGTCAAAAAGTACTTGGTTACTTCCGTTTAAAATAAAGCTGTCTCTAATTATATAATTATCTAATAGGGTGTAGTAAGTATTAAAACCAATTCTAAATTTTTTATTGTTAAAGTATTTCTGAATTCCTATTTCTGCATTGTAAGCAAACTCTGGTTTTACTAGGATATTTGGTACAGTTACATTGCCATTTTTTTCTCGAACACGACCAACATCATCTATATTTGGTGATCTAAATCCAGAAGATAAAACACTATTTAACTGCCAATTATTATTTGGTTTATAAACGTAACCAACTGTTGCCGTAACTGCAGAATTATTTGAACTAATATTATTATCTGGCAATACTATAAAGGTTTCATCTATCCATTTAGCATTTAATTGTGTGTTTGTAAATCTTATCCCAGAATTTAAAGTAGACTTCCTACTAATGTCTTGTCTATAATCTAAATAAAATGCTGAACTAGTGTAATTACTTCCGCCATCAGGATAACGAGATTGTACGTTGAAATCTCCTGAAAAGCCATCAATTATATTATTGACAATATTTAGTGTTTTACCATACGAATTAGAGTTAACATCATTATATACCAGTTCGAATCCATAGGACAATTTCCTGCTTTTATCACTTGTTAATGGAACAGAAAAATCTCCGTTGACACTAAAAACATTTACATCTTCTTCTCTGTGAGATCTATCTAAACTTCCGAATTTTCTTTGAACTCTACTCTCTTTTATGTTCTGATAAGCTGCCGTGAAAACTCCTTTGTTTATCCAGTTTTTATTCGGATTAATCAATACTTGAGATGAAATCAGTAGCCGTTCTTGAGGACCATAATACCATTCTGCAAACTTTAAAGTAGAGGTGTCTGAGTCGTCTTTTAATTCAGCTAATCGATCAAACCTTGGAATATCTGAGGACTTAGAATATTGAATATTTATTTTTAAATCTGTATTTTTAGATAACGGAACAAAGAACTTTTGTAATAAATCTGTTTGATTATATCCCGTATTTCTTAATAATTCTGGGTTGGAGTTTATGGTTGGGTTAGCTTTATAGTTTCCGTTTAAGTTTTCTGAAAAGTAAAACACCTTTCCCCAATCTGCAAAGTTATGAGACCTATTTTTACCAATTTTTAAATCTCCAAAATCACTATAAGAAACACTTGTAAACGATGCCCAATTAGCAAAACTTAGTTCTGCAGAAAAATTTGTTGTGATCTCTTGATTTACTGATGAATACCTTGAGAAAAAACTGCTTTTTACACTGTTTTCTTGAGATAATTTAGGAGTTCTTGTGTAATAATGAATAACACCACCCAAAGCATCTGAACCGTATACAACAGATGACGGACCAAAAATAACCTCAGTTTTTTCTAATAAATTGGGTGCAATAGTAATTGAGTTTTGTAAATGTCCTTTTCTATAAATTGCATTATTCATTCTTACACCATCTACAACCAATAAAACTCTATTAGATTCCATTCCTCTTAAAACGGGGCTGCCTCCACCAGATTGTGATTTTTGAACCTTTATACCAGGAATTGATGCTAATAAATCAGCCGAAGTTTGTGGCGATATTTTTTGAATATCTTTTAAGGAGACTACCGCAATTTGTTCTGCTATTCTTTTTAATTTTTCATCACTTTTAAAAACCGACAAAACAACTTCATCTAATTGTTCGGATTCTTTCGCTAAATAGACAATGAATTTTTGTCTTTCTAACAATGATTTTTTTATACTAAATTTTGCATATGAAAGATGAGAGAAAATAATAATTTCATCTTTTCCGAATGACGAAACATCAGCAACTCCAATATTATTTGAAGTGGTACTTTTTGTTTTCGATTTGTTAAATATGGCTATATTTCTAACAATTTTACCTGTGTCTTTATCAAAAATGGTTACTTTTTGACCAAAACTAACGAAACTTGTAAAAAAAACGATTAAGAAAATTATTAATTTCATCAATTAAATACTGCTTCTAAAATTTGCAACGATTTTGGGTTTTTAAAACCGTCCAAATGTAATTGAAAATATTGAAATATCATTTGTAAAATTGACTGTCTTTCTTGCTTACTAAAAGACACCTTTTCTATACTATCAAAATCTATGCCCAATAGCTTCTTAAATTGAAAAAAAACGTTCCCATAAACAACATTTTTTTGATAGATAGAATTTGTAAAATTTCCTTCAATTAAATTAAATCCTTTTTTATCAATTTCAGTTATATCTGGATAAAAACCCAAAAAACGAGTTAAATTTAATAAAAATAATAAATGAAAATTAGCAATGCTGTTATTAGTATCTAACCATATTAATGCTGTTTCTAAATACGTAAATAAAGCTATATTTTCTTCTTCTTCTTGAATACAATTAGACAACGTTTCAGACAAAAAAAGTACTATAGACTGCTTTATAATATTTTTATAAATAGTAGTGTATGGATATGAAACTTGAACTTCTTTTATAGAATTTAAATTGCCTTTTGTATTGTGATTTACAACCATTTTTAATTGTGTCAGAGGCTGAAAATAGGCAACTTTTATTCCTCCTTTTTTAGTTTTTAGAATTCCTCTAACTAAATATGATTTTAACCCCTCTTTGTGTGTGTAACATTTTACAATTAGGCTAGAATCACTATATTTCAAGGAACTTAAAACAACTGCCTTTGTAGTAATAATAGCCATTAATTTACAATTGCTATTTTAGTTACTGAGGTTTCAGATGCATCGTCATTAGACATTAAAACTATATATACGCCAGAGGCAACTTTAGTACCCGCCAAATTTGTTTTGTTCCAAACGACTTTACCTCCTTGTAATTCCTGTCCTTCTATAACATTTGTTTCATGTACTAAATTACCCGCTACATCTAAAATTTTTACATTAGTTCCTTTTGGTAAATGAGTTCCATTTCTTCCATCGATGGTAATAAATTCGTGATTTTTAAGCGCTGGATTTGGATATGCATAAATTTCACCCAAACGATCTCCAAAAGGAGAAACCCTACTGTTATAAGCAACAATTCCTTTGTCTGTTGCAAAAAAGACTTTACCGGAGCTTTCATCAACTGATATTTTTAAAATTCTATTCGAAGGTAATGGCGAATTTTGACTACTAAAATTAGCTAATGTATTTTGACCATTTGGGTTTGTGTATAGAACACCTCCATTGTCTGTTCCGAACCATTTATTTTCTGCACCATCAATTGCAATAGAATTTATAGCCTGGTCTCCTAATAATTTTTTGGGAATTCCATCATCTAAAATAATTATGGGCTCCGCATTTAAAATATTTTCATCAAAAACACCAGAAGCATTATTATAAACAACCATACCAGATCTTGTTCCCATCCATACTCGATTGATTTTATCAATTGCAACGGTTTTTACATCTGTATCCGGTAAATTACCAATATTAGGAGTAGCCACTAAAGCTCTTTTTTTATTTCCAACTTCATTAAAAACGTAGATTCCGTTTCTTCTTGTTCCCATCCAAATACTATTATTATTATCAATAGCAATTTCACTTAATCCGAATTTATCTGGAATAGTTTTTAATGAACTTAAATTGAAACTAGACCACTGACCATTTTGTGAGAGTTTCTTTAGCTCGTTAACATTACTAATATTAGCAATCCATAAATTTCCTTCTCTATCAAAAGTAGAACCACTAATTCTTAAAGTAACTCTATTAGATATGTTAGGTAATAGGTCTTCTAACCCACTATTTAAGTGATTAAAAAAGTTACTTATTTCATCATCTTCTACAACTAACAACCCCCCTGTTGAAACAGAATTTATATTCCCAGTATCTCCATAAGAACTTATATAAACTTTATTTTCGCTATTTGGATCTATAGAAATATAATTTAAATCAGTTACAGGAAAACTAGGATCAAACCTTGTATTTATCCAATTAGTTCCATTAAAATGACTAAATCCTTTTCTTTGTTGAAGTGGCGTATAGGCAACATCATAACCACCATAAACAATCCAAAGGTTATTATTTCTTGCAGTAATTGAAAAGCTATTATTAGATAATGGTCCTTCTGGATGGATTTCTGCGAATGTTAGTGATTGATTTTGAGTTGTTGATAAAATTCCAAACTCTTTGGTTGCTAAAAAAATGATATCGGTATCAAATAAAACATTATTTAATGTAAAATTAAACTCTGCATTCGCTGATGATTCAAATACTTGATTAAAGGTAGTGTCTAAAATTACTCCAGTAGTGTCTAATCCAACTGAAAGATGAGAGCTTGAAGACTTTATTGAAATAATATTTTCAGAAAAACTTTTTATCAGTGATAAAACAGAACCTGAAACTCTAAAAATACTATTGTTTTCAACAGTAATTAATTGATTATTAAATACTGTTATCTGTTTCAAATTTCTTCCAGTAAAGTAGTGTTCCCAATTGTTAAAATCTATTAATAATGTATTAGAAATATCTCCTTTAAAAATACCAATTTCTGTAGCCGCATATATCTGGTCATTAAAAATAACAGTTTGATTGATTTTAATCTCATTCGAATTATTTCCAATGAAATAAGTATCTCCAAATTCTAATTTTTCTATGTCATAAACTACAATTGCAAAAGGTGTTGATAAATATAATTTATTATCAAACTCAGAAATATGATTTATACTTTTCTCACCAGATTGATTAAAGTTAACAATATCAGAAGATATTGTTATCTCATTGTTTTCATCAACAACTTCAATAAGACCATTTTGATAACCAATAACTAGTCTTTTAAATGTTCTATTGTAATAAATTGCAGTAGTTGTTTCACCAGATAAACCTTGTACAGAAGAGAGCTTTTTAATTTCCTGTGTGTCTGTATTGTATATAAAAACAGCATTGTCGGCAAGCGCATAAATACTGTTATCTACCTTAACAAAATCTTTAACATTATTATAGGAATAAAAATCTTCCCAAGAATTACTGTAATCCGTTTGAGAAAAACCTATTGAAGAAATAAAAATGATAACTAAAAAAAAGGAGTTTTCATTATAAAATTAATTATTTCAAAGGTATTTATTTATTCTTCTAATAACGATAAATCAGTTACTTTAGTACAAATTTAACTTAGATTTTATGAGTATAGAAATAGAAAGAAAGTTTTTGGTGAAGAATGATGATTTTAAGTTAGAGAGTAATCGGAATAATAAAATAAAACAAGGGTTTCTAAATTCTAATAAAAATAGAGTTGTTAGAATTAGAATATCTGATGCTTCAGCTTTTATAACTGTTAAAGGAAAATCTAACCTTTCTGGAACAACAAGGTTTGAATGGGAAAAAGAAATTAATAAAAATGAAGCTGAAGAATTACTTTCACTATGTGAACCCTCAATAATTGAAAAAATAAGGTATTACATAAAAAAAGGAGATCATACTTTTGAAATAGATGAGTTTTTTGGCAAAAATAAGGGTTTAATTGTCGCTGAAATTGAGCTTACTTCAGAAAATGAAAATTTTGAGAAACCAGATTGGTTAGGAGAGGAAGTTACTGGTAAAATTGAATACTATAATTCGAACTTAAGCAAACAGCCATATAAAAATTGGAAATAAAAAACCTCGAACGACAGTTCGAGGAAATTTAATAAACCTACCCCCAAGTAAGATTTATAACACTTAATACACTAACGTGTAGTTATTAATATTAAGTTCTACAAACTTAGATTTTTTTAAAATAATAATCAAACTATTTATTAATAATTTTAGTAATTAATAACTGAACAAACCTTTTAAAGTGTTTTTTTTAAGTTTTTTAAGTTTTTATTAAATTATTCGTAAAAAAGAAGTAGTGATTATAAAAAATAAATACCTAAAAAATGACATAGACTCCCCAGTAAAACAAAAACATGAAAAATTGCATGATTATACTTTACTTTTTTTATTGAATATAAAATTGCACCAATAGTATAAAAAATACCTCCACCAATCAACAATTGCAATCCTTGGGTGCTTAAACTATTTAATAAAGGCTTTATAAAAAACACTACTTGCCACCCCATTAATAAATACATCGCAGTTGATAATTTATCAAATTTCCCTGTGAAAAAAAGTTTTAGAATAATTCCTATTAGCGCAAAAAACCAAACAAAAAGGAACATGTACCAACCTAATTGAGAATCTAAAGCAACCAAACAAAAAGGCGTATAACTACCAGCAATTAAAACATAAATAGATGCATGGTCGAAAATATTTAGCTTTCTTCTTTTTTTAGGGTTCTTTTCAGCATGATAAAAAGTTGAAGCAGCATACAGAATTAGTAAGCTAAAAGCATAAATAATAAAACTTGCAGGTTTCCAAAACCCGTTAAATTCGAATGCTTTTAAAATTAAAAAAGGAAAAGCAATGATGCTTAATAAAAGCCCAAAACCATGTGATCTCACATTTAGTCTCTCTTCCTTTTCACTATAAAGGTGATTTAAATTCTCTGTCATTATTAGGTTGGTTTGTATCCTCCATATACTTTTTGTCATTTAACAAATCGGCATACATTAGTTTATAAGTCTGTTGCTTTAGACTTTCCATATCGGTATCTTTTAATCCTGTAGTTTCTATAAATTTATGTTGACGAATTCTAAAAACTCCTGGTCCACCTTTTAAATAATCCCAAGAAAAAAGTCGTTTGCAATCGTAATATACTTGAGGTACAATTGGCATTTTATATTCTATTGCTAAACTAAAAGCCCCATTTTTATATGGTGCCAAAACCACATTTTCTGTGGGTACTAATCCCTCAGGGAAAATGGCCATACTTGTTCCGTTTTGCAATCTTCTTTTTGCCATTTCATAGACTCTTTTTCTGCTTTTGGGATCACTTCTATCTACTAGAATAACAATCTTTTTATAAAAAAATCCAAAAACCGGAATTTTAACAAGCTCCTTTTTACCTATAAAAACTATTGGGTTTTTACTTAAAAGAATCAATACAAAAGGATCCATTAAAGAGCCATGATTTGGACAAAACATATAACTTTTATCACTTTCAATTGTTTCATTAAATTCAACATCTAATCGAAATCCCATGCCATAAACTAGAACTTTAGACCACATTCTAACCAGTTTCCAAATTGAGGGATAATATTCTTCTTTTATTGTTAGAATCAGTAAAATAGGCGACATTAAAATAACTGTGATTATCAATAAGATGTAAAACCACATTCGCCAAATTAAAAGAAAAGGAATTTTAATATAATACATAAAAAACCAAATGTAGTAATATTCTTTTGTTTGATAGGTTTTCTTAAACAAAACCTTATTTTTGCCCTAGCAGATCTTTTATATATTTTATTCAATTTCTAATTCTTAACTTGAAAAATATACACACAACAATTTCTGCATAATTTGTATTAATTAAATGAATCAATGTCTAGAATTTTAACAGGAGTCCAAAGTACAGGAACACCCCATTTAGGAAATTTATTAGGTGCCATTTTGCCTGCAATAGAAATGGCAAATAACCCTAAGAATGAAGCTTTTTTATTTATTGCTGATATGCATTCTTTAACTCAAATTAAAGATGGAAGTCAGTTAAGAGAAAATACATACAGTACAGCTGCAACTTGGTTAGCGTGTGGTCTTGATATTAATAAAACTGTTTTTTATAGACAAAGTAATGTGCCAGAAGTTACCGAATTAACTTGGTATTTAAGCTGTTTTTTTCCATATCAAAGATTGACATTAGCACATAGTTTTAAAGATAAATCAGACCGATTAGCCGATGTAAATTCTGGGTTGTTTTCATATCCAATGTTAATGGCTGCAGATATTTTATTGTATGATGCAGAAATTGTACCTGTTGGAAAAGATCAATTACAGCATTTAGAAATGACACGTGATGTAGCCAACAGGTTTAATAATATTGTTGGAAATGTTTTAGTACCGCCAATAGCAAAAGTTCAAGAATACACAAAATTAGTTCCTGGCACAGATGGCGAAAAAATGAGTAAGTCTAGAAACAATGTTATTAATATTTTTCTAAGTGACAAAAAATTACGCAAACAGATAATGTCTATTAAAACCGACAGCAAAGGCTTAGAGGAACCGAAAAACCCAGATACTGATAACGTTTTTGCACTTTATAAATTAGTAGCCTCTGACAGTGAAATTGTAAAAATGAGAGCAAATTATGAAGGCGGAAATTATGGGTATGGTCATGCAAAACAAGCTTTGTATGAATTAATTATTGATAAGTTTGCAACTGTTAGAGAACGCTATAACCATTTTATAAAAAATAAAAGTGAAATTGACGATGCTTTAAATATAGGTGCACAAAAAGCAAAAGTTGTTGCAAATGAAGTTTTACAAAGAGTTAGAGCAAAAATTGGGTACTAAACAGCCTATTAAGGATAAAAAACCACGCTTTTAGCGTGGTTTTATTTTTCTAATGTCATTCAATGCAAATCCTATTTCTGTAAAACAACCTATTTAATGACCATGGATTTTGCAATCGCTTCAAGTTCAAAAATAAACTCACGTTTGTTTACAGATGGTGCGTATGTAAATCCTTCAAAGACAATTAAACGATTATTTTTTGCATCTAAAATTGTGTAATTTAAAAATGGTCCTGCCATAAAATCATTCTTAACCTCCCATTTCCCTCTGGTTTCAAATCCCTTTCTTCCTGCAATTTTTGCCTCAGTTGTAGAAGGTGTATAGGCTTTTTCAGTAATCATATGCATTGTCTCTGGATCTGAACCTGGAATGTATTTTTTACCAATGCTATCTCTAACTTTCAATATGTTTTCTACAATTTTAGATTCGTCTTTTAGAGGAATTGCATAAACCAAAATATTATTACTTCCTGTTTTTGCTATTCCACTAGTTAAATGATGACGCAACCATAAAAAATCTCCTGTATCGTCTACAGTTCTAAATTTATCATGAATCGTTAATGAAATTCCTAAGTTTTGAAGTGTTTTATATTTAGAATCATCCAATTTATCCTTTAGAAAAATTCTTTGTATAAATTTTAAATCTGCCTCTCTGTATGCTTCTAAAATATTTTTTTTGTGCTTTTTAAATTGCTCAATTAATCCATTTTCATCTTTAGCAGAAATATAAATAATTGTTTGAGGCTTTGCATACACATTGTATCTAATCGTAAAATTTTCTTTATCAGATTCTTCTAAAATCAAAATACTTCTACCCGCTTTCATCATACTGCTAAAACCATTTGGTGCAACTTGAGAAACACTCATTTTCACCTCAGACTGGGGCAAACCTAATATAAACTCTCCAAAAGTATTTCTAACTTCTTTACCAATATCTCCTAACCAATTGCTACTTTTTGTAACAACCATCACTTTATTTACTTTACCAACGGCAGTCTGTAAAATTACTTTATCAGTACCAACACAAGAGGTCATTAATAAAGTAATTAAAACGGTATATATTCCTATTTTCATAATATTAGCTTTTAAATATTTTAAGTTTAGCTCCTAGCTTTAGACTTTTTACACTCCAAATATTGTTCCACTTTTTAATTTGAGCTGAAGAAACATTTTTAAATTTTCTGGAAATAGACCAAAGTGTGTCTCCACTTTGAACTATATAAACTTCGAAACTTCCTTTTTTAATTGATTTTGAGGCTTTTTTACTTGGCTTCTTTTTTGATAATTTCGCTTTAGTAATTCTTAATTTCTTTGGATAAATAATTAATTTTTGTCCAACTTTTAAACGACTATTTTTAAGTCTATTCCATCTTTTTATATCACTAACTCGAACTCCGTAATTATTTGCAATCTTACCTAAAAAATCTCCTTTTCTAACTTTGTAACGGATTCGTTTATCCATTTCAAAATATTGAGGCAAAGGTTTTTCTCTTTTTAATGCGTCTGCTTCTGCCAGTGAGTAAATTTCATTTTCTTTATCAATAAAATCGATTGTATTTTTTCTTGGCAGTCTAATTGTATAGTTTTTTCCTTCTACAAAAGGAATAATTTCTAATTTATATGAAGGATTTAATAATTGAATTAATGCTGAACTAATTCCTGTTATTTCAGAAACTTGGTCAAAAGATATTGTTTTTTTTACATGAATTGTATCCGTTTCAAAATGAAGAATCTGTGGTGATTCAGCAACTAATTGATGTTCTTTTTGATATTCAAACAAATACATTGTTGCATAAAAGGCAGGAACATAACTAGCAGTTTCTCTTGGCAAAAAAGGACGGATATTCCAATAATTTCGATATCCTCCAGAACGTTTTATCGCTTTTGAAACATTTCCTGGTCCGGAATTATAGGCTGCCAAAGCCAAATCCCAATCACCAAAAACAATATATAAATCAGATAAGTATTTACAAGCTGCAATTGTTGCTTTTACTGGATCTTGGCGCTCATCTACATAAGAACTTACTTTTAATTTATATTGAACTCCCGTTGGATACATAAATTGCCACAAGCCAGTTGCACCCACTCTAGATTTTGCGGTAGGGACTAGTGCAGACTCTACAATGGCAAGGTATTTCATCTCTAACGGAACATCATATTGGTCCAAATACTTTTCAAACATTGGAAAATAATATGCTGCTTTCGCCATTAATGCTGGATAGTATTTTTTTTGATTCTTTAAATACGATTTTATAACCTTTTCTAAAGATGGGTTGTATGCGATATGAAATGGTGTTCTAGCATTAATTTTTTGTAATCGTTCTTTTAAAACTTCAGTTGACAACTCTAGATCTACAAGCTCTTTTTTATCAATGTCCTGTATCACATATTTTGATGAGTCGTATAATGGAGACTTATATTTATTATCCATTAATAGGCTATCTATTAAAGCAATATCGTAATCAGAAAATAAATCTATGGCTGTTATTTTCTTAGGGATCGTATCTAACGATTTTTGTGAAAAAATACTTGGAGTAAATAGTAAAAGTAATAGAAATATTCTCATTTGTATTTTTATATATCCAATTCTACAACAATTGGGCAATGGTCTGAATGCTTTGCTTCTGGCAAAATATAGGCTCTAAAAATTTTGTCTTTTAGTGGCTCCGAAACCATTGCATAGTCTAAACGCCAACCTTTGTTATTGGCTCTAGAATTTGCTCTATAACTCCACCAAGAGAATTCTTGTTTTTCTGGATTTAGATAACGAAAACTATCTACAAATCCGTTTTGTATAAACGTGCCCATCCAAGTTCTTTCTTCTGGTAAAAATCCAGAAACTCCCTTCATTTTCGGATTATGAATATCTATTTCATCATGACAAATATTATAATCTCCACAGATAACTAGATTTGGTATTTCTTTCTTTAGATTACTGATGTATTCTTGAAATTCATCCATATAATTTAATTTAAAATTTAACCTGTCTGAATTAGTCCCAGAAGGTAAATATAAACTCATTATAGAAACTGTATCAAAATCTACTCGAAGATTCCTTCCTTCAAAATCCATCGTTTCAATTCCTGTTCCGTATGATATATGATTTGGTTTTTTTTTACAAAAAATGGCAACTGATGAATAGCCTTTTTTCTGTGCAGAAAACCAATAATGATATGGATACCCTGCATTTTCGAACGCTGTTACATCCAACTGTTCTTTGTGTGCTTTTGTTTCTTGAATACAAATTACATCCGGATTTGAAGCTTGCAACCAGTCTAAAAAACCTTTTTTTAATGCAGCTCTTATTCCGTTAACATTGTATGATACTATTTTCATTACATTTTTGTATTAATTACTTTTTTAAAAAATAACCATTTCATTTGTTCTTCTTCACCATGTTGTTTGTGTACCATTTTAAATTTTGGAGAAAGGATATAAGCCAGTCCAATATTCATAATAATTGTATATACATTTGGTTTGAACCCCAGAATTTTATAGGTAATAAATCCAAAAATAATGATAAGAATAGGGAAAAAAAATGGGACAATATATTTTAAGTTTTTCATTTATAATATCATTTCAGGAATTTCTCCATTGACAATCAAAGTTCCATCGGTTGCATTTCTTATCTCTTCTACACTTACTCCTGGAGCTCTTTCTAATAAATGAAATACGTTATTTTTAACTTCTAAAACAGCTAGATTAGTAACCACTTTTGTTACACAACCAACACCGGTTAACGGCAAAGAACATTCTTTTAAAATTTTAGATTCTCCACGTTTATTCGTGTGCATCATGGCCACAATAATATTTTCTGCAGATGCTACTAAATCCATTGCACCTCCCATACCTTTTACCATTTTTCCTGGTATTTTCCAATTGGCAATATCTCCATTTTGAGCAACTTCCATCGCTCCTAAAACAGTTAATTGAACATGTTTTCCTCGAATCATAGAAAAACTTGTTGCTGAATCAAAAATAGATCCCCCATCAAGAACGGTAACAGTTTGCTTTCCTGCGTTAATTAAATCTGCATCTTCAGTTCCTTCAATGGGAAAAGGTCCCATACCTAACAATCCATTCTCTGATTGAAATTCAACTTCAATTCCTTCAGGAATATAGTTGGCTACCAAAGTAGGGATTCCAATACCTAAATTAACATACCATTTGTCTTGTAACTCTTTTGCAATTCTCTGTGCTATTTGTTGCTTTGATAATGCCATTTTTTTTACAATTTTGCTGTTACAGTTCGTTGTTCTATTCTCTTTTCAAATGTATCTCCTTGAAAAATTCTTTGTACAAAAATTCCCGGAATATGTATTTGATTGGGGTCCAATGTTCCCGCTGGAACCAATTCTTCAACCTCTGCAACTGTAATTGTTGCGGCACCACACATATTTGGATTAAAATTACGTGCTGTCCCTTTAAAAATTAAGTTTCCAGCTGTATCTCCTTTCCATGCTTTCACAAAAGCAAAATCAGCTTTAAATGCAGGTTCTAAAACATACATTTTCCCATCAAACTCTCTAGTTTCTTTTCCTTCTGCAACTTCCGTTCCATAGCCTGCTGGTGTGTAAAAGGCAGGAAAACCAGCTTGTGCAGCTCTACATTTTTCCGCTAAGGTTCCTTGAGGGGTTAACTCTACATCCAGTTCACCCGATAACATTTGACGTTCGAACTCATCATTTTCTCCTACGTAAGAAGAAATCATTTTTTTAATTTGTTTATTTTTAAGTAATAATCCCAAACCAAAATCGTCAACACCTGCGTTATTAGAAATACAGGTAAGGTCTCTGGTATTTAATTTTACAAGTTCTGCAATTGCATTTTCTGGAATCCCACACAAACCAAATCCACCCAACATTAAGGTCATTCCGTTTTGAACTCCCTCTAAAGCTTCTTCTACAGTATTTACTTTTTTATGAATCATTTTTCAACTATTAGTGATATTAAAACTAATTTATGTACTCAAACAAATAGATTTATTTCTAACTTTCTATCTTTTCAATCAAAAAGCTAAAAATCGGTATCCTCATCAGGAATTTCTTCTTTTTCGCCGTCTTTTTTATCTGGATTTTCACCACAATTTATATTGATTGATAATTCTTCTGGCTTTTCAAAATCTTCTTGACTAATTTTTAATGATGAATCTGCATAACATTTTTGCATAAATAAAGCCCATGAAGGCAAAGACATCGTTGCCCCTTGTCCTTTAGCAATTCCTGCAAAATGTGTTGACCTGTCTTCGCCACCTGTCCAAACACCCGTTGCTAGGTTTGGTACAATTCCCATAAACCATCCATCAGAGTGGTTTTGAGTTGTACCTGTTTTTCCAGCAATTGGATTTGTAAATTTATATGGATGGCCCGTTACATAGCCTGGTTTTTTCCATGGCAAACGCAAACGAACTCCAGAACCAGCTGTTGTAACACCTTTTAATAAATCTAACACTACATAAGCAGATTCTTCGCTCATTACTTCTTTTGTTCTTGGTGTAAACTCTTGTAAAACAGTTCCGTTTTTGTCTTCAATTCTTGTAATAATCATTGGATTTACGCGGAGTCCTTTATTTGCAAATGTGCTGTAGGCACTTACCATTTCTAATAGCGATAAATCTACTGCCCCTAAAGCTACAGATGGATTTGCTTGAATTGGACTTTCTATTCCTGCCTCTTTTGCTAAACGAACTACATTTTCTGGAGAAACCATATCTATTAACCTTGCAGACATTGTATTTACAGAACCTGCTAAACCATCTTTTAAAGCTAACATTCCTCCATATTCTTCTGAAGCGTTTTTGGGAGTCCATGCTTCTGGAATCCCGTATTTTCCTTTGGGAATTGTATAGGGTATGTTTGGGAATTCATCACACGGAGACAATCCTAATTGGTTTATTGCAGTTGCATACACAAAAGGCTTAAATGTTGAACCTACTTGACGTTTTTGTTGCTCTACAGCATCGTATTTAAAATGTTTATTGTTTATACCACCAACCCAAGCTTTTATATGACCTGTTTGAGGTTCTATAGACAATAAACCAGAACGCAAAAAGTATTTATAGTATCTAATAGAATCGTTAGGAGACATTATGGTATCTAGATCTCCCTTCCAAGAAAATACTTTCATTTCCGTTTTTTTATTAAAAATATCATTAATTTCTTTGGAAGACTTTCCTGCTATTTTTAATCGTTTGTATCGAACTGAATTTTTCTTTGCTCGTGCTAAAATTGCTTTAATTTGATTGTTTTTTAGGTCATAAAAGGGAGCTGTTCTATTTCTTTTTTGCTCTTTAAAAAAGTATGATTGTAAATTCGCCATATGTTCTTTAACCGATTCCTCTGCATACTTTTGCATACGAGAATCTAGTGTTACAAAAATTTTTAGCCCATCTCTAAAAATATCATACTGCTCTCCATTGGGTTTTGGATTGTCTTGCACCCATTTACGCATTACCTTTTGGAGGTGACCTCTAAAATACGTTGCAGCACCAACATCATGACTTTCTGGTGTGAAATTTATTTTTAATGGTAAGATTTTGTAGTGAGTCTTTTTCTTCCTTCGTTAAAAATCCATTTTTTTCCATTTGAGAAAAAACAACATTTCTTCTCCCCAAAGATTTCTTTTTTGAAATTTTTCTATATGGGTTATATTGTCGAGGATTTTTTAACATGGCTACGATAATTGCAGATTCTTGTATGTCTAAATCATTCGCTTCTTTACCAAAATAAATTCTGGCTGCCGATCTAATTCCGGATGCATTATATAAAAATCCTTGGGTATTTAAATACATCGAAATTATTTCTTGCTTTGTGTATTGTCGCTCTAATTTTATGGCAACTACCCATTCTTTTACTTTCTGAAAAACTCTAGGAATAAAACTTGTTGCCGCTCTTCCGGTAAATATATTTTTGGCTAATTGTTGTGTAATTGTACTAGCCCCACCACCAGCACCAAGTTTAGCAACTGCTCTTGCAAGACCTCTAAAATCAATACCTGAATGCTCATAAAACCGCTCATCTTCTGTTGCAACTAGTGCATTTACAAGATTTTGTGGCAGTTCTTTATAGTGTATTGGAGTTCTGTTTTCTTTAGCATATTTACCAATTGTTTTTCCATCTATAGAGATAACTTCAGTCGCTAAATTTGTTTCTGGATTTTCTAATTCATCAAAGGTTGGTAATACTCCGAAAGGATCCCATGCAGTATATAAAAACAATACTAATACAAGAGAAAAGCCACCAAGAATAAGTGTCCAAAAACGTTTTATATAAATTTTATAATCTATTTTTTTTTTTACTTTTTTCATGTTTAATCCTTTTTTTCTATACTAAGACCAATATCTGTAACTCCATTTAAGTACTGTATTCCGTCAACCTGTCCATTTTTTCTCATTGCGTGATACACATTAAAAGTATAGGCTCCGGAAGTAGGAAACACTTTAGATTCTTTATAAAAAAGCTTATTTTCTTTGATATCAGAAAAACCTGATCCTAAAAATTCTCCTCTAGCATTCGTCATTTTGTATTGTAAAGTATCTACAATTTTTGTACCGTTTGGAAAATTTAATGCTGTTATTAAGTAGAGATTACTGAACTGATAATTTTTGTTATTTCGCAAGTTGATGAATATATTTCTTTTAGAAATAGTATCATGTATGGTAAACTTAAAATTTACTTTTTGATTTGCTTCCCAAGAAGCATTTTTAATTGTTTTGTATTGATTAAAAACACTTTTTGAATCACAAGAAGTGATAAAAATGAATAAAAATATAATAATTGAAAAATTATTTTTCCTTATTATCGGCTCCATTTTTTTGATTATTACTTTTACGATTTCTATTATTTCTTCTTTGTTTGTTATTCTGATTTCCTTCAGTTTTTTGCTGATTTGTATTGATGTTCCTTTTTGGTTTTGTTTTTTTATTCTTATTTTGGTGATTATGTGTGCTTTTATTTTCTTTATTTACAGAAACTAAAGCTGGCTTTTTCTTGTTTCTATTTCTATTATTTCTTTTGCGTTTACTCGTTTTTTGAACATCAAATCGAGTTAGGCTATCTTGACCGACCGCATCTTCAAAATTAACTTTTTGAACAATTTCAACATCGGCCTCGTATTCTTCTAACGAAATAGATTTTTCGTTATTTTTATTTAAAGCTATTATTTCTTGAATTTGTTCTAATGTTAATCGAAACCATTTAAAGCGTTCTTCTTTGTATGTGTACCAAAGATGTTCTTTAAAAATATCCATTTTAACAAATACAGCCTCTCCTTTTTCTGTTTTTAAAACCAAATCTTGTTTTGGAAACCCTTTTAAAGCATCTAAATAGGTATCTAATTCAAAATTCAGACAACATTTAAGTTTCCCACATTGCCCTGCAAGTTTTAAAGGATTTAAAGATAATTGTTGGTAACGAGCTGCTGAGGTTGTTACTTTCCTAAAGTCTGTTAACCAAGTAGAGCAACACAACTCTCTTCCACAAGAACCAACTCCACCAAGTCTAGCTGCCTCTTGCCTTGCGCCAACCTGCTTCATTTCTACACGAATAGAAAATGCACTTGCCAAATCTCTAATTAATTGTCTAAAATCTACCCTTGCTTCGGCAGTGTAGTAAAAAGTTGCTTTGTTTCCATCTCCTTGATATTCTACATCAGACAATTTCATTTGCAGCCCTAAACGACCTAGAATCTCTCTTCCTTTTCGTTGAGTTTCCTCTTCTTTGGCTCTAGATTTTTGCCAGATATCTATATCTCTTTGACTTGCTTTTCTATAAACTTTCTTTACATCTTCATGATTTTCAGTAATTTTGCGTTTTTTCATTTGCACTTTTACCAACTCCCCAGCTAATGAAATTGTACCAATATCATGTCCAGGTGAACCCTCTACCGCAACAATATCACCCATAGTTAAGGGTAAGTTATCAAGATTTTTATAGAAATGTTTTCTCCCATTTTTAAAACGGACTTCAAAAATATTATATCTTTCTTGTCCGCTTGGTAATGTCATATTCGAAAGCCAATCAAAAACGGCTAGCTTGCTTCCGCTTCCACAACTTCCTCCTGTACCACAATTACCATTACTTTTGCAACCTTTTGGTACTCCATTTTCTGTTGTACCACAACTTCCACATGCCATGTAAGTATATATTATTATAGGTTTTTAGTAGTTAGTAATTAATTTTTAGCTTGTTTGTTAATAAAGCCATTACTATTTCTAAAATCCTTTTCTGTTTATAAATTGATTTTCAGATTGATATAAAGCATCAATCTTTAATTCATTAATCAGTAAATATACGGAATCTGAATGAGAAGTATAACTTAATTTTTTAACAAAAAAAACTCTGTTTTCTGGCTAAAATCAGGGTGTTATATTGTTTATAAACCTATAAGTGGAATAGGTATTATATTCTGTTCTCTATCAAATCACGTACAAAGAAAACCTCAACTATTTCTTAAACCTCAAGGCTTCACTTCTCCCTTTTTTGAAAATTTTATTACTATTTCCTTTTCCTTTTCTTAATTCTTTTTGTTCCTCAAAAGATAATTTAATTATTTCTTTACAGTCTGAAGAGCAGGTGTTTTCCATAGCTTCAGAACATTTATCACACTGTATAAAAAGCAAATGACAGCCTTCGTTTGCACAATTTGTATGGGTGTCGCAGGCTTTACCACATTGATGACAATTAGATACTACATCATCAGTAATTTTCTCTGCTCTTCTGTGATCAAAAACAAAGTTTTTTCCAATAAATTTATTTTCAATCCCTTCATCTTTAACTTGGCGTGTGTATTCTATTATGCCCCCCTCTAGTTGAAAAACATTTTTAAAACCTTTGTGCTTGTAATAGGCAGAAGCTTTTTCACAACGAATTCCTCCAGTGCAATACATCAATAAATTTTTATCTTCTTTGTTCTCTTTTAAGTCTTCTTCAATCACATCTAAAGAGTCTCTAAACGTGTCTACATCTGGAGTTACAGCACCATCAAAATACCCTATTTCACTTTCATAGTGATTTCGCATATCTACACAAACCGTGTTCGGATTTGCCAACATTTCATTAAATTCTTTCGCGTTTAAATGAACTCCCTTATTGGTAACATCAAACGTTTTATCATTTAAACCATCAGCAACAATTTTGTCTCTAACTTTTACTTTTAATTTTAAGAACGATTTATTACTGTGTTCTATGGCGATATTTAAACGAACATCTTCTAAAAAAGAAATGCTTTCTAACTGCTTTTTTAAAGCGTATAGATTTTCTGATGGAACAGAAAGTTGCGCATTTATTCCTTCATAAGAAACGTAAATTCTTCCTAAAACATCTAAAACATTCCATTCTAGAAATAATTTGTCTCTAAAGATTTGTGGATTCCCTATCTTGTGATACTGATAGAAGGAAATTGTGAGACGGTCTTTGCCCGCTTTATCAATTAATTCAGCGCGTTCTGATGCGCTTAACTTGTTGTACAGTTGCATGCTATACTTTTTTAGTTAAATTGGTTTCTTTTAGAATTGCAAAAGTACTGTTTTAAAATCGATCTCTATAGAAAATTACTGACGCCTATGTTATTTTTAAAAGAAGAATTACATTCAACCTATTAACACTAATTAAATCAACTAGTTTAATTTTAAACATCTAGATTTTATTTGCTAATTTTTAAACTTTCATTTAATAATAACCGTTTAGGTAATTTATTTGGTTCTTTTTTTTAAGATATTTGTACTTTATTAAAAACACTAAAAATAAAAGTGATGAAAGTAGCTGTAGTTGGTGCAACTGGAATGGTTGGAACAGTAATGTTGAAAGTTTTAGAGGAGCGTAATTTACCGATAACAGAATTTATTCCTGTAGCTTCTGCAAGATCTGCTGGAAAAAAATTAACCTATAAAGGAAAAGAGTTTACCATTGTAACTTTAGAAGATGCTATAAAAATGAAACCAGAAGTGGCTTTATTCTCTGCTGGAGGAGATACGTCTTTAGAATGGGCACCAAAATTTGCTGATGTAGGTACTACTGTTATTGATAATTCTTCTGCTTGGAGAATGGATTCTACCAAAAAATTAGTAGTTCCTGAAATTAATGGTGATGTTTTAACTGCCGATGATAAAATTATTGCAAACCCTAATTGTTCTACGATTCAATTAGTAATGGCTTTAGCGCCTTTACACAAAAAATATAAAATGAAACGTTTGGTTGTTTCTACCTACCAATCTGTTTCTGGAACTGGAGTAAAAGCAGTTCAGCAATTAGACAATGAAGAAGCTGGTGTTGAGGGCGAAATGGCGTATCCTCACAAAATTGGTAGAAATGCCTTACCTCATTGTGATATATTTATGGAAAATGGATACACCAAAGAGGAAATGAAATTGGTGAAAGAACCTAAGAAAATTTTACGTGACGATTCTTTTTCTGTAACAGCTACTGCAGTTCGTATTCCCACTGCTGGAGGGCATTCTGAAGCTGTAAACGTAGAGTTCGAAAATGATTTTAATCTAACGGACGTTCGTCAGCTTTTATCCGATTTTCCAGGAGTTGTTGTGCAAGATGATTTGGCAAACAATGTCTATCCAATGCCAATTAACGCTCATGATAAAGATGAAGTTTTTGTGGGAAGAATTAGAAGGGATGAATCTCAAGAAAATACATTAAATTTGTGGATTGTTTCTGACAACCTTAGAAAAGGTGCAGCTACCAATACAGTTCAAATTGCCGAATATTTAATTAAAAATAATTTGGTGTAAAATAAACAGATTTAATGGCAACATTTCATACAGTAAAAGTCCAAGAAGTTATTCAAGAAACCGCAGATGCGGTTTCTGTTTTATTTGATATTCCCCAAAATTTAAAAGAGCGTTTTTCTTTTAAAGCCGGACAATATATTACGCTTAAAAAAGAAATAAAAGGCGAAGAGGTTAGAAGAGCCTACTCCATTTGTTCCTCACCAGAAAGCAATGAAGTTAAAGTAGCTATTAAGGCGGTAGAAAACGGATTATTTTCTACCTATGCTACTTCAGCATTAAAAAAAGAGGATGCCATAGAAATTTCTGAACCTGAAGGTCTTTTTACCCTAGAACCAAAATCAGATAAAAATTATATTGGTTTTGCAGCTGGAAGTGGAATTACACCAGTTTTATCGATGGTAAAAACAGTTTTAGAAGCAGAAGAAACATCCACTTTTACATTAGTTTACGGAAATAAATCGATAGCAGATACCATCTTCTTTGACGTATTAAATAACTTGAAAAAATCCTATTTAGAGCGATTTAACCTACATTATATTTATAGTAGAGAACATGTGAAAAATGGTTTACGAGGCAGAATCGACCCAAGTGTTACCAATTATTTTGTAAAGAACATGTACAAAGAAACTTCTTTTGACGCTGCTTTTTTATGTGGGCCAGAAGAAATGATTAAAGAGGTTTCTAAAACATTACAAAAAAACAATATTGCCAAAGAAAATATTCATTTTGAGTTATTTACTGCTGCTATAGATGAAGAAAAAGCAAGTCAAGTTACAGAAGGTAAAACACTCATTACGGTGCTTTTAGACGATGAAGATACTACGTTTGAAATGTCTCAAACAGAGGATATTTTAGCCACTTGTTTACGCAACGATTTAGACGCTCCTTATTCTTGCCAAGGAGGTGTTTGTAGTTCTTGCATGTGCAAAGTAACCGAGGGGAAAGCAGTAATGGTTAAAAATTCAATTTTAACGGATAGCGAAATAGAGGAAGGTTTAATTTTAGCATGTCAAGCATATCCAACAACCTCAAAAATTAGTATAGATTTTGATGACGTATAAAATCTGTATTTTAGCAGAATATGGATATTTATCACTTTAGAGATGCTTTTTTTATTGGTTTTTTCATGGCTTTCATGATTGGACCTGTTTTTTTTATGTTAATACAGATTAGTATTTTAAAAGGAGCAAGGGCAGCTATTGCTTTTGATATTGGTGTTCTTTTAGGAGATATTTCTTTTATTTTAATTGCATATTATGGGAGTAGACCTTTGCTAGAGAAAATTAAAGATGATCCAAGATTGTTTTTTTTAGGGGGCTTGGTGTTAATTGTTTACGGATTAATTACATACTTAGATAAGCAAAATAAAAAAGAAGCTTTAGAAAAATCAAAAATTGTTGATGTTCCTATAAACAATAACTATGTAAAACTTTTTTTTAAAGGATATTTTTTAAACTTTATAAATGTTGGTGTTTTAGCTTTTTGGTTGGGTACGGTTTTAGTTATTGGTCCCACTTTAAAAATGGATGAAAATGCAATTTTCTGGTATTTTACAACTATTATTTTTGGCTACTCGGTTACTGATTTAGGAAAAATATTTTTAGCAAAACAATTAAAAGCTAAAATGACACCACTTGTCATTTATAGATTTAAAAGAATTATGGGAATTATTTTAATAATTTGTGGGATATTTTTAGTGCTTCAAGGATTTATCCCTAATGATAAAATTGATGAACTAATTCACTAAAAAAAAAGCAAAGTTCTCACTTCGCTTTTTTAATCTTTATTTGTCTAGAAGTTTATTTTACTTCAAAAACATTATTTTCATCATTAATATCTGCCATCAAGTTAGATTTGTCTATTACTACAGATTTAATATTTTTTGAGGTAGTAAATGAATACGTTGGAATGGCCCAGCCCCAATCTTCAATAACAGTTGCAGAAGTTGGTTTATTGCCTCTCATTATTCGTAAAGGTATGTTAAAATGCTCTTTACTTCCATCCTTGTAGGTGACTTCAATATCTATAGGCATTGGCATTTTTCCAATTCGTTCTAGAGTAATTCTATTACCTTCTACAGACTTTACGCCATAATCTATAGTATGAAGCGTTTGTGTCCATTCATTTAAATACCAATCTAAATGAATCCCAGAAACTTTTTCCATCGATCTTTTAATATCATTGGGTGTTGGGTGTTTAAAGCTAAAATCCGTAAAATATTTCTTAATCCCTTTTGCTGTATTTTCTGCACCAATAATGTATTCTAACTGCGATAAAAAGATACTTCCTTTGCTATAGCTAGCCACACTATATGCCGTGTTGATATGATACCTGTCTGCATGAGTGGTGAGAGGTTCTTCGATGTTGTTTTGTACCACATAATTATAGCCTCTGTATGCACCTGCATTCGGGTTTGCTCCTGTTTCTAAAATTTCTGCTGTGGCTTTATTAGAAATATAACTGGTAAATCCTTCATCCATCCAAGGATGTAAACTTTCATTCGTTGCTAATAAAAACTGGAACCAGGTATGTGCCATTTCGTGAGCAGTCACTCCGAATAAACTTCCAAATTTTCGTTCTCCTGTAATTAGTGTAGACATTGCATATTCCATTCCTCCGTCTCCACCTTGTATTACAGAGTATTGTTTGTAAGGATATTGACCAATATTTTCAGAAAAATAAGTCATTAAGTCAGCCGTTTTAGACTGGAGTTTTTTCCAATTTTCTAGATACTCTGAAGCTAATGTTTTCTTGTATAAGAAGTGTAAATCAATTCCGTTGTCCATTTTTAAAACATCATGAATATATGCTGGATCAGCACCCCACATAAAATCATGTACATTGGGTGCTTTAAAATGCCAAGATAATTTATCTCCACTAGGAAGATTTAGAGCTTTGGTTACATCTTCATATCCATGCCCAATTTCTTGCGGATTTTGTAAATATCCTGTACCTCCTAATGTGAAGCTTTTATCGATATGAATGGTTACGTCAAAATCTCCCCAAATGCCGTGAAATTCTCTGGCAATATAAGGTGGAGTGTGCCAACCCTGAAAATCATATTCTGCCATTTTTGGATACCATTGAGACATAGACAGTGCAACACCTTCTTTACTATTCCTACCAGATCTTCGTATTTGAATAGGTACTTGAGCATCAAAAATCATATCAAAAGTAACACTTTCTCCTGCCTCGATTGGATCATTTAAAGTAACTTCTAAGATGGTGCCAACAGTTTCGTGACGCACTTCTGTTCCATTTTGTTTTAAAGAGTTTACTTTTATGTATCCTATTTCATTATCATTTAATTTGCTTATTCTATCGCGCACTCTTCTATCTGGATCTTTAATATTAAGAGAACGAACATCCATTTGAGAACCCGGCTGAAAGGCATTAAAATACAAATGATAAAAAACTTTATTTAATTTATCTGGAGAGTTATTTGTATACACTACTTTCTGTATTCCTTTGTATTGATAGTTATTTACATTCATATCAATATCCATGTTATAATCTACATGTTGTTGCCAATAACCATTATTAACAGAAGACATACTAGCTGTTTTTTTAGAAACATCTTTTGTTTGTGCGCATGAAATTATCATCAAAAATGATACTGCTGCAAAGAATATTTTTTTCATTATGGTATTCATTTAATTACTTTCCGTTAACAATTTTATCTGCCATTTGTAGGGCATTATAGGCATTTACAATTCTTCCTGAAACTGATAATTCAGAAAAAGAAACCATTTCTCCTTTAGGGTTTTCTCTAGATGCAGAACCGGGTTTAACAACATCAAAATTAATTTTAACCCCAGAGTTCATTAAGATATGTTTCACTTGGCTTGCTGATAATTTTGGATAGTAAGAACGAACCAAAGCTGCAACGCCAGCTGATGAAGGAGCTGCCATAGAAGTACCACTAATAGATTGATACTGATTTTCTGGAAAAGTAGAATGTATTTGAACACCTGGTGCAAAAACATCAACATTTTTCTTACCATAGTTAGAAAAGCTTGCCGGCAATTTTTCATTATAATTTACGCTCATAGCTCCAACGGTTAAAACATTATCAGAAATTTCTGATACTAAATCTTTGGAGTCGTTTGGATATGTTTTTTCTACATCTATGTTTTTCCCATCATTCCCGGCTGCATTTACAATTAATACGTCTTTAGAGCCTGCATAAATAATTGCATCGTACACCCATTGTTTTTTTGGAGAGTATCCTTTCCCAAAACTAGTATTAATTACTTTTGCTCCGTTATCCACAGCGTATCGTATAGCTAAAGCTACATCCTTGTCGTATTCATCTCCATCTGGCACAGCTCTAACTGCCATAATTTTAACATTATGAGCAACACCATTTACACCTTTACTATTATTTCTAGATGCGCCAATAATTCCTGAAACATGGGTACCATGTAACTCCTTTTTTGTTGAATGCCCTGTTTTGTTATCACCATAAACAACAACATCCATGGTATTTGGATCATCATTAATAACTGATCTATAATTTTTAATAGGTTTGTTACTTATTAAATCGTCTGCATTTGTAACTAGTCTTGTTAATTCTTCTTTGGCTGCATTTAAGGATGGGAAACCAAAACCATACATCTGCTCTGCTACAGCAATACTTCTTTGCAAAGAACTATCGTCTGTTTTAATAGATAAAACTTCTTTTTTTGTAAAATCCGTTTTATTTAAATTCTTTGATAATCCATCAATTGATCCATTTACTGCATTTAAAATTTGCTCGTATCTTGCTTTATTGGTTTTCGCAGCTTCAATCTTTTTAACTTTTGCTGCCTTAGCTACTTTTACCTCATCTTCTGAGGTTATAGAAGGGTTGTCTAAAATTCTAGCTTCCTCAGAATTTTCTTTATAGATAGATCCTAAAAAATTCCAACCATTAATATCATCTACGTATCCATTTTTATCATCATCTAAATTATTCCCTATAATTTCTTTGGGATTAACCCAAGCAACATCTTTTAAATCTTCATGTGTTAAATCTGAACCAGAATCAACGACTCCAACAACTACTTCAACACCTATTTTACCTTCCAAAAAAGCATATGCTTTCGCAATACTCATTCCTGGAATTGAATCTGTGCTAAGATCTGCATGAGACCATCTATTCATTTCATCTTCAGTTAACTTACTTTTTTTGGCAGTTATATCAACGAAATTATTTATACCAGAGGGTACTGGTCTTTTCGAAATTGATTTACAACTTGTAAAAATTACACTTGCAACTACTGCAAAAAATAATGGTTTAAAAATCTTCATAATTATCTATTCTATTAATTAAATATATCGGTAAATTTGTGTGTTTTGTTTAATCTTACTCCTTTTTCTGTATGTTTTACTGTACAAATTTCATGGGTTGCATCATGTTCTAAAAAAAGGTAATACTTATTATCTGCAGCTTCGTTTAAAAAAGATGCTTTTTCTTGAATGGTAAGTAAAGGTCTTGTGTCGTATCCCATTACATAGGGCAAAGGAATATGGCCCACCGTTGGTAATAAATCTGCCATAAATACAATCGTTTTTCCTTGATATGTTATTTTAGGTAACATCTGTTTTTCTGTATGACCATTCATAAACAGCACCTCAAAACCTATTTGATTTTTTGCGTTTTTATCAATAAAATGTAGTTGTCCGCTTTCTTGTATTGGAATAATATTTTCTTTTAAAAAGGATGCTTTTTCTCTTGGATTGGGCTCTGTTGCCCATTTCCAATGAGCATCATTAGACCAAAATTTTGCATTTTTAAAAACCGGTTGTAACCGTGTTTTTGTTTGATTCCATTCTATGGCACCACCACAATGATCAAAATGAAGATGTGTTAGAAAAACATCTGTAATATCATCTTTGTGAAAGCCGTATTTTGCCAAAGAAGATGCTAAAGTAAAATCTCCAAATAAAAAATAGTAGCCAAAAAATTTATCAGATTGTTTTTTTCCTAATCCAGTATCTATTAGAATGAGACGGTCTCCATCTTCAATAAGCATACATCGCATGCTCATATCAATTAAATTATTTGAGTCTGCAGGATTTGTTCTTTGCCAGATCGTTTTAGGAACAACGCCAAACATGGCGCCCCCATCTAATTTAAAGTTTCCTGTTTCTATTGGGTAAATTTTCATTGATATAAAGTAAAGTCAACAATTACCATCTTTGATATAATGCATTTAGAATGTAAAAATATTAAATAATAAGTTACAAATACGCAGAATTTATGGTATTTTTTTGTTAATTCTTTAAACTTTATTACTAAAAAATTAGATGTTTTTTTAAGAAGTGTACATTGTTTTTTTTGAACTTTTAACAACTTTTATTTTACTTAAGAATTTTGCAATTTTTAGTAGTAGAAAAACCCCTATTGCCAAACCTAAAATTACAAGTAATAACTGATTTTCAAAAATAGATTTTGTTGCGTTTAAGTTATCTGGTGGTAAAATTTGTAAAAACATAGTGTATAATGTTTAGGATTCTTAAGGAAATTAAACATAGTATTGTTCTTTTGACTACAATTTTCGTTTACTGACCAGTATCTTTAGATGAATGGTTGATAATATACTTTAAACACAATTACACTTTTAGATTAAGGGTTTTGTATATTTTTTACTTTAAGTTAAAAACCTTTTATTTTAGCTCTCTAAAAAACTATGAAAACATGTATAAGAGAAATTACCACCCCCTGGTAATATTGCTATATACCAGTGGAATGTTAGATACAAAACAACTCTGTGAGTTGCCCAAAACCACCAAATACAATTGGAATCAGTTTAAACACGACAACTATTATGGGACAGATTGGGTTTCTTCTTACGTTGAACAGTTTGATAATATAAAAGATGTATTTGCTTCTGCTTTTCTCTATAAATCTCTGCGGTTTTTGATAGAAACTAGAAAAGGATTTCTAAATATGTTACAGGAGTTTTCTCATAACAAACAACTCTTGAAATTACACGCTGATAAAATTATTAGATCCATCGAAAAGATGAAATATTTGGCAAATGTAAACATAAAAACTGCTTGTAAATATTATGGAGTTTCTAAAGATTGGTATTATCGAGAGAAAACTAAAATTGTTTGTAATATCAGTCCTTTTCAAAAATGCTATCGACAACATCCAAATCAATTAGCTGTCAAAGAGATTTCTGCGATTGAAAATTTAGTTAATGATCCCGTTAATTTTGGTAAAAGAAAAGTAACGTTGTATTATCACGCTTTACGGAATAATTTACTCTTTTGTGGAAAATCTACGTTTAACAAATATGCTTCTGCTTTGGGGTACATAAAACCAATAAAATTTAGGTATCCAATGAAAAAAGGAGTCAGAGCTTCAAGAGTTTTTGAATGGTTACACGTAGATATTACAATTGTAAATACTGTAGAAGATGGTGTTCAAAAGGTAGCGTTTGTAAAAGATAATTTTTCTAAAGGGATACTACATTACAGTTCTACTAGCGGAAAAGCTGGAAGTGAATTTATCAAAAATATATTTGCTGAAACTTTTGATACATACAATTTATTGAATGCGATAAAACCGATTAATATTTTATCTGATGGTGGAAGTGAAAACAAAGGAGAACTCTTATCTTGGGTCCAAAATATTCAAGCGCCACCAATGGTTACCAAAATAACAGCACAAACCAAAGATTTTCCTTTTTCTAACTCTATGTCAGAGAGTACACATAGTATTTATAAAACTGAATTTTTGAATGGTAAATATTCTCTCAATGAAAAATCCCATCTCAAAGATTTAGAACGTTTTGTGGAATATTATAATCATCATAGGTACCCAACTGAATTATTTGGATTAACACCTTTTGAGGTGGTTAATGGTAAAATTCCTGATAAAAACTATTTTAAAGAGAAAATACAAGAAGCTAGAAAAAATAGAGTAGAAGTCAATCAAAAATTTAATGATTGTAAAATTGCTCTTGTTTGTTATTCTTGAAAAAAGTAATTACAGAGCAAAAATCTAAAATCTTTTTAACAAACAAAACGAATTTTCTAATAATTTAAAAAATAAAAAAAGGATATCCATTTTCTGAATATCCTTGTTTATACTATGACTAATTTGTCAGTTGAAATTTATCTTCTTTTTCTTGAAACCCTATTATTACTGGTTATTCGAATGTTGGAACCTTTTTGTCGTAGTTTCTGATAGCCGTTACCCGGACCTCTTGAAATTGGCGGTATTTATCAGGGCGGAATTATTTTTGAATTATCAGGACAACACGGATATGTTGCAAAAATGCAAGATTCAGGTGTAATGAATTGGTGGGCAGCTATGGATTTAGAATCAAACGATTGGTATGTTCCAAATATTAATCAGTTGGAAAAAATGTATATTAATATAGGGCAAGGAGCAGATAATATTGGTGATTTTGCAAATAGCTCTTATTGGTCTTCTGATTATTACGGTCCGTCCAGCAGCTTTACGGCATCTATGTTTAATTTCGCTAATGGTACATGGAGTCCTGGTAAGAATCCAGTCCTTAATTTTAGAGTTCGCCTTGTTCATTCATTCTAAACAATTGTTAAAAACAGACTTAATTGATTTTTTTACACGACTAATTATTTAGTTTTTAATAATGCACGAAATGTAGGAAATGAAGCCTTAAAAACAACTTTATTTTTTTATAAAACTTTATCTAAAATTAGAATAAATTTTACCCACAATACAAAAACCGTACAAATTTAGATATTAAAAAACCTTAACTAGCTAATTAATAGCTTGTTAAGGTTTTATTTTGAGGTGTCGAGCGGATTCGAACCGCTGTAGATGGTGTTGCAGACCACTGCCTAGCCACTCGGCCACGACACCTTATGTTATTAAGGTTTGCAAATTTACGCAAATTTACAAGGTTTGCAAGCCTTTTTTAATTTTATCGTTTTTTGGTGAGTACAATGACCACTTCTTCCACATTTCCGCCAATGGGTGGATTTATTTTTGCCACAGCAACTTTTGCTTTTTTAAGCATTTTTAGTTCTTTGAAAAAACGATTTAAAATACGCTGTGCAACCTGTTCTAATAGCTTTGAACGAATTGCCATTTCTTCTTTTACAATCCGATTTAAATGAACATAATCTACCGTATCTGAAAGCTCATCAGTGTGTGCAGATTTTTTTAAATTGGCTTTTATTTCAACATCAACTCTGTATTCACTTCCAATTTTTGCTTCTTCCTCTAGACAACCATGATTGGAGAAGAGTC
>CAXYCO010000035.1:0-52035 GCA_964275545.1 uncultured Polaribacter sp.
CATACTCTTCCGTTTCAGGTACATGTTCATTTTCTAATTCTTTTATCCATCCTGCAGAAGCTTCTGCTTTTGCATAATCAAACAATCCCGTATTGATTATATTTTCTAAATCAATTTTAGATTCAGTTGTACAAATAATGCGAGCTTCAGGGTTTAGTTTGTGTAAAATGGCACGAAGTTCTTCTACCTGATCTTGAGTTACCAAATCAATTTTATTAATCACAATCACATTGGCAAATTCAATTTGATCGGTCAATAAATTTACAATCGTTCTATCATCTCCTTCTATATTGGTAAGCGATCTTGTTGAAAGATACTCAGCGCTCGAAAAATCATTTAAAAAATTAAACGCATCAATTACAGTTACCATGGTGTCTACATAACTGAACCTACTTAAGTCTATAGCACCATCTTCACTCTCAAAGCTAAAGGTCTGTGCCACAGGAATAGGCTCACTTATTCCCGTACTTTCTATCAACAAATAATCAAATTTATTTTGAGAGGCTAACTTTTCTACCTCAACCATAAGGTCTTCTCTTAGTGTACAACAAATACAACCGTTAGACATTTCCACTAATTTTTCTTCGGTTCTAGAGAGTGTGTTTTCATTTTCAATAAATTGAGCATCGACATTAACTTCACTCATATCGTTCACAATTACAGCTACTTTTAAGCCTTTTTTATTGTGCAACACATGGTTTAGCAGTGTGGTTTTACCAGCTCCAAGAAAACCACTTAATACGGTTACAGGTAGTTTTTTCATTTGTTCATTAATTTTATGTTATTTACGCTTTTAAGACTCGATTTAATTGCTCTTTCTAAAATAAAAGGTTCACTACCAGGACCAATAGTTAAGAGTTTGGGTCCTGTAATTGGAACTCCATTAAAGGGTCTACTAAATACTTTGCCGTCTGGAGTTCTTTCAAAATAGGTATAGGAATCTTCCTTAGCTATTTGAACACAACCTTTTACACGAAGGATGCTTTTTGGTAGATTTATACAAATCTCTTCGATGCAGTTAACGTTTGGTAAAATGGGTAAATCTCGAGAACAAGAAGACCAGTGCGACTTTTGATGTTCTAATTTTTTGGTTTTGTTTTTTGAAGGATAAAGCTTAGAAATAAGAGACATATCAATAGTGTCCATAGTGTAAATTTTAGCAAATGGATTTAATTCTTTTAGCGCTTCTAAAACCTCTTTCTCTCTACTTTTTATGACTCCTTCAATATGTGTAAGAATAATTAAAGATGATACTTGAATTTGATTGGATTCAAGATCATTATGAACTCCTCGTTTTTGCCAGTTTTTAACATCCACAACTGATATTTGTATGGGAGGTAAAAACCGGTCATTTAAACCAACACCAAGAAATTCCATTAAAGAACAAGCGTCAGAAGTTCCATTAGCTTCAATTAAAGTAATTCCATCAGTTCTTTTGGGAATTCCATTTATATAATTTCTAAGTTGATCTATACCATTACAGCAGATACAACTTCCTGAAAGCGCTTTAAGCTGATTTGGAGCTAGTTGTTTTAGAAACTGTTGTGCATCCATATGGGCATTTTCGTAATCATTTAGAATAACAAAAGGGTTCCATCCTTTTTCAGAAAAACTGCATATCAACTTTTTTAATAGCGTTGTTTTTCCTGATCCTAAAAAACCGACAATGGTAATAATAGCCTCCATATTTTATATACGTAGTTCTTTAAAAATATAAAAGTTAAGATTCAATTTGAGTTAGTTTATTCATTTTTTCAATCAAATCTCCTGTAATGGCGACCACTGCAGGTTTTGGGATGTTATCAGCATCGAAAGGCCATGTACTTGTTGGTGTATTTAAATCTTTGGTCTGCTCACCTGGGTGTTGTACACTTAAAAATAGTGTTTTCCCATCTGGTGAAAACCAAGGGCCTGTTAATTCTGCGTCTTTAGGTGCTGACGCTACTCGCACTACTTTTCCAGCATTTTCACCAAGTCTTGGAATCACAAACAAACTATTATTTTTAAAAGGCATGTATGGTTTATCTTCTTTGTTCATAGCATTTCCAGACATGTCTGAAGTAATCCAAAGATTTCCAGACAAATCGAAAGCTAAATTATCTGGACATGAAAAACCATGCACCTCACCTCCCGCTTTATAGGTAGAAGATGTAAAGCTTAATGCATCGTAAGCTCCATCAGTTTCTTCAATTTTTAAAATAGAACCATGAAAATCTCTTTTACTTTTATTATTTGTTAACGAAACGAATATATGTCCAGTAATAGGATCAATTTCAATATCTTCTGGTCTATTCAATTCGGTAGCACCTAACAATTTTGCAGCTTCTCTTGCTCTAATCAACACCTCAGTTTGGTCTTTAAAGTTGTTTTTTAAAACAGGTTGTTTTTCCCAATCTAAAGGCAACCATTTTCCATGAACTGTATCAGCTACATAGAGCGTTCCTTCTTTTAATGAGCTTGGCTTGGAAGAAATAAACTTATACAAATGCTCATTGTTTTTATCGTCACCTGTATAGGCAACCACACGCTTATCCTCAAGTTCATATAAGGTGCAACATTCATGAGCAAACCTTCCAAGAGCAATGTGTTTTTGAGCTGTTCCATCTTTAGGGTTTACTTCAACGACCCAACCATAATGTTCTGGAGGATATGAATAGAACTTTTCCCATCCATAATAACTTGGTCTATGGCTAGCTATATTATTTTTATCATAGACAGTTTCTCCAAAACAGCTGTCGTAATTTTCTTCACAAGTAATAAATGTGTTCCATGGTGTAATGCCTCCAGAACAATTACTATTTGTTCCAATGGCAGTAGTTTTCCCTTTAATAGGACTATCCCAGTTCAATTTTATGGGTGTTTTTGCAGTAATACGTCTGTTGTATGGGTCGTTTTCAACAACCTGCCATTGCCCATTTACTTCTTTAATTCGTAGAATACTTCCACCTACATTATACATTTCTTTATCTACTTGTTCTTTTGTTTTTTCTTTAGAATGCTTAGGTTCTCTAACGTTAAAATCAGAAACAAAAAGTGGATCTATATATTCATGGTTTACCCATAATAATCCGTCTTTTGGATTTGTCTCATCGAAGGGAATAAAACAGGTGAAATCATTATTAAAACCAAAGGTATCTGTTTCATTCATTTGATCTCCCCATTTGATGATCGTATGATACTTTAATCCGTTGGCCAATAACAAGTCATCTTTATCGGATGGAGCTAATCCCTTTAAAACAAGATTCCTTAATTGCTGAAGTCTTTCTTTAGAGGTACTTTCAAATCCTTTTGCTGGCGAAGTATTATTACCGCAACTTATTAAAAATTGAGGCATAAGAACTGCTCCTAAACTAGCTTTTCCTAAAAAGGAAATAAAATTTCTTCGACGGTAGTCCATGTAGTTCTTATATCAAGTTTTTTTTACTCACGTATACAAATAATCTGTTTTAGTTGAAATGATATTTTTCTAAACAAATTAAATCAGAATATATCGGAGTAAATACATCTAGCTCTCTATTATATATTTTACCACCAATTTTTACTGGCTCATTCAAAATATTTGATAATTGAATTTCAAATTCTTTTATTTTATTGTTTAGGAGATATGAAAGTAGGGAGAATTGAAGATTCTCTTCTCTAGAAACAATTTTTGATTGTTCCTTTTGCTTTCTAATTTCAGTATTGAAATTATCTAGTGCTATCGTATTAGAAAAATTATTATTACTATTGTTATTAAGTGCACCTTCAACTATTTTATTATCCATAGATAACACAAAATAAATTTTTTTAATCTGATGCTTTTCAATGATTTCCCCTAAATGTCCTATTGTTTTCCTATCATAAACAAAAGAATTACCCAATGAAGAATAAAAATAATTCACATATGTAAATGATTTATTAATGGTTTGCTCCAAACAATCTGTAGGACAAATAAGGAAAAAACATTTTTGCATTTTAATTATGCTTTTGGATTGTAAGGGAAAGAAGAATGGTGTACATCTATTTTAAGTGCTCCATCAATTAACTTATAACCAAAGGTATATTCTACTTTTGCTTCATTACCGTCTACATCGGTAAAAAAGTAATTTCCCATTGCAATGGCACGTTTCTCCTCTAAAATAAGGTTGGAGTTTTCAAATCTTACTTTTGTCCAGGGTTGAATGGCAAAACCTTTATCCTCATTACATGCACGGTTTTCTCCCGCAATAAAATAAGACAAAGCTTCTTTTTTGGTAGGTCTAAACTGTTCTATTTCACATTTGGTTGGTTTAAATGAAATTACTCCTGCATTAAAGGCATATGCAGTATCAAGAAATTCGTTTGCAAATTTATCACATGCTACAATGTTGTCTTTTAATGCTCCAATTTTAACAACGCCATTGCCCCAATTTTCCTGAGCTTCTATTACTTGTTTTTTTGTTATCATTTTTATAATTTTTGTTGGTTTATAATTTTTAAAAATTCATTTCTAGTGGTTGTTTCTGAAAAGCAACCACCATATTCTAAAGTCGTCGTAAAACTATTCTGATCTTTAATGCCTCTTGAAGAAACGCATAGGTGTTTGGCTGTAACAGAGATAATGACATCTTTTGTATCTAAGACATTTTGCAAATCCTTTAAAATTTGAAGAACTAACCTTTCTTGGACTTGAGGACGTCGCGAATAATAATCAACCAAACGATTAATTTTTGACAAACCAATCACTTTATCTTTCGGGATATAAGCCACATGCGCAAAACCAACGATGGGTAAAAAATGATGCTCGCAAGCAGAATCTATGGTAATATTCTGTTCGACTAACATTTTTTTGTAACCATACTTATTTTCAAATATTGAAAGTTTTGGTTTGTTTGCAGGGTTTAATCCATAAAAAAGTTCTTTCACATACATTTTTGCAACTCTATAAGGAGTTCCTGATAAACTGTCATCAGAAAGATCCAATCCCAATTCATGCATTATTTTTTTAAAATGATGTTGAATATTTTTTATTTTTTCATCATCAGATTTTTCAAAAGCATCAGCTCGAAGAGGAGTTTTTACATTTGTAGAAATATGATTGTTGCCCAGTTCTGTAATGGCTTCTTTATTTGTCATCTACACAGCAATTAGTGGTATTGCATTGGCAATATTTTTTATTATATAGGTGTAAAACTATTAATGCAAAAGCTGGAAAGTATATAAAGTATTCTGGAATACTAAACAATGACGCCTTTTCATTTAGTATAATGAAACACAATAGAGACCAGCTTAACCAAAGTAGAGGTTTCATCCAGGAACTAGAAGTTGTTTGTGTTGAACGATAGACCGCAAAAAAAGAAATAAGTAAGAAAATATAATCCATAATTCTCCACCATAAAGGAGGTGTATCACAGCAGGTTACAGATCCAGCTTGTGCCATAAATAAAAATGGTGTAGCTACGCAATGAATAAGGCATAAACTACTTGCAATGGCACCCAAAGTGTCTGTTCTATTTTTTATTGATATCATTATTTTTTATCTTATTACAACTGAGTTGCAAATATAAATAAAAATTTGTTAATACAACTAAGTTGCGCTACATTTGTAGCATGGGTGTAATACGAAAAACGAAGTCAGTAATTGCTTTACAAAATGAGTTTAGTAACAGTTCCTCAGCAGCAATATCTGTTGTTACCTTGATAAAAAATTTAGGTTCAAAATTTAATAAAACAACTATTTATCGTGTTCTAGATAAATTAGAAGCAGATGGTATTTTACATTCATTTCTTGGTAAGAATGGATTGAAATGGTATGCAAAATGTAACGATTGTTCAGCAGATAAACATCAAGATCTTCATCCTCATTTTCAATGTATAGATTGTGGTAAAGTGGATTGTTTAGACGTTAGTGTTGTTCTTCCAGAAATACCGAATAGAGAAATAGTAATTTCTCAGTTATTAATTCAGGGTAAGTGCCATGAATGCCTAATTTAACTTTTTTTTTAATTCTATTAATAGCTTCACAAGAACATTAAGAATCAAGAATTTAATTTTTAAAGAAAAAACATAATTCTATCCTTTGATAATTACTACATTAGCTAGTACAATTACAATAACTATGGATTATTTTTATATTGCTACAATTCTTGTGGCTTTTGCAGCCATTTTTGGTTACATCAATGTTCGATTTTTAAAATTACCAAATACAATTGGTTTGATGTTGGTTACCATTGTCTTTACCTTTGCTGTGATGGCTTTTAGTCATATAAATCCTACCCTACTGAATGCTGAAAAATATATTATATCTCAGATAGATTTTAAAACAGTATTATTAGATGTTATGCTGAGTTTTATGCTATTTGCCGGAGCTTTGCACACTAATTTTAACCAATTAAAAGTTCAACGTGGTCCTGTACTTGCTTTTTCTACGATTGGTGTTCTTTTTTCTACTCTTTTCGTTGGTATTTTTATGTATTATGTATTTCAATTTTTTCACCATGGATATTTCATTTATTCATTGTTTGTTATTTGGAGCGCTTATTTCCCCTACAGATCCAATTGCTGTGTTAGGAATTTTAAAAAAAGCAAAAGTGCCTAAAAAACTCGAAGCCAAAATTGTAGGAGAATCACTTTTTAACGATGGTGTAGGAGTTGTTGTTTTTTTAACTATTTATGAAATTGCCTCTCAAGGAAAAGAAGAAATTACCCTAACACATGTTGCTTCTTTATTTGCTCAAGAAGTTTTTGGAGGTATCGCCTTGGGTCTTTTATTAGGATGGATTACCTATCGTTTAATGAAATCGATAGACGACTACGATATTGAAGTTATAATTACATTAGCAGCTGTGATGTTAGGTTCTGCTATAGCTCACTATTTTCATCTTTCCGCACCTTTAGCCATGGTTACGGCGGGTCTTGTTGTAGGTATGGATACTGTAAGAAGCAATGCAATGTCTGAAATTACAGAGGGTTATGTTGATAAGTTCTGGGAATTGATTGATATTTTGTTAAACACAATTTTATTTGTACTCATAGGTATGGAGATGCTAGTTTTAAATTTTGAAAATAATTATCTTTTAGTAGCACTATTTAGTATTCCTATTGTCCTTTTATGCAGATACGCTTCTTTATCAGCTCCAATAACATTTTTTAAAAAAAGATTAAATTTTGTACCAAAAACAAATTTAATAATGACTTGGGGAGGTTTAAGAGGAGGAATATCTATAGCTTTGGCCTTGGGCTTAACCGAATCGATGCATCGTGATTTGTTTTTAGTAATTACCTATGTAATTGTTGTTTTCTCAATCTTAATTCAAGGACTTACAGTAGGTAAATTGGTGAAAAAATTGAACGTCAGCTAATCAATTTTTATTTGCATATTTCATGTATTTACCTACCACCACAGCAGTTATGATTACCAAATAAAATTGCCCCATTAATCCAACTAAAATTGCTGCTTTTTGAGCGGTAGCAGTAGCGGGAAGAATTTCTCCATATCCAATTGTCATTAGAGTAATAAAACTATAGTATAAGATGCTATCCGATTTTTCTCCTATCGTCATACTATCAGTAAAGAACGAACTACTAAATGATCCTGGAACAGCAATTTCAATAGCTAGAAAAATAAAGAAACTTACAAGCCCTAATGATATGTACCCACACATTACGCCATAAATAAGATCTTTTGCAACCCCTTTAATTGCCCAAATTTGTTTTATGATTTCATAGGTAATAATTACATAAAGAAGAAAATAAAAGCCAAAACTTAATTGAGTAAGTGTTTGATTATTTTGATCAAAAAGTAAAAAGCCAAATAGAAACCCTGTGATTAGAAATAAGGTTGAAATTAATAACCTCACACTTCTCTTTTCTATTAAATTAATACCTGCTAATACATTAAGCAACCATCCAAGGTTGGTGATGTATGTAGTAAAAAAAACATCATTAAATATTAAAGCACTAAATAAATTAAATGATATTGTTATTAAAAATATCTCAAACCTATATGTTCTTAAAAGTGTTACAAGGTATTTTATCACAATTTTTTTTATTTTTTAAACTAATCATTTAATATTTGTTCGTTGAATTTATAATCAGCATAATTTATTTTAAATAAAGTACTGTAAAGCAATGGGATAAATAATAGCGTAATAACAGTACCAAAAAGCAAGCCTATCATAATGCTAACCGCCATACCTTCCCACATTTCCCCTCCACTAAGATATAATGGAATTAATCCTAAAACTGTTGTAAAAGTTGCCAATAAAATTGGACGAAATCTCTGTAAACAAGCTGCAATTATAGCATCTTCAATCGGTCTTTCACCTTCTTCTATCTGAATTCTGTCAATAAGAACAATTGCATTATTAATAACGATGCCTGATAATGAGATGACACCTAAAAAAGGCATAAAACCAAATGGCTCTTGAAAAATTAGTAAGCCAATAACAACTCCGATAATGCCTAGTGGAATGGTGGATGCTACCATAAAGGTTTTTCTTACCGAATTAAATTGAATAATCAAAAGTAATATTATTATAAAACCAGAAAGTGGCAAATAGCTTATTACAGCACCCATATTGTCAGCAGTATTTTCTGCATCACCACCAAATTTATAGGTATACCCTTTGGGCCACTTCTTTGCTTCTTCGGTAAGGTAAGGTGTTATCTGAGACATAATATCAGATGCATTCCCCGAATTAGATAATTCGCTCGTAACATTTATTGTCCTATCGATATTTAATCTCCTAATTTTTGAATATTGCCATTCTGGTTCGATACTTGCAACTTGAAGCAACGGAACACTTCTACCTGTATTTTGAGCGTATATATTAAGCGTTTCTATAGAGGCAAGTGTTTGCTGTTGACTATCGTCACTCCTCATTATTATTGGTATAGATTTATCATTTTCTCGATATTCACCAGTTTTAAACCCACTTAAAACGGTTTGAAGAGAAGTGGCGATATCTGCACTTGTTACTCCAGCAATCTGAGCTTTATTTTGATTAATATTTACCACAAATTTTTTAGTTTTTGGCCCCCAGTCATCTTTTATGTTTTTTGTTCCCTGAATCGTTTTTAGTTTCTGTTTTGTCTCTTCTGAAAGCTCTGCCAGGATATCTGGATTTGTGCCTGATATTTTAATTTCTATTGGAGTGCCTCCTCCTCCAGAGCCCAATAAACCTACTTTAATATCTGCATTAGGAAAATTATTGAAGCAGAAAGCATCTAATTTCTCAACAACCCCACTATTATAAATAAAATTAGTAGTATTTATTAATATGTGAGCATAACTTGGGTCAGGTTCATCTGTTGTATAGCCTAAATCATAGGATTCAGGACCTGAACCTATAAATGAGGACCAATCTGAAATACCATTTTGTCTTTCTTCATTGACTAATAAACTTTGAGAAATAAAAGTTTCTATGTCTTTTATGACCTTTTCAGTAGCTTCAATTCTAGATCCTTGCGGTAAATTAATATCTACTGTAACCATGTTTCTATCGCTGTCAGGAAAAAAAATAAAAGGAATTTTTCCAAATCCAAAAAGAGAAAGAACAAACAGCACAACAATCCCAAATAATACGATGTTTTTGTAGTATAAAGCTTTTAAAATTATATTTTTATATTGGAGTTTAAGGTAATAAATTGATTTGTCTATAGCGGTTTGCTTCTTTTCTGCTTTAGGTGTGACTTTTAAAAACATAAAGCACAGCAAGGTTATTACAGTAAGTGCAAGAATCCAAGAAGACAATAGCGCTAATGTAATTACAATAAATATTGGTCCAACAATATCTCCCATTGTTGATTCTGCCATGTAAAATGCTAAAAATGCTGCAGATGTAGTTAGGGTAGAAATAAGTAATGGCGTAAATAGTTCTCCGCAAGCATCTATGGCAGCTTTTTTTGCCTCTACTCCATTCTCCATTTTCACCATAATAGTTTCAGCCACAACTATAGCATTGTCTACCATCATGCCTAAAGCCATAATAAGAGCGGCAAGTGTTACTTGGTTTAACCCCATATTTATTAGCCCCATCAGCATAATAGTCATAATAGTAACCATAGGAATTAAGCTTGCAATAATTCCACCTGTTCGTAAGCCAAGAAAAATTAACATAACTATAGAGTACAATACTAATAGATTGTAATAAATTAACAACAAAAGCATTAATTTTATTATCGATATAGGTATCTAATGATGATAATCTGTTTAACTCCAAACCCACAGGTAAAATAGATTGCCATTTATTAAGAACAACATCTATGTCTTCCCCTAGTTGAATAATATTTGCGCCTTCCTTTAAACTTATATGCATGGAAATAGCTTGTTGTCCGTTAACTGTAACTAATTGTTTAGGAGGATCTATATAATCTTGTGTAATTCGAGTAATGTCTCCAAGATATACCAACTGAGAACCGTTACCTACCGGAATTAAGGTTTGTTTAATGTCAGATAGAGAATTAAAATTACCTGTAGGCTCTAAAATAATCCTTTCATTTCCTAAATTAACTTGCCCTCCAGAACTTAAAATATTAGTGGTACTTATAATACTTTGGAGTTTGGATGCAGATAAGTTGTACTCTTTAAGTCTGGCGTTGTCAAATTCAATAAAAATACGGTCGTCTTGAACCCCACTTAACTCTACTTTTGACGCCAAGTCTAGCTTTATTAAATCATCTTTAATATCATCAATATATTCTTTTGCCTCAGAATTAGAAAAACCATCAATAACTAGACCAACAGCTATCCCAAAAACTTCACCAATGCCGTCATCATTTAATACAGGAACTACTCCAGAAGGCAATCCTTTTAGCTGAGATAACTTTCTTCTTAACCTATCCCAAACAGCTTGAAGGTCTTCTGGTTTTACTTGATCTTTTAACTCTACAGTAACCACTGAAAGTCCCGATCTAGATGTGCTACTCACTTCTTTTAATTCGGGTATTTCTTGAACTGTCTTCTCAACCTTATCTGTAACTAGTTGTTCAACTCGCTCTGGGCTAGAACCTGGAAATGAAGCAACAACAGTGGCTACTCTAACCGTGTAAGGAGGCATGCTATCTCTAGATAATGATTGATAGAATACCATTCCCATTATCATTATTGTGCCTAAGACAGTAAATGTGATTCTATTTCTATTAATTGAAAACGCGGCTAAATTCATATGCCTATTAATTTAATTTTACTTTTTGACCGTCTAATAAAGTTTGTAATCCAGCAGTAGCTACTTTTTGACCTATTTTTAAACCAGATAATACTTCAAATTTGTTGTCGATAAGATCGCCTACCGTAATTTTTTTCTTAATAACAATGGCTGTTTTATCTTTCTCTTCAATTATAAAAACAAATCGTCCTTTTGAATTTTCTCCAACAGCATTATAAGGTACTACAAGCATTTTATTATTATTATTACTTGCAAAATGGAATGTTACATTTGCAGCCATTCCACTCCTAATTCGTGCATCAGAATCAGTTACAACAACAGTTACAGGATACGTTGAATTATTTATATTTATAGAAGGTGCAACCTCAGTAACAACAGCATTAAAGTTTTTATTTTCAATAGCTGTAAATAAAACCGACACTTTCATATCTTTTTTTACATAATTAATAACCGACTCCGGTAACCCTAAGCTTATCTCAATAGAAGATCCAGCATTTAAAACGCCAACGACTTGCCCTGGTGAAATATTCTCGTCTATCTCAGCAGATACGGAGGCAATAACTCCATTTTCAGGTGCATATAAATATCCATATTGAATTTTATCTTTTTGAATAGCAACACTTCGTTTAGAAGACTCGAAACTAGCTACAGCAGTCTTGTAAGAATTTTTTGCTGCCTCATAATCACTTAATGAAGAACTTCCTTTTTCATAGAGAGAACGAATTCTATTTAAATTAAGTTTGGCTGTGTTCATTTGTGATTCTGAACTATTTTGAGATTCAATAGATGATTCATAACTTAATCTTGCTGAAACATTATCCAATCTTCCTAAAAGTTCATTTTTCTTTACTCTTTGACCCAATTTCATGTCAAATTTTGTAATGATACCACTACTTCTAAAGCTTAAATTTATAATTTTTTCTGTTTTAGCGGTTCCCGAAAATTGCCTAATTTTCTCACCTCCTAAATAACTAACTTCCGAATATTTTACAGGTCTTAGAAGTACTTTCTCTTTAACTTCATTTTTTGCACAACCCAAAATTAAAATCGTGATTATTAAAGAACTACTTTTAAATATTTTTTTTAGTAACATTATAATAGTGTTTAGTTTGTTTTATTCTTGGTTATCTTTAAATTGTATGAACCTCTCTACAAAAGCTTTTCGTTGACTCTCGTCCTGTAACAGAAAGAATAAACCCAGAGACCTTTCTAATTGCATGGATACTTGTAAATAATTGTAATTTGCATTTGTACTAGCCAACTGAGCTTGAAGATAATTATTTTGAGCATCCAATAGCTGCACGATATTTACAGCGCCACTTTCATAGGATGTTCGTGTTAATTCTAGGGCTTCTTTTGCTGTCTCTTCAAAAACTTTAGACAACTCTATATTAGAAATTTGATTTATCAATTCAAGTACTGCGTCATTAATGTTCTTTTCTATATTTAGACTTACATTGCTTTTTGATATTTCAAGTTGTTCTTTTTGAATGTTAGCGATTTCCTTGTTTATATTTTGTTTGTTTTGATTGAAGATAGGTAGAGATACATTTACACCCAATGTATAGTATGCCTGAGGGATTTCGGGGAAACCTTGAGGAAAGGTTGTACCTAATCCCGATCTTGAAACTTCATAATTGTACTGACCCTGAAGTGCTATTGTAGGTATAAAACGTCCAATGCCATATAACTTCTGACTTCTTTCTGCTGCCTTAATATTATAGTTTAATGATTTCAACTCTGGAGAATTTGTAAGCCCCTCCTTAACTAGAAACTTAACAAAAGGGACTTTCAAAGAAGGGTCATCTAAAAATTGTCCCAACTCTTCATAGTTATAATTTTTAAAAATTCCAGTTTTTAACTGTGCCTCCTCAACATCAATATTTGTATCAATAGGGTTGTTTAATAATTGATTTATAACATAATAACTTTGTTCTAGCTTATTCAAAGCTTCAATCATCTGTTGGGTGTTTTGAGCTTGTTCAGACTTAAACCTTAACACATCAGACTTTCCAGACTGTCCTGATTCATAATTTTCAGTTGCAATCTTTAAATTGTATTTTGTTAGTTCTAAATTTTGACTTTGAATGGATAAATTTGCTTTTAATATTAGAGCTGTAAAATATGAGGTAGCAACATTATAAACCGTATTTAAAGCTTCGCTGTTATAGTTTTCTTTTTGGGCCTCTAAAAGAGATTTTTTAATACTAATGTTTGCATTTGCAGTTTCAGATAAAACCGTTTGTTGTACTATTAAATTTCCCAAAGTACTAAACTCAGGATTTTGACCATTACTTATTTTTGCTAAATCCTGATCTATATAATTGCCTGAAACATTCATTTTAAGATTTGGTAAATAGTCACTATTTGCCTTCTCTACATCTTTTTCATTTATAAGAATATCTTTTTCTTCTGCTTTTAACTTTAAATTTTTAACAATTGCTTCTTGCATTATACTTTGTAAATTGTAGATTTTATCTGCTACAATCTCTTTGGAATCTCCAACAAAACTTGTAGACGCAATAAGACTATATTTTAATGATAGATCTATTTTTTCTGCAGTTTTATAGTTTACGGTCAAGGTTTTATCAGTTTCAATTTTTGCATCTAATTCCGATAAATCTATCCCATTAACAACCGATTCTATCGTCAGAGCAATTCTTCTAAAATATTGATTTAATTCTGATTGACTATGATTAGTTGCCAAAATACCTTGTAGTACATATCTAATTGAGTTAGCTGTAAAAGAGGGTAATTTCTTCTCAATTAATACGTCAGCTATATTTTTAATTTCTGCATCAGAAAGATAAAACCCACCTGCCAAATAAAGAGCATCGATGGTATCTAAAGAATTTGTGATGTCTGTGGAATCTAAAAAAGGGATAAGCTTAATATTTACTTTAGACGATTCTCCAATATTTTTAAAAATACGTTCAACAGGAAGATTGTCTGCAAAAGCTTTTTCTATAGCCACACCAATAGTAGTTGGCTTTGCTAATTTTATTAATAAATTTAAATCTTCTTCATAAGATTGAGAACTTGTAAAAGAAATATAATTTTTACTTTTTGAAAGTAATTTTTCGTTCCCTGCTAATTCTTTACTCAATGCTCCAAAAACAATTGTAGGTTTTAAGTAAGATTTTATTTTAGAAATAACATTATTATTCACAATACCAAAAGCTAAAATAATATCAGTATCATTTTCTACTAAAGATTGGTAGTTTGATTTAGCTTTTTCTAAGCTAAAATTATTTTCAAGTTCTTTTTTAAAGGAAATAACGGCGTCTTCACCAATAACAGCCTTAATCTCAGCTTTAAGTTGTTGAAGTAAGACTTCAGTGTGTTGCGTTTTCTTGTCTAAGGTAATTCCAATACGAACATTCTTTTGAGCTGAAATAGTAGTTGCAAAACCAATTAAAAAAAGAAACAAAAAATATTTTTTTATGCTTATCATAGTAGTAATATCTAAGATGCCTTTTTGATCGACTTGTTTTACGGTATAATTGAAATCTAAAAAAAGACTTTTCTAAGTTACCATTATATATTTAATTAAAAAAGAAAACATAGAATTACTAGTATCAACTACTTCTCTTTTTTTAATAATTCGATTTAAATAGGCTTTTAAAACATTTAGTTATTAAACTCGATTAAGATTTATGTAATTTTGTGGCATATAATAATTAACTTGCTGTAGAGTAGTATTTTAGTAAAACCTAAAAAAATAAATTGATTTGATAAAAAATAACATCTCGTACCTACAAAAACTTGCTCTATTAGTTTTGTCTTTTTTTTATTACCAAATAAACTCACAAACATTTACAGATAGTAATTTACCAATTGTCATTATTACAACCGATAACGGAGATGATATACTTGATGATCCACGCGTTTTTGGTTCAATGAAAATAATTCAAAGACCAGATGGAACAAGGAATTTTGTAAGTGACGCCAATAATGATGATTTTTTAGATTACTCAGGTACTATCAATATAGAAATTCGAGGGTCTTCATCTCAATCATTACCTAAAAAACCATATGGCTTTTCTACTTTAAAAGAAGATCGCATAGAAAACGATAATGTAAAATTATTAGGAATGCCAAAGGAAAACGATTGGATTTTAAATTCCTTTGCTTTTGATGATAGTATGATGCGTGACTATGTCAGTTATAATATGGCTAGAAATATGGGGCAATATGCAGTAGATTTAAAATATTGCGAAGTCATTATAAATGGAGACTACAGAGGGTTATATGCACTTTCAGAAAAAATAAAACGCGATGGAGACCGAGTAGATATTGTGAGCTTATCTAATGAAGACAATACAGCTCCAAAAGTAACAGGAGGATATATTATTCAGACAGATAGACCCACTGATGAAGATCCTGAGGCATGGTTTAATAATGGTGCTGGATATATTCATGAAAAACCAAATTCAGATGATATTACAACAGAGCAATCTACATATATAGAATCTGTCTTTAGAGATTTAGATCAAAATGCCCAAAATTCTGATATTTTATCAGGTTATCCCTCTATTATTGATATGCCATCCTTTATAGATTATATACTAATGGCAGAAATTTCCTCAAATGTTGATGCCTATGCACTCAGTACTTATTACCACAAAGATAGGGGCGGGAAATTAAGAGCAGGTCCGGTTTGGGATTATAATTTAACCTACGGTAATGATTTATTTCAATGGGGTTTTGATAGAAGCTTCACTGATGTGTGGCAATTTAATTTTAGCAATGTAGGATCTAATTTTTGGTTTGACCTTTTTACAAACTCCACTTTTAAATGTTATTTATCTAAACGATTTGATGAATTAACAAAACCTAATATGCCTTTAAATTATGAGTATATTTTCGATTTAATTGATAATACTTCTGAATTAATTTCAGAAGCTTTAGTTCGTGAAAATGACCGATGGAATACAATCGATGATTTTCCTGAAGAAATTGCTACTATGAAAATTTGGATTCAGGAACGAATTGCTTGGATGCGAGACAATCTTGGAAGCTTTTCCAACTGCAATACTGTAGAAGTTCCCTCATTGGTAATTACTAAAATTGATTACAATCCGCAAGAAACTGCTACATTTCCAGAGAGTGATGATTTGGAGTTTATAGAAATTCAAAACACAGGAAATAGCATTATAAACCTTACAGGAATTTACTTAGTAAAACTGGGGTTGTCGTATCAATTCCCAAAAAATAGTTCTCTTGACGCTGGAAAGTCTATATATTTAGCATCAAATGAAACCACTTTTCTGGCTAAATATGGGGTAGCTCCATTTGATATATTTATTAGAAATTTATCAAATAAAAAGCATAATTTATTACTGTCAGATGCTTACGGAAACATCATTGATGAAGTAGAATATTTAGATACATCTCCTTGGCCAGAATCTGCAGACGGTGATGGTTTTTATCTAGAACTTATAAATGTTAATTCAGACAATGCTTTGGCTAGTAATTGGACAGCAAGTTCTAATTTAGTTTTAACCACAAATACTTTTAGTACAAATGAAATTGATTTAAAAGTCTATACAAATCTAACAGAGGAAGAATTGATAATCAACTCGAAACAGACAATTCAAAAAATCACTATTTTTAATCTTCTTGGACAACAAATAAAAAAGTTTCAAGTCAATTTCAAAACAGGAGAAATTCCTATTAGAGAACTTAAAAAAGGAGTGTATTTTTTAAATTTAAAGTTCACAAACAGTCTAAATGTTACAACCAAAATATTAAAAAAATAAGACGATAACAATATTAAATTATAAAGTTACACTGTTTCATCTATTATTTTTTATTTTAGAATTAGAATGATTGTTATTTAAAGACATACAGTTTTATGTTACAGGGTATTTGGTAGATTGATTTAGTTGTATCTTTGACATTGTTATTATAAATATTCTGCTAATAGTTCTGCAATCAAATTCTATGCCTTTTAAAAAGTTACACCCCCACCTTAAAGAGATGTTAGCATCTCAAGAAATAACACTACCTACTCCATTTCAGAGTGCTAGTATTCCTGTAATAAAAAGTGGATCAAACACCTATTGTACAGCTCCCAAAGGTAGCGGTAGAACAACTACATTGATTCTTACCACCTTACATAAATTAAAATGTGAAGAAGTTGGAGATGCACCAAGAGCAATCGTTTTAGTGGAAAATAGAGAAAAAGCATTGGAAACCTATAATGCCTTTTTAAAATATATTAGATTTACCACAACTCGAGTTTATTTTGCCGATGAAAAACTTCATGTTGATTTGCTAAAATCAGAAATATTTGATGGTGTAGATGTTCTTATTGCCACACCACAGACCTTAAGAAAGTTGTCTTCATTAAATGGAGTGAATACAACACAATTAAAGATATTTAATATTGATGATGCAGAGTTTTTAATCGAGAATTCAGCATATACAGGAATCATGTCAATTACGCAGAGTATCACAAAATGTCAGTTTGTACTGTATTCAGATAAAATGATTCCTACGCTTAAACGTTTTGAGTCCTATTTTATGAAACACTCAAAAAAAATAGCACTTTAAGGAATATTAATTTATTTATAAATTTAATTTTCGAATAAAAATAAAGGTATGATTATATCAAAGTTACATTATATATCTCAAGGAAATTCTCCTGAAGAACATTTGCTAAATATTCAAAAAGCTTGTTCATCTGGTGCAGAATTAGTTCAATTGCGCATAAAAAATATTTCTGAAAAAAAATATTTGAAATTTGCCAAAGAAGCAAGAGAAATCACTTCTCACTTCCAAACTAGATTAATTTTAAATGATCATTATAAGATTGCAAAAGATATAAAAGCAGATGGTGTTCATTTAGAAAAAACAGATTTCTGTCCAACTAGTTGCTATGGAGTATTTGTACACATGGCAAATTATTGGTGCAACAGCATCTACTCTTAACCAATGTGAAGTCTTGATTAATAAAAAGGTAGATTATATTCGTTTAAGCCCTTTTAAATCTGGAATAAAGAAAGATAATTCGCCCATAGCCCTTGGCCTTAAGGGGTATACTGTAATTGTAGATGCTTTAAAAACAGAAACACCAATTATAGCCTCTGGAGGAATCACCACACTTGATGTAAAAGACATATTAGCAACAGGTATTTCTGGAATTGGAGTGTCTGAAGAAATTACCAGAGATTTTAATAGTATCAAAACATTTAACAAATTACTAAACACCTCTTCTAGCAGACGAGCTAAGACACACATTTGAATAGTAAAGTTGGGTGTTTTTTTATTGTACTACAACTAAAAATAGGACAATATACTTTTAAAGATGAATCCTTTTTATTTTAATAGACCATTTAATCGTAAGTTTAAATACTCTCTAATGAGTTGACTCAGTGTATATTTTTGATCATTAAATAAACTGAAATTTGTAACAACTTGTAAAACAAAAATTTTATCAATGTTTATGAGTAATTCAATCGATGTTTTGGTATAAATTCCTTCAGACATTCCTTTCGCGTATTGCATTTTTAAAAGATTTAAATAAGATTCTATAAACCCTTCTATGCGTAACCAAGCATTGGGGTAGTGTTTTTTAATACTTTGTAAAAAACCTATAGATATGTCTGAAGTACCATTTGCAAATAATTCAACAAATTTTTCATACAATTCATTCGTAGTAATCTTTTTATCTCTCAATAATGTTAGCTCATTGACTAATATCTCAACTTTTATCTCACAGGCAGCACATAAGATTTCTTCTTTACTTTTAAAGTATTCATATACTGTAGACTTACTCACACCAGCCAACTTTGCTAAATCGTCTATTGTTAGTTGTTCTAAATTTTCATATTGAATTTTAATTAATAAATCACTTAACCAATTTTTTACTTTTTTAGTAATTGGTTTTCGTTTTTTTAAAACAGCCTTTCTTCCCATCGTATACATTTAGGTTTTATTAATAAAATTGCAATTTAAAAAAAATCGAACTATATTTGTATAAATAGTTTGATAATTTACTTTATGACAAAATTCAAATACTTTGCAGCTTTTATTATACCTCTTCTAGGTCTTCTCACATTTAATACAACAGGAATCTACGCTTACTCAGGCTTATTTTTTTTATACTTCTTAGTTCCAATTACAGAACAACTACTTCCAAAAAACACTCTATAATTTAAATAAAGTTGAAAAAGAGTTAGCCCGTGAAGACTTCTTTTTTGATATGGTTCTTTATATATCTGTTCCGCTTCATCTTTTTGTTGTTTTTCAGTTTTTAATTACAATTTCTAATACAGCTTTACCTACTCATGATCTAGTTGCTTGTATTTTAATGATGGGAACAATTCTTGGAGTTAATGGAATTAATATTGGTCATGAATTAGGTCATAAAACAGATGATACTCTAAAAACTTTTTTAGCGCACATCATGCTTTTAACATCCATTCAAAATCATTTTATACCCTATCACAATGGAGGGCATCATAGAGATATTGGAACACCAAGCGATTTAACATCTGCAAAAGAAGGTGATATTTTTTATTTTTTTGCAATTCGATCTCAAATTGGTGGCTACTTCAAAACTTGGAAACTGGAAGGGCAACGCCTTAAAATTCAAGGGAAAAACTCCTTACTAAATCCGATGATTCTTTATACACTTCTACCAATACTTTTTCTTTTTGGAATCGTTACCATTTTTGGTTTAAACGTAATGCTCTTATATTTTATTACTAGTGTTTATGGCATTTCTATATTAGAAGCACAAAATTATTTTGCTCATTATGGCTTGCGAAGAAAAATGCAAAAAAACGGAAGATATGAGCGTGTAAAACCTAAGCATTCATGGAATTCTGATCACATTATAGGTAGAGTATTGTTGTTCGAATTAACAAGACATTCAGACCACCATCATATGGGTGCAAAACCTTATCATTTATTAGAATCAAAAGAGCACAGTCCTAATTTACCTTATGGGTACCCAGCAATGCTTTTGTTATCCTATTTCCCCTTTTTATTTAGACCTTTAATGAAAAAACAATTAAAATTATATGAAATAGAATAAAACACTATTCAATAGAAATTTTTAACAATTAGTATTATTTTATAATTAAAATGAATACTTATCTTAGCAGTAAAATACTTATATTTAAAAAATTTGCAACAAATAAAAGCATATTTAGATCAAATTGCTACAATATCCAATCAAGATTGGAATTTTTTCACCTCTAAATTACAACGTCGTATACTTCCAAAGAAAACAGTTTTCTTAAAAATTAATGAAATAGAAAATCATATTTCTTTTATTGAATCTGGAGTTGTACGCTTATTTATACCTAAAGAAAATCCAGAAAAAGAAATAACTTTTGGTTTTAGTTTTAAGAATCAGTTTATAAGTGCTTATGATTCTTTTCTGACACAACAGCCTTCTTTATATCAATTACAAACTCTCATAGAAACCTCTGTTTTAAGTATCTCTCATAACGATTTACAAGAAGTTTATGATAAAACTAAAATAGGCAATTTAATTGGGAGGTTAACTGCAGAACGACTTTTTTTAATAAAATCTAAACGAGAACAAAACCTCTTAAACCTTTCAGCAGAAGAACGTTATGTTGCATTATTTAAAGAGCGTCCAGAGCTTTTAAAAGTAATTCCCTTAAAATATATTAGCTCTTATATTGGTGTAACTGCACAAGCTTTAAGTAGAATTAGAAAGCGTGTTTTATTGATGTAGGTTCATTGTTTCTTATTTCACATCAAATTACCTTTGTTAAAAAAAACATGACTATAATTATTTTTGTTTTAATACTTTGGTATGGAGGTTTATTTTTTCAATCTTTCTTTCTGCATCGATATGCAGCCCATCAGGTTTTTACAATGTCTAAAACAATGGAGCGTATTACTTTTTTTTTAACCTGGGTTTTTCAAGGATCTAGTTATTTAAGTGCATACGGTTACGGAATCATGCATCGCATGCATCATGCATATACAGATACTGAAAAAGATCCTCATTCCCCTTCACATGATCCAAACCTATTTGCAATGATGTGGAAAACCAAAACAATTTATCAGGATATTAATGAACAAAAGATTGTTGTAGATAAAAAATTTACTAAAAATGTACCACAATGGAAAAGCTTTCGATGCTTTTGCAAGCTCTCGATTGTCTAGAGTACTTTGGATTGGTTTTTATATTTTGTTTTTTGCTTACTTTACAACAGCATTATGGCAATGGTTATTATTGCCTATTGCATTATTAATGGCACCGATTCACGGAGTCATTATCAATTGGTTTGGACATATTTATGGATATGTAAATTATAAAATGACAAATACGAGTAAGAATCTTTTTCACTTCGATTTTTTAATGATGGGAGAAGGTTATCACAATAATCATCATAAACACGCTAGTAATGCTAATTTTGGAGTGAAATGGCATGAAATTGATATTACGTATCTAATAATAAGAGTTTTAGATTTTTTTGGTTTTATAAAATTGAAACCAAATATGATGAAAATATAATTTTTTTAACGTATTCCTATAAATATTCACTACCAGTCAATAGGAAAATAATCTTTCAGAAATTTCCCACACCAGTGCTTGCCTGTATTGATTCCATCAATTAATGGATCCATAACTCTAGCGGCACCATCAACAATATCTAAAGGAGGTTGAAAATCGTGAACTTCTTCTTTCTTTTTAGAGAGCTCTGCAGGATCTTCATCAGTAACCCATCCGGTATCAACTGCATTCATATAAATACCAGCCTTTGCAAATGTAGATGCAGATGTATGTGTAAGCATGTTCAATGCAGCTTTTGCCATATTTGTATGTGGATGTCTGTCTACTTTTTTAAATCTATGAAACTTCCCTTCCATCGCGGTAACATTTATAATATGTTTTTTACCCGTATTCTCTTTCATCATTAAGTTAGACAAACGATTGCATAAAACAAAAGGAGCTACAGCATTAACCAGTTGTACTTCTACCATTTCTGTGGTTTCAATTTCGCCCAACCTTAGACGCCAACTATTTGTTTTTCTCAAATCTACTTGTTGTAAATCGGCATCTAATTCACCTTCAGGAAAAACTTCTGCAGATTGTAAAGAAGTGTCAAAACTATAGGGAATTTGAGACAAAGCTGCTGAGTTTCTTAAACCAATTCCTGGTTCTGGCCCATGCCATGTAACTGGTAACACGTTGTTTTTACTAGTTTTTACTGTAGAAACGCTTAAATTAGAAAGTTCTTCTAAACAAAAAGCATGTTCCTTTAATAAAGTCTGTGCTAACTTTGGTAATTGGTCAATAGGTTTCTTTTCATTTTCCATTAAATGAAAATAAAAACCAGAGGGTCTTCTTACCGTTTGTGCGGCATTATTGATTAAAATATCTAATCGGTTGTATTTTTGTTCTATATAATTACAGAAAATCTCTACACTAGGTATGTGCCTTAAATCTAAGCCATGTATGTGTAAACGGTTTCCCCAATCTTTATAATCTTCTTCCTTAGAGAAACGGATCGCGGAATCTGCAGGAAAACGAGTAGTTGCTACAACCGTGGCGCCAGAACGTAATAACATTAAGGTAATATGATATCCTATTTTTAATCGAGAACCTGTAATTACAGCTACTTGATTTTTTAAATCGGTAGTTTGAAACCGTTTTGCATAGTTAAAATCACCACAGTCTGAACACATGGTATCATAGAAATGATGCAGTTTTGTATATACCTTTTTACAAACGTAACAGTTTCTTGGCGATTCAAGTTCTGGAGTTTCTTCTGAAATTGAGGACGCAGCTAATAATTTAGGAGCAACAAATAAAGTTGCCTCTCTAGCAGAACGAATTCCTGTAGACTTTCTAGCGTGTTTATCACTTTCTATTTGCTTTCTTTTAGCTGCTTTTTTAGCATCTTTTCTACGGCGTTGAAATTCATCTCGATTTGGACGAGATAATTCTCCAGCAACTTTAAAAAGGGCAACTCTTTGTGCCTCTGGTATTTCAAAGAGTTGATTGGTGTTTTCCAATAACTTTTGAATAGTAGCAATGCAAGACGCTATTTCTTCATTTGTTTTTAACTCGCTCATAGTAGGATAAACTATTTCTTTATTTTCGTTTTGGAAACCTCTGAAGAGATTACTGTGGGTTTAGTATTTACTAAATAATTTGCCAGTATTTTGTCTACCAACTCTTCTTTTGTTAAATGATGAAAAATTGTTTTAATCTGAGATTTAAAATCTTCTGAAACAGCACGATTTGGCTTTGTTTTAAATATTTTATTCGCCCAAATTAAAGCATTACTCTCCTCTATACTTTTTGCATCAGCCTTTTTAAAAGCTTCAAAACGAATATCCAATGCTTTTTCAAAATCAGAAATATCTTGTGCTTCTTCCTTTTGAATAATGGTTAGAGACAAACCGCTTGCTCCTGCTCTAGCAGTTCTCCCACTTCTATGCACATAGGCATCATAGGTATCTGGCAAATGATAATTTACAACATAAGACAGGTCTTTTACGTCAATTCCTCGTGCTGCTAAATCAGTAGCTACCAAAATATCAATATGCCCATCTCTAAATTGCGCCATAATTCGGTCTCTAATCCCTTGGGTTAAACTACCATGAATAGCTCCTGATGAAAACTTATTAATTGCTAATTTTTTAGCTAATTTATTAACTGCAGCTTTTGTCTTACAGAAAATAATACCTCTTTGTCCTGCTTTAGAGTTTAAAAAGTGAAGTAAAACTTCTAATTTTTCTATAGGTGCTACAATTACATATTGGTGATGAATACCTTGATGCCCAACATTAGCCCTATTCGCTTCAATTTGAACTACATGTTTAGACATGTAGTTTTGCACCAATTGTTTGATAGCTCCTGGCATCGTAGCCGTAAAAAGAAATGTTCTTCTATTTTTTGGAATTTCTTTAATGATACTATCCAAACCTTCTTTTAAAGCAGTTACCATTTCATCTGCTTCATCCAATACAAAATAAGTTATTTTAGAAATATCAATAGCTTCTCTTTTTACTAAATCTGCCAATCTTCCTGGAGTAGCTACGACAATATGTGTAATTTCTTTTAACCGATCTATTTGAGGTTTAATAGGAATTCCTCCGCAAAGAGTAGCTATAGAAATAGTAGGAATGTATTTTGCTAATGCTTCTAGGTTGCTGGCTATTTGCTGGCTGAGTTCTCTTGTAGGTGCTAAAATTACAGCTTGAATATTTTCCTTTTTAATATCTACAAGTTCCAATAATGGTAAGCCAAAAGCAGCCGTTTTTCCTGTTCCTGTTTGTGCTATAGCAACAACATCTTCAATTTGATTTAGTACAATTGGAAGTACTTTTTTTTGAATATCAGTTGGAATAGTAATATTTAAATCTGCTAAACTCTCTTGTAATTCTTTATTAATTCCTAAATCTGAAAACTGCTTTGACATGTAATTATTTTTTTACAAAGGTACTCACAGTTTTTATTGATTGTGAATATTAAATTTATTTTTATTGTGTGAAGAATGTTGAATGTATTCAATAAAAAAGCCCATCTTTAAAAGATGGGCTTTTTATGAAAATGTATGAATATATTAGATAACTTTTACGTTAACTGCATTTAATCCTTTGTTTCCTTCTTGTAAGTCAAATTCAACTTCATCTCCTTCTCTAATCTCGTCTACTAAACCAGAAACGTGTACGAAATGATCTTTATCTACTCCTTCTTCAGTTATGAATCCGAATCCTTTTGTGTCGTTGAAAAACTTTACTGTTCCTTTACTCATTGTAATATAATTTAATTATTAATATTTATTAAAGTACAAATATAGTGCCATTAATTTAGAAAACAAAATGAATATAATTTAATAGAGATTTAAATATATTTTATCAATAAAAGTCTCCTATTATTAATCTCTGTCTGTTAAAAGTAATAGCTGTAATCAACAAAAAATTATATTAAATTTTTGTTACTTTAACGGCATTCATTCCTCTCATTCCTTTTTCTAATTCAAAAGATACTTTATCATTTTCAACAATGGTGTCTATTAAACCACTAACGTGCGTAAAATATTTTTCATTGTTTTCAGTATCTATTATAAAACCGAAACCTTTTGATGAATCAAAGAAAGAAACCTTACCTTTTCTAACTGGATCCTCCTCTGGTAAATCTTCTTTTTTAGTGACTGAGATTTGAATATCTTCTAATTCATATTCAACCTTTAAATCTGGATCAGGTGGAGTATCTGTTAAATTTCCATTATGGTCTACATAGGCAAACTGAATTCCTGTTGAACCATTTTCTTCCTTTTCGGCTTTTCTAGCCTCCATTTTCTTTTGCTTATCCTGACGTTTTTTTAAACGCTTTTTCTCTTTTTCACTTTTACTAAAGGTCTGTTGCGATTTAGCCATTAAATATATAATTGTTTTTATGAAATATTATTGATGAAAAGATAAAATACTTTTCGGAAATTAAAATCAAAATTAATTTAACTTGTGTAATGTGCGAAGTGTATTCTGTCCAAACTCGTACAAAGATACTATATCTTAAAGAATTATTAAAAATATTTTTATAGTTTTTTAAAAACTATAGTTATTTATGAATTAGATTTTTACCTAGTTTATAATAAATAATACTTGGTTATTGGTTTTATTGAGTTTTAAATTTTAATTACCAATATGAATGATCATTAAAGTGTATGTGATTCAAAATAAAGTAATTTCTAATTATTAAAATAGTGATACCATTTTTTATTGTAATACAAAAAAACATTCGAAACCTTAAAAAGCTTTTTATTCAAATAAAGCCGCTAAAAACTCTGCTGCACAAGCAGGTTTTTCTTGACCTTTAATTTCAATGATACAATTAAAGGTTATTTTAACTCCATTAGTATCTAGATCTTCTATATCTTTTACAGCGCTTACCATACGTAATTCACTATTTACGGGAACAGGGTTTGGAAAACGAACCTTATTTAAACCATAGTTTAACCCCATTTTTACGCTTTTAATAAAGAAGGCTTCTTCTAGCATTTTTGAAATCATAGCAACAGACATAAACCCATGAGCAACAGTAGATTTAAAAGGACTCTCCTTCCCTGCTCTTTCCTCATCTACATGAATCCATTGCTTATCTAGCGTAGCATTTGCAAAATCATTAATCATTTCTTGTGTTACTGTATACCAATTCCCATCAGGTAATTGTTTTCCAATCATTGATTTAAAATCACTAATATTTTTAAAAATTAGTTTGGACATTGTGCGTTATTTTCTTGTAAATATACATTTTAAAAGCAAAGAAATATTAACTCCTTTTTAACAAATTCTAAAGAATCAAATTATGTTAATTTTTAGTAGATTAGACAAATTTTTATATCCCATGAAAAAACTACTACTATTTATTGCATTGATTTCTTTTTCTTCCAATGCACAAGAAGATCCACAATGGATGCGGTATGCATCAATTTCTCCAGACGGAACACAAATTGTTTTTACGTATAAAGGAGATCTCTACAAAGTACCTGCTGCTGGTGGAGATGCCACTACAATTAACCTATCACAAGGCTCATGATTACAAAGCTGTTTGGAATAAAGACGGTTCTAAAATTGCTTTTGCTTCAGACCGGTATGGGAATTTTGACATTTATGTAATGGATGCTAAAGGAGGAAAGAGCGAACCGTTTAACCTTTCATTCTGCAGACGAATCTCCCTTCTCTTTTTCAGCAAACGGGAAAGACATTGTTTTTGGTGCTAGCCGCCAAGACGAGGTACAGAACATCGGCAATACCCTACAGGCAGCTCAGCCAGAACTTATATAGTGTTCCCTGTAAAAGGAGGGAAAATTAAACAATTATTAACAGTGCCTGCAGAATACGTTCAATTTTCCAACAATGGATCCATGATGCTCTATCACGACAAGCCTGGTGGTGAAAATGAATTCAGAAAACATCATATGTCTTCAGTAACAAGAGATATTTGGATGTATAATACCCAATCTAAAACACACAAAATGATTACCTCTTTTAAAGGTGAGGACAGACAACCCATTTTTAGTGCTGATGAAAAAAGCATCTATTATTTAAGTGAAAAAAGTGGGTCATTTAACGTATATAAAATGTCTTTGAATGATCCTACTCAAATTGAACAACTAACACGTTTTAAACTTCATCCAGTTCGTTTTTTAAGCTTTGGAAATGGAGTACTCTCTTTTGGCTATGATGGAGAATTATACACCATGAGAGAAGGTGAAAAACCTAAAAAGGTATCGGTTAAAATTAGAACTCAAAATATCGATAATGATGATAAATTTATTTCCATTAGTGGAGGAATTAGAGAAATGGCTATCTCACCTAATGGAAAAGAAATTGCATTCATTGCTCGTGGAGAAGTATTTGTAACCTCTGTAGACAAGTCATTTACAAAAAGACTCACCAATACTCCAGAAAACGAACGTTTTGTTACTTGGACTCCAGATGGAAAATCTGTGGTTTACAGCAGTGAAAGAAATGGGAAGTGGAGTGTTTTCAAAACTGAAAAAGTACGAAAAGAAGAACCTTTCTTTTATGCTGCTACGCTGCTAAAAGAAACGGCAGTCCTCAAAAATAAGTACGATAATTATTTAGTTAAATACTCACCAAATGGAAAGAAAATTGCATTTGTAGAAGGAAGAAGAACAATAAAGGTAAGAGACATTACCTCTAAAAAAGAAACCATATTACTTACTCCAAAAGATTTGTATCACATGAGAGATGGAGACAAAAACTTCTCTTGGAGCCCAGATAGCAAATGGTTATTAGTAGATTGGGGTAAAACATTAAGTAATGGCGAAGTTTTACTAATGGCTGCAGACGGTTCTAAAAGAGTAAATTTAAACGAAAGTGGGTACTATGATTCAAATCCTAAATGGGTGAATAGTGGAAAACAAATGATTTGGTTTAGCAATCGAAATGGGTTAAAATCGTATGCAACAAGTGGCCGTTCTCAAAGCGATGTCTACAGCATGTTCTTTAATCAGGATGCTTGGGATGAGTTTAACTTAAGTAAGGAAGATTATCAGCTAGTGCAAGCCATCAAGGATGAAGAAAAAAAGAATAAAAAGAAAGACGAGACAGGTAAAAAAGATAAAAACAAAGGCAAAGATAAAAACAAAGGCAAAGACAAAGACAAAAAGGATAAAAAAAAGGAAGTAAAACCTTTAACTTTCGATTGGAAACAAATGAAAGATCGAACAAAAAGGCTGACCATACATTCTTCGAGCCTTGGAGATGCTGTACTCTCTAAAAAAGGAGATAAATTGTATTATCTAGCTCGATTTGAAGGAAAAATGAATCTTTGGGTTACTAATTTGCGTACCAAGGAAACTAAAATGCTGATGAAATTAAACACCAATTCCGGAAGTTTGCAATGGGATAAAGAAAGAACTAATTTATACCTCTTAAGTAGTGGTACTATTTCCAAGTTAAATCCGGAAGCTAAAAAGCGTGAAGGAGTTAAAATTAAAGGAGAAATGGAGTTTGATGCTGTTGCAGAAAGAGCCGCGATGTTCGACCATGTTTGGATTCGTACCAATGCAATTTTTTATGAGCCCACTTTCCATGGAGTGGATTGGAATCTTATGAAAAAAGAATACAAAAAATATTTACCCTCTATTGGAAATTCCTTCGAATTTTCAGAAATGTTGTCTGAAATGTTAGGAGAGTTAAATGTTTCTCATGCTGGAGCTGGATTTAGAGGGGGAAGTATACCCAATGAAGATGCTACGGCTTCCTTAGGGATTTTCATGAATTATACTCATACTGGAGATGGAATTCTGATAGATGAAATTATTACTGGAGGGCCTTTAGACAAAGCAAAATTTAAACTTAAGCCGGGGATGATTATCGAAAAAATTGACGGTGTTACAGTAGATAAAAATATTGATGTGGCTAAATATTTGAATAGAAAAGCAGGGAAATTTATGCTTTTGGATGTTCTAGACCCTAAAACAAAAAAGAAACAAACAATTACTGTGAAACCAACTTCTTTAGGAGTAGAAAATGGTCTTTTATATAAGCGATGGGTAAAAACAAACGAGCAAGAAGTTAATGACATGAGTAATGGCCAATTGGGCTATGTTCATATTCCTGGTATGGGAGATGGACCTTATAGAAGTATCTATCAGGATATGATGGGAAAATACGCTGATAGAAAAGGAGTTATTGTAGATACTCGAAATAATGGTGGTGGAGATTTGGTTGCAGACTTAGCAATGTTCTTTACAGGAGTTCCTTTTATCAGCTACGAAACTGAGGCAAAAGTTGTTGGTGGCGAGCCAACGTCTCGTTGGACAAAACCAACCCTTTCAATCTTTAACGAGAGTATGTACTCAGACGGTCATTGTTACGCCTCTGGTTATACCGATTTAAAAATTGGAAAAACTGTTGGAATGCCAGTTCCAGGAACCTGTAGTTTTGCTGGTTGGGAAGGCTTACCCAATGGATCCTACTGGGGAGTTGTTCCTGTTAGTGCAAAAAACAAAGCTGGTGAGTGGATGGAAAATAACCAAACAGACCCTATGATTAGAGTGAAGAACATGCCGAGCATTATATCCAAAGGAAAAGATCAACAATTGGAACGATCTATTAAAGAATTATTGCAGGATATTGATAAATAATATTCATTGAACTCCTAATAAAAAAGCGAAGATTAAATTAGTCTTCGCTTTTTTGTTTCCCAAATAGGTCGTCTTTTATTTTAGGCAATTGCAAATGAAACTTCACAGCAATAGATCTAATAAATACAATTACCGAAGCAGAAACAGCAAATTGTATGTTTTGATTTAAGTGAAAGTAATCGGTTAACAAATACGTTAAACCTCCAGCAAAACAAGCAGAGGCATATATTTCTTTTTCGAAAATCAAAGGAACTCTGTTGGTTAAAACATCACGTAAAACCCCTCCAAAAACAGCAGAAACCATTCCCATAATTAAAGCGATAAATGGATGTAAATTGTAATCTAACCCTTTTTGTAAACCTAATAAAGTAAACACTCCAATTCCGATAGTATCAAATAAAAACAGGGTTTTACTTAATGGAGCAATTTTACTTTTAAATAAAAAGGTGAAAATAACAGCAATTAAAATGGTCCAAACGTAATTAAGATCTCCAATCCAATTTATAGGATGTGCATTGATTAAAACATCTCTTATCATTCCGCCACCAACAGCTGTTACAAATGCAATTATGATGACGCCAAATAAGTCAAATTTTTTGTCAGAAGCAAACAAAGCACCACTAATTGCAAAGGCAAACGTTCCAAGTATATCTAAAACGTAAATTAAATCCATTACACCTCTATTTCTGTAAACTTAATTTTTAATTCTTTTTGAATTTCATGAATTCTTTCCAGTTCACTAGGTAAAATGAAGGCAATAGAATTCCCTGTTTCCCCTGCTCTAGCCGTTCTTCCGCTTCTGTGCGTATAATACTCTAGTTGTTCTGGTAATTGATGATGAATGATAAATTCTAAACCTCTTACATCTATTCCTCTTGCAGAAACATCCGTAGAAATTAAATACTGTAAGCTTCCATTTTTAAAAGCTCTCATTGCTTTTTCACGATCTCTTTGCTGCATATCACCTTCTAACGCACCCACAGAAAAACCTTCTTCTTTTAATTGATGACAAAGATTTTGTACTCCTAACTTTGTTCTACAAAAAATAATTCCTCTTTCGGTTCCGCGCTTTTCTATGTAAGAAACAATATCGTTAGTTTTCTGTTTAATTGACGTTTTAACGTATTGATGTCTAATGTTTTCATTGACCAGAGTATTCTTATTAATTTCTATTCTTGGCGAATTAGAATCCATATATGTTTTAATAATACGTTGAATCTCTTCTGGCATAGTTGCCGAAAATAACCACGTATTTCTTTCTCCGGTTGTGAATTTTAAAATGCGATTTAAATCTTGTTTAAATCCCATTGAAAGCATTTCATCAGCTTCATCTAAGACCAACGTTTTAATATTGCTAATGTCTATTTCACCGCGTTCAATTAAATCGACCAATCTTCCTGGAGTTGCTATTACAACATGGGTTTTTCTTTTCAGTTTATGAATCTGAATATCTATTTTTTCTCCACCATAAACAGCCTCTAAAAAGATTTTATCACTACAATATTTAGTAAACTTAAAAAGTTGTTTTTTTATTTGTTGCACTAATTCTCTGGTTGGTGATAAAATTAATGCTTGAATCTCATCTTTGTTTGCATCAACATGATGTAAAATTGGCAATCCAAAAGCAGCCGTTTTTCCAGTTCCTGTTTGAGCTAAACCAACAAAATCTGTTTTTGAGTTTAATAAAATTGGAATTGCTTTTTCTTGAATTTGGGAAGGAGTCTTTATTCCTAGTTCTTTTAATCCCTGTATGTATTCTTTATGAATTCCTAATGCTGAAAATGTTGACATTTTATCTCTTAATTTAAAGCTGCAAAGATACCTTTATTTGCTTGGTTGTAATAGTTTTAAAACATTTTCTCTTATTCTGGTTGGTTTGTATGTTTTTGCATCTAACATTCCCCAAATTGTTTTTGCTTTAACCAGAAGTTTATCGTTTTTATAGAACTCCATAAAGCGTTCAGATTTAAAACCTCTGGTTTCTCCTACCCAAGTTTTCACTAGGATTTCATCGCCTAAAACAGCTTCTTTTACATACTCTATCTCATGCTTAATAACTACCCAAATATATGCTGTTAAAGGGGTTTCTTTTGTAAGAAAAGACCAATGTTTAGAGGCTACTTTATCCATCCAATCTACGTAAACCACATTGTTCACATGGTTTAAATCGTCTATATCTTGAGTTGACACAATAATTTTATGTTCGAAAATACCTTTCATTTATATCAATTTTAGCAAACATAAAAATTTTAATATTTCTATAACAATTATTAGTGTTTCATTTTAGATTTAACATGTAATATTTACGTTATTTGTAAAAATTTATATGACTAAAGTAGCCAGCGAATTAGGTACCGGTAAAATAAGCAAGCTATTGATAAGACAAGCTGTTCCAGCCACTATTGGGATTCTTGTAATGTCTTTAAATATGATTGTTGATACTATTTTTGTTGGGCAATGGATTGGTGTCTTGGCCATTGCAGCAATAACTGTTGTTTTACCTATTGCGTTTTTAATTTCTTCTATTGGAATGGGAATTGGAATTGGTGGAAGTTCTATTATTTCGAGAGCTTTGGGTGCAAATAATAAAGAAAAAGCTTTTTTAACTTTTGGTAATCAGATTTCTCTAACGGTAATTCTAGCTATTCTCTTTGTAATTATCGGAAATATTTTTAGTGCTCCAATTCTTAATTTATTTGGCGCAAAAGGTACTATTTTACCAATAGCATCAGAATATTTTGGTGTCATTATTTATGGTATTCCTTTTTTGGCATTCGCTATGATGGGAAATCCAACCATAAGAGCCGAAGGAAAACCAAAATTTGCTATGTATGCAATGATGGTTCCTGCTGTGTTAAATGTTTTATTAGATATTTTATTTATTAAAGTTTTTAATTGGGGTATGTGGGGAGCTGGCTTAGCAACTTCTATTGCTTATGCAAGTTGTGGATTGTATATTTTACACTTCTTTTTGTCTTCTAAAAGCGAATTAAAAATTAGCACAAAGAATTTTAAATTAAATTTTAATATTGTAAAAGAAATTACCAAGTTGGGTGGTGTTTCTATAGTAAGACAAGGAGCCATAAGTATTTTAATGATTGTTTTAAATTATTCTTTATTTACCTATGGAGGAGAGTTATCAATTGCTGTATTTGGTATTATTAATAGAGTAATGATGTTTGCTTTGTCTCCTGTTTTAGGAGTTTCACAAGGTTTTTTACCTGTTGCCGGGTTTAATATTGGGGCTAAAAATAATACTAGAGTTAAAGAAACTATTAAAAGTTCTATTTGGTTCGGTTCTATTCTTGGAAGTATTATTTTTATTGCTATCTTAATTTTTAAAGAACAAATTATTTGGATTTTCACCAACGATGCAACCTTGTTAAGCCAAACACCAAACGCGATGTTTGTTGTGTTTTTAGCAACACCTATTATAACTATGCAATTAATTGGTTCGGCATACTTCCAAGCAGCTGGAAAAGCAATGCCAGCATTATTTTTAACACTATTAAAACAAGGAATCTTCTTGATTCCATTGGCTTATATTTTACCAATATTTTATGGAGTTGATGGAGTTTGGTGGTCTTTTCCTATTGCAGATGTATTATCTACAATTATTACAGTATTTATTTTAAAACGTGAAGTTGACAAGAATTTAAAGTAAGTTTTCTAAATTATTGGCACTATATTTGTGTGAGTAAAAATATGAAAAACACAAAAATTAAGAAACATAAGTTTTTATAATTTAGGATTATAAACCTACTATCTTCCAAAAAAAACCTCTTATTTTTCTTCTTTTTAATTACCACAATAATTTTTGGGCAATCTAAATATACAACATCAAGAATTTTAGATTCTAAAACAAAACTACCTGTTTCATTTGCTACAATCTTGTTAAAGGATATTAATTTAGGGCTTTATGCTAATGAGGAAGGAGATTTTACTATAAAGAATTTATATAAGCAAAAAACTAATTTCCTTGTAATTTCATCCATTGGTTATAAAACAAAATCGATTTCTACTAAAGAATTAGAAACTGGTAAAATTAATATTATATACTTATCTGTTTCAAATGAACAACTAGATGAAATTATAATAAAAACTAAAAAAAAACGAATAAGGTCAAGAAAGTTAATTAGAGAAGCAATAAAAAGAATTCCTGTTAATTATCAAAAAACCCATTCTCATTTGTATCATATTATAGAGATTACTTGAAGAAAAAAAGTAAATATTATAATATGAATGAAGCTATTATTCAAACATTAGATAGTGGTTTCACTAAATTGTACTCTACAAATAATTTTAGGTTGTTAGAATACAAGAGAAATCAAAATTTTCCGAGAGAAAATGATGTTTCTGAAAAGTATGATACTGTATGGAAAGTACCTGTTTATTATGCTCCTAAAAAGTTTATTCCTTATGCTAAAATTCCTAATCAAGGAGGAAATGAACTTTTTATATTGTTAGCACATGATCCTATCAGAAATTTTAATATTAACTCATTTTCTTTCATAAATAAATTTTCAGTAGATTTTTTAAGAAATCATTCTTTCAACAAACCAATTCCAACTTATCAAGATAATTTATTATTGTACAAAATAAAATTTGAAACTCGAAAAGTGATTAATCATGTAGAAGAATCCCTTAACCTAAAATCATCTCATTATGTTTTTGATGACAACTTGAGCAACATTAAAGCAGATGCTGTTCTTATAAAAGGATATATTTACATCAATCCTAAAGACTATACTATCCATAAAATTAACTACAATGCTAATTTAGAATCTACTAATAAAAGAATTTATGCTTTAACATTAGAATACGGTTATAGAGATTCTAAAAAAGACTTAATGGGTTTGCGTTATATTTCTTTTAATAATGAATTTTTTGATATAGATCAAAACGATAAGAATTACTTAAAAATAAATTCACAAAAGACAAATAATAATAGTATTTTACTTTCAATGAGTGCAGATATAGACCCATTATATGCAACTGATAAAAAGTTTTACCAAATAAAATATTATGATCAAATTATTCAAATTAAGAAGATTGTTGCGAAAGGAAATAAAATTAGAATTTATTTAAAAAATTCAGAAAATTTAAAGTTAAATCTTACGTTTAATTTTACGGGAATAAGAGATGTTAATGGGCGTATATTAAACCAAAAAAAAGTAATACAATACTACCAATATAGAGAACTATTTGTACAAGGGTTTAATAAAGAATTAAATTTTAATAATAAATGCTATTTAAAAAATAAACCTCTTGAAAGAAATTGTGTATCTATTCCTTCGGAGGGAGAAAATTATATAATGAATAGTCCTTTCACTTCAAAATCAATTATTAAAGACTAAAGTGATTTTTGGTTATATATTTTTAATAAGTAAACCTATTGTTTTAATTGCTTAGTTTAAAATAAACATTTGCATACAACATATTAAATTATAGATTCTCCATTTAAATTAGTAGTTAAAATATCACTGAATAAATTAAAAAAAGGGCGCAATGCTTTGTAACTTTTATTTACTTCTTCAATAAAATTTTCTGACAATACTTCTTCATCCGTAAAATTTCTAGATGCTATAAATCCTTTTTTACGCAACAAATCAATGTCTTTATGCTCTTTGTCAAAACCTCTTGGAGCCGTTTTTAATTCAGAAAAACTCTCAAATTCACCTCCAAAAAATCTCTTGTAATTTTTATCTGCTAAAACAGCTCTAATTTCAGAAGCGTCTAGTGCTATTTCTTTTCTGATTCTGAATAGATCTTCTTTACTAGGTTCCCAAAACCCACCAGCTAGAAAAGATTCTCCAGGTCTAATTCGCAAAAAATAGCCGCCACGCAACTCTTTACCTAATCTTGAGTACGAGTTCGCAAAATGTGGTTTGTAGGGTGTTTTATCATGAGAAAAACGAACATCTCTATAGATTCGCATCATTTTAGATTTCTCAATCTCATCATGACTTTGTAATTTTTCATTGATGGCAGCAAACACCTGCTTTGCGTTTTTTTGCGCTTCTACATATGTTGGCTTTGTTTCTGCAAACCAATCTCTATTATTGTTTTTTTGTAAAGCTTTTAAATACTTAAAAGTCGATTTCTGGATTTGCATATAATGATATTATTAAAAGCTAAATTTACAAAAAGAAAACGGAAATAGATTTGTAAATTCGAATTCGAAATGAAATTAACTTCAAAAGAAATTCAGTTACAATTTGATGGTTTTTTACAAACTCCTTGTTTGTGGATAGGCAATACTATTTATGAATTAAAACAGTTGGATATTAAACAGAAATCTCATGTTTTTAATTTAGAGATTAATACTAAAATTAGACTAGGAAAATATATAGAACGCTTTGTTTCCTATCAATTACAACAAAATGAATCCACAAAAATAATTGCAGAGAACATTCAAATTCAGCAAAATAAAATTACTTTAGGAGAGTTAGATTGTATTCTCTTAAAAAATGATATCCCTATTCATTTAGAAATTATTTACAAGTTTTATTTGTATGATTCTAAGGTAGGAACCTCAGAAATAGATCATTTTATTGGTCCCAATAGAAAAGATTCATTAGGCGAGAAATTAACAAAACTCAAAGAAAAACAGTTGCCGCTACTCTACTCTAAAGAATGTGAGAATTATTTAAATTCGATTCATCTATCATCAAAAAACATGGAGCAACAAGTGTATTTTAAAGCGCAATTGTTTCTTCCTTTTTCTGATAAAACAATTCAATTGAATAAATTGAATCAAAATTGTTGTGTTGGTTATTATATTAACAGAAAAGAATTAGAGGAATTTTCTACTTGTAAATTTCACATTCCAAATAAGAAAGATTGGTTGGTAATTCCTCATAAAAATGTTCATTGGCTATCCTATGGCAAAACTAAAGAAATATTTTATGACTATTTTGAAAGACAATTTTCTCCACTTTGTTGGATGAAATTTGATAACGGAGAAATCAAAAAAATCTTTTTAGTTTGGTGGTAACTTGATTTTTTTTTAAATTCATAAACTAAATTATAACTATTGAATCGTTCATATCCTTTCGATCCCTCTATTAAGAATCATTCCCTAATCGCAGTAAGTTTGGCGCTTTGGATTTTTATATTTCTATATTTTACAGAACCCTTAGATGTTCATGAATTTAATAATTTAGAAAAATTAATTTACTTGCCATTGTATGGCTTTTTAGGCGCTTTTTGTTATTTACTTTTTTTACCCTTACAATACTTACTATATAAAAAAAATCTTCAAAATTGGTTTTTAAAAACTGAGGTTCTTTTTCTAATCACTTTTACACTCTTAGGAATTATTGCTGCTAGATTATTTTATTTATATGTTGTTGTTCTTGGTCAGCCAAACCCATACACTTTATCTTATCATTTAACCAAATTAATTTTACCTGCCTTAGCTACTATTCTGCCAATTGTTATTTTGGGAAGATTTGCTTTTGGAAAATATAGAGGCAAGAAAACTGAAGCACAAAAAATAGAAATCAAAGGAGCAGGGAATTATGAAGGTTTGCGCTTGTTTTTTAATGATGTAATCTGTATTCAGTCCTCAGATAATTATATTGAAGTTTTTTATGTTGCTAATCAAGAACTAAAAAAAACAGTAATAAGAAATCGTCTCTCTGTAATTGCCGATGAGTTTCCAGAATTTATAAGAACACATCGTTCTTATTTGATAAATCCACATCATTTTTTACAATGGAAAACAGAAAAAAGTAAGCACTTCGTAATCTTATGTCACCACCTAGTTGTGCCGATTTCTAGAACCTATCAAAATGATGTAAAAGCGATTCTTAATTCTGCCACAGAATAGCTGTATTTCGCCCCAAAGTCTCTTATCTATTAATTTTATTGCTGTTTAGCTTCTAGTTTCGTTAAAAGAAGTTTACTCACAAATAATATCTTTTATGAAAACTAACATCATATTTTTTACAATTTCATTGCTGTACATCAATTTTTTATCTGCACAAAACAACCAAAAAGAGGTGTTAATTGTTGGTACAATGCATACAGTACCCACTATTGTAAAAAATAGCTACAAACCAATGCTAAAACGTGCAGTGAAATATAATCCAGAAGCTATTTATATAGAATCTCCAATGGCAAATGATACTATTTCTTGGGAATATTTAAAAGAAGGTTGGTCAAAGAGCTATCGAGCTTTTTATAAAAAATCAGACTCATTCAAAAAAACACGTTCTTTTAATGAGACTGTGTTTAGAAAACTAGCAATAAAAAAATACAAAGAGCTCACTAAAGAGGAAATAAATTATTTAATTAAATCGTATTTGTACAATAGAGATTATGGAAATTATAAATTAATGATATACTTAAAAACCTATGGTTTAAAAGGCTCAAAAAAACCAACAAGAAATGAAAATGGCGATTTAACATTCATGCTAGCATTAATTAAGAATTTAAAAGTTCTAAACATGGATGATCAACAAACAAATTCAGAATATCACAATGCATGGAGAAAATGTGCTGAATCAGGAGCACAAAACGGAGATAATGATCTTAATAGAAAGCTTAATAAAAGAGATTATAATAGCGCTATAATTCCTGCAATATTTGGGAATTTAGGTAGGCATACGAACAAGCTAAAATCCTTAGATCGTAAACACTTACTAAATTCTTTTAGGTACGTTCAAAATACAAACCTTGATTGTGAAAATGCTACAAGATATTGGGATGAAAGAAATTTTAGAATGGCTAAAAACATCGCTGAACAGGTTACACAAAAAGAGCATAAAAAGAATATTGTTATCGTTGGAGCTGGACACGTTATTGGTTTAAAAGAGGCTTTCGAAAAAAAATATCCTGAACTAAAAATAAAACTTATGTATGAATAATAAGTTGCTATTCAATATCTATATCAGAACACTAATTGACTCAAAAAAAATATATGCATCTCAACTGAATAAAATTACACTTTATTCTTCCATATCGAAAATCTATTTCTGTCTACCTATAAGCTCCGCTTCAATATCTTTTAAAGTGAACCCTTTGGCTTGTAACAACATTAAGTAGTGAAACATTAGGTCTGCAGATTCATATAAGAACAATTCATCATTGCTATCCATAGCTTCAATAACAGTTTCTACTGCCTCCTCACCTACTTTTTGTGCTATTTTATTAATTCCCTTATCAAATAAACTAGCGACATACGATTTTTGAGTGTCTTTATTCGCAACTCTCTCTGTAATAATATTCTCTAAAGTTGAGAAGAACCCATAATTAGGAGTATTTACTTCATTCCAGCAGGTGTCGGTACCAGTATGGCATGTTGGACCTTTTGGATGAACAGAGATCAATAATGCATCATTATCGCAATCTAACTTAATATCTGCTAGATGTAATACATTTCCGCTTTCTTCACCCTTGGTCCATAATCTACTTTTAGATCTACTAAAAAAAGTGACCAACTTCGTTTCTTGTGTTTTTTTAAAGGCTTCCTCATTCATATAGCCCAACATCAAAACGTTTTTTGTTGTTACATCTTGAATAATTGCAGGTACTAAGCCGTCTTTATTTTTATTAAAATCTATATTCATAATTATAATCTTACTGGAATAGTATTATTTTTCAACTCTTGTTTTAATTCTAAAATAGGAATTTCTCCGAAATGAAATACACTTGCTGCCAAAGCTGCATCAGATTTCCCTAAGGTAAACGTATCTATAAAATGCTGCACAGTACCTGCGCCACCTGAGGCAATTATAGGGATATTTAATTCGGTAGATAATTTTGCCAGAGCTTCATTGGCAAAACCCGCTTTTGTTCCATCATTGTTCATTGATGTAAAAAGGATTTCTCCAGCGCCTCTGTTTTCAACTTCTTTTGCCCAATCAAATAAATTAATTTCTGTTGCAATGGTTCCTCCTGCCAAATGTACAATCCATTCTCCAGCTATTTTTTTGGCATCAATAGCAACAACCACACATTGACTTCCGAATTTATCTGCCAATTCATTCACCAATTCTGGCCTTTTTATTGCAGATGAATTGATAGATACTTTATCTGCACCTGACTTTAATAGAATATCTACATCACCAATAGAAGAGATTCCACCACCAACAGTAAATGGAATATTTACTTGCTCAGCAACTCTTAAGACCATATCTAACATGGTTTTTCTACCTTCTAAAGTTGCAGAAATATCTAAAAACACCAATTCGTCTGCACCTAATTCGGCATATTGTTTTGCTAAAATCACAGGATCTCCTGCATCTATTAAATTAACAAAATTTACACCTTTTACAGTTCTTCCGTTTTTAATATCTAAACAGGGTATTATTCTCTTTGTTAACATGTTACTGACCTATTATAAAGTTCTCTAGTTGTTTTAAACTAATTTTATTCTCGTAAATGGCTTTTCCTATGATGACTCCTTCACAACCATTTTCTGCCAATTTAGGTATTTCATCAAAAGTTGATATTCCTCCTGAAGCAATTAGTTTTAAATTTTTTATTTCACGTAAAATTTTAGAATACGTTTTAAAACTTGGTCCCTGTAACATACCGTCTTTAGAAATGTCAGTGCAAATTACATAGTGTATTCCTTTTTGTTGATACTCTTTTATAAATGGAATTACTTCCAAAGAGCTTTCTTCTTGCCAACCATTTGTGGCAATTTTACCACCAGCGTTATCAGGATAAAAATCGGCGCCTAAAATAATTTTCTCTGAACCATAATTTTCTATCCAACGTTCAAAAATGTCACTATTTTTTACGGCAATACTTCCACCAGTAATCTGATTTGCACCAGAGTTAAAAGCAATTTCTAAATCTTTATTGGATTTTAAACCACCACCAAAGTCAATTTTTAAATTTGTTTTGGAAGCAATTTGCTCTAATACTTTATGGTTTATAATTTTACTTGCTTTTGCCCCATCTAAATCTACAACATGTAAATATTCAATCCCAGCTGCCTCAAACTCTTTAGCAACTTCTAGCGGACTCTCATTGTATATTTTCTTTGTGTTATAATCGCCTTTTGTTAGACGAACACATCTACCGTCAATAATATCTATAGCTGGTATTATTCTCATTCTATATATTTAAAAAATTCTTTAAAATACGCTCTCCTTCTACCCCACTTTTTTCTGGGTGAAACTGCACTCCATAAAAATTATCTTTTTGTAATGCTGATGCATATGAAATTTCGTAATCTGTAATTGCAACAGAGGCTTCACAATTTTCAGCATAAAAACTATGCACTAAATACATAAATTCGTTTTCTTTAATTCCTTTAAACAACTCTGATTTTAAATCAAAAATTACATTCCAACCCATTTGTGGAACTTTTACCACATTTGAAAAACGTTTTACTTCTGTATTAAAAATACCCAATCCTTTTGTGTGACCTTCTTCAGTAGCGTTGCACATTAATTGCATTCCTAAGCAAATCCCCAACACTGGTTGTTTTAGTTCAGGTATCACCTTGTCTAAACCACTTTTTTGTAACATGCTCATTGCAGAGCTTGCCGCACCTACACCGGGAAAAATAATTTTATCTGCTGCTTTTATTTCATCAACATTATTTGATAAAACTGCTTCTACTCCTAGACGTTTAAAAGCAAACTGAATGCTTTTAATATTTCCAGCACCATAGTCTATAATAACTACTTTCATTTATAACATTCCTTTTGTTGATGGTAAAAACATCTTATTTGCATCTCTTTTAACGGCCATTTTCATTGCTTTTGCAAAGGCTTTAAAAATACCCTCAATTTTGTGATGCTCATTGGTTCCTTCTGCTTTTATATTCAAATTACATTTAGCTCCATCAGTAAATGATTTAAATAAATGAAAAAACATTTCAGTTGGCATATCGCCTATTTTTTCTCTTTTAAAATCAGCATCCCATTCTAACCAATTTCTACCACCAAAATCTACTGCTACTTGTGCTAAACAATCATCCATTGGTAAACAGAAGCCATATCTTTCTATGCCTAACTTACTACCTAATGCCTTGTTAAAAAGTTCACCAAAAGCAATCATTGTATCTTCTATTGTATGGTGTTCATCTACTTCTAAATCGCCATTTACCTTAATCGTTAAATCCATATTACCATGTCTCCCAATTTGGTCTAACATATGATCGAAAAAAGATAAACCTGTACTAATATCATTTTTACCAGAACCATCTAAATTTAATTTTATATAAATCTTAGTTTCATTTGTATTTCTAGTAATTTCTACAACTCTATCTTCTAATTTTAAGAAATTATAAATCTCTGCCCAATTGGTTGTTGTTATAGCAATAGAATCTAAAATTTGTTGTTTAGACGTTTCTATTTCATTGGCACCTAAGTCTGGGTTTTCAGCTAAATAAATACCTTTGGAGCCTAGGTTTTTAGCCAATTCCATATCTGTAATTCTATCACCCAAAACAAATGAATTTTCTAAATCGTACTCACCAGAAAAATATTTGGTTAACAAACCTGTTCTAGGCTTCCTTGTTTCTGCATTTTCATGCGGAAAGGTTTTGTCTATTAAAATATTAGAAAAAGTAACACCTTCTTTTGCAAAAGCATCAATAATTTTATTTTGTGCTGGCCAGAAAGTATGCTCCGGAAAAGAGTCTGTACCTAAACCATCTTGATTTGTTACCATTACCAACTCATACTCTAATTCTGAAGCTATTTTTGCCATATATTGAAACACTTTTGGATAGTATTCTAGCTTCTCTAAACTATCTAATTGATAATCTACTGGTGGCTCTAATACCAATGTTCCGTCTCTGTCTATGAATAGTACTTTTTTCATTTTAAATTTCTTTTAAAGCTTCAATTAATTTTTTATTTTCTTTTTTAGTTCCAATCGTAAAACGCAAACAATTTTCGCACAGAGGTTGGTTGGTTCTGTTTCTTGTAACAATTCCTTTTTCTATTAATTGATTGTATCTTTTTGTAGCATCATCAACTTTTACCAAAACAAAATTACAATCTGTTGGATATATTTCTGAGACAAAAGAAACTTCTTTTAATTCATTTAATAAAAGATCTCTTTCCTTAATTATATTTATAACCTCTTGCTTTACCTCACCGACCTTTAACAATCGTTTAATGGCGCTATCTTGAGTTAACTCGTTTATATTGTAAGGAGGTTTAATTTTATTTAAAACGGCTATAATTGCTTCGGATGCGTAACACACTCCCAACCGAATTCCAGCCAAACCATAGGCTTTAGACAAGGTTTGTGTAATAATTAAATTTGGAAATTGCTTCAATCTTTTTAACCAACTTTCTTGTTCTGAAAAATCTATATATGCTTCATCAATAACTACCAATCCATTAAATTTTTCAAGCAACTCTTTAACTGTATCCTCAGAAAAACTATTTCCTGTTGGATTGTTTGGTGAGCATAAAAATAAGATTTTACTATTGGCATCTGCTGCTTCTAAAATCTGATTAACCTTTGGTTGAAAAGTATTACTTAACACTCTCTTTCTGTTCTCTATTGCATTTATATTTGCTAAAACAGCATACATGCCATAGGTTGGTGGTAGTGTTATAATATTGTCTTTATTCGGTTCACAAAACGCTCTAAAAATTAAATCTAAAACTTCATCACTTCCGTTACCTAATAAGATGTTTTTCGAATCTATATTCTTAATTTTAGATAATAGCTCTTTTACAGAATTCTGTTGCGGATCTGGATATCTGTTTACACCGTTTTCAAAGGGGTTTTCATTTGCATCTAAGAAAATCATTTTATTACTAACAATCTCTTTATATTCATCTCTTGCAGATGAGTAGGGTTGCAAAGATTTTACGTTTTCTCTAACTAAATCTTGAATATTCATGATTTTAAATCTTTTAAACGGATAGAAACTGCATTTTTGTGTGCTTGTAAACCTTCTATTTCTGCCATGATTTCTATAGATTCTCCAATATTTTGAATGCCTTCTTTAGATATTTTTTGAAATGTAATGCTTTTGGTAAAGCTATCTAAATTAACACCAGAATAAGCTTTACTAAACCCATTAGTTGGTAATGTATGATTTGTTCCTGAAGCATAATCACCGGCACTTTCTGGGGTATAATTACCAATAAAAACAGAACCCGCGTTTGCAATATTGTCTATGTAATAGTCATTATTATAGGTACAAACTATAAAGTGTTCTGGGCCATATTCATTTATTAATTCTAATGCTATTTCATCTGTTTCAACAAAAATAGATTTTGAATTGTCAATTGCTTTTTGAGCAATTTCTACTCTTGGTAACTCTAAAAGTTGTTTTTTAATTTCACTTGAAACTTCATCAATTAATTTTCTAGAAGTCGATACCAAAATAACTTGACTATCGGTTCCGTGTTCTGCCTGACTTAATAAATCTGATGCTACATAACTTGCGTTTGCAGAATCATCTGCAACCACTAAGAGTTCACTGGGTCCGGCAGGCATGTCTATTGCAACGCCATACTTTGTAGCCAATTGTTTAGCAACAGTTACAAACTGATTTCCGGGGCCAAATATTTTATACACTTGTGGAATTGATTTTGTACCAAAAGTTAATCCTGCAACAGCTTGAATTCCACCTACTTTTATAATTTTTGTAACCCCACATAAATTTGCAGCATACAATATTGCTGGGTGAATTTTTCCTTCTTTATTTGGTGGAGAACACAATACAATCTCTTTGCAACCCGCAATTTGTGCAGGAACTGCTAACATTAAAACTGTAGAAAATAATGGTGCTGTTCCACCAGGAATATACAAACCAACTTTCTGAATTGGTCTTTTTTCTTGCCAACATTCTACACCTTTCGTTGTTTCTACAAAAACTTTAGCCGTTTTTTGAGCAGTATGAAAAACTGTAATATTTTTTTTTGCGACTTCAATAGCTTCTTTTAATTTTTCTGAAACTAGTGAAACTGCTTCCTTAATTTCATCCGAAGAAACAAGAGAATCTTTTAAGACTACACCATCAAATAATTGCGTATATTTTTCCACTGATGTATCGCCATTTCTTTGAATATCGTCAAAAATCTGATGAACCGTTTTTTCTATATCATCAACCGTTTTTGTAGGTCTTTGTAAAATTTGATTCCAATCTTTTTTATTTGGATTATCTATTGTTCTCATCTTAAATTACCATTTTTTCAATTGGACAAACTAGTATTCCTTCTGCCCCATTTTCTTTTAACTCATCAATTATTTCCCAAAATTCATTTTTACTAATAACGGTATGAACAGAGCTCCACCCTTCTTCTGCCAATGGCAACACAGTAGGGCTTCTCATTCCTGGTAAGAGTTTTAAGATCGCATCTAATTTATTATTGGGTGCATTTAATAATACGTATTTAGAATTTTGTCCTTTTAAAACCGATTGGATTCTAAATTGAATTTTACGTAATATTTCTTTTGTACCCTCTGATATTTTTGGAGAAACAGCCAAGACTGCCTCAGACTTTAATAAAACTTCAATTTCTTTCAATCCATTTTTAAACAATGTACTACCACTAGAAACTATATCACATATTCCGTCTGCCAAGCCAATATTTGGTGCAATTTCTACAGAACCACTAATGGTGTGTAATTGAGCATTGATGTGCTGTTTTTTTAAGAATTTTTTTACAGTTTCTGGATATGAAGTTGCAATTCTTTTTCCTTCTAAATCTTTTAATGAAGTTGCATTAGAGTCTTTAGGAACCGCAATAGAAACTTTACATTTAGAAAAACCTAAACGTTCTATAAATTCGATATCTGCTCCTTTTTCAATTAGAACGTTCTCACCAATAATGGCGGCGTCTACTACCCCATCTTTTAAATATTGAGGGATGTCTCCATTTCTTAAATAAAATACTTCTAGCGGGAAGTTTCTTGCTGCAGCTTTTAATTGGTCTTTTCCATTGTCTATAGAAATACCAATATCTTTCAAGATTCTCATAGAGTCTTCATTTAATCTTCCTGATTTCTGTACTGCAATTCTTAATGTATCCATTTTTTATTTTTTTAATGCTTGAGCAATCTTTGATTTTTTCCAAAAAAAAACCCGTTTGATTGGCTCAAACGGGTTTATAAATATCTTGATTTTATTCAATACATCTTTAAATCGCTTGATTGCAATTGTAAAAATGATGATGATGGTTTTGAATAAATTTCATGTTCTAATTTCTTTGTGCAAATATTCTAATTTTATTTTTAATTATACAAATAAATTTCTAAAAAAAATGTTAAACTCAGCTGTCTATTAATATTTAATTATTTATTTTAAATTTTTATTAAAAATTTGCTGCTTAACATTTTTATAAATCGCTGGCTTAAATATCTTTAAACACTTAGCGTTGCTGCTTTTTGTAAGTTGGGTGTTTTCTCTACAAACGCTTCTAAAACAGCAAAGAAATTTAAAATATCTTCTTTTTCGTTGTTGGCATTAATGGTAACAAACCTCACAAAGGTATCTTCTTCAAAAGAACCAAAACCTACTACTGTTTCTTGATTTTCGTACAAGGCAGTGCACAGAGCCATTGGGTCTATATTTTTGTAATTAAAGCATACGCCAATAGAATTATCGTAGCTGTATAATGTATAATCAGAATTGCTTCTAATGTACTCCAAAGCGACGTTTGCCAAATCAAATTGTTGATCTACAATTTGCTCTAAGCCTTTTGTTCCAATAGATTTCCAAAGGGTCCAAAATTTTAACGCATCATTTCTTCTTCCACATTGAAACGATGTTTTACCAAGGTTAAAATCGTCTCCATCTGTTTGATATAAATAATCGGCATCATTACTAAATGAGTCATGCAATTGTTTTTTATCATTCACTAAAATAATTGAACATGTTAAAGGAGTTCCCAACATTTTGTGGGCGTTGTAACTAAAAGAATCTGATCTTTCCACACCTTTTACCAAATGTTTATATTTCTCACTAAAAATTACACTTCCACAATATGCGCCATCTACATGCAGCCACATTTTATATTTTTCGGTAATATCTGCAATTTTATCAATTGGATCAAATGCTCCTAACACTGTGGTTCCTGCGGTTGCATTTACATAGGTTGGAACACCTCCATTTTGAAGATCATCTATAATTTGTTCTTCCAATAACTCAGGAATCATACGTCCTTTAGAGTCAGCTTTGATATAACGAATATTATTTCTTCCCATTCCAGCAAAACTTGCGTTCTTAGAGGTCGAATAATGAGATTCTTTTGAAGTGTAAATAATCATAGGCTTAGATACTCCGTTTAATTTGCACTCGCTATCTTTTGCATCACGCCCCATAATTAAAGCCATATAATTACTCATAGAGCCTCCTGTAGGAAAAGTACCATTGCTGTTAGAACCATAGCCAATTAAATTACAAGATTTTCTAATAATTTCTTGCTCAATACCAACCTGTGGGCCAGCTACCTTGTATGTATACATGCTATTGTTAAGCAAAACAGCCAATAAATCTCCCAAAACAGCTTTGCTCTGTCTTCCTCCAAAAAGCTGGTTAAAAAATAAGTTTGTTGCCGTTTTTGGAGTGGATACAAGTATTTCTTTTAGTAAAACTTTAAAGTCATCATCAATCATTGGAGATTGATTTAATGAAAGATCTATTGAATTATATAAATCATCTGCAGCTATTCTTTCTGCAACTGGATTTTTATTTTCTTCATTCATTAAAACTTCTGCTAACTCGTTAAATAAAACTAAATCTCTTTTTATATTGGACATATTCTATACTTCTCTTTGTTATTTAATTTTTAAAATCAGCAATCGTGTCATATTCTAAATCTCTATGAATAAAAGTTTTAGATTTTTCATTGAAAGCTCTGCAGTTACGTATTGGTTTTGCATATAAATGAAGAGTCATACTTCTTTTATTAGCTATATTTTTTAAACGATGAAACCCCATGAAATCTTTCATGTAGGTAACCTCATTAGATTTGGAAATAGAAGATCTAACACTACTTAAATCTCCTTCTTCAGTTTGTTTATAAATTGTTTCTTTAAATTCTCCATCAATAACTTTTACCCAACATTCTTCTCCACCATGATCGTGAATTGGTGTTTGATGGCCTTTACACCAACAAATTAATATGAGTTCAAACTTTTCATTATTTACAATACAGTTTCTTGTGTAACAATCGTTAGACCAGGAACAGTATTCTGAAAAATCGTTTTCTGAAAATTTTGCTGAATGTATTATTTGATTATAGGTTGATATTTCCCCTTCTAATAGAGCCGTAATTAAATCGTTTAAATTTTGAGAAGTTTTTAAAGTATGCTCGTTAGAATTCAAGATAATTTTTGCTTTTTTTTCACTTAATTTAAAAACCAAGGTCATTCCTTGAATTTAACTAAATAAATTGGGGAGTTTTTTTAGATTATCCCATTGTTGCAAATATACTATATTTTATAGTTTTTATTAGATATGCTAGCTTTTTAAAACTATTTTAAATCAAAAACTTAATATATCATCATATTTTAACTAATTTACAAATTCTTAAATCCTGATTTTTTTTTCATTCTTTAAGATTTTATGAGCATTAATATTTAAAGACAAAATTACAAATTTAATTTACTATGCAAGACCCAAATTTTATAATAAAAATAGCTGTATTGGCTGTTTATGTTGGAATTTTATTTCTAATAGGAATTTTAGCTTCTCGACGTATAAAAGGTATGAGTGACTATTATGTAGGAGGAAAAAAAATGGGCTTTTGGGCGGTTGCCTTTTCGGCAAGAGCAACCGGAGAATCTGGTTGGCTTCTAATTGGTTTAACCGGTATGGGAGCCATGGCTGGGTATTCTGGCTATTGGGTTGTTGCTGGCGAACTTCTTGGCGTCTTTATTTCATGGCAGTTTATGGCAAAACGCTTTAAAAAAAGGTCTGATGCTTTTGGAGCCATTACGATTCCAGATTATCTTCATAGCCACTTTAAATCATCTACTAATACGCTTCGTATTTTAGCGGCATCTATTCTTGTTGTATTTATTGTAATTTATGTTGCATCACAAATAGATGTTACCGGTGTTGCTTTTAAATCGATGTTAGGAATTGATTATAAAATTGGCGCTCTAATTGGTTTTTTTATTGTTCTTACCTATATTTTTATTGGGGGGTTTGTTGCGGCAGTCTGGTCAGATTTATTTCAAGGGTTACTCATGTTTTTTGGTTTGGTTTTATTGCCTATAGTTGTCTGGTTTTCTATGGATCATGGTGCAGGAGTTACTGCAGGATTAAATGCCATAGACCCTACTCTAACGCAAGTAATGGGAAGAAGTTCTGATGGTTGGATGAATCTTTTTACAATTTTAGGATTCTCTATGATTGGTCTTGGTTTTCTTGGTTCACCACAGGTGTATGTTCGTTTTATGTCTATAAAAGATGAAAATGAAATAAACTAAAGGAAAATGGGTGGCAGTTCTTTTTACGCTATTAACTGATGCTGCAGCAGTAACTATTGGAATTCTAGCGCGTATTTATTTTACCAGCGAAGGGCAAGATCCAGAAGCTATTTTAGGTAATAGTGGTGAAAATGTTTTAAGCATGATTACTGAAGAATTCTTACCTACTGTTTTGGTTGCAATTTTTGTTGCCATTGTTTTGTCTGCAATAATGTCTACTATAGATTCTCTTCTAATATTGGCTTCTAGTGCTATTACTAGAGATTTTTATCAGAAAATATTTAGACCTGATATTAAAGATGAAAGCTTAACTAAAATATCGAGAATTTCTACTGTTATTATGGCTTTTACGGCTCTAATAATTGCTATGGTTATGAACTATGTATCTCCTGATAGACAGATATTTTGGGTAATACTATTTGGTTGGTCTGGAATTGCCGCTACTTTTTGTCCGGTAATTATTCTTTCTCTTTTTTGGAAAGGGTATTCTGAAAAAGGTGCTATTGCTTCTATGATTTCTGGATTTGTTTCTGTGATACTATTTAATTTTGTGTTCAAAGAAATGTCTGGTATTGGAGAATATTTTGTTGCCATAGATGTTCTTGCTCCCTCATTTGCAGTTGCAATGCTTGTTGGTATTATTGTCTCTAAAACATACCCACCAAGAGCAGCAGCTATTAAAATGATAGAAGAAATTGATGCAACCTAGTTGGATAGAAATAAGCTACAGTAATGGTTTTAGTTTAAATAAATAATGACTATTTTCGGTGTTATTAAAAAACGATAAACGGGAACAAAAGTTCCTGTTATCCGGAAACAGAAACCTATAAACAGGAAGTTTGTTCTCCATATAACCAGTTACCAACAAGCTGAATGAACGAACTGTTAGAATTAAATAAAGGTTTTCTAATTAAAGGATATTTGTGGATAAGTGGAATTCTGACTTGTGGATTTTCTATCTATCTGTTTTTCTTTTTTTCAGAGGTTTCTATAAAATGGATTTTGATAGTTTATTCTATAACTTTATTTTTTGCACCTTTACTAGTTCTCTTTGGCTGGATTTCTAATGCAATGAATATAAGAAAGCATAGAAAACGAATCTTGAATAAAAAACCATATAATGAATTAGAAAAAATCGGATTTAACAAAAAAGCGATTAAACCAAATTATAATGGCTTAAGCGATTACATTCTATTTGGGGAAATAAATGGTTATCAGATTACTTTTGATATTAATATTTCGAATCCTAAAATTGCGGAATTTATTATTTATAAGCCTTCAGGTATATTAGATAAGATTGATTTCTCAAAATATACTTTTTCTAAAAAAATTGATACGAGTAAAGAAAATTTAAATTCTATTCAAGAATTAGAAACAACGTTAACGAAAATGACACGATTAGTGAAAAATGGATAATCGGATTATAAAAATAGTAAAAGCCAGTTGGTAACACCGTGTATAATTAATTGCTTTGGCAAGTGATTATTTGGAAAATTCCTTCGGAATTTTCTCAGGTTCGTATTTGTTTACTAATTTAGTTGCTTGACCACGCAACTAACCATACACAATTCCGTTAGCACCAATTATGAAATCGAGCATTTTAATAAAATTTCTGCTTTTATTTGGGTTATTTTATTCTTGTAATAAAAAATCTGAAAATACGAATTCGAAATTTATTGAAAGTAAATTATTTGGAAAAGTAAAAAGTATTGAAACTAAAACTTTTAAAAATGACACGTTAAAATCGGTAGAATTGAAAATCTACAGAAAAGACGGAAATATTGAAAAAAGTAAATTCCGTTTTGAACCCAATTTATCATATGGAGAAAAGCTTTTCAAATACGACAATAAGAATAATTTAGAAAAAGAAGTAATAATTTCAGACGGAGATACAACTAACACGAATTTATACATTTATAATAATCTTGGTTTATTGAAAAAAGAGAAATATTATGAAAATAAACTTCATAGTATAACTAATTTCAAATTAGATTCTACTGGAAAGATTATTGAGAAAAATTTTAAATACTTGAATTCGGACGGTTTGAGAACTTTTAAATTCTTTTACCCAGACAGTTTAACAACAATTATAAAGGAATATTTGCGAGGGAATCCTGATACAACCAGTGAAATAAAAATTTATCACCAAGAAAATAAAAAGAAAATATTGAAAAAAAGGTCTTTCTCAAAATCTGAATTTGGAGAAGTTTTTTATCATAATAATCAAGGAAATATTATCAAAAAGGAAAAATATTACGAGGGAAAAATAACAGAAACTGAAAACTTCACTTACGAATTAGATTTTAATAGAAATTGGTTAAAATCTGAAAGTGGAAAAATTAGAAAAGAACGGAAAATTGAGTATTATGAAAAATAACAGGTGCTAACACCGTACAAAATTAATTGCTTGCTTTTAGCTCACTTACGAAAATCCTCGCGGATTTTCTTTGTCAGTAATTATTTAGTGAATTTAGTGCTCAAACCACGCAACTAACCTTGTACGTATTCCAAGATCAAATCCTAATAAAAGACACTATTTTTTTATGCTGCATAATTTTGAAGAACTACATAAGGAGTTCCTCTTTTTACTACTGCAAATGCTCTCGCTATGAGTTTATTTCTAACATTATTTATCGCTAGCATTTTATCTTTTCCTTCCGCTAACTTTCTCTTATAATAGATTCGTAATTCACTATCATGTTGAATGGCAGAAATACTTGCCATACTTAATAAACTTTTCATCTTTCTATCTCCTAAATAATGGCATTGCTTTCTTCTTTTTATACTAGTACCCGACTCATGTGCAAAAGGTGCTGTTCCACAATAACTCGAGAAAGAACGCCAAGTATCAAATCTTGTGAAATTACCGGTATGGTAAATTAATTGACAAGCAACTACAAAACCAA
>CAXYCO010000036.1:0-27500 GCA_964275545.1 uncultured Polaribacter sp.
TATTTTTTAGCAGCTTCGCTTAAAAAACTATACTGATAAATATCTTGTAATTCTCCATTTCCGGTTATTACTGCAATTCTTTTTTTGTTTTTTTGAGTCACGATGTTTATCGCATTCGAAAAACTATATTCTAAATTTTCTACTGCTTTTTGGAGTTGTTCTTCTTGCGATGAAACAATAGCGGTTGGCAGTAGAGAAACCGTTTTAGTTTTTTTACCATAAACAATTTCAGCCCAAGGAAAAATAATAGCTTCAGATAATTTTCCGTCTTCTTCAACGGTTAGTTGACTTGGCATTATTCCCCTTTTAATCAATGCTTCACGCTGATTATCTGGGTTTTCAAAATTAATTTTTATACGGTTATTTTTAGCAGACAATTCCTCTAAAAATTGACGTGTTTCTAGTTGAAGTCTTTTAAATTCCGACGGAAAATCTCCTTCTAAATAGACATTTACAAAAAGAATTTCATCAACTTTAGAAATAATTGTATTTGTAGTTTTAGAGAGTGTATATCTTTTGTCTGCAGTTAAATCAAAGCGTTTATAGAATGATTGATTAACAAAGTTTAGTAAAATTAACCCAATGAATATGAGTGCTGTATTTTTGATTTTTTTATTCATTTTCTAAACGTGTTTTAGTGATGAATAAAAAGAAAATAGTTACACTTAAAAAGTATACAACATCTCTAGTGTCAACAACTCCGCGCGAAATACTTTTAAAATGTTCATTAATCCCTATTTTTTTAATGGTTAAAGCATCATTTCCAAAAGAATTAGAAATAGCATCAAAACCATAGAATAATACAAAAGTCATAAACATTCCCAGTATAAAAGCAACAATTTGGTTTTTAGAGAGTGTTGAAGTAAACAAGCCTATAGCGATATATGCAGACGCTAAAAATAACAAACCAATGTAGGAGCCAATTGTACTTCCGAAATCAATGTTTCCAGTCGGATTTCCTAATTGATAAACCGTATAAACATATATTAATGTTGGAACAATAGCAATACATACTAAAAGCAATGAAGCAGAGAATTTACCCAGAACAATTTGCCAATCAGAAAGTGGTTTTGTCTTTAATAATTCTATGGTTCCGCTGTTAAATTCATCAGCAAAACTTTTCATAGTAATAGCAGGGATCAAAAATAAAAAGATCCAAGGAGTTAAATAAAAAAAAGGAGTTACATCAGCAAAACCAGCATTTAAAATATTGAAATCATCTTTAAAAAACCAAAGGAATAATCCATTAATTAATAAGAATACTCCAATAACTAAATAAGCTATCGGACTTGCAAAAAATGAGTTAAATTCTTTTTTTAAAATGGCGAACATTTATTTTTTTGCTACTAATTTATAAATTCTATTATTATCAAAACCCTCATCTCTTCTTTCTGGTTGAAAAATAAAATTATATTTTTCTAATAACGCTTTTGAAGCAATATTATTTTTATGTGTAAAAGCTTCAATAGTTTTTAAGTGTAAATTGCTAAACCCGAAATTGATGATTTTTTGTAAAGCTTCACTCATGAACCCTTTTTGATGGTAATTTGGACTTAACTCATAACCAACCTCTGCGTAATTATCATCATCTTTAAAATTACGTAATCCAATAGTTCCTATTAATTCATTGTTTATTTTGGATACAATCACCCAAAACAACCCCTTGTTCTCAGAAACTAAATTTGAAATTACATCAATAAAAGCTCTAGTTTCGGAGAGGTTTTTAGGAATGTTTCTTGTAATAAATGTATTGTTTTCTTTATTAGTTCTTAGGGTGAAAGATAGCTTTTGTGTCGTTTGAGTTTAATTCTCTTATTATTAATCTTTCTGTTTCCAAAACAGGAAAAGGACAAAAGTTAAAACTCATTATTGTAAACTTACTTTTTTATCTACACTCCACGCTAGCGGTTTGTCATTAAAATATTTTTTTGTTTGAATCCAAACATTTTTGAAGAGTTCAGAGTTTCTATAGTTCTCCAAATCTTCTTCATTATCCCAATAAGAATAGGTGAAAAAAACTTCAGGGTTGTTTTTATCTTGATATAACTCTAACAATCTGCATCCTTCTGAAGCTCTAATGAATTCTTTTTTTTGGTTAAACATTGCAGAAAACGCATCTATATGTTGTGAGTGAAAACTCATTTTTACAATTCTTACAAACATATTTTAAGTTAAAGTTGTGAATTCTGGTTTGGTATCGTTCAAGAAATTAATAATGATGGGATCTCTATATTCTAATCCTAATAAAGTAGATGCACCGCCTACAGTTTTTAAGTTACTCCTATAAACTGCAATTTCTAAATAACCAGCAGAATTAAAAATAGCTAATTTATTGCCATCAAACAAACGTATATCTTTTGTATTAGTTCCAATAATATCATTGTACTTACTAAATATTTTAGAGAAAGAGTAGCGAGTTGCAGTTACCTTAAAGTCTCTTCCTTTTCCAATTTCATTAAACATTTTTTTACTGATATTGCTAATTACGTTTCCATAATTATCTATATAAATTACACCTCCTATAATTTGTGTTTGTGGTTGATTTACTTTTGGTTGAATTTCAACCATCTTCTTATAAGATTTTATTTCCTTGCCAATAACACCCAAATTTCCACCTCTAGCAATAAAACAAGCAACTTGAACAAAAACATCTAAAACAGGAAAACTACTTTCTATTCTGTCATGTATATTAATCGCTACAATTTTTGTTGGATTTATTTCTGATGCAATCATTGAGATTAATCCGTTGTCTGGACATACAAAAAAATGGCCATCTAATTCTATCGCAATGTGTTTGTTTTCTTCACTTAATTCTGAATCAACACCAATAATATGAATGGTTCCTGGAGGGAAACTCTTGTAAGAGTTTTTAAGAATATAAGCTGTCTCAGTAATGTTGAATGGAGATATTTCATGAGTAATATCTACAATTTTAGCATCAGAGAGTTCAGAATAAATAGCTCCTTTAACAGCACCAACAAAGTGGTCTTTGGTTCCAAAATCGGTAGTTAATGTTATTAAAGGCATTAAAAATTAGCTGTTAATTAAATGTGTAAAAGTTCTATACACTTTTAAGCAAATCTAATCATTTTATAAAATTTAATCGCTATTTTAGATTGAATTATTTGTACAAACAATCTAATAAATCTAAGCATTTGAACGAACGCATTATAGAGTTAACAGAAATAAATCCGAAAGATTTCTTCGGTGCACAAAACAGCACGATAGAGCAGTTAAAAAGATACTTTCCAAAAATTAAAATTGTTGCTCGTGGATCTAAATTAAAAATTTATGGAGAACCAGATCTTTTAGATGAGTTTGAAACTCGTTTAAATCGATTGATAAAATATTACAACCGGTACAACAAGTTAGATGAAAACAGTATTGAGCGAATTTTAACATCTAATGGGAATGAAGAAAAAACGACTGCAACCAAAAAAGCAAAAGATGTTTTAGTTCACGGTGTAAACGGAAAGTTAATAAGGCCTCAAACAGAAAATCAACGTAAAATGGTTACCTTAATGAGTAAGAATGATATGCTTTTTGCAGTGGGGCCCGCTGGAACAGGTAAAACCTATACAGCAGTTGCTTTGGCTGTAAAAGCCTTAAAAGAAAAAGATGTTAGAAGAATTATTTTAACAAGACCAGCAGTAGAATCTGGTGAAAACCTTGGGTTTTTACCCGGAGACTTAAAAGACAAATTAGATCCTTATATGCAACCCTTGTATGACGCTTTACGTGATATGATACCGCATGAAAAATTAGAATCTTATTTAGAAAAAGGAGTTATTCAAATCGCACCCCTGGCTTTTATGAGAGGTAGAACATTAGACAATGCATTTGTAATTTTGGATGAAGCACAAAATACAACACACAATCAAATGAAAATGTTTTTAACCAGAATGGGTAAACATGCAAAGTTTATTATTAATGGAGATCCAGGGCAAATAGATTTACCAAGAAAACAAGTTTCAGGTTTAAAAGCATCTTTGTTAACGTTAAAAGATATTGATGGTATTGCGCAGATTTATTTGGATGATAAAGATGTTGTTCGTCATCGTTTGGTTAGAAAAATTATTACTGCTTATAAAAGTATAGAAACAGAATGATTAACTTTGAAAAAGACAAATTAGCATTACAAGATTACTTCTATATTGGGTACCTCTATTTAATTATTTTAGGAATTGTTAGCGATGCCATTTTTTATGGAATTTTTGGAGTTTCTTACTTAAACTACACCACAATTCTAGATGCCTTAATTTCTCCCATAAGTTTGTTAACCAATAATTGGTATATTTCTTTGTTTTTGGCGTTGATGTTTTGGTTGATGTATTTGTATTTTACCAAATGGATGTTTAAATTTTATGCCTACCTAAGAGCTAAAAAATGGTACCAAAAAATTTATAATATTGAAAAGTGGGATAAGAAATATGATGAAATGAAGAAAAAAAAGAATTTAATTCCCGGTATGATGTTCATTTTTTTCCTACTTTTTGTTTCAATGAGAAGTGGTATGGGAATTGGCATGAAACAGAAGTACAATAAGAAAGAGATTATACCCAACTACACATTAATATTTAAAGATAACACAAGGTTAGATGTTAGAAAAGTGGGACAAAACTCTGCTTACTTTTTTTATTTCATACCTGGTGAAAAGGTAATTACCGCAACTCCAATTGCAGATAATTTAAAGCAAATAAAAGTATTAAAAAAGAAAAAGAAATAACTCAATAAAGTTTACTTTTACAAGCAATAACAATACAATAAAAAATGAATACAATTAACGAAACTCACTTTCAATTTCCCAAGCAAAAATCTGTTTACAAAGGAAAAGTTAGAGAGGTTTACAACATAAATGATGAAGTTTTAGTAATGATTGCATCAGATAGACTATCTGCTTTTGATGTAATTTTACCAAGACAAATTCCATTTAAAGGACAAATATTAAATCAGATTGCAACAAAAATGATGAATGACACTGCTGACATTGTCCCTAATTGGTTGGTTGCTAATCCCGATGAAAATGTTGCAATTGGTCATTTATGCGAACCTTTTAAAGTAGAAATGGTCATTCGTGGTTACATGTCTGGTCATGCAGCTCGTGAGTATAAAGCAGGTAAAAGAGTTTTATGTGGAGTTAAAATGGCAGAGGGATTAAAGGAGAATGATAAATTTCCAAACCCAATTATTACACCATCAACTAAGGCAGATAATGGTGAACACGATGAAGACATAACTCGAGAAGAAATACTTACGAAAGGAATTGTCTCTAAAGAAGATTATAGTGTTTTAGAAAACTACACTAGAGCCTTATTTACTAGAGGCTCAGAAATAGCCGCTTCTCGTGGATTAATTTTAGTAGATACCAAATATGAATTTGGTAAAACAAAAGACGGTAAAATTGTCTTGATAGATGAAATACACACACCAGACTCTTCTCGTTATTTTTATGCAGATGGTTACCAAGAGAGACAAAATAAAGGAGAAAATCAAAAACAATTATCAAAAGAATTTGTTCGCCAATGGTTAATTGAAAATGGTTTTCAAGGAAAGCATGGCCAGCAAATACCAGAAATGTCAGATGAAAAAATCATCGAAATTTCCAATAGGTATATAGAGCTATACGAGCAAATTACGGGAGAAAATTTTATAAAAGCTTCTACTGAAAATGTATTAAATAGAATCGAAGAGAATGTAAATTCTTTTTTAGCAAATTAAAAATAATTACAATGATTATAGAACCAAGGACAAGAGGGTTTATTTGTTTAACATCACATCCAGTAGGCTGTGCAAAAAACATTGAAGACCAAATAGAATATATAAAATCTAAAGGAAAAATTGAAGGCGCGAAAAAAGTATTGGTATTAGGTTCTTCGACAGGATTTGGATTGGCATCAAGAATTACGAGCGCATTTGGTTCAGATGCAGCTACAATAGGTGTATTCTTTGATAAACCGCCAACTGCAGGAAGACCAGGTTCTCCAGGTTTTTACAATACAGCTGCTTTTGAGAAAGAAGCAATAAAAGCAGGTCTGTATGCAAAAAGTATTAATGGCGATGCGTTTTCAAATGAAATAAAAGAACAAGTTGTTAATTTAATTAAAGAAGATTTAGGTCAGATAGATTTGGTTATTTACAGTTTAGCATCTCCAGTAAGAACACATCCAATATCTGGGAAACGCTTTAAATCGGTTTTAAAACCAATAGGAGAAGTATTCACCAATAAAACAGTAGATTTTCATACTGGAAATGTTTCAGAAATTACGATCAATCCTGCAGAAGGAGAAGATGTTGAAAATACAGTAACTGTCATGGGTGGAGAGGATTGGAAAATGTGGATGGATGCTTTACAAGAAGCAAATGTTTTAGCTGATGGAGTCAAAACGGTTGCATACTCTTATATTGGACCAGAAGTAACAAAACCTGTTTATAGAAATGGAACCATTGGAGCAGCAAAAGATCATTTAGAAGCTACAGCTTTTAAAATTACCGATGATTTAAAATCCTTAGGAGGTACTGCATATGTCTCCGTAAATAAAGCATTGGTAACACAAGCTAGTTCTGCAATTCCTGTAATTCCATTGTATATTTCTTTACTATACAAAATAATGAAAGAAAAAGGTATCCATGAGGGATGTATTGAGCAAATTCAACGTTTGTATAGTAAGCGTTTATTTGATGGTGATTTAGACTTAGATGCAAAAGGAAGAATTAGGGTTGATGATTTGGAAATGAGAGAAGATGTTCAATCTGAAATTTCTAGATTATGGAAAAAAGCAACTACAGAAAATTTATCAGAAATTGGAGATTTAGAAGGATATAGTAAAGAGTTCTTCAAGCTATTCGGATTTAAAGTTGATGGAGTAGATTATGATGCTGATGTTAATGAACTAGTTGAAGTTCCAAGTATAAAATAAAAGCAAATTAAAAATTGATAAAACCTCGTAGACACCTATGAGGTTTCTTTTTTACTTTTATCTTGTAAAAAAAATATAGAAATGAAAGCTGTAACAGTTAAAAAAATAAAAGACGAATTGTCTCATAGATCAGCAAATGATTTGATGGAATTATGCTTGCACCTTTCTAAATTTAAAAAAGAAAATAAAGAATTATTAACCTATTTATTGTTTGAATCTCATAATGAAGAGGGGTATATTGAAAGTGTAAAAGAGAAGGTAGATGATTTGTTTGATCAAATAAATACAAAGAGTTATTTCTATATCAGAAAAAGTGTAAGAAAAATTTTAACATTGACTAAAAAGTTTATTCGATATTCTAAGAAGAAAGAAACAGAAGTAGAATTACTGTTATATTTTTGTACCAAACTAAAAGCCTTTAAACCATCAATTTCTAAAAGCCCAAGATTAATAAATACTTTTGAAAGACAAATTGTATTAATTAAGAAATCAATTATTTCACTTCATGAAGATTTACAATATGATTATCAATTAGAACTAAATGAATTGTTAGATGAATAAAAAAGAAAGACCAATCCTACCAGACTTAGTAAATTCTGGGACCTCTGAACTTGAAAAATTTCAGAACGAAGTGATGCGGCCTATTATTAAAATGCAGCATAACTTATTAATTGAATCTTTTAAAAATTATCTTCAAAAAAGAAAAATTGATTTTCAAACTCTTTCGGAGCAAAAAAAGAGAAGTAGAATTTCATCTATTTTTAAAACAGACAATAACTATAAGAATATTACTTTAGGCCTTATTATTGGTCATTTTTCTCTTGAAGAATTTACTTTTTATATTGCAAATCCAACAGAAATTAATAAAAGAATTTTACAAATTATTTCTCAAAGAATTAAAGATAGTATCACAGAAATGGAATAAAAAAAGTCGGAACATCATATTACATCGATTTTTGCAAAACTATTTTTATTATTTAGTTAAATTCTCCTTATTTTTTTCAGCTAATAATTTCTTTTGATAACTTCCTTGAACAACATCTACAATTACTAAAATTGCCAATACAAAATAAAATGTAGTTTTACTCATTGGTACAATTTCATTTCCAAATAATTTTAAGTGTGCTAAATGGCCACCTTCCGTAATTAGCATAATTCCAACAATAAAAAGAATAAACAAGCCTAAAACTTCATACATTCTATTTTTTGCTAAAAATATTGAAATTCTATCAGCTAAAAATAACATTAATAATCCACTAATTACAATGGCAATTGCCATTACAATAAAGGCTGTTGTCGTATTTTCTATTTCACTAGTAAGGCCAATTGCAGCTAAAATAGAATCAAAAGAAAAAACTAAATTCATTAGTACAATACTCGCAATTACCCCATTAGAAGATTTTTTTCCTTTGGTAATATCTCCATCAACATCATTCGTTAAATCAGTGCTGCCAATCATGTGCCAAATTTCTTTAATTGCTGTATAAATAATAAATCCACCACCAAGTAAAACTATAATACTATGGCCATTAAAGGCAAATTGAATAATATCTTTTACACCTCCTGTTAAAAGAGTAAAAGGCTCTTTGAAAAAACCAATAATAGAAACCAATACAAAAAGTAATACTATTCTTAATACAATAGCAATTAAAATACCAACTTTACGAACTCTTTTTTGATCGGCAAGCGGTGCTTTTTTTGATTCTAAAGAGATGTATAATAAATTGTCGAATCCTAAAACTGCTTGTAATAAGATTAACATTAAAAGTGTGAAGATAATTCCTAACATAATTATAATGGCTAAATTAAAGTGCTAAAATATATTTTAAAACTTAAAAATGTCCTCTTTTATGCTAGAAGTATTTTTTCGTTTTTTTTTTTTTTAATGTAACTTAATTAATTCAAAGGCGTCTTATATAAAAATAATCCAACTTAAAACATACCAAATGAAAATCTATTCTTTTTTAAAATCTACTCTTGTATGTATTCTTTTCGCGTTTTCTTTTACAATAATTAAAGCACAAAGTTTAGAATCTAAAATAGATGCTATCCTAAGCAATCAATTTAAAAGTAATGAGACAGGAGTTTCTGCATTGGTTGCTAAAGACGGAAAAGTTGTGTACCGTAAAGCTTTTGGAAAAGCAAATTTAGAATTGGATGTACTTATGACTTCAGAAAATGTTTTTGAAGTTGGCTCTATTACAAAACAATTTACGTCTGTTGCAATTTTAATGTTGTTAGAAGAAGGTAAATTAAGTTTAGAAGACGATATCACTAAATTTATTCCAGAATATCCAACAAATGGAAAGAAAATTACTGTACATCATTTGTTAACACATACTTCTGGAATTAAGAGCTACACATCAATGCAAAGCTTCGGAGAGGTTATGATGATTGATGAATCACCATTAGAATTTATCGATTTCTTTAAAAATGAACCTATGGATTTTAATCCTGGAGAAAAGTATACTTATAATAATTCAGGATATTTTATTTTAGGTTATATTATTGAAAAAGCTAGTGGTATAACTTATCAGAAGTTTATTCAAGAACGTATTTTTGATAAAATACATATGAATTCTTCTTATTATGGGAGTCATTCAAAATTGATTAAAAATAGAGCTTCTGGATACCAAAATAGAGGTGAGTTTTCTAATGCACAATATATTAGTTTGACTTTGCCTTATGCAGCTGGTTCAATTATGTCTTCGGTAGATGATATGTTAAAATGGCAAACAGCACTTACCAACAATGTATTTGTAAAAGAAGCTACCTTAGATAAAGCATTTAAAAATTATACATTAAATGACGGAAATAAAATAAATTATGGCTATGGTTGGAGTATTAATGAAATAAATAATATTCCCACAATAGAACATGGTGGTGCAATTCCTGGTTATTTATCAATGGGCGTTTTTGTACCAAGTAAAAATGTGTATGTGATTTTATTTTCTAATTGCGGATGCCAATCACCAACAAATGCAGCATTAGAAATTACAGCTCTAGCAATTGATTCACCAAAAACAAACAAAGAAAATTCTATGCAACTCTCAACAGCAGAATTAAATAACTGGGTTGGTGCCTATCAATTTAATAATGATGTTATCCGATATATCTCTTTAAAAGAAAATCAATTGTATAGTAAAAGAGAGGGAAGTCCTGAGGCTTTTAAAATTCATCCAACATCTCCAAATTCATTTTCATTTGAGGATGGTTTTATTTCGTATAAGTTTTCTATGAAAGAGGGTAAAAAGACAGTGCTTTTTAAAAATAGAATAGACAAAGCAGAAGGAGTTTTTACAGATAAGAAAGCACCAAAAGACAAAGAAGTTATTACAGTTGCTGCGGATCTTTTAAAAACCTATGAAGGTGTTTTTGAGATACAACCTGGTTTTAATTTAACAATTTCAGCTAATAAAAATCAATTATATGTTCAAGCAACTGGTCAACAGCAATTTGAATTGTTTGCAGAATCAACCACTTCATTCTTTTTAAAAGTAGTGAAAGCTAGTGTTGAGTTTCATAAAAATGATCAAGGCAAAGTAAATACGTTAACCCTAAATCAAGGAGGAAGAGCGATGATGGCCACTAAAAAGGAATAACTAAACGATATATTTAATTAAAATTCGAATACTCACAACGGCAATTAAAATAGCAGTTGCTTTTTTTAATTGAATAGAGCTAAAGTAATTATTGCTTATTCTACCTCCAATCTGTCCACCAATAAAAACAGTGATTAATAATACTGATGTTAAATTCCAATCGATTACAAAATCAGGATTTGAATATTGCCCCAATAAACCAGCGATAGAATTTACCAAAATAAAAATACTTGCAGCCGCAGCTATTTTTTTTGAATTATCCCAATTTGTCAAATGAAGAAGCGGAGCTAAAAAAATTCCTCCTCCAATGCCAACCATTCCAGAAATAAAACCAATAATACCTCCATAACTCAAGTTTTTTGTAAAGCTTATATTGGTGGTTTTTTCTTCTGAGGTAACAATTTTTTTGGAGATCCACATTGTAATTGAAGCAAATAATAATGCAAAACCAAGAAGAATAAAAAAGAAGCTTTGACTAATTTTTAAATAGCCTCCTATAAAAGCAAAGGGGACGCTAAAAGAAATTAGTGGAAGTATTTTTCTCCAATTTATTTTTTTTTCAAAATAAAACAAGAAAACATTTCCAGAAACTACTACTATATTACAGAGTAACGCTGTTGCTCTTATTTGTGTGAAAACAATTCCTGTTAATGCTAAAATAGCTAAATAACTAGAGCCACCTCCAAAACCTACAGAAGAATATAAAACAGCAACTGAAAAAAACAGTAAAATAATATACCAGTATTGTAAAAATAGTTCTAAAATCAATAGTGTTTTGGTAGGATTGTATAATCATTAAAAATAAAAAAATAAATCTTTATATTGCTAGGAATTCATAAAATATTAAGAATATGTCTTACAATAGAGAAAAAAAATATTGGAATAAAAATTTAAAATATTTAACAATATTATTAAGTATTTGGTTTTTGGTCTCCTTTGTTTTAGGAATTCTTTTAGTAGATGAGTTAAATAATATTAGAATAGGAGGTTTTAAACTTGGTTTTTGGTTTGCTCAGCAAGGTGCTATTTATGTTTTTGTCATTTTAATTTTCGTTTACATTCGATTAATGAATCGTTTAGACAAAGAATTTGGTTTTAATGAAGTAGAAAATCAAGATAAAAAAATATAATAATAATATGAGTATTCAAATTTGGACATGGATTTTAGTGGGTATTAGTTTTACATTATACATAGGAATTGCAATTTGGACTAGAGCAGGGTCCACTAAAGAATTTTATGTTGCGGGTGGTGGTGTTTCTCCATTGGCAAATGGATTAGCAACTGCAGCAGATTGGATGTCTGCAGCATCCTTTATTTCAATGGCAGGCCTCATTTCCTTTAATGGGTATGATGGTTCTGTATATTTAATGGGTTGGACTGGAGGTTATGTTTTGTTGGCTTTATTGTTGGCCCCATATCTAAGAAAGTTTGGGAAATTTACAGTTCCAGATTTTATTGGTGATCGTTATTATTCTAATCTAGCAAGAAGTGTTGCTGTGTTTTGTGCACTTTTGGTTTCATTTACTTATGTAGCAGGTCAAATGCGTGGTGTAGGTTTAGTTTTTTCTCGTTTTTTAGAGGTTGACATTGATACAGGTGTAATTATAGGGATGATAATTGTACTGTTTTATGCAGTTTTAGGAGGTATGAAAGGAATTACATATACGCAAGTTGCACAATATTGTGTTTTAATTTTTGCTTTCATGGTACCTGCTATTTTTATATCCATCCAAATGACAGGAAATCCAATTCCGCAATTAGGTTTTGGAGGCGTTGATGAAAATGGAATCTATTTATTAGATAAACTAGATGGTTTACATAAAGAGCTTGGATTTGCAGCATATACATCAGGAAGTAAAACTACCTTAGACGTCTTTTTAATTACTGCAGCTTTAATGTTTGGTACCGCAGGACTACCTCACGTAATTGTTCGTTTTTTTACAGTTAAAAGAGTAGTTGACGCCCGTAAATCTGCAGGTTGGGCATTATTGTTTATTGCCATTTTATACACAACTGCACCAGCAATCGCTGTTTTTTCAAGAACAAATTTAATAGAAACTGTAAGTAATAAAGAATATTCAACCTTACCTGATTGGTTTGGAAATTGGGAAAAAACAGGACTCATAAAGTTTGATGATAAGAACAACGATGGATTAGTTCAGTATCTAGCCGATACTAAAAATAATGAATTAATAGTAGATAGAGATATCATGGTTTTGGCAAATCCAGAAATTGCAGGGTTACCAAATTGGATAATTGCTTTGGTGGCAGCTGGAGCATTAGCTGCAGCATTATCAACTGCTGCGGGTTTATTATTAGTTATTTCGGCTTCCGTTTCACATGATTTGATAAAGAAAATGATCAATCCAGATATCACTGAAAAAGGGGAGTTAATTGCCGCTAGATTATCAGCAGTTATTGCTGTTTGTGTTGCGGGTTATTTTGGTATTAATCCACCAGATTTTGTCGCTGCAACTGTTGCATTGGCTTTTGGATTGGCTGCAGCCTCTTTTTTTCCGGCAATAATTTTAGGTATTTTTAGTAAAAGAATGAATAGTGAAGGCGCTATCTCAGGAATGATTATAGGAATTTTATTAATGCTTTTTTATATGATGAAATTCAAATTCGATTGGTTTGGAGGAGGAGGTAAAGAAGATTGGTGGTTTGGAATCTCTCCTGAAGGTTTTGGGACAGTTGCAATGATCGCTAATTTTATTGTTTCTTTACTTGTTTCTAGGTTTACCCCAAAACCACCAAAAGAAGTAATAGAAATAGTGCAAAATATCAGAATTCCTAGTGGAGTTGGAGAAGCTACACATTAATTGACTTGAATATAACTAATTTGTTATTAGTCGATAAATTTTTGTTGTAAGTAGAAAAAATAATAACAAATAGTATCCTTTCAATAGTTTAGTGCTGAAAATAAAGTATAAATAATGAGTAATTATCATATAAAACACTTAGAAGAATATTATCAAGTTTATAGAAAGTCTATTCGTGAACCAGAAAATTTCTGGGAAGAAATTGCAGAAGAACATTTCGTTTGGAGAAAAAAATGGGATAAAGTTTTGGATTGGGATTTTTCAAAACCTGAAATCAAATGGTTTCAAGGGGCTAAATTAAATATTACAGAAAATTGTATTGATAGGCATTTGGCTACAAGAGCAGATAAAACAGCTATTTTATTTGAACCAAATGACGCCAATGAAGATGCGGAACATATTACTTACAGGCAACTTCATCAAAGAGTAAACAAGTTTGCAAACGTTTTAAAAGAAAACGGAGTAAAAAAAGGAGACAGAATTTGTATTTATGTTCCTATGATTCCAGAATTAGCAATAGCAACATTAGCTTGTGCTAGAATTGGAGCTATACATTCTGTTGTTTTTGCTGGGTTTTCATCAGTGGCACTATCTACTAGAATTAATGATTCTGACTGCAAAATGGTAATTACTTCAGATGGCTCTTACAGAGGGGCTAAAACAATTGATTTAAAAGGAATTGTGGATGAAGCCTTAGAAAGTTGTTCGGGAGTTGAAACTGTTTTGGTGGCAAAAAGAGTACATTCTGATATTAATATGAAAGAAGGACGTGACAAATGGTTACAACCTTTATTAGATAAAGCATCAGATACATGTGAAGCTGAAATAATGGATGCAGAAGATCCATTATTTATTTTATATACTTCAGGTTCTACAGGAACTCCAAAAGGAATGGTGCATACAACAGCTGGTTACATGGTATATTCAGCATATACTTTTAAAAATGCATTTCAATACAAAGAAAATGATGTGTATTGGTGTACAGCAGATATTGGTTGGATTACGGGCCATTCTTACATCGTTTATGGCCCTTTAGCAAACGGAGCAACCACTGTTATGTTTGAAGGGGTCCCAAGTTATCCAGATTTTGGACGCTTTTGGCAAATCATAGACAAGCATAAAGTAAGTCAATTTTATACTGCGCCCACAGCAATTAGAGCATTGGCAAAACAAGGAACAGAATTGGTTGATAAATATGACTTATCAACTTTAAAAGTTTTAGGGTCTGTAGGAGAACCCATAAATGAAGAAGCATGGCATTGGTATAATGATAATGTAGGAAAGAAGAAAAGTCCGATTATTGATACCTGGTGGCAAACAGAAACAGGCGGAATGATGATAACTCCAATACCTTATGTTACACCAACAAAACCGACCTATGCTACATTACCATTTATTGGAATTCAACCTTGCTTAATGGATGAAAAAGGAAGCGAATTAAAAGGAAATCAAGTAGAGGGAAGATTGTGTATAAAATTTCCTTGGCCAAGTATCGCCAGAACAATCTGGGGAAATCATGATAGATATAAAGAGACCTATTTTTCAGCATATAAAAATATGTATTTTACTGGAGACGGTGCTCTTCGAGATGAAGTTGGTTATTATAGAATTACAGGTAGAGTAGATGATGTTATTATTGTTTCTGGACATAATTTAGGAACTGCCCCTATTGAAGATGCTATTAATGAACATCCTGCTGTGGCAGAATCAGCTATAGTCGGATTTCCACATGATATTAAAGGAAGTGCTCTTTATGGTTATATTACCTTAAAAGGGTCAGGAGAAAGTAGAAATCATGATAACCTAAGAAAAGAAATTAATCAATTAATTGCTGATAGAATAGGACCCATTGCAAAACTAGATAAAATTCAGTTTTCAGAGGGATTGCCAAAAACACGTTCAGGGAAAATTATGAGACGTATTTTACGTAAAATAGCATCCAATGAAATGGATAATTTGGGCGATGTTTCAACACTATTAAATCCAGAAGTTGTGCAAAGTATTATTGATGAGAGACTATAATCACTATTAAAATAAATAAAAAGACCTGTAAGACTTCAAAAACCTGACAGGTCTTTTTGTTTGTTATAACTTTGTTAATCTGTCATCATTATTCGAATGGCACATAAATTGACAGTAAGTAACAATACTTTAAATACTATTGATGCAGCACATAACGGATTCAAAAAAAAATAAAACCAAACCAAAAGTTACTTTAAAACAAGCGTTTAAAACTATTATTTGGCCAAGAAAGAACATTGTTTTTTTAGGACTAATTTTAATTATTATACGCAGTTTATCTGGCTTTGTGCTTCCATTACAGAGCAAAGTATTGATAGATGATGTTGTGCCTAATAAAGATTTTAACCAATTATATATCTTAATACTTATCGTTATTGGTGCTATTTTAATACAGGCAATTACTTCTTTTCTACTGACAAAAGTATTGAGCATTCAAGCGCAATATTTAATTTCAGAGTTAAGAGCGCAAGTACAAAAGAAAGTTCTGTCTTTACCAATCAGCTTTTTTGAGAACACAAAATCAGGTGCATTAGTTTCTAGAATTATGACGGATGTTGAAGGTGTTAGGAATCTAATAGGAACGGGTTTAGTTCAGCTAATTGGTGGGTCATTTACAGCAATTATAACATTAGTTATTCTGATAAAAATGAACTTCTGGATGACGATTTTCACCTTTTTGCCTTTGTCCATTTTCGGAATTATTGCCTTAAAATCCTTTACATATATTCGCCCTATATTTAGAGCTAGAGGAAAAATTAATGCAGAGGTAAAAGGGCGTTTAACCGAGACTTTAGGTGGTATTCGTGTAATTAAAGCTTTTAATGCAGAAGAGCAAGAAAGTAAAATATTTGAAGAAGGTGTAGAAAACATTTTTCAGAATGTTAAAAAAAGCATGACGGCAACTGCTATAATGACTAGTTCATCAACTTTTCTAATTGGTTTAGCAACAACAGGAGTTATGGGAATTGGAGGATATTTCATGATTCAAGGCACAATGACTTTTGGAGATTTTATTCAATTTACATTCCTATTAGCCTTTATGGTTGCGCCAATTGTTCAAATGAGTAATATAGGAAGTCAATTAACCGAAGCATTAGCAGGCTTAGATAGAACAGAGGAGCTAATGAATATGTCTGCTGAGGAAGATGATGAAACTAGAACAATCATTTTAGAAGAGATGAAAGGAGAAATTATTTTTGATGATGTTTCTTTTGCTTACGAAGAAGGTAAAGAAGTGTTGAATAATATTAATTTTCAAGTTCCTTCGGGAACCGTAACTGCCTTGGTTGGAAGTTCTGGTTCGGGGAAATCTACGATTGCAGGATTGTCAGCTACATTTTTGAATCCTAAATCGGGAACAATTACAATTGATAACCAAGACATGTCTAAAGTGAAATTATCTAGTTTTAGAAAAAACTTGGGTGTTGTTTTACAAGATGAGTTTTTGTTTGAGGGAACTATCAAAGAAAATATTTTATTTCCAAGACCAGATGCTACTGAATTAGAATTACAAAACGCTGTAAAAGCAGCCTATGTTAACGAATTCACAGATCGTTTTGATAATGGTTTAGATACTTTAATCGGAGAAAGAGGGGTGAAACTTTCTGGAGGTCAAAGACAACGTTTGGCAATAGCAAGAGCTATTTTAGCAAATCCTAAGATTATTATTTTAGATGAAGCAACTTCTAGTTTAGATACTGAAAGTGAATCTTTAATTCAGAAAAGTTTATCAGAATTGATAAAAGATAGAACAACTATTGTTATTGCACACAGATTAAGTACAATTAAACAAGCAGATCAAATATTAGTAATAGAGGCTGGTAGTATTGCAGAGAGAGGAACTCATAATGAATTGATTGAAGCGAAAGGAAGGTATTATGATTTGTATACCTATCAGTCAAAAATATAATGACTCAATTTTCGTTATTTTTATACAAACTTCATAATTATTAATTTTATCAAAAAAATAAAAACGAATTTCAATGAAAAAAATATTCTTATTAGTAATACTTACAATTTTGGTTTCCTGTAAAAATCAACAAAAAAATGAAGTAATTAAAGAAACGGAAAAGGAAAATTTTCCTGAAGAATTGAGTAATGTTTTTAAGAAACATGGAACAATTGATGTTTGGAAAAAACAAAAAACCCTGTCTTTTAATATTGGGGAAGAAGTGCACACAGCCGATTTAAACTCAAGAAAAACAGTAGTAAATTCTCCAAAATACTCTCTAGGTTTCGATGGAAATGAGGTTTGGTTAGATGAAGAGATAGAAGGAGTTTATAAAGGGAATCCTACTTTCTATTACAATCTTTACTTCTATTTTTATGCAATGCCTTTTGTATTAGCAGATGATGGAATTATTTATGAAAAGGTAGCTCCAATTTCTTTTGAAGGAATAGAGTACCCTGGTTATAAAATTTCTTATAATGCCAATATTGGAAGTTCTCCAGATGATAATTATATTGTGTATTTTAATGCTATCACTTACCAAATGGAGTGGTTAGCATACACAGTTACTTTCAATTCAAAAGAACCTAGCGAAACATACAGTCTTATTAAATATAGTGATTGGGCAACTGTAAATGGATTAGTTTTACCAAAACAAATTACTTGGTATAAGAAAGACGAAAATGGAAACCCAACAGTACCAGCTAGAACAGCAACTGAGTTTACATTGCCATTGGTAAGTGAAGGTAAATTAGGAGACTCATTCTTTAATAAACCTGTCAAGTAATTTATTATTTCCTGTCTTTTTGTATGTAGTTAAGTCTTTAAATGAAAAACTACTGATATTTTGTTAAAAAAGTAGCAATGGTATTATAAACAGAAACATAATAATCATGAAATCTAGAAAGCAAAACGTTTTCAAGTTTTTTTGTGTCTTTTAAAACAGATAAATCAAAGAGTTTAATATCTGCTACTTCTTCAATTTGAATTTTTAAAGTCGATATTGGTACCTTTAATTCTGCTATAAAAACATGATGATGTTCGTTATCCTGAATTCCGTTTTTGTGTTGAACTTGATGAACTCTTGTCCCAATTTTGATGAGTTCTGTTTCTTTGAGTTCTAAACCAATTTCTTCTAAAACTTCTCTTTTTGCAGATGATAAAATGCTTTCTCCTGCTCCAATATGTCCCGCAACAGAAATATCCCACAAGCCAGGAAATACTTTTTTAGTCAATGCTCTTTTTTGAAGTAGTATTTTTTTATCCAAGGTAAACAACCAAATATGAACCGTTGCATGAAACCAACCATTTTTATGCGCTTCAGATTTTAGAGCAGTTTTTCCTGTTTTTTTTCCCTCTTGAGTTAATATATCTATAAGTTCGTCCATAATTTATGAAAAAGACCCTTCAGATTTTGAAAACTTGAAGGGCCTCTATAAGTTAACTATTTTTTTTAGTTAATCAAAATAAGAAAAAGTATCTCCGTCTTTAATGTTTAACAAGGTTTCATAAATCATTTTAATCACATTCTCAACATCTTCTTTGTGAACCATTTCTACCGTAGTATGCATGTATCTTAATGGTAAAGAAATCAAAGCAGAAGCTACACCACCATTGCTATAAGCAAATGCATCCGTGTCTGTTCCTGTAGCTCTTGATAGTGCAGAACGCTGAAAAGGAATTTTATTAGTTTCCGCAGTTTCTGTAATTAAATCACGTAATTTTTGCTGAACCGCAGGCGCATAGGCAACAACTGGTCCTTTTCCTAGTTCTAAGTGACCTTCTTTTTTCTTGTCGATCATAGGAGTTGTTGTATCATGTGTTACATCAGTTACAATAGCTACATTTGGTTTTATTGTATGTGTAATCATTTCTGCACCACGTAAACCAATTTCTTCTTGAACCGCATTGGTAACGTAGAGACCAAATGGGAGTTCAATTTTATTTTCTTTTAGTAAACGAGCAACTTCGGCAATCATAAACCCTCCCATTCTGTTGTCTAAAGCTCTACAAACAAATTTATCGTTGTTTAAAATATGAAATTCATCTGGGTAGGTGATAACACAACCAACATGAACTCCTAAATCTTCCACCTCTTTTTTTGTTGAACATCCAGTATCTATAAAAATATTATCTGGTTTTGGAGCTTCTTCTTTAGCTCTATTTCTAGTATGAATTGCTGGCCAACCAAACACCCCTTTTACAATCCCTTTTTTAGTATGAATATTTACTATTTTACTGGGTGCAATTTGATGATCTGAACCTCCATTACGAATTACATAAATTAAACCATTGTCTGAAATATAATTTACATACCATGAAATCTCATCAGCGTGTCCCTCAATTACAACTTTATATTTTGCTTTCGGATTAATAACTCCAACCGCAGAACCGTATGTGTCTGTAATAAACTCATCCACATATGGTTTTAAATACTCCATCCAAATTTTTTGACCTTCCCATTCATAACCAGTGGGAGAGGCATTATTTAAGTATTTTTCTAAAAATGTAAGTGACTTTTTATTTAATATTGATTTTTTTGCCATTATAAATAAGTTTATGGATATTTTGTTTCTTTGTCAATTGTAAAAATAAAACGTTTTTTTATTTTTACTTGAGTTTATTCATAAATATTGTAACAAATTACCTCAAAACAATACTTATAGAAATTAAAAGAATAAATTAAATATGAATATGAAAAAATTAAGAATTGGGTTGGCTCTTTTTGTTGTTGCTTTTTTATTGAATTGTACAACAATTGTTGAGGGGAATTCAGATGCGCATCCAAATTTTAAAATTGGTAAAAAAGGATTTGAAAATAGTCTAAAAAAGAAATTTGATTTTGATAAATTATCCATTGGAACTTATTTCACACAGAAAGATGGAATTTCAAAAGAGAAAGGACTAAATTTAATGTTTTTAAAAAATGATTTAACAACTATTTCAGATAGCTTATTGTATCATTATTCTGAAGAAATTAAAAATCAAACGATTCAATATGTATTAAATTTAGATACGTATGATTCTGTCAATATTACTTTTAAAAGTGAAGAGGTACAAAAAGATTTAACAAAGTCTACATCCATAAAAATAAAAAAGACATTAAAATAAAAACAATAATATGAAGTTAGTAATCAGTAATTTAACGAAAACCTATAAAAATGGCGTAAAAGCGATTGATGATTTAAGCATAGAAATTGGAACAGGAATGTTTGGTCTTTTAGGGCCAAATGGGGCTGGGAAATCTTCCTTAATGAGAACGATTGCGACCTTGCAAAGTCCAGATTCTGGTTCTATTATGTTTGGCGACATTGAAGTTTTAAAAGATAATATGTCTTTGAGAAAAGTGTTGGGGTATTTGCCACAATCTTTCGGTGTGTATCCTAAAATGTCTGCGGAAGATTTGTTAAATTATTTTGCAACTTTAAAGGGTATTTCTAATACAACTGAAAGAAAAGCAATTGTAAAAGAAGTGTTAGAAATTACTAATTTATATGACGTTAGACGTAAATATGTTGCGGGGTATTCTGGAGGAATGAAACAGCGTTTCGGAATTGCACAATTGTTATTGAACAATCCGAAGTTAATTATTGTTGATGAGCCAACAGCTGGTTTAGATCCTGCTGAGAGACACCGATTCTTGAATGTCTTAAGAGAGGTTGGTACCAATTGTACCGTTATTTTTTCTACCCATATTGTAGAAGATGTAAAAGAGTTGTGTAATGAAATGGCCATTTTAAATGGAGGTAAAATTTTAAAACATACCACGCCACAAGAAGCTACTAAGGAAATTGAAGGGACCATTTGGCAGAAAACAATTGAAAGAGATGATTTAGATGAAAACGAAAAGTTATACACTATTTTGTCTTCTAATTACAACCAAGACAATACATTAAATTTAAGAGTGCATGCTCCTGAAAAACCTTCAGAAGATTTTATTGCTGTTGCTCCGCAATTGGATGATGTATATTTCATAGCCTTAAAACAAGATGAACCAGCATTCGTTTAAAATGAACTACGTAAAATTTAAAAGCACATAATTTTACAATAAATCTTTTTAAACAAATAAACAAAACTACATTCATATTATGTTTTCAACTATATTTCAACAAGAATTAAACTACTGGTTTAAAAAGCCAGCTTTTTATATTTATTTAGCCATTTTTCTAGGGTTATCTTTCTTTTTATCGGCAGCTACTGCGGGTTTATTCGATTCTATTACTGCAACGACAGGTTCTTCTAGAATAGTAAACTCTCCTTCAGGTGTTAATGGTTTATTTAATGGCTTAACTACTTTTATTTTCTTTTTATTTCCTTCCATTATCGGAGTTTCTATTTATAGAGATTATAAAAGTGAAATGCACACCATTTTATATTCGTATCCTTTTACAAAATCCAATTATCTTTTTGCCAAATTTTTTAGTGGAATTGTGGTGATCACTGTAATTGTGCTATCCATTGCATTAGGTATGTTTATTGGTTTCCGATTTCCAGGAACCAACTCAGATATTGTGGGGAATTTTCAATTCATTACCTACGTAAAAGCATATTTGGTTTTTATTCTGCCCAATATTTTACTATTTGGAGCCATTGTTTTTGCAGTGGTTACTTTTTCTAGAAACATTGCAGCCGGATTTATTACGGTCATTGTACTTTTATTTGTTCAAGGAGTTGTAGAGGGTATTCTTTCCGATCCTGAGCAAAGAGGATTGTTAGCGCTATTAGATCCTTTTGGGTCTGGTGCAGTGAATTATTATACAAAATACTGGACTCCTTCAGAACAGAATGAGTTGCAAATTCCTATCAAGGAAATGATTATTTACAATCGATTGTTGTGGTTGGGGGTTGCAGCTTTAATTTTCGGATTTGTATATACGTTTTTTACCTTTAGTCAAAACGCCATTTCTTTCTCTTTCAGAAAAACGAAAGGAGAACGAATTACAAAATCAAACATTAGTGGAATCACTAGAATTGTTCTTCCTAAAGTAGTACATAATTATTCTTTTACTCAAAATTTAAAAACAATGTGGAATTTATCCAATATTGATTTTAAATACATTGTAAAAAGTTGGCCATTTATTTCCATAGTGCTTGTTGGTTTGGTTTTAATGGTTGTTGGTCTATCAGAGATAGGGAATATTTTTGGAACCGCTACCTTACCTGTAACCTGGAAAATGCTCAACATTGGTGGTGTATTTTCAATTTCTATCAATGTGTGTACATTTTTATATGCAGGAATGCTTGTAAGTAGAGCTAAAATTGCAAGAGTAAATCATTTGGTAGATGCAACACCAATTCCAAATTGGACCTTATTATTTTCTAAAGTGATTGCAATAGTCAAAATGCAAATCGTTTTGTTGGCTGTAATTATGCTTGCAGGGGTTCTATTTCAAGTATACAATGGCTATTACAATTTTGAATTTGGACATTACTTTAAGGAATTGTTTTTATTGAGTTTGTTAGGCTATTTAGTTTGGGCTTTCTTATCCATCTTTATTCAAACCTTAATAGGGAACCCTTATTTAGGACTGTTTGTTCTGTTGGTTATTTCAATTGGGATGCCCTTTTTATCGTTGGCCGGTGTTGAATTAGATATCTATAAGTACAATCAAGGGCCTGGATTTGGCTATTCTGATATGAATCAATACGGAATTTTAACACCATTTCTAATGTATAAAACCTATTGGGTATTTTGCGGATTGGCTTTATTAGTAATGTCTGCATTGTTTTGGGTTCGAGGAATTCCTGCTTCTTTTGCAGAAAGATTATCAATTGCTAAATCTAGACTAAAAGGTGGCTATATAATTAGCTTGGCTGTATTTTTAATTGCTTTTTTTAGCCTAGGGTTTTCAATTTATCAAGAAACTGGCGCTAAAGGAAAAAGAACTTCTTCAAAAGAAGCAGAATTAAGAAGCGTGGAGTGGGAGAAGAAATATAAAAAATTCCAAGACTATAAACAACCAAGAGTCATTGCTGTGAATGCAAATATGGATATTTTTCCAAAGGAACGACTATTTGAAGCCTCTGCGAAAATTCTAATGGTCAACAAAACAGACAGCCCAATAGATAGTGTTTTCTTGAATCATAATTCTTTGGAAAGTACATTTAAGTTTAGTAAATCGAACAAATTAGTTTCTTTGGATACCATCCATAATTTTGATATTTATCATTTCGAAGACAAAATCATGCCCGGAGATACTTTAGAGTTAGCCGTAACGGTTCAGAGTAATAAAAACACCACCTTTAGAAGGAGGTCTCCTGTAAGAGAAAATGGGACTTTCATCAATAATTTTGCATTATTTCCGTCTTTAGGGTATTCTTCTCAAGGAGAATTAACAGATGACAAAACACGTAAAAAATACGATTTACCTAAAAATGATTTACAAGCGCATCCTTCAGATTCAACAGCTTTGGGAGATACCTATATTTCTAATGATTCAGATTGGATTAATTTTGAAGCAACCGTTTCAACATCAACAGATCAAATTGCAATTGCTCCAGGATATTTACAAAAAGAATGGGTGGAAAATGATAGAAGATATTTTCATTACAAAATGGATAGTAAAATTTTAAATTTCTATGCCTTTAATTCTGGTCGATACGAAGTAAAAAAAGAAGAATTTAACGGCATTAATTTAGAAATTTATTACCACAAGCCGCATACCTTCAATTTAGATAGAATGATGAAAGGAATGAAGGCTTCTTTAACGTATAATTCAGAAAACTTTAGTCCGTATCAATTCAGGCAAGCAAGAATTATTGAGTTTCCAAGAACAGGAGGGTCTTTTGCACAAGCTTTTGCAAATACAATGCCTTTCTCTGAGGGAATTGGTTTTATAGCCGATGTAGATGATACAGATGATAGTGGAGTTGATTACCCTTTTGCGGTCACTGCGCATGAAGTGGCACATCAATGGTGGGCACATCAGGTAATTGGAGCCGATGTTATGGGGGCAACCCTACTCTCGGAAAGCATGTCAGAATACGTTTCTTTAAAAGTGATTGAAAAATCACAAGGGAAAAATAAAATGAGAACCTTTTTAAAGGAAGCTTTAGATGGGTACTTATTGCAAAGAACGCTAGAACGTAAAAGAGAAAAGCCGTTAATGTATAATGACGGACAAGGATATATCCATTATCAAAAAGGGTCTATGGTCTTATATGCCTTAAGTGACTATGTAGGAGAAAAGAAAATGAATGGAGCCATTCAGAAATTTATAAATAAGGTGAAATTTCAAGAACCACCTTATGCTACCTCCATCGAATTTGTAAATCATTTAAGAGAAGCAACACCAGACTCTCTACAATACGTAATTAAAGACATGTTTGAAACCATTACTTTGTATAAAAATAGAGTGATGGACGCAAAAGTTACAGAGTTAGACAATGGGAAGTTTCAAGTAGATATCGATTTTGAGGTTGCGAAATATCGAAATGATGAAAAAGGCAAGCGTTATTTCGGAGAGAAAATAGGGGATACCATTTCTTATAAAACCGATGCAATGAAAAAAGCAATATTATCTGTTCCCTTAGCAGATTATATAGACATTGGTATTTTTACAGAAGAAGAGGTTGATGGTGAAAAGAAAGAAGTAGAGCTCTACTTAAAAAAACATAAAATTACTCAAATCAATAATAAAGTGTCAATCATCGTAGATAAAAAACCCACTGAAGTAGGAGTAGATCCTTACAATAAGTTAATCGACACACAATCCGAGGATAATAGAAGAAAAATATAACAGTTATTTGAATGATAGTAAAAAACTCACAAATTTAAGTTTGTGAGTTTTTTATGGATTCAACTTTGGCTTTCTTTTTGCGATGAATCATTTGTAATATACTCAATACATTTAGGTTTTAGGAGAATTTAGTGGATTTATTTTTTCTTTTATCAAGGCATAAATTTTCAAGCATAGTCTTAGCTACGTTTGTAAATTTTAACGCAGAGAAAAGGAAAAAGAACCCGTTAAAAATTCGGAAAGCTAAGTGTATTGAGTATATATTTGCATTTTTAAAAATTAAGTTTGAAAAAATACCTATTCATATATATATCCCTAATTTCTCTTTCTTTATTCTCACAGAAAAGAGAAGTAGATTCCTTGCCAAAGTCTTTAGATGAGTATATCCTGCTTAAAGAAGGAGATACCCTTACTATAAGTTTAGAGGAATTTTCAATACTTCCAAAGCACAAATTCAAATCACAAGAAGATGTACGCTACTATTTTTGGTTTCGAAGAAAAGTGTTTAAAGCATACCCATTTGCAAGATTGGCATCAGAAAGGTTAGATTCTTTAAATGTTCGATTAAAGAGAATAAATAAAAAAAGTAAACGTAAAAAATATACAAAAAGAATTCAAAAGTATATTGAAGGTGAGTTTTCTGATCAAATAAAGAAGATGACTACTACAGAAGGTAGAATTTTAATTAAGTTAATTCATCGTCAAACAGGCAAAACTACTTTCGATAATATTAAAGGCTTAAGAAGTGGTTGGAAAGCTTTTTGGTACAATACAACAGCAAACATTTTTAAACTTTCATTAAAAGAAGAATACCACCCAGAATCAGAAAATGAAGATTATTTAATTGAAGATGTTTTACAACGTGCTTTTTTAGAAGAAAATCTTCCTGCACAAAATAGTAAGTTGACTTTTGATTTTGCTAAAATATCCTCAGATAGGAAAGGTGCTATCGATGTAGAAGAATACAAAAAGATGTTTGCCAAACAAAGAAAGAAGAATAAAAGAAAAAAGAAAAAACTTTCTAAAGCTAAAAATTAATCCTTTTTTGTGTCTAATTAATTTTTTGCGTTCCCTTTTTAATATAATTATATCAATATTCTTTTTATTGGAGTTCCAATAGCGCTTATTAATTAGGAGTAATTTTTATATTTATTAGAATAAATACTTCGGGATTACAGGTGTTTCAATACAAAGATTTTAAAAGAATAAAAAAAGGTTTTTTTTTCATAGTATTAACGTGTGTATTTTCAGGGTGTTATGATTTGTTTAGAAATAAATTTAAAAAAGAATTACAAAAAGGGTTGTGTAATTAAAAAGAGGAAGTATATTTGCACCCGCTAACAGGAATATGGTTAGTTAAGTTCATTGAGTTTTTGTTTTTATCAGGAGTTTTTATCTGTTTTGGTTTGTGTTTTTTCACTATTAACAATCAGGTAATATTTTTTAAAAAAAGATACGATTTATTTAGGTTTAGATAAATAAGAAGTAGTATCTTTGCAACCCGATTTGAGAGAGTAGGGAAGTTCATAAAAACAGTGTGTAAAAATAAAATTAAAAAATAATTAATTTTTTAGTTGTAGGAATCAAAAAAGGTTTTACATTTGCACCCGCTAACAAGAATAGCAAAAACGATCAAAGAGATTTTGGAATAATTTAGAGTAACAAATTAGATAGTTCGATTCTATCATTTCTACAAAATTAGGATTTACTAGATCATGTTTAAGAGCATGTTTTACACAGCCTAAAAGTTCATTGAAAATATTGAAATTGACAGCGTAAACAAAGAGTAGAATAACCACATTAGTTAAATAATGTAAATTCTTTTGAAACTTATTCATACATATTATTAAAATATACAATGAAGAGTTTGATCCTGGCTCAGGATGAACGCTAGCGGCAGGCTTAACACATGCAAGTCGAGGGGTAACAGGGAAGCTTGCTTCCGCTGACGACCGGCGCACGGGTGCGTAACGCGTATAGAACCTACCTTTTACAGAGGGATAGCCTTTAGAAATGAAGATTAATACCTCATAGTATTGAGACTTGGCATCAAGACTTAATTAAAGATTTATCGGTAAAAGATGGCTATGCGTCCTATTAGCTAGATGGTAAGGTAACGGCTTACCATGGCAACGATAGGTAGGGGTCCTGAGAGGGAGATCCCCCACACTGGTACTGAGACACGGACCAGACTCCTACGGGAGGCAGCAGTGAGGAATATTGGGCAATGGAGGCAACTCTGACCCAGCCATGCCGCGTGCAGGAAGACGGCCCTATGGGTTGTAAACTGCTTTTATACAGGAAGAAACACTCGTACGTGTACGAGCTTGACGGTACTGTAAGAATAAGCACCGGCTAACTCCGTGCCAGCAGCCGCGGTAATACGGAGGGTGCAAGCGTTATCCGGAATCATTGGGTTTAAAGGGTCCGCAGGCGGTCAATTAAGTCA
>CAXYCO010000036.1:32500-49488 GCA_964275545.1 uncultured Polaribacter sp.
GCCGCTTCTCTACCTTCAGAAATTGCCCATACAATTAATGATTGGCCACGACGCATATCACCAGCAGTAAATATATTTGGAACATTCGTTTGATATTTACCATAGGCTGCTTTATAATTTGAACGTGCATCCCTTTCAATACCCAACTTATCTGCTAGAGTGCTTTCAGGACCTGTAAAACCTAAGGCTAATAACGCCAAATCACATGGCCATGTTTTTTCGGTACCTTCTATTTCAATTAATTGAGGTCTTTCTCCCGGAACCATTTTCCATTCTACATTCACTGTTTTTAATGCCGTTAACTTTCCGTCTTTATCTTGTATGAATTCCTTTGTGTTGATTAGCCAATTACGTTTTACTCCTTCTTTATGAGAAGAAGATGTTTTTAATTGTAAAGGCCAAAAAGGCCAAGGAGTAGTTGGTGCACGATGACCTGGAGGTTTTGGCATAATTTCAAAATTGACAACTGATTTTGCTTCTTGACGATTGGATGTTCCAATACAATCTGATCCTGTATCACCACCTCCAATTACAATAACATTTTTATCTGTTGCTAGTATTTGATCTTTTATCTCTTGTCCGAATACAACTTTTGTTTGTTGTGTTAAGAAATCCATTGCTTGTACCACACCATCAGCATTAATACCTGGAGTCGGCAAGCTACGTCTTTCTGTAGATCCACCACATAAAACAATACTATCAAAAGCTTTTAAGTCTTTAACATCATAATTAACACCAACATTAACGTCTGTTTTAAATATAATTCCTTCAGCGACTAGAATAGCGACTCTTCTGTCGATGATCCCTTTTTCCATTTTGAAATTTGGAATTCCATAACGTAATAAACCACCAACTTTATCATCTCTTTCAAAAACAGTTACTGTATGACCAGCTCTGTTTAATTGTTGTGCTGCTGCTAGACCTGCAGGTCCAGAACCAACTACTGCTATTTTTTTACCTGTTCTTGTTTTAGGAGTTTGTGGTTTAATCCAACCTTCTTTGAAGGCACGCTCTACAATGTTTTTTTCAATATTTTCTATGGAAATAGGGTCTTCATTAATACCTAATACACATGACTGTTCGCAAGGAGCAGGGCATAAACGTCCAGTAAATTCTGGAAAATTATTTGTTGAATGTAATATCCATGAAGCTTTTTGCCATTCGCCTTGATGCACCATATGATTGAAGTCTGGAATTAGATTCCCTAGTGGGCAGCTACTATGACAAAAAGGAATACCGCAATCCATACAACGTGATCCTTGTTTCGTGATTTCTTTTTCAGAAATAGGAATGGTAAATTCTTTGTAATTTTTTATTCTATTTTTTACAGAAGTGTACTTTTCATCTTGTCTTTTAAATTCTTTAAACCCTGTTACTTTTCCCATTAGATTATGCTATTGTTAATTCTTCAAACATTGGTTCCTCTGTTTCTAAACGTTTTAAGGCACGTTTATATTCAATCGGCATCACTTTCACAAAACTATTGATACTTGTATTCCAATCTGCTAATAATTCACGCCCCCTTTGACTGTCTGTATATAAAACATGCTTCTCTATTGTCGCTTTTAAATCAGCATTATCTTCATCTAAAATTTCTTCAAACTCTATTGTTTCAGTATTACAAAGTCCCTTTGTAAATTTATTTTCAGGATCATAGACATAAGCGATTCCACCACTCATTCCGGCTGCAAAATTTCGTCCTGTTTTACCAAGCACAACTACAGTTCCACCTGTCATATATTCACAGCAATGATCTCCAACCCCTTCTACAACTGCTGTTGCGCCAGAATTTCTAACTGCGAAACGTTCTCCTGCAATTCCATTGATATAGGCTTGACCATTAACTGCTCCAAATAAGCAAACATTTCCAATAATAATATTGTCCTCGGCTATAAAATCTGCTTTTGCAGGTTTTTTTACAATTAGTTTCGCTCCAGATAATCCTTTTCCTAGGTAATCATTTGTATTTCCTTCGAGATTAAAAGTTAATCCGTGTGCTCCAAAAGCTCCAAAACTTTGTCCTGCAGATCCCTCAAAATTGATATTCAAAGTATCCTCTGGTAATCCTAAATGACCATATATTTTCGAAATTTCATTACTCACAATCGCTCCAACTGTTCGGTTTGTGTTTTTGATAGGATACGAAAGTGTCATCTGCTCTTTTCTGTACAATGCACGATGTGAATCCTTAAGAATTTTAAAATCTAAAACATTCTCTAAATTGTGATCTTGCTTTTCAGAATTTTTAACAGGCATCTGAGAATATTCAGCAGGTCTATGTAAGATTGACGATAAATCTAGGCCTTTAGCTTTGTAATGTTTAATCGCTTTATTCGCATTTATTTTATGTGTTTGCCCGACCATTTCTGCCATCGATCTAAATCCAAGCTCCGCCATTATACTTCTCAATTCTTCAGCTATGTAGTAGAAGAAATTAATAACATGTTCTGGTGTGCCTTTAAAGTTTTTACGCAAAGTTTTGTCTTGTGTTGCAATACCAACTGGACAGGTATTTAAATGACATTTTCGCATCATAATACATCCTGAGGCTACTAGAGGAGCTGTGGCAAAACCAAATTCTTCTGCGCCTAATAATGCTGCAATAGCAACATCACGCCCTGTTTTTAATTGTCCATCACACTCTACAACAATTCTACTTCTTAAATTATTAAGTACTAAGGTTTGTTGTGCTTCTGCCAAACCTAATTCCCAAGGCAACCCAGCATGCTTTAAAGATGTTAAAGGCGAAGCGCCTGTTCCGCCGTCATACCCGGAGATCAGAACAACGTCTGCTTTTGCTTTTGCAACTCCAGCAGCAATGGTTCCCACACCAACTTCTGAGACTAGCTTTACATTAATTCTTGCTTCTCGGTTGGCATTTTTTAAATCATAAATTAATTGGGCCAAATCTTCAATAGAATAAATATCGTGATGTGGTGGTGGTGAAATTAATCCAACAAAAGGTGTTGAGTTTCGTGCTGCAGCAATCCATGGCAATACTTTTTCACCTGGTAATTGACCACCTTCTCCAGGTTTTGCACCTTGAGCCATTTTAATTTGAATTTCTTTAGCGTTCGTTAAATAATGAGACGTGACACCAAAACGACCAGAGGCTACCTGCTTTATAGCTGAGTTTCTACTATCTCCATTAACATCTGGTTGAAAACGTTTTCTATCTTCTCCTCCCTCTCCAGAATTAGATTTTCCACCAATTCTGTTCATTGCTATGGCTAAATTTTCGTGTGCTTCTCTAGAAATAGATCCATAAGACATGGCTCCTGTTTTGAAACGTTTAACGATATCAGTCCAAGGTTCTACTTCTTCAATTGGAATAGGATCAATATTATTAAATTCAAACAACCCACGAATGGTCATTAAACTTTCTGATTGTTCATTAATTGTTTTTGCATATACATTGTAACTCGCTTGGTCACTTAATCTAACTGCTTGTTGTAGTTTCGCAACCGTAGTTGGATTAAACAAGTGCTTTTCGCCATTTCGTCTCCATCTATAATCTCCTCCAATATTTAAGCCTAAATTTTTGTTAACTTCTGTGTTTGGATAGGCATGTTGGTAACGCTTATCGATTTCTTTTTCAATTTCATATAAGCCAATACCTTCAATTCTTGTTGTGGTGTAAGGAAAATATTTTTCTGCGAATTGTGAGTTAAATCCGACAATTTCAAATATTTGTGAACCTCTGTACGAACGTAACGTTGAGATTCCTATTTTATTCATCACTTTTAGAATGCCTTTCCCAATAGCTTTGTTGAAATTATCAACAGCTTTTTGTTCGTCCATATCAGTTATAAAGCCCTCTTTTACTTGTGCTCTTATGATTTCGTTCACCATATATGGATTTATAGCACTTGCGCCGTAACCAAACAAGGTAGCAAAATGATGTGGTTCACGTGGTTCTGCAGATTCAATAATAATATCGAAATAAGACCGTTTTCGTAAACGATTCATCTGGTGACTTACATAAGAACAGGCTAATAAAGCTGGAATAGGCGCCAATGTTTTGCTTACACCTCTATCTGATAAAATGATGATGTTTGTTTTTCTTTCTAGTGCTTTTTCAATTTGCACAATGATGTCGTCCAAAACATCTTCAAGCCCATTAAGCCCTTTGTCTTTTTGATATAATATTTCAATAGTCTCGGCTTTGAAACCATCAACAGAAATGTGTCGAATTTTTTCTAAATCATCATTTGATATTACAGGATTTTGAATTTTTAATTTTCGACATTGTCTTTCAGTAATGCTAAAAATATTTCTATCCTTACCTAATGACAAACTAATATCTGTTACAATTTCCTCTCTAATTCCATCTAAAGGAGGGTTTGTAACTTGAGCAAACAACTGTTTAAAATAGTTTGAAATTAATTGCGGCTTATTAGATAAAACTGCTAAAGGGGTATCAATTCCCATAGACCCTAAAGCCTCTTTTGCTTTTTGAGCCATTGGTGTAATGACTTCTTGTATATCTTCAAACGTATAGTTAAACAAACGCTGTCTTGTTTTTATATCTAGTATTTCAATTGGACAGGTTTCTCCTGTATAAGGAATGTCTTTTAAATGTAATCTTGTTTTATCCAACCATTTTTGATACGGTCTTTCTTTTACAATTTTACTTTTAATTTCTTCATCATTTATAATTCGACCTTGATTCATGTCTACCAAGAACATCTTCCCTGGTTCTAATCGACCATGACTCTCTACATCTTCTGGAGCTATATCTACGACACCAATTTCTGAAGACATAATTAATTTGCCACTTTTAGTCACTGTATATCGTGAAGGCCTTAATCCGTTTCTATCAAGCAAAGCACCAATATAATTACCATCTGTAAATGGTACAGAAGCTGGTCCATCCCAAGGTTCCATAATACACGAATTGTACTCGTAAAAGGCTTTGCGCTCTGGTGACATAGTTTGGTGTTTCTCCCATGCTTCGGGGATCATCATCATCATTACTTCTGGCAATGAACGACCGGTATGTGTTAACAATTCTACCACCATATCCATAGAAGCTGAATCTGATTTCCCTGGTAATATGATTGGAAATAACTTATCTATTTGCGGGCCGAAGACTTCACTTTTCATAATCTCTTCTCTAACACGCATTCTACTCACATTACCTCGAAGTGTATTGATTTCACCATTCTGACACATAAATCTAAATGGTTGCGCTAGCTCCCAAGTAGGCATTGTATTGGTTGAAAAACGTTGATGTACTAAAGCCAAACGTGTTACTAAATCTGTTTCTTGTAAATCCTTATAATAAGGACCAATATCTTCAGGCTTAATTATACCTTTATATATTAAAGTTGTTATTGACAAACTAGATACATAGAAATATGCACTTTGAGACATTTTTGAACGTGCAATAGCATGTTCTGTTATTTTACGTGCAGCATACAATTTTGCTTTAAAAGCTTCTTCTGAAACTTCATTAGATTTCCCAACAAAAAGCTGTTCTATATTTGGTTCTGAAGCAAAGGCTATTTCACCAAGCTGGGAAGCATCTACCGGAACTTTTCTCCAACCAATAATAGAAAGTCCTTGTGCAGTTATTTCTTTTTCGAAAGTCTCTTTACAATATTTGTATTGGTTTCTGTTTTTAGGTAAGAACACCATTCCAACAGCATATTTCCCTTTTACAGGAACTTTAAAGTCACAAACCCTTTTAAAATATGCATGGGGGATGTCTATTAATAAGCCTGCACCATCTCCAGTTTTCCCATCAGAACTTACACCACCACGATGTGCTAATTTTACAAGAATTTCTAAGGCATCATGTATAATTTGATTAGTCTTTTCTCCTTTAAGATTACATATAAATCCTGCGCCACAATTTTCGTGTTCAAATTCTGGTAAATAGAGTCCTTGTTTCTGTATGCTCATAATTATATTATATGTACAAATATATGTTTTTTAATGAATATTATTTAATAAAAAAGCTATATCGTTATAGTAAATTTATTTTTTATTAAATAATTAATCAAATATTTATAAATACAATAATTTAAGTCAATCCTATTGAGATATGTATATTTTTGTATAGGATAAATTCACATAGTCATAAAGACCATGTGAATTTATTTATTTTAAACCCTTCAATTTAGGGTGTAATTATTTAAGAAATTAGCTCGAAGTTGATAAGTTTGTTTCAAAACGATGTTTTGAACTATAATTAAGAGCTCTTAATGTTCGTTCAATCTAAAGTCTGGATACGCTTTCATTCCATGTTCATGAGCATCTAAACCTTGTAATTCTTCTTTTTCACTCACTCTAATTCCTACTGTTTTCTTCAATGTGAAAATAATAATGAAAGATGTAAGTAAGCAGAAAGCGGCATAACACGCTACGCCTGTTAATTGTATTAAAAAAGTGTGCTCTGGATTGGTAGAGAAGATTCCCACTGCTAATGTTCCCCAAATACCACAAATTAAGTGCACTGCAATGGCTCCGACAGGATCATCTAGTTTGAGGGCGTCTATACAAGAGACGGCAACTACTATGAATACACCAGCAATGGCTCCAATAATAATTGCACTCTCAGGAGTCATGACGTCAGCACCAGCAGTAATAGCAACTAATCCTCCTAAAATACCATTTAAGAACATGGTTAAGTCTAAATTTTTGTATTTGATAAATGATACTAGTGCAGCAATAACGCCACCTGCAGCAGCAGCCAAACATGTTGTCACTAAAGTTAATGAAGTTAATTCTGGATTTGCAGACAACACAGAACCACCATTAAAACCAAACCAACCTAGCCATAGTATTAAAACTCCAGCAGTTGCTAATGGGATGTTATGACCAGTGATGGCTTGTACTTTCCCGTTTCTAAATTTTCCAATACGAGGTCCTAGTAACCAAACAGCAACCAAAGCTGCCCAACCGCCAACAGAGTGCACTAATGTAGAGCCTGCAAAATCATAGAATCCTAGTTGGTCTAAAAATCCGCCACCCCATTTCCATGAACCTGCTATTGGGTATATAAGGCCCACATAGATAACTGTAAATATCATAAAGGCTCCAATTTTCATTCTTTCAGCTACAGCTCCAGAAACAATAGTTGCGGCTGTAGCAGCAAACATTCCTTGAAATAAGAAATCTGTCCACCAGGTATAACCACCATCGGCATATTCTGGAGTCATTCCATTCTCTGGAGGGGTAATTCCGAAGCCAGCAAATTCTAGCACCCCTGCTGAGCCTTCTGTAAAACCGGGGTACATTAAGTTAAAACCTCCAATATAATAGAGTAGTAGTCCTACTGTAATGATAAAGATGTTTTTGAATAAAATATTAATGGTGTTTTTTTGTCTTGTCAAACCAATTTCTAAAAATGCAAAACCTGTGTGCATGAAGAAAACGAGTGCTGTACAGATCATCATCCATACATTGTTTACTGTTAATAATTCCATAATTGTATTGTGTATTGTTATTAATTTAAAGTTGTTCCGCCTTTTTCTCCTGTTCTAATTCTGTAAGCATCTCTAATGTCACTTACAAAAATTTTCCCATCTCCAACTTCTCCTGTAGCAGCTGCTTTAATAATTGTTTCAATGGTAATTTCTTCGAAATCGTCATTTACAACAATAACAATGTGTCTTCTTTGTATGTCACTTGTGCTATAGCTAACGCCTCTATATACGTGGCCTTCTTTTTCGTTTCCTAAACCTGTAACATCCCAATAAGAGAAAAAGTTTACGCCAACTTCGTGCAAAGCGTGTTTTACCACACGGAATTTTGATTTTCTAATAATTGCTTCGATTTTTTTCATGATTAAAAAATTTGATTATTATGTTATGATTTGTTTTTAGAAAGAATACACAGCTGCAATAGTGATTCCGGTTACATTGTCTTTTCCAAAGAATGTAACATCGTTAGAGGTGTCATATCTTAGTTCTGTTACTAGTTTTAAGCTTTCTGATAGAGTGGTGTTTCCTGTAAGGGTATAAGCAGATTGACTTGCATCTCCCGTGCCTGCCGTTGTTGTGAAAAATTCTGGTCTAAATCCCAAAGAGAATTTTTCTGAAAATTCGTTTTGCAGATACAGTGCCAAACCTTGATAGCCTGCATCTGCATCATTAGAGTTAGAATAGGCAGCATTGATTCCTAAAAAGAGAGTATCGGATACATCAAACCCACCTGTATAATCGATAAAGAAAACATCGTCTGGACCTCCTTGTTGAACTGAGCCATAAACAATGTTTACATACTGCTCTTTATATCCTGTTTGAAAACCTATTTGATACTTATCTGTTGGGTTTGCTCCACTTGTAATTGCATGAGGATTGGTAATTGCTAGCATAAAAGATAAATCTTCAGAAGCGGTATAATCAACTTTCATTCCTGTATGAGAAAAAGGCCCTGCATTAAATAAATAGGATACCGAATAATTAAAATTCACTGAAGGAGATATAACTTCATAGCCTAAAAAAGTATTGAATTGACCCAGTGTGAAGGTAATTTTCTCAGAAAAGTTATAGTAAGCATATAATTGATTGATGGCACCCGTATAAGCATTTGCTGCATTTGCTCTTGGACCGTATGCTAAATCTGCAACAACGCCAGTTTTTCCTTTTTCATATGAAAAAACAGTGTTTACCATTCCCAATCCAAATCCGTTTGCAGGAACATCAGAAAGTACTCCTACAGATCCTAATGAGTTTTCTGACAGATTGCTGCTATAATAGGTGTCTACACTTCCGCTTAATGTAAAAGTCCCTTTGTCTTCTTCTTGTGCGTTTAAGATAAAGCTACTTGCGACTAGTAAAGTAAAAATAATTTTTTTCATCATGTGTGTTTTTAAATGTTGTAGTATTTGATTTAATTAGGTCAAAAGTAACTTTTAAATTCAAATAACCAAGGGGGGTGTTTTACGAAAACGTTATAATTTAATTTAATACCCTCAAAAAATAGGGGGTTAAATTTTTATAAGTATATTTTATATCATTTTTACGGATATAAAAGTAAGGTATAAGAAAAATGAAAGTATAATTTTGTGATATTCATAAAAATGCACTTTTTTTAAAAAAAGTTCATTTTGTTGTATTTTTGACCCTATGAAGTACACACTTTCTTATTTGATTGACATACAGTTTTTAGGATTTAGATTCTCTGGTTGGCAAAAACAAACCAATGCAAAAACATTGCATGACATGGTTGATAAAACCTTGTCTTTTGTGTTCGAACATTATGATTTTAAGACACTTGGCATTGGTAGGACCGATGCAAAAGTGTCTGCAAATTCTTTTTATGTACAATTATTTACGGATGATATTCTTGAGGAAACTTCTTTTTTAGAGTCTTTAAATGCCAATTTTTCTGCTGATTTTAAAGCAATTTCAATTCAGGAGGTAGCTATTAAATTTAACCTTATTAATGCACCAAAGCTTAAAGAATATCATTATTATTTCTCTTTTGGAGGTAAAAATCATCCTTTTGCTGCTCCCTTTTTAGTGAATGTTGATAAAGATTTAGATATAGACTGCATGATAAAAGGTGCAAAATTATTTGAAGGCGAGCATTACTTTCATAAATATTGTACAAAACCTTCTTCACATACTATTTTTAAAAGAGTAATTGATTCTTGTGAAATTATAGAGAATACTATTTTAACCGCTAGCTTCTTTCCTGAACAGTCCTATATATTGAAGGTAAAGGGAAAAGGGTTTTTGCGATATCAAATTCGTTTAATGATGGCCACGTTGTTTGAGTTAGGGAAAGGAAATCTTGATTTAGATTTTATTGAGACGTCTTTACGGGAAGATAATGACAGAAAATTTTTAAGAGAAATTGCACCTTCTTCTGGGTTGCAGTTATATGATGTGGTGTTGGAACTATAATTGCTAACCAAAGCTGCACAAGGGATTGAAGCAATTGTTTGAGCTCTTTTTGATGTTGCAAAAAAGCGAGTGCGAAAAGCCTGGCCTTAAAGGTTGTGCCCAAAAAAAATCCACCCTATAAAAGATGGATTTTAGAGATTGTGTATTATAGGTGTATGTTATCCTTTGATAATTCCTCTAGAAATTACAATTTTTTGAATTTCTGAGGTTCCTTCGTAAATTTGCGTAATTTTTGCATCACGCATTAAACGCTCTACGTGGTATTCTTTCACAAAACCGTTACCTCCGTGAATTTGCACGGCTTCCACAGTGTGTTCCATGGCAACTTTACTAGCGTATAATTTTGCCATTGCAGAAGACATATCGTAGTTATTACCTTGGTCTTTGTCCCAAGCAGATTTCATTACCAACATACGTGCTGCCTCTATTTCGGTGTGCATGTCTGCCAGTTTAAAAGCAATGGCTTGATGGTTGCAGATTTCTGTTCCAAAAGCTTTACGTTCTTTAGAATATTTTAAGGCCAATTCATAGGCACCTGCAGCAATTCCTAAAGCTTGAGCAGCAATACCAATTCGTCCTCCAGAAAGTGTTTTCATGGCAAACTTGAATCCGAATCCATCTTCACCAATTCTATTTTCTTTGGGTACTTTTACATCGTTAAATTGTAAGGTATGGGTGTCGCTTCCTCGGATCCCTAATTTATCTTCTTTGGGACCTATGTGAAAACCTTCAGTTCCTTTTTCAACAATAAAAGCATTGATACCTCGATGTCCTTTTTCTCTATCGGTTTGTGCAATTACTAAATACACATCGGATCTACCTCCGCTTGTAATCCAGTTTTTTGTTCCGTTAATTACATAATGGTCTCCTTTGTCTATGGCTGTTGTTGCTTGTGAAGTGGCATCTGAACCAGCTTCGGGCTCGCTCAAGCAAAACGCCCCTACAAATTCACCAGTAGCTAATTTTGTTAAATATTTTTGTTTTTGCTCTTCAGAACCATAGCTTTCTAAACCGTAACAAACTAAAGAATTGTTTACAGAAACAATTACAGAAGCAGAAGCATCTATTTTAGAAAGTTCTTCCATGACCAATACATAGGAAGTAGCATCCATTCCGCTTCCTCCGTATTTTGGATCCACCATCAATCCCATAAAACCTAAATCTCCCATTTTTTTGACTAATTCTTGTGGAAATTCTTGTTTATTATCTCTTTCAATAACGCCAGGCAATAACTCTGTCTGTGCAAAATCTCTTGCAGCGTCTCTAATCATTTGGTGTTCTTCTGTTAGGCTAAAATCCATCTTTGTATCTAATTAAATTCTTGTTTTCTGACTGCAAAGATATCGATTTCGTAACATATTTTGAAAAGAGTTTTATTATTTTTACGGATATGATTAAAAATGAAGTTTTTGCTATTGGAATTATGTCCGGAACCTCTTTAGATGGTATCGATTTTGTGTATGTGAAGTTTGATACAAACAATTATGCAAATTTTGAAATTTTAGAGGCAACTACTATTTCCTATTCTACTGAATGGAAAAGTAAACTACAAAATGCAATTTCTTTTTCTACCAATGCGCTCCAGCAATTAGATGTTGATTATGGAAAATTTGTAGGTGATAAAACAACTGATTTTATACGTAAGTTTAATATTGTCAACATCGATTTTATAGCCTCTCATGGGCACACAGTTTTGCATCAACCGGAAAAAGGAATTACACTTCAAGTAGGAAATGGCCAAGTTATTTCAAACATTACAAGGCAAAAAGTGATTTGTGATTTTAGAACCCAAGATGTTAACTTAGGTGGGCAGGGAGCGCCCTTAGTTCCTGTTGGAGATGAGTTGTTGTTTGCTGAATACGACTATTGTTTAAATCTTGGTGGGTTTGCAAATATTTCTTTTAATAAAGGAAATGAAAGAATAGCTTATGATATCTGTCCTGTTAATATTGTTTTAAACAAGTACGCGCAACAATTAGGTTTTGAGTATGATAATAAAGGAGTAATAGCCTCCAATGGAATGCTTTTAACAAGGCTAGAAGCTGATTTGCGCTCCTTGGATTATTATGCAAAAAAATCACCTAAGTCTTTGGGTTTAGAATGGGTTCAAAAAGAAATATTTCCAAGATTAGATTCATCAAAAAGAAAGCCAGAAGATTTATTAAGAACCTTCTCGGATCATATTGTCTGGGCAATCTCAAAAGAGTTGCCAAAAGGGGCTAAAGTTTTAGTAACTGGGGGTGGAGCTTTTAATAAATATTTGATTGATAAAATTAAAAAAAATATTCATATTATTATGCCCTCTAAAGAGCTAATCAATTTTAAAGAGGCATTGATTTTTGCTTTTTTAGGCTTTTTGCGTATCAATAATCAAATTAATTGCTTAAAATCAGTAACAGGCGCTAGAAAAAATCATTCGTCTGGAGTTATTTTTAATCCGAAAGACTTTTAAAACAAAAATAATTTGACCCTTCATTTTTTTAGAGTAAGTTTGTTAAAATCAATTTAAAATAATTAAAATTCCTCCATATAATGAATCAACTTTAACTCTTTTTAAAGCATAATTACAGACAAAATTGCACAGAAAATTTTTTGAATTAAGTTGAATATTATTATACATCATGAAAGAATTACTAAAAATATACGAAAATAAACAGCCAGAAATCGTTTTTCATTGGAAAGATCAAGAAACCGATGCTGAAGGATGGACCGTGATCAACTCTTTAAGAGGCGGTGCTGCAGGTGGTGGAACTAGAATGCGAAAGGGTTTGAATATGAATGAAGTTTTGTCTTTAGCAAAAACAATGGAAGTGAAATTTACTGTATCAGGACCGGCAATTGGCGGCGCTAAGTCTGGTATTAACTTCGACCCTAATGATCCAAGAAAAAGAGGAGTTTTAGAACGCTGGTACAAAGCAGTAACTCCCTTGTTAAAACATTATTATGGTACAGGAGGCGATTTAAATGTAGATGCAGATAAAGATGTAATTCCAATTACAGAAAGCTGTGGTGTTTGGCATCCACAAGAAGGAATTTTTAATGGACATTTTAAACCAACAGAAGCAGATAAGATTAATAGAATTGGTCAGCTGCGCTTGGGTGTTATTAAAGTAATTGAAGACCAACAATTCTCACCTGATTTATCAAAAAAATATACTGTAGCTGATATGTTAACAGGCTATGGCGTTGCAGAAGCCGTAAAACATTATTATAGTATTTACGGAGGTAAAATTGAAGGAAAAAGAGCCATTGTGCAAGGGTTTGGAAATGTGGGTTCTGCTGCTGCATTCTACTTAACACAATTGGGAGCAAAGGTTGTTGGGATTATCGATAGAGAGGGTGGCGTTATCAATGAAGAAGGGTTTTCTATGGAAGAAATGACCAATTTATTTTTGGAAAAAGACGGAAATAAATTAGTTTCGGAGCATATGATTCCTTTTGAAGAAGTTAATGATAATATTTGGAGTTTGCCCGCTGAAATATTTGTTCCAGCAGCAGCCTCTAGATTGGTTTCTCAAGAGCAAGTTCAACAGATGATAGAAACCGGATTAGAGGTAATTTCTCCGGGAGCAAATGTCCCTTTTGCTGATAAAGAAATTTTCTTCGGTCCCATTATGGAATATACCGACAATCATTTAAGCTTATTGCCAGATTTTATTTCTAATTGTGGAATTGCTAGAGTCTTTGCTTATTTGATGGAAGCAAAAATTGATTTGCCAATGCAAGATAAAGCGATATTTAATGATACATCCAATATTATAAAGAAAGCATTACAAAGAACATTTGCTAAAAGTGCATCAAAAACAAAGATTTGTTCAACGGCTTTTGAAATAGCATTGAAACAACTAATTTAGACTACTTATTTATGGAATCAGTAATTATTATTGTATTTGTAATGGGATATTTAGCCATTACTTTAGAGCATAATTTAAAATTAGATAAATTAATTCCTGCCCTAATAATGATGGCCGTTTGTTGGGCCCTAGTAGCACTAGGTATTGATAGTTTCTCTAATTGGTTTGATTCTAGTAAACATGGATTGGTAGATGGTTTTGCTTCAATGGTCCATGATGATAAGTTACATTTGGTTGAGGAAACGTTGTTACACCATTTAGGAAAAACAGCAGAGATTTTAGTGTTTCTCTTAGGTGCTATGACCATTGTTGAAATTATAGATTATTTTGATGGTTTTTCTACCATTAAGGGCTATGTGAATTTTAAGAGTAAAAAGAAGCTTTTATGGATGTTTTCTATTTTAGCATTTATTTTATCTGCAATAATTGATAATCTTACAGCTACTATTGTGCTGATTTCTATACTTCAAAAAATTGTTAAAAAAAGAGAAGACAGAATTTGGTTTGCAGGTTTAACTATTGTTGCGGCGAATGCTGGTGGAGCATTTTCACCAATTGGAGATGTAACTACAACGATGTTGTGGATTGGTGATAAAGTAAGTACAGCTATGTTATTTACGTATTTATTTATTCCATCGCTCTTATGTATGCTTGTGCCCACACTTATTGCTTCATACTTACCGGCATTTAAGGGTGAGATAGATTTTGATGAAAATGACGTTGAAAAGCCAAAAAGCGTTCACAGTGCAAGAATGTTATACTTAGGTTTAGGAGCAATTTTATTTGTGCCTTTTTTTAAAACAATAACACACTTGCCGCCTTATGTAGGTATGATGTTGTCTTTAGCCGTAGTTGCCACTTTTGCTGAGATATATAGTAATTCGAAATTTTCTATTTCAAGTATTGAAGGCGATCAAGCTGATGAGCATGTCTCAGGAGCATATCATAGTCCAGTACATTCCTCATTATCTAAAATTGAAATGCCAAGTATCTTATTTTTCTTAGGTATTTTAATGGCTGTTGCAGCCCTAGAGTCTTTGGGTATTTTATTCAACTTTGCAGATAGTTTAAAGCAAGGAGTTCCTTTAATTGATTCTGAATTGGATGGAACTGTAGTTTCTGATTTGGTTGTAATTTTACTAGGTATTGGATCTGCAATTATTGATAATGTTCCTTTGGTTGCCGCAAGTTTAGGGATGTTTTCAGAACCTCTAGACAATCCTTTATGGCATTTTATTGCATTTTCTGCTGGTACTGGTGGATCTATGTTAATTATAGGTTCTGCTGCAGGAGTTGTTGCCATGGGAATGGAAAAAATAGACTTCTTTTGGTATTTAAAGAAAATATCTTGGTTAGCATTTGTAGGATTTATAATTGGATCTGCAGCTTTTATTGTAATCAGGGAGTTTGTGTAGCTAAAAGAATAAAAAAAGTAAAAAATGTCATTTTGTGTAACATCAGAATGACATTTTTTAGGTTAAATAAAAATTGATTCTTTTGTTTAAAAACAATTTTAAAAAAGAATAGTCGTTACTTAAATAGAACTTAAAAAAAGAATCAATGATCTCATTTTTTCAAGAGAATAAAGACGTTTTAGAAGAAACAGTTTCAGAAGAAAAAACACTTTCTATTTACAATCTGATTATAGATGGTGGTTTGGGAGGGCAAATTATTATTGCATTGCTTTTTGTGCTATTAACCGTTGCTTTGTATATTTATTTTGAACGTTTTTTTGCCATACAATCAGCATCAAAACTAGATGAGAATTTTATGAATCAAATTAAAGAGCATGTATCTAATGGTAAATTAGAAGCTGCAGATACCTTGTGTAAAAGTAAAAACACACCTACTGCTCGTTTAATTGGCAAAGGAATTTCAAGAATAGGGAAGCCTTTAGATGATATACATACAGCAATAGAAACTGCAGGAAAACTTGAAGTATATCAATTAGAAAAAAACGTGAGTGTTTTAGCAACAATTGCTGGTGTAGCCCCAATGATAGGGTTTTTAGGAACTGTGATTGGAATGATCGTTGCCATTCATGAAATTGCAAACGCTGGCGGTCAAATTGATATAAAAATGCTTTCAGACGGATTGTACACGGCAATGACAACAACTGTTGCAGGTTTAATTGTTGGTATTATTGCTTACATAACCTACAATCATTTGGTGGTAAGAACGGATAAAGTAGTGTATCAAATGGAAGCCAAATCGGTTGAGTTTTTAGATCTATTAAACGAGCCGGTGTAGTATGAACTTAAGAGGTAGAAATAAAGTAGATCCAACATTCAATATGTCGTCTATGACAGATATTGTTTTTTTATTGCTGATATTTTTCATGCTTACATCAACATTAGTAACCGTTAGTGCTATTGATGTTTTATTGCCAAAAGCGGGAGGTAAAACAGAAAACACCAAAGCAGTTGCGGTAAGCATTACAAGTACATCCTTGTTTTATATAGACAAAGTAAAGGTGAGTGCTTCTAAATTGGAAAGTGAACTATTGAAAAAAGTTGGAGTAGACAAACAGAAAACGATTATCATTCGCGGAGATAAAGAGGTGGCTTATAAAAATGTAATGAAAGTAATTGACATTGCAAATAAGAACAAATTAAAAATGATTTTAGCGGTAAAAGGCAAATAAAATGTCAGTTTTAGATACCAAACATAAACGCAAATCTGCTGCAATTACAGCCCTTATTCTGCTGCTTTTAATTTTTGTGATTTTTAATTATGGAATGCGGTATCTAGATCCGCCTGAAGAATATGGTTTGGCCATTAATTTTGGAGATTCTAATGTGGGAAGTGAAGAGTCTGTTCAAAAACCAAAAAAAGTTTCAACATCTAAAGCTGTTGAAAAAGAAGAAGAAGTTCAGCAAGTAAAAGAAACTCCAAAAGAAGTTATCAAAGAAGAAATAATTGCAAATGACACTTCAGAGGCTATTCCAGTGGTTGAAAAAGTAAAAGAAGAAAAAAAAGAAATTACAAAAGAAGTTGTAAAGAAAGAGACTCCAAAACCAAAACCAAAATTATCAAAAGAAACTACAGATGCGTTAAGCAGTCTTTTAAATGGCAATGCCTCAGATGGCCAGCCAAGCGGAGAAGGAGATACTACAAAAGGAGGGATGAAAGGAAATGAAAAAGGAGATCTTGATGCTAAAAAGTATTATGAAAATACGGGAAGTACTTCTGGAGGTAATTATAATTTAGAAGGTAGAAAAGTATCTTTTAAAGCCATTGTAAAGCCAGATTGCCAAGAAGAAGGAGATGTTGT
>CAXYCO010000037.1:0-43890 GCA_964275545.1 uncultured Polaribacter sp.
ATAAACAAGAACAAAATATAAAAACTTGGCTCATTGTTTAACCAGAATATACTACTTTTAAGCGACGCTACGTTTCATACACAAGACCGTTGGCATTCATTAAAAAACTCACTAACAAAAATTGAAAATGACTGAAAAATTAAAAACTATTAAAATTATTCATCTTGCTATCTGTGCAGGAATAATTATTGCATATTTTATAATTGGAGACTTATCTTCTCTTGAAAACTTAAAAATGCCCAGTATAGATAAAGCATCTATAATATATCTTCTAATACCTATATTATCTGTTTTTTTAAGTAATTTTCTATATAAGTCCCAAGTAAATAATATTGACTCAAAATTAAGACTTGAAGAGAAAATACCTTTTTATCAAACTGCTTCATTTATTCGTTTGGCTGTACTTGAAGGAGCTGCATTTTTAATTTTGTTTTTAAAACCTGATTTTTTAATATTTGGAATTCTAATAATTATATACATTATTTTTCTAAGACCAACAGAAACTCAATTTAGAAAAGATTTTGAAAATACTAGAATGTAATTAATGAATTGAGGAATTATCACTCAATTGGAATTGAAAATGATTGCGGAATAAATCGTTGACTGAATTCACTCAAATGCAGATAAAACAGAATTAAGCCGAATTAATTGAAAGTCTGAATAAAAACAACGAAATGCCAACACCGTATATAATTTATTGCTGGCTTATTGCCTACTTACGAAAGTCCTCGAGGACTTTCTTGGTCGGTAATTATTTACTAAATTAGTTGCTTGAAACACGCAACAAACCATATACAAAACCGTTGTAAAACATTTGAGTGAACAGAATTCCAATCGACATATCGAAATCTAAACAAGCTGGAAAGCTGATTACCAGACAATGGTTTCTCGAAAAATTATTCGAATATTTGCTTCCGTTAATGCTTGTTGGAATGTTTCCATTTATAGCGATAATGGAATTAAATTCGAATTTAAACAAAGACAAACCGATTGGACTTTCTCTTACCTTTCTAATTTTCACACTAACAATTGGAGGATTTATGATTTATTCAATTTTCAATGTGTATAAATTAAAGCGGATTAAAGGAATATCGAGAGGAAAAAACTCAAATCTGATTAAAAAGATTGCGGAAAAAAATGAATGGAATATTTCAGCGAATAATCAACAGATAGCAATAATCAATTTTTCTTGGAAAGATTCAGGAACTGATTGGGGAAAACAAATGACAATAATTTACGACGGAACTGATTTGTTAGTGAATTGTATATCGTTCGGACTTCACTCAAGTCCTTCACCTTTTCATTGGTTTGCGAATAAAAGAAAAGTGAATAAATTAACAGCGGAATTTGAAAACGGAATAAAAAACGTTTTACAACAACGTGTATAATTAATGGCTAGTTCTTGCCTACTTACGAAAATCCTCGCGGATTTTCTATTCGGTTTTTATTTGCTAATTTAGTTGCTGAAACACGCAACTAATCATACACAAAACCGTTAGGTGCAATTAACCTGAACCATTAAAAATTAAAGCTATCAATAAGAAAAAAACATATTTAATTATTCTCATACTATTTTCAGGATTTTATTGTACTAAAAAAAATGAAAATCCAGTAAATAAGATTCAAGAACTTCAAAAAACTGAAAACTATGAAATTTTAGTTACTGGTGGTTTCAATATGTATCAAGATTTAAGTTATTCAGTTCCGTTAATAAAATTCAACTTAACAGACTCATTACTGACTTTAAAATTTAGTTCTGAAGAAAACATCAAATTAAAATCGTTTGATACTATAATTCCAACTCTAATGTCTGTTAGTAAGATGTTGAATGATAATCTAAACTCAAAAAACTCTAAACCTTATCATTTTCATAATTCATTTTTTAGAGCGTCAGAATCAATTGATATAATAAAAAAAATAGATGGTAAAACTGAAAGAAAACAAATTTCTGGACATAGATTTACTAAAGAGAAAAACGTTAGCTATTTAAAATTAGACAGTACTGACCTTAAAATCTCTTATTTATTGCATAATTACTTAATCTCAATTGCAAATAGCAAATGGAAAGACACAATTTCAACTAAAGATTTAAAAGAAGTTTTTTCTATATCAGAAGCTTTAGAAAACCCTGAAAAGGTTTACAAACTAAATTTGAGAAGAAAAAGAATTAATTCAATTCCACCTGAAATTGGAAAGCTGAAAAACTTGGAGGTTTTGGTTATTTCTGGCTCAACAATTAAGACAATTCCAGAAGAAATTGAGAATTGTAAAAAGTTGAAATCAATTCCTACTACTTCTTTGTAATTTTTCATATTTTTACATTTAGAGTGAATAAATATGTTGCTTTAACTACTTCCTTTATCGGGAGATTTAACTCCTGGTATTCCAAATGGTTCTTGGCAACTTAATAAAGAAAGAGGACTCGTACGTGTACTGGAGCTTCAAATCTAAAACACGTTATAGTTCTCCTCTTTCTCTATCTAAAGATATTTAATACAAACTAAAGAAACACGTTGTGGGTAATTTGAGAAAACGGAAATGAACGAATCAAAAAGACTGAATTTTTTAAAATCATATCTCAAATTATATGGAGTTGAGAGAATTGAATTAATTGACAAAACGGTTGCCTCAATAAGCGGAATTGCAATCTATGATGAGAATGACCCAGAAGAACGACAGGAATTTATTTGGCATAAATCTGAAAAGCAAGTTCCCTCACCTGAATTGAATATTCTGATTGAAAAAATTGTTGCAGAAAAATGGCATAACGGAGATAAAATTTCGGAAAATATTGAAGAATTGGAATTTGAAGAGTTTGACAACACAACTAAAGAAAAAATACTGACTGAATTATTTGATGTCCAAATTCGAATGGTCGAAGATGGAGAAGAAACAGATTCTTATTGGGTTCATTAATAATTGATAAAATGAAAATATTAAAAAAAATATCAGTAATTGGAATTGTTTTCCTTTTGGTCAGCTGTTTCTCAACAGAAACAAAAAATGCTGAAAAAGCATATAAATATTGGTCTGGAAACGAACCACCAAAAGAAATTGAATTGATTAAAGGCGAATATTATCAATCACCTCATTTTACTCTCGAATATGAGTTATTCCTTAAATTCAAATCGGACAAAAAATGGTTTGACGAATTTGTTGACTATAACGGACTTGAAGTTGACACAGTTGGAAACGAATGGAAAGGTTGGACTAAATTGCCTGAATGGTTTAAACCTGACCAAAACTATCTGATTTATGCAAAAGACCAAACAGCCGAATTTGAACGTTCAAGATATTTAAGAAATCCTAAAACTGGAATTAGCTATATCTATGAAACTGTGGGAATGTAAAAATAAAAAACTACCCACAACACCGTATATAATTTATTGCTAGTTCTAGCTTACTTACGATAGTCCACGCAGACTTTCTTGGTAGGTAATTATTTACTAAATTAGTTGCTTGAAATACGCAACAAACCATATACAAAAACGTTGGGTGCAATTTTAGCGTGACCCGAATACGATAACATAAAAAGAATAAAAATGAAAAAAACAGTTGTAACAACAATTCTAGTTTTGACACTTAGTCTAATAGGATTTGCTCAATCGAACTTTGACAAAACCAAATTAGACAATTACTTCAACGCACTTGAAAAAAACAACAAGTTTATGGGGAGTGTTGCCGTTTCAAAAAACGGTGAAATTATTTACACAAAATCAATCGGATTTGCAGACATTGAAAACAACTTAAAAGCAACTGAAAATTCAAAATATAGAATTGGCTCAATTACTAAATCATTTACGACAGTTTTAGTTTTAAAAGCAATTGAACAAAAAAAGTTAGACCTAAATCAATCTACTGACAAATGGTTTCCAACAATTAAAAATGCAAAGCAAATCACTGTAAAACATTTGCTAAGTCATAGAAGTGGAATAAATAATTTCACAAATGACAAAGATTACCTGGCTTATAATACCCAACCAAAGACAGAGAAAGAAATGGTTGAAATTATTGCAAAAGGTGGTAGTGATTTCCAACCAGACAGCAAAGCAGAATACAGCAATTCTAATTTCGTGCTGTTGTCTTATATTCTTGAGAAAACTTTCAATAAATCTTATTCCGAATTGTTGCAAGAATACATTGTTAAGCCAATAGATTTGACTAATACTTATGTTTTTAAAAAAATTAATACGAGCAATAACGAGTGTAAATCATACAAATTTGTTAGTTCTTGGAAAGAAGAAACCGAAACAAATTACACAATTCCTTTAGGTGCCGGTGCGATAACTTCTACACCAAGCGACTTGACAAAGTTTGCTGATGCTTTATTTGATGGAAAATTATTGAAATATGAAAGTTTAGAGATAATGAAAACCGTAAAAGACGGGTACGGAATTGGCTTGATTCAAATTCCTTTCTATAATAGTATCAGTTATGGACATACAGGTGGAATTGACGGTTTTAGTTCTGTTTATTCACATTTTCCTGACGATAAAATTTCGTATGCTTTGATTTCTAATGGAGCAAATATGAATAACAACGACATTTCTATTGCGGTTTTAAGTGCAGTGTACGACAAGCCATACGAAATTCCTGCATTTACGACTTTCAATGTAACATCAGAAGAATTAGATAAATATTTAGGAGTTTATTCATCTAAACAAATTGCGTTGAAAATTACAATTACAAAAGACGGAAATACTTTGATTGCACAAGGAACAGGACAGCCAGCATTACCACTTGAAGCAACTGACAATAACAAATTTAAGTTTGACCAAGCAGGTGCAAAATTTGAATTTAATCCGACAGATAATAAAATGATATTATTTCAAGGCGGTGGACAAATTGAATTTACGAAGGAATAAAAAAACAGCACCCAACAATGGTAACCGTTGCACAAGCCATTAAAAAAGACACATTATCATCTCAAAAGTTCCTTTATAAGGGACTTTTGTTTTTTTCTTACCGAGGTATCTGAGAAAAGGATACACCTTCTAGGGGCTCGATAGTAGGTATCAACAAGCATTTTAGCATCAAAAATAAACGCCGCATTGCTTTGGCATCACTTCTTACGGTTTTGGAAATAAATTTTAGGTATTTCTTCAAGTTATAGGCCATGGCCGAGAGATGCATCACTTTATTTGCCTGTCGAATTCCAATCGTATTGATTTTCCGAAGTCCCATATATTCTTTTAAAGTTCCAAAAACAGGCTCTACGGTACTTTGCCGTTTGGCTTTCATAGTTCGCCCTTTCTTACTCTTCACTCTGGCAATATTTCGTTCGTATGCTTCTCGGTAATAGGTAACTGAAAACTTCTTCTCTTTTGCTGACTTACCCAAACAAGTAGCTTTTAGTGGACAGTCTTTGCATATTTTTGAAGAACCTCGATATTCTTTCTTTTTGGTCTTTGTTCTATAATCTAAAAACACTTTTTTAAAGGGGATAATTTTTCCCTGTGGACACAGATAATGATCGGAGTCTTTCACATACATAAAATGATCAGGACCTCCTTTGTAAGTCCCATGAGGTGGAATAAAACTCGTAATCCCTTTGGCTTCTAAAAAGGCATAATTCTCTCCACTACTATACCCCGTATCAGCCACTAGATTTTCCCAGTACAAACCTTGTTTCCATAAACGTTGTTGTAAGCGATTGCTGATGTCTTGTAAATATTGATTATCTTTTTTGTCTGCATGATAGGCTTTGATATCGGTAATTACATGATGACCCGTATCTACACTAAGCTGACTCATATAATTTAGCTTTCTTGCTTTTCCTGGTTTAACACTAATGCGAGCATCTGGATCTGTAGGGCTATAATGCGTTTTGTTAGAGGTGTATTTACTCCCCTTATTTCCAGCTCCAGGACGTTGGTCTTGGTCTTTAGCCCATTTTTTATTGCGACTAGTTATCGCTTGTAATTCTTGAGCGTTCGCGGTAATTTGTTGCTGCTCCTTGGGGGCTTTGTTTGTTTTTGACTTACGCAAAGGCTTTTCTTCCTTATCCATAGAACTCATATGGCGGATACTCTTTAAGTGAGATTCCAAATCTTCTTTTGGAACTTTCAACTCCAAACTATCCATAGAGGCATTGGCCTTTATAGGGGCGGAATCAATGGCTTGGATATGGCCACTCACCATACCTTTGTCAATACACATAACCAACACTTTGGTAAAGACGGCCTCAAAAACGGCTTCTGGATATAATTGACGTGTTCTACTTATCGTAGAATGCCAAGGTAAAGGCTCATCGATATCATAGCCTAAAAAATACAAAATATCCAATCGCATACTGCAATGGGAAATCAATGTTCGATCGCTAATAATATTCTCCAAATACCCTACCAAACACAATTTAAAGAAAACAATGGGATCGATACTTTTTTGTCCGCTTGAACCATAATATTGCTGAGTTAAAGCATATAAAAATTCTAAAGCTAACACCTCTTTTAACCTGCGATAAAAGTTGTCCTTCGGGATTCGATCACTTAACTGAAAGTGAGCAAACAATTTTTCCTGATACTCTTTTTTGCCTTGCATAACTAAAGTTAACAAATAAATAGACGCCTTTTAATTTAGATTCCTATCTTTATCAACAAAGTTGTGCAACAGGCACAATGGCTATAGTTAATACGGGTATTGGTGCTTAACCAAAAGTTTAGAGCTTTTAAACCAAGTCCACCAAATTTTTAAATTTGGCTTTTTGAAATATTAAGATAAAAAGAAAAATTTAAAAATTCGGCTCGTGTATAATCCGAAACGATAGCGTCTTTTTGCACGCTACGTTTAATATACTAGACCGTTGTGTGTAATTAAAAAAATGAACAAAATGAAAATATATCTTCTCCTTTTGACATTGATAACTTTGAGTTGTACAGCTCAAAAGAACAATTATGATAACCTACTACGAGAATTAGATATAAATAATCAATTGAAACTAGATACTGGAAAATTTATGCTTGAAACGGAGCGTGAATATGCTATGAAATTAGATAGTTTAATGAAAGTAATCTACAATAATCTATTTGACCTTAAAAAGATTAAAAAAGAAAATTTAGTAACAGAACAAAATGAATGGAATTTACAAAATAAGTTGAAAATTAAAAATATTTGGGAGACGCTGGAAAAATCAAATAATGAGTTAGGAATAATCTCAAATGACGAGAAAATGTTTGCCTATCAAGAACAAGCCGAATTGACTCGAAAAAGAATTTTAGAATTGATAGATAAATTTAATGACTAAAAAACTACACACAACACCGTACAAAATTAATTGCTAGTAAGTGTCTACTTGCGAAAGTCCTAGCGGACTTTCTATCTGTGATTTATTTACTAATTTTAGTACTTAAACACGCAACGACATCATACACCAATATGTTAGTTGCAACTCCCTTCATTTCGGGAAAAAAAATTAATCTCTTGAAGCTAACATTTTGCGAAAGAAAAAAGAGAAAAAACACATCTGAAAACATTAGTCAGAATTAAAACTCAATCTAGGATATGAAAAACAAACTTTTATTACTTCTTTTTATACTAATAGCTTTATCATCATGCTCTAAAGATGATGAAAATATAATATTGCCTGAATCAGAATTTAGCGAATACGAAATTAATGTTATTGATTATTTTAAAGATGTTGCTTTAGGTTTTGAATTTGGGAATGCCAGTATAATAACTCGAAAATGGAATTCAGAAGTTAATATATCTATTGGAGGAGAAGCAAATGATGAATTAATAAATGAATTGGAAAAAATAAAAACAGAAATCAATGAATTGGCAACAGATGGTTTTAAAATAAATATTGTTAACAATTCTTCTCAATCTAATTATTATATTTTTTTTGGTAGTGGAAGTGATTACGCTCAATTATATCCTAGTCAGACCAATTTGGTTGATTCTAATTGGGGTCTATTTTCAGTTTTTTGGAATAGTCAAAATCAATTAATATCAGGACATATGTATGTTGATATTAACAGAGCTAATCTAGCCGAACAGAAACATCTTTTGCGTGAAGAGTTAACACAATCACTAGGACTAGCTAGAGATTCACGAAAATATCCCGAGAGCATCTTTCAGTCTGCATGGACAACTACAACCGAATATACTTCAATCGACAGTGATTTAATCAGATTATTGTATCACCCTGACATGAGCATTGGCCTCACTGAAGCCCGAGTCGATGTTGTTTTAAAGGAGATATTAAGAAATGAATAAAAGCACCTAACAAAGTATGAAAATAATAAGGGTTTTAGTGCTTAATCCAAAGTTCCGTAATTTTTAAAAAGGTACGCAAAATTTACAATTTTGACATTTAAACAAAAAAATAAAAAGTAAAAAACTTTAAATTTGGCTAAGTGTTAAAACCGAGAAGTAAGTACGTTTTAATCCCTTACTATTCTTATACTAAACGTTGTACTTTATTAAATAAAAACGATAAACAAAAGATATGACGATTAAGAATAATATTGCTAGTCTTATTTTTTGAATTACGATTCTAACATTCCTTTGGAATTGTAATGATGAAAATACATGTAATAATTGTTTAGAACGAACAACAAAAAGCCTATAATACGTTGATTCCAAAGGGACTAATCTTTTGTTCGGTAACCAAGCAATTTACAATCCTAAAATCTTAGTAATTACCGTTATTAACGATGAATTTGTGGATGTATGTCTGCAAGAAGACAACGGAACTATTGCATTTAATCTCGAGGTAAATACCACTTCTTATCAAATTGTTTTGACAGATACTTTTAAAGACAACATACAATTTGAACTGGCCCTAAGAAAAAGTGAATCGTGCTTTGGAAACGTTACCTTTTCAACTAACACAATATTAAACGGACAAGAAATTGAAAATAGTGATTTAATTGTTATTACGAATTAAACAATAACGCATCACTATGATAAAAATTCCTATCAAGTTCTGCTACAATCGTTTCAAATATTGTTGTGTCTATTAATGAAGAATTCGTATCTAATATAATTTCAAAATTTCACCTAAAAAAAAAGGAGAGAATGGTTTCTCATTTTCTCCTTTAAATACCAAGAATATTGATCTATTCGTAACCTTTTCCTTTTAAAATTAAATCTTCTTTTCCATTCACTACATTCATAAAGTCATGACTTGTCATAGGTTGACTAAACATTGGGAAATCTTTTTCAATAGCATTATTGTGTTCTTCAAGACTCAAACTGGCGCAACAGTCAGTAAGTGTAACTACATTATATCCGTTTTCATATGCTGTTCGCATAGTTGATTCTACACAGCAATTGGTTAAAAAACCGCCAATTGCAACATTTCTAATACCTTTACTTCGTAATATAAACCCTAGATTGGTACTATGAAAACCGCAAAGTCCACGTTTTCCCTCAATGATTATATCATCTTTTAGAGGTGTTAATTCATCTATAATTTTGGCACCCCATGTTGATTTTATGAACGCTTTATTATCCACAATTCCTTTTAAAATACCATAGGGTGTTTGGGTTAGTTCATTATAGTTTTCAGCAAAAGAAATAGCAACATGAATTACCTGTACACTATCATTTCTAGCTTGTTCAATAAGATTGACTGTATTAGACAGCATATCTGTTTCATTCATTACCTCCTTTACCGCTTCATGAAAAATACCACCTGCCGAAGTGAAATCATTTTGAAACTCTATTAACACAATTGCTGTTTCGTTACTGTTCATTTTATTTAAATTAAAATCTATAATAATATTTCAAATTTCGTTTATATAAAACAATAGTATGACTCACATTCTTGCCATTAAATAGCACAATCTTCCCAATACATTTGTATTATGGTTTATAAAATCATACTTTTATTTCATGAAAAAGATAGATCGTATAGCGTTAACACCTGCATCTCATGTTACAACTTTAATTGAGCAAAAGCGTGGTTTTAATTTCGATATCTGTGAATTGAATATATATGAAACAAGAAAAAAGGTAATTGATTTTCCTCTAAGTTTTGATGGCTTTACCATCACATCTATGTTAAGAGGTACAAAGCAAGTTCGTTTTTCAGACTCAATAAACAGAGAGTACTTACCGGGTAACACAATTATTACACCGTCATATTCCAAGTTAAATATTGATTTTCCTGAGGCTAGTTTTGAAAGGCCCACTCAATGCACTGCTTTGACAATTGAGAGCTCTTTTGTTAAAAAACAAGTTCATGAGTTTAATGAAATGATAGATAAAGGAATATTTATTAAAAATTGGAGGATTTTAGATAATCCAATTTTATTGTACAACAATGAAGACTTGGTTAATATTCATAGAAAGATTATTAGACTATCTAATGCAAATGATCCGTTCAAAGGGATACATATAAAATTACTGTTAAAAGAATTAATTTTGTGTGTTTTAAAGATGCAAAATATTAGTTTTCTAAAGGAAGATGCAACACTCAATACTAATAATACACCCTTTGCTGCTATCATTAATTTTATTCGACAAAATATTCATGACGATATTCAAATTGAAGATTTATTGAAAATTTCTTCTATGAGTAAATCTACATTTTATCGTGCATTTAAAAGCGAGCTTGGTATGTCTCCTTATCAATTGATTATTAGTGAACGATTAAAAATTGGTAAAAAACTTTTATTGGAAGAAAAATTATCTGTAAAACAAACAGCTTACGCAATAGGATTTACCAGTGCTAATTATTTTATTCGATTGTTCAAAAAACATGAAAGATGTACACCTAGACAATTTGTTGATAAGCAATTGAAAATCTAGAATAAATAGAAAAAGCCAGTCGAGAACAAAAGGTATAATGCATAACTTGCGGTTAGGCATCCTACACACAACCATTCCACTTCATTGTAACCAAAATAAGAAAAAACACCATCAACATATGAGAACAACTACCGTCATTTTTTCTCTTTTATTAATCCTCCTATCTAGCTGTCAAACGGATAAGAAAGAAAGCGCTAGGGACACCAAAACTGAACACCTTATGTCCAATGACTATCAGGATTTAGTGGCTTTATTTAAAGCATGGAGAACCTTCGAAATGCCTCCAAAATTGGAAGGTGCACCCGATTATCGGAAAGCTACGTTCACTCAGCGAATATCGGCTTTTGAGCAATTAAGGGCACGCCATACTGCAATTGACACGACCAACTGGTCTATCCCCAATAAAGTGGATTGGATGGTCGTCTGGGCAGAGATGAACGGTTTTGATTTTAACTATCGTGTACTGAAGCCATGGGAACGCGACCCTGCTTTCTACAAAACCATATGGACCTACAAGAGTGATGTACCAGCGCATGAAGGCCCCACCAATCATGGTACCTTAGAATTGTGGACCTATAAATTTCCGCTAAGCATTGCAGAACGTAAAAGAATACTTGGTAATCTTGCTGTAATCCCATCATTGAACACACAAGCCAAAACCAATCTTACTGGCAATGCTAGAGACCTCTGGATCACGGGTATTAGAGATATCAAGAAGCAATCTGAAGTACTCGAAGATATGAAAAGCGCTGCAGGTGTGAGTGCTGATGACGATATGATGTCTGCTATTGAAAAAGCCCAAAATTCTACGAATCAATTGGTAGAATGGCTGGAAACAGAATCAGATAAGAAAACCGGCCCTTCCGGTATAGGCAAGGACAACTACACATGGTATATGCAAAATGTGCATTTGGTTCCGCTTACATGGGAAGATGAAGTGATGATACTAAAAAGAGAAGTTGCTCGTGCATGGTCGGCTTTGAAATTGGAAGAACATCGAAATCGTGATCTACCCGAACTGATAGCCGTAGATTCACCTGAGCGTTACGATGCCCTTGCCGAACGTGCTGCAAAGAATTTGATCAGCTTCTTAGAAAATGAGGATATACTAACGGTGAAAGATTATTTCGATTCTGCTTTAAGAGCGCACTTGGGTACTTTTATTCCGGAGGAAAAGAGAAATTTCTTCTATATCACCTCTCATTATGACCCTCGACCCCTCTTCTCTCACTTTTATCATTGGTTCGAACTGGCCAGAATGGACAATGAGCCGAACCCAAGTGAAATCAGAAAAGGACCACTATTGTACAACATTTTCGATTCTCGAAATGAGGGTACGGCCACTGCAGTAGAAGAAATGTTTATGGATGCCGGCTTATATGATGATAGCCCTAGAGTTCGTGAGATTGTCTACATTATGATCGCACAAAGGGCTGCTAGAGGATTAGGATCGCTCTATGCACACGCCAATGAAATGACCATGGAAGAGGCCGGTGGCATACATTCTGAATATACGCCTCGAGGTTGGATGAAAACTGAAAAAGAGTTATTGATATTTGAGCAGCACTTGTATTTAAGACAGCCCGGGTATGGTACAAGCTATATCACGGGTAAGTACCTGCTGGAAAACGCTATGGTAGAATATGCGCTTCGTAAAGAGCGAAATGGAGAGGTATTCGAACTCAGGGATTTCTTTGATAGCATCAATCGCATTGGCAATATCCCTGTAGCATTGACCCAATGGGAAATGACCGGTAATTCAGCTCACATGATCATGATGAAGTAAGTAGGTTTTTGATAAATATTAACACAAACATAAACACATGAAACAGCTCTCTTTTTCGCAAATAGTGGTAATCACAGGCCTACTTATGGCGATGACCGCAACAGTCACAGCACAGGACAATAATCTTACCCTTGATGATATCTTCGCCACGCCAAAACTAACGGGAACAAACCCTTCTGTGCCTGCGTGGGCAACTAACAGCAAGCACTTCGCCTTCTCCTGGAGTGAACCAGGAAATTCTGGGCGAGGCCTATGGGTAGCCGAAAGCGATGGGAATGACCTGCGCCTCGTCTCCGATAAAGAATCCGCCTCAGTGCGCGATATGGTATGGGCTGATGCAAATACGATCATTAGCCTAAGAGGTAACCACCTTTGGCAAACAAGGCTGCGACAAGGAGAAGACCTCGAATTGATGAGTGTAGCGGCAGATGCTCATAACCTTTCGATATCACCAAAAGGCAATCAATTGGCATATATAAGCAACAGTGATCTGTGGTTTGCTGATTTTAATACCAAGAAAAATCGCCAGCTCACCAAGATTGGTATTGAGAATCTCTCTAACTTAGGCAAGGGGCGCTATAGCCGACCGGAACGCGAAATCGGTCCAGGCATCTGGAGTGGACCAACCTACAAGTGGTCCCCAGATGGCAAGACAATTGCATTTCACGCCGTTGACAGACGTGAGATGCCAAAGGTACCATTCCCAAATTACCTCGCTGCCGAGACCAATCCAAACGAAGTACGCCGAAGTTACCCGGGCGATCCCAACGAGATCCGCAGGGTGGGCCTGCTCGATGTAAAAAATAGTAACATAGTGTACCTTGATTTACCAGACCCGAGCGCCAATCAAATCATCGACTTTAACTGGTCACCGAAAGGTGCTCTGCTAGTTGATATCGCGTCCGACAATGCGGTTGAACGTAAATTATTCGTTGTTGCTCCTGGAGAAAGCCAACCACAAGAGATTTGGAGCGGTATCAGAGAGAGTCGTATGTACACATCGTTTGGATCTAAATGGCATCCAGATGGAAAGAAGGTCGTTTTCTTAAGCGATATGGGTAATCGCTACGGGCTTTATACGATCGATCCCTCAACGTCTAAGAGTAGTCCACAACTTCTAACAGATCCTTCTTACGATGTGCTGTCCGTCCCAAGAATTACTGGCGATAAACTGTTTTATGCAGGCAATGGTGTTAATCCATACGAACAACACTTGTACCGCTTGAATATGTCCGATAGCGAACCTGAGCAGGTGACGCGTTTAGCTGGCCGAAACGTTGGCTATCCTTCACCAGATGGCCATAACTTGGTGTTTATGCATAGTAATGACATAGCACCGCCAGAGCTTTACGCAGTAAGCAGCAAGGGTGGAGACCCTAAACGAGTAACACATTCGCCATTACCCGCCTTCACTGAGAGAACCTGGGTAGGTGCCGAATACGTCAGTTTCCCCAGTCTTGTAGATGACTACACGCTGCATGCCCGGATTCTGAAACCTACCAACATGCAGCCCGGCAAGAAGTATCCAGTACTTTTTGGGCCCGTGTATTCGAATACAGCGCGGAACCGCTGGGCAGGTAACTACAGCCTCGTACAGCAACTGTTGGTCAAAAAGGGGTATATTGTTGTGCAGGTAGATTCGCGAGGCAGCAACGGTTATGGCAGAGCATTCCGTGAAGAGTTCCTTTTAGGGTTTGCCGACCAGGACATAGAAGATTATGCAAGTGCGGTTGCCTACATGGAGTCACTGGAGGGTGTTGACCCCGATCGCATCGGTATTTGGGGCAGCAGTTACGGTGGCACACTCTCCGTTTATTCGCTGTTAAAGAAGCCCGGCTTATTCCAAGTAGGTGTTGCTGCAGCTGCAGCTGTAGACCCAGTGTTCTTTGGCACAGACGATGTTGCGATTGTTCGTACCCCACAGACACACCCTGAAGTCTTCGAAAGAAAAGCGCTCAAGTACGCAGCGAATCTGCAAGATAAACTCCTGTTCATCCATGGCATGCAAGATCATGTAGTTCCATTCAAGACTACAGCCATGTTAGCTGAAGAACTTATTAAACAAGGTAAGAACTTCGACTTTGCATTTGCACCGGGTGCGACGCATGGATGGAGCCGTGAGCGGAATTACGATCGCTACCTTTTTGGTAAACTCATCGAATACTTCGACCGATACCTAGCCCAGCCATCTGAGTAGATATTCGTAGGTGTCTTGTTACCAGATCTTAGGAAACTCAATCTAAAGGTTTATTGAAATATCCTTCTGTAATTTTTACAACAGCGTTATAGGTTTTGATGGTATTTTCACGATATCATTTAACCTCCATTATTTTCACGATATTAGGAATATTTATCGTGGATGAAAGAATTGAACAAAAAAGTAGTTGAATAAAGAAATAACGAAATGCGAACATTGTATAACTGCTATTAAGGCGAATTCGACTTCCTCCGAATACACTCACAATTACAAGCGTTAATATTTAACCGAAAATTAGTAACTTTAAGCCTGTAAATGATGGTTACAAAAGACCGTTAGCTACAACGCTGAATTATACGATAAAGGATGGGAAAAAAAATTACAGAGGAAGAAATTCGAGAAATAGAAATCCAATTAAGTTGTCCGAGAGGAGAAAATGGAATAGAGATTGGGCAAAAGATGCATGAATCGAACATTGGGATGACAAAAGACACAATTGAATTTCTAGAACTAGAAAATAATAATTCTGTTTTAGAACTAGGACATGGTAATTGTGGACATTTAGAATTGATTTTTGGAGAGCTCATTGGGATAAATTACTATGGATTAGAAATATCGGAGACCATGTGTAAAGAGGCTCAAAAGATAGACACTAAAGGACGAGCCAAATTCAAACTTTATGATGGACAAATTATACCATATCCTGACAACTACTTCGATCGGATATTTACAGTAAATACAATTTATTTTTGGTCAGATCCTGAAGGAATGATTAAGGAACTAGAAAGAGTTTTAAAATCAGAGGGAATCATTGTATTGACCTTCGCTAATAAATCTTTTATGAAAGATTTATCCTTTGTGGGAGAAAAATTCCAGCTCTTCGACATAGATGACATTTACCAGTTAACGGATAAATCTAATCTCAGAATTATTGACTTCCAGAATGAAGCAGATGAAGCAAAAAGTAAAACAGGTGAAAAAGTATTGCGTAAATACACAATAGTTAAATTGAAAAAAGCAGCAGCAGCAGCAGCAGCAGCAGCAGCAGCTAATAAGGTGTATAATGCATTGAAACGCATTTTACACTAAACGTTTTGCTTAATTAAACAGAATAATGAATTATATATGAAAGTAAACAATTGGATAAAGATAGATGAGAAACTACTAGAGCCTGAAGTTTCAGCTAGTCCGAAGGCAATTACAGAGAGTAAGGATATACCGGGAGAAATAAGAATGTTCCGCGGCACCACTACTCTAGCCTATGGTATAGATGAAATAGCGAATGCCGTTTGTTACCCCGAGACTCGTATGAAATGGGTAGAGCGCATGGCAGAAGATATTCTTATTGCAGGGAATCCCGATGAAGGCAAATGGTTGAGCTATGAAGCCTATGATTTGGCATGGCCGGTAAGCAACCGTGATTATGTATTTGAGCAAACATTAGAGAAATCGTTGCATCAACAAAAGAACAGAACGATAATCAAAGTAGCCTCTATAGAACACCCTGACTATCCAGTGAAATCTAATCTAGTGCGGGGAGTATTGCCAACCTGCGTTTTTACTCTTAATGAAGTAAGTGAAAAAGAAACACATCTTGAGGTAATGGTGCAAGTTGATCCAGGTGGTAGCATACCCGGTTTCATAAAAAATATTATCCAAAAAGGGTGGTCACTAAAAACCATGCGGGCACTCAATAATTATATGAAAAACAACTAAAAATAAGAACCTAAATTAGAAGAAAGGCATAATTTTTCATTTAACGTAACCCTTAAAAGCTAAGCATAATATGGTATATAGTAAATAGGAGGTTTGGTGATTTATGAAAGTTAGGGCTATTAACCAACACCGCTAAATCGTTGATTTGGCTTTAAAAATGAATAAGATAAAAATAAAATACAACGATTTGGCTCAGAGCAAATTTGAAAGTTTATTGCTTTCTTCTGCCCTACTTGCCATATACGAATCGTTGTAAGTAATTAAAAAACAAAAGTTATGCTTAAAAAACTATTAGGATTAGCACCCAAATTGGAATCAGACGGATCATACAGTCCATCCAAAATGGCTTTAAAAATGGGAGTATCAGACAAAACAGATTTTGAAAATATCTCTTATCAAAAATACCAAGGAAAAAAATCTAAAATTCTAGTCATTTTCACAGAAGAAAAGAATTTAAAAATGAAAAACGGTAAATTCTTCTCCACAGGGAATCACCCAGTAGAGAAGCTTTATTACCAATGCTTCATTTAAAAAACGCAGGATTTGAATTTGAAATTGCTACTCCAACTGGAAAGCCTGTAGCGTTCGAGATGTGGGCTTTCCCAGAGAAAGATGAGTATGTTCGGGTAATCTACAACGAACTCAAATCTAGCTTTGACAAACCACTTAAACTCTCGGACTTTATTAACACCTCCTTTAGCCAACCAAATTCATATGCTGCTGTTTTTATACCTGGCGGACATGGAGCCATGATTGGCATTCCTGAGGATAAAAACGTGGCGAAAATTCTAAATTGGGCTCATAAAAATGATTTATTTACCATTAGCCTTTGTCATGGACCTGGAGCATTTCTATCAACTACTTTGGATAATCAAGAATTTTTATACAAAGGGTATAATATGGCTGTTTTTCCTGATTCAGTAGATGATAAAACACCTATGATAGGATATCTACCCGGTAAAATGCCCTACGGTTTAAGTGAAAATTTGAAAAATCTTGGTGCTATCTTAGTGAATACCAAAATGGATAAGACGGTACATGTAGATAGAAAGCTAATTACCGGTGCAAGTCCATTAGCATCCAATGAATTGGGCAAACTTGCAGCGAATACCCTATTAAAAGAATTGAAGTAAAAACTACACACAACACCTATAATAATTCATTGTTAGTTGGTGTTTAGTTGCAAAAGTTCTAACGGAATTTCTATCTGTGTTTTATTTGCTAATTTTTGTGTCTAGACATCGCAACGAAATCATACACCAATAAGGTTGGCATTCATTGAGCAAAAAACTTAAAAAATGGAATTGAACAAAAAACAAATAAATTATTACAAGAAATGGGAAAGTAAAAGAAAAAACAAATTGAAATATTTACTAATTAAAGGAATGCTTTATTGGGCTCTTCCATTTTCAATATTTATGATACTCTTTGAATTAAATGATAATCGATTTGTTTTTTCAATGAAAATTTTGAAAGATTTTATTATACTGTATTCAATATCCTCAATATTAGGAATTTTTTCAGCTCGTTTCTCTTTTAAACGTAATGACAAAAAGTATTTGGAACTTAAAAATAAATCAATAGTCTAATTTTATAAAAAAAGAAATTTAACTTTTAGCTCGTTTGCGGAATCCAAAACTGAATTGAAAAGCAAAACCCGAATTGAATCGGAATTTAACAAGTTGCAGAATTACTCACTCAATCGGAATTAAAAAAGTTTACGAAATAAAACGCTGACCGAATTCACTCAAACTTAGAAAAATATAAATTGAAAAACTAAAGAAAAACGAAGTGAATTATAAATCGAAAAAAGCACTAAAAGCCATAAGTATGGATTTGAAAAAAAAATTAAAGAGAGTTAGATTAAAAACGAAAACAACTCAATAATAAATAGGATTTATTATTGAGTTGTGTTACTCGCTTCCAATAATTAATCAATTATAATTATTTTTTCCGCTACTCTGTTTCCATTAATATTGGAATACCAGTCTAATGTGGGATCTGAAATTACAAAATCATCGAAATTAGGGTACGCATCTAAGATTGAAATATTTTCTTTTGGCCAAGGCAAATCGACTGGTAAATCGTTTAATACCCATGGAAATCCATTAACATTTACGAAATTATTATTACCTGAAGAGTTATCATCACATTTTAAAAAATTATTAGAATCATTAAACATTGATGGTAAATTTAGGGCCGAATAATTTGCGTGTAACGCATTATACAAGGGATGTACCTCTTGATCTGATTCTCCAGCCTTTAGTATAAATTCGTCATAAGCACCGTTTATATTAGAAACTGTTCCTGATATTGTTGGGATATCTGAATAATCAATGCGAGCTGTATTAATAATGGCACCTGGATTATCAGTGTAAATACTTTTTATATTATCAAAAACAAATAACGTTGTATTATTTTGGCTATCATGTAGTCTTGTTATTTCACTACTATCATAACGTTCCGAACTATCTAAACTTATGACGGCATTATTATCTTGGTCAATAACTCTTAAAACAAAACTATTATTGAAAGCGGCTCCTACCGCTGGAAATTTATAGTCAAACTTAATCTCCGTTATGTAAGTGTTTTGTCCATCATTATTATCTCCATTATTAATGCCCTCTCTATAGCTGTAATTATGAACAAAATCATTTAAGTCATAATCTCCCATGCACGGATATAAATCTTCGTATATCGTTGTAAAAAAAGTATTTTCACCCTGCGGATAATTATAGGTAGCAACATTTGGGTTCGTATCATCAACATCAACACCTGAGATAGAACCATCATTATCATCATCAACAACGTTGTTATATCCAAGTGAACAAGTGCTTGATGAAATAAAAGTGTCACAGGTACTAATAACATTACTATTACCCATACTGCTGTTATAGCTATTTGAACAAATATCTAATTTTCCTTTAAACTTTTTCCCATATCCGGTAAAATTTATAGAACCAGTTTCTATAACCGAATAGGTATTATCTCCTTTAATGTTTCCCACAGATGTTATACTAGCACTTTTAAATATTGAACCTTGTTTAATTGTTACTTGATCCGCATATACATTGCTAATAAAGCTACCAGTGATTTCTGTGTAAGAAGCATTTTTAAATTCTACTTTTAAATTGTTTACGAAGTTACCGGCAATAATAGTTTTACAATCATTTTTAAATTCACCACCATTAACAGTAAAATTTCCACCAACTGTAAGTGTAGACCCATCTTTGTTGTGCAATTTATCTAAAACGGTCACATTCCCAACAATATTTAAAGTTCCTCCCTCGTTATCAAATTCTCCCTGCATATTTAAATTTCCTGAAACATCACATGTACCTCCAAAAATATTTATTTCATCAGAAAATATACTCAGGGTTCCGGTAATAGTAGTAGTTCCCCAATTGTCAAATTCACTATTATTTTGGAAGACCGTATTTACTCCATTAAAAGTACCTTCGTTATATATGGTTGAATATATTGCCCCATTGATAGATAAACTGGCCCCACTGGCTACATAAATAGTCAATTTAGCATTCCAATCAGTAAAAAAAGTTGGATTCCAAGAGCCTCCACTGCAGATGTAGATACTTGTATTTTTAGTGATATGAATTCCCTGTGTTGAATTGCTTGTTATTTTGAAATTACCGTTGTCGTTGCCACTAAATTCTGAGTAATTGTTACAATTCCAAGTTGGTGGATCCGATTCATTAGGTTGTTTTTGGCTTGTGTTAGAAGATGTATATTTATCGGTTGCTCTTGATTCGGCTTCAATATCATCCTCTATAGTTAGATTTTCCAATTCACCTGGCGTTATTACCCACTCTCTTGTATTGGTCGCTAAATCTGCTTCAACAGATACTAAGTCTGTGTGATTAGGAACTCTTAATAAGATTGTTAATTGAATTTCCTCTATCTATAGACCCCTGATATAATAACTTTTTAACATCACTATCAATTTTAAATATTCTTACTTTCACCACATCTGCACGAGAATTTTCTGATAATTTTATGTTCGTATTCTGTAAAGTCAATGGTCTTAAATCATGTCCATCTGGAACAACTAATGATTTAATACCTTCAACATTCACTGCTATTTCTTCTGAAGAATCTTCTATAATATCTTTAATACAACTTTGAAATAAAATTGCTACCAGACTAAATAATAACACATGCTTTTTCATTTTTTTAAGATTTAAATTGGTTTGTCTAACTATTTACTTTAACAAACTTAAATTCTTAATTGAAATAAAAATGAGCTTTTCTTTAAGTACCTTTTTGGTATCGTTGGCTGGCATTAACACACCGATGAGTAGTTTAGCGTATTGTTGCTATATATTGTTAAAAAAAAGGTTTTAAAATAAAAAAACAAAAAGCTTAAAATACTAAATAATAGCATTTTAAGCCTAGCATAATAGTGTGCAAAATTAATAAAGAAAAGTCTTTTTTTATTTTAGCTCAGTTCTTTGGTAGTGTTGTTTATAAGTACTCCCATATTTAATGCATCTAATTCAATTATTTGGTAGGAAGCAATTTCCATTAGTTTTTTTAAAATTATATCAGCTCCTGTGTGAGATTCGAATATTAAAAAGATTTTTCTGATTTTTGAAAAAGATTTCATGGCTCCCTCAATGATTTCAGCTTCCATACCCTCTGCATCTATCTTTATAATGATTGACTGATTGTAGCTAATACCCATACTTTCAAATATTTCGTCAAATGTTTTAATTTCAACTTCTTCCTTTAAACCTTCTTTGAAATTTGCGTATTTACCGGAATATCCTCGATTTGTAATGTTGGTTTCAAAAAATACTTTCTCAGTCTTTTTACCAAGTCCATAATTATAAGTTTCTATTGATTCTGTTAAATTATTTAACTCAATATTATTTATGAGGCTATTATAATTATCATTGTTTGGTTCAAAAGCAAAACATTTCAGATTGTTTTTAGTCAACCAAATGGAATAATCGCCAATACATGCACCGATATCAATAAAAGTATCAAAGTCATCTATAGTAGATATAATTTTTGATTTAATTTTATTTTCGTAGCTGAAAAAAGCATACATAAAATCGGTAGTATTTTCTCTGCAAGAATATATACCCATTATTGAATTATTTATTCGAATGTTATTTTTTGGTACTTTTTTTAGAAGAAAATATTTTAAGGAAATTAAGAATAATTTAAAACCGCCTATTTTGATCGACTCAATTGTATATTTTACATGTTTTCTCATACCATTCAATTGTTAATTTCCCAACATAGGTTTTCATCTTGCAAAACGATTTCCTATTAAAACGAATGTGTTTATGTAATAGGTATTAAATATTTTTAGATAGAAAAAAAGGAGAATTATAACGTATTTTTGAATTTTAAATCCAATGTACTTATAAGTCTACTCTTCCTATATTGTTGCCAAGAACTATTTGAAATAACAGGAGTTAAATCTCCTTATAAAGTAAGTACTTATCATTGTAAAAGAAACCTAAATTCATTTAAAGTTTAGTCTAAAAAGGTGGTAAGCTCGTAATTGTGTAAACCCTAATTTTTAACTTGTGTAAACTATGACTATTATCGAGTATTAAAAGTTCTGTTATCCTTAATTATTTTAATGCAATTTTTACGTTTAATAAATAATCATTTCTCAATCTTTCAACATATTATCATTTCTAAAACCTGGGTTGTCTTTATACCAATCTGTAAATTCTAGCCCGCCTGATGTAGCCCAATCTGTGAAATGGTTATAAGCATCATTAATTCGTATGGACTCCTTTGGAACTTTAAAATCGTGAATTATACTAATAGCCCATGGATACCCATTTTCTGATATATAATCTCCATTTAAGTCATCGTTTATTCCACTTATTGAAATCAAATTGTTGCCTAAATCAGTTGTATTAGAATAGGGTAAATGAATTTCATTTTCTCTAATCATATTTGCAATTATAAAAGGATTAAATGGCGCTGCACCAAGAGTTTCTGTACTTAAAGGGGCATTAAAAATAACAGATATGATATTTTCACTTACTAAATTATCTGCGTTGTCTGTTAAAATAATTACAGCTTTGTCTTGATTCGCTTCAGTACCATTTCCATTAAGATTAATGTAATTTTCTGAATACACTGTGCCGACTACATTTTGAATTTGAGAACTATTTAAGCCTTCTATCTGAATTCCAATACCATTGGTATATCCTGCTGAATTGGATTTTACCCTACAGATAAAATCAACTTGTACTGCCAAATTATTTGAATTTAAAATGGCAATAGCCTGGTAATTTAGTGCTAAATCATTAAAATCATAATCTCCATTTGATGGCCATAAGTCCTCAAATGCTATGGTACCCTTTCCATATTTACTCGGTGTAAAAACTTCAAATGCTTTATCTGGGTCACTTGGATATGAATCATCTCGATCTAAGATTCCATCTCCATCTGTATCTATATCATCAGTACTTTCTGAAAACACTCTAAAAGTTGTTAAATCATTTATTGTTCTGCCTAAATCAGTATTATTTCCAGCATTTACCCCATACCGATATTGCCATCCTCCCGATTGCGTATCCATAATTATTAAATCAGAACTATTTGCATTATTAGCTAACCATAATTCTTGATTTGAATCAAAGGTCATTGAGGTAGGTTGGAATGGCAAATTATCGGCACTTATACGTGTACTATCGTATTCATTATTTCCATTTAATTCTAACAGATACAAACCAGAAAATGAACACAAAAACAATTTTCCATCTTCTGAGAAAGCCAAATCACCTCCTGATGTATTATGCAATCCGTTAATATCCCATATATTTAGATTGGCTCCAGTAAGTGGGTCAAAGGTGTATAATTTGTTATGTTTTGAAAAGTATAGTAAACCGTCATCAATATTAAAATCAAGTCGAGGACCTCCAATTCCTAAGTTCGCAATTGTTTCCCATGAATCTCCCTCTATGGAATATTTCATTAAAGGATAAGGACTACTCCTTCCAATAGAATACAATAATTTATTAGCTTGATCTATGGCACATGTGTAACTGCCCATTGGCATGTCTGACAAATCAGTGAGAAGTCCAGTGAGTGGATCCACTTGAAATAATTCTCCAGATCCATTTACACAATACAAATAGTCATTTACAATATCAGTTTTTTGCATTATTTTTTCAGAAGGAGCTGAATAAGAATAATTTATTTGATTGTTATCAATAGATTGAATCGAAGATGAAAAATTCAAATTTTCATTTCTACGGATATAGATTTTATCACAGAAGGTTGGCACGTTCACCAATTGTTCTAAAATACCATTTTCTGGAACTCCAGAAAAAATCAACTTATTCATTACATCATTTTTAAAAACTTCTTCCGTTTCTATTTCACCAACTTGGTTTTCAAAAGTTTGAAAACCGATAGAGTAACGATTTTCCGAATACGCATAGATATCATACATAACATAGGGCGTATTATCATGTATATTAATGTTTACAGCTCTGTAAGTTTTAAAATCAAATCCCTCAGGTATGCTTATCCCATCAATATTTGTACTAGTAGAAACAGGTTCATTTATTTCTGGTTTGGAACATGAAATGATTATTATTATTAGTACTAAATAGATAAAACAACTTGAATTTCTTGATATCATATTGGAGTTTTTAATTTCTTAAAATTTAAATTTATACTTATAATGTATTGAAATTTGAGATTTTCTATAATTAACATTTTTTAATAGTTAGAATACCTAATACTGAAGATAAATAGACCGTTGTTTTATATTTTAACCTCATCAGTATATATCGTGAATATTTTTACTAATTATATTCGTACAGCAAACTATCGTGGAAGGAATCATCACTAGAATATGAATAAAATCTGCTGGAATACTATTAATAAATACAGTTGAGATACCACCTGAAGTAGATTAAAATTTGCTAAAAAATAAGGTTGTTTTATTTTATAAAAGCGAGTCCATCTGCTACTCTACTCGACCCTGTTGTGCTATCTATTTCAAATGATTGTATATTTAAGGTGATGTTGTTACCCCCAGCAAAACCTAAATTTTTCTTACTTATTTTTAATTGAACTTCTGGGTACTTTTCTTTAATAATATATGGAGAAGTTGTAGGAGAACCATTATCTACAATTAAAGTTTCAAAATTAGGATCCGTAACTTTTCGCAAAGATTCTAGCATTTCACAAGTAACTTTGGGTTGATCTTAGTTTACACTTACAATCGATACCATTGGTTGTTGAGGTTTTGCATCCATAATTTTTTTAATTTTTAGTTTAATTTCTTTAACATTATTTTCCCAAGTATGACCTTGATAAAAAGCAATTCACTTCTGTTATTTTCTGGGCTCTTTTCTTTCAATCCCATCTATTGACTGAGCGTCCATAATGACAATATCTCTTTCTTTTATCATAACTTTAGGTGTTTATTTCTTTATACAATTGTTCATATTGCTCTAAAACTTGATACGCCATGCTATTCCAAGAAAATTGTTTACTTCGTTTTAGACCTCTTTTAATTAATTCATTTTTATAGTTCTCGTCAGACATGATTTTAAACATTCCTTCATAGATGTCATCTGTTTTATTTGGATCTATTAAATGTGCTGCATTACCAGCTACCTCGGGCATTGAAGATGTATTAGATGTAATTACCGGAACACCACATGCCATGGCTTCTATAATTGGAATTCCAAATCCTTCTCTCAAAGAGGGGAATAAAAAAAGCTGTGACATCTGGTACAATACAGGCAAGTCTTCATCTGAAACATATCCAGTTATAATAATATGTTCATAAAGATCTATAGCTTCCATGTCGTTTAGCATAATTTTTAAGTCAGCATCTTTACAACCGAGCATTAAGAGCTTTTGAGTATTCGTAGTCCTTTTCAAATATTCATTAAATGCCATGAGTACTTTTTTCGTATTCTTTCTTGGGTCTTTATTCGCAATATGCAGCATGTAATTTTCTGGCAATTCATACTTAACTTTTACCCTGGTCTTATGATCAGCATCAATATTGACAGTAAATTTTTGATTCACTCCATTATAGACTGTTTGAATATCTTTATTTTTTAGCTTGTAAAAATTAGTGATGTTCTCTTTCTCGAAATTTGAAACCGTGATAAGACGTCTACTATTTTGTACCACCTTACCAACGATAATTCTTCTATATAGGTTGCCAAATTTTTGGTACAGAGATGCTTTATTTAGTAACAACTTTAATATGCTACCTTCCATGTAAATGATATCATGTAGTGTTGTAATTAAAGGGATGCTTTTATAATAAGGAGCAGTATTACTAGTACAGTGCAATATGTCGCAGTTGTATGATTTTGCTATTCTAGGCAACTTAAATTGCTCCCACAATGGATAAGGACCTCCTGGAATTTCTACAACTTTAAAGTTTGCTGTACTTTTAATTACGGATGTATCTTGGTCAGGTTTTACAAAAATGAAATAATCATTTTCTGTGTCTATTACTTGAAGGTTTAGTATTAATTCAAGTGCAACTCTATCCATTCCATACTTATGAGGACGAAATAAACGTTGAGCTTCTATACCTATTCTCATAATTTCTTAGTTTTCGATTGCTACGTGTAAAGTGTGAATAAATTTCATTAACAAAGATTGGTTTATATCAGGTTCTTTATACCTAAAAATTGGACACCCTAGTCTAAACATTCATTTGATAAAACAAATAGTTAAGTATCCATTAGCACCTCGAAAGAAAACATAGTGTTATTATGAAGTCTTGAGGTAAAAGAATTGACTATTAACTTTTTGCTAAGTTGCCAAAATCTTTATTAAACTTGATAATATAAGATGCCACCGAAAATATGTTTTTTAGAAATGATTTTTTTACTGCTTGAGACTTTTTTGTAATCAAATCTTGTTTAATATTTTCCTTATATACATTAAAAAAACCCAAACAACTTATAATATCCAAATGTTCAGAATTTTCTATGTACCCTAAATGTTTTAAATTAAAATGACTATTCAAATACCTAGCGCCATAACGAATAGCAGCTGCATGAGCTACGCTACTCTTCTTCACATTGACTACAGTAACATTGTCACAGCGATTCGCTACTTTATTTAAAAGGTTTTCAATGAACACATCATTCCTATTATTATTATTATTATTAACAAGACAAAATTTAACTTTTTCTGATTTGTTAAAATAATCTACAAACTCGTTTATACCTATCGATTTATTGATTAATTCAAACACTATAATTATCCCAATCTTCATAATATTTTTGTTAGTAGTTTTAACTAATAATTAAACGGCTCTTTTTGCTCTTTCCCAATTAACAGATTGCTCATTATTAAGATATCTGAAAAATCCTAGGACCACAGATAAATTCATCATAAGGAAATAATAGGGTACGAATAGAACCTTCACCTTTATTTTTTTATTTTTTAAAATCCACCCTAAAAATCCTGCAGCATAAGATGTTAATTGAAACCAAAAAAACAAAGCATATAAACCGAAATCAAAAACACCTTCATCCATTGCCAATATTATAGATATTGGTATCAGCAACATTAAACACAAAGGTGTCAAAGTCCATCTCAAAACACGATGTGATATGTACTGAAAAGAAAGTGTTCCATATTTAAAAATATTAAGTAGAGAACGCAATCGTACTATTGATTGAATACCACCTGCCGAAATTCTAATTTTTCGTTTTAATTCTTCTTTTACATTTATAGAAGCTGTTTCAATAGCATATGCTTCAGGATCATATTGTATTGTATATCCATTCTGGGCAACGCGTAATGAAATTACAAAATCGTCAAGTAACGTATCTTTCTCTACGTGTCTATATAATTCTGTCCTAATGGCAAATAATTCACCAGCTGCTCCAACTACTGAATACAATTCTGCATCCCATTTTTTCAAGGTTGATTCGTATTTCCAATACAAACCTTCTCCTGCTCCAGAAGCAACGTCACTTTCATTATCAATGATTCGTTTTTCACCGGATACACATCCAACCTTCGGATTGCCAAATAAATTAACAATACGCCTTATCGATTCTTTTCCGAGATTGGTATTGGCATCACTAAAAACAACGATGGGTGATTTAACAAAATCCATACCTCTATTCATAGCGCCAATTTTACCATTACGCTCGTCTAGATGATGCACGGTTGTATTTGGGTAGCCTTTTAACAAATCAGGCGTACCATCGTCAGAACCATCGGTAACCCAAACAATGTTTAATTTTTCTTTAGGGTATTCTAGCTCAAGAGAGTTTTTCATTTTTGCTTCCACATAATCCTTTTCATTATAAGCTGGAATAAATAAGGTTACTTCTGGCTCATAAGAAGGGTCTATCTCTACCTTCTTTCCAATCTTAAAAAATCGTCTTATTTTAATGATTATAAATAATAAAATACCGTAACCCACATAGGTGTAAACGATTATAAATAATAGTATCCAAAATAATATTTTTAATGTATCCATAATATATATTTATGCTTTTACCAAAACTTGGTTTCGTGATTATTCTTATTTAATACTCTTTCAAGGTTAACAATATTTCATATGTATAGTTTAGCTTTTTATCTCTATGCTTCCATTTAAAACACCATATATTTTAGGAAGATTCCGTTTTTTCTACTCATAATCTTTTCTTTTTTATACCTAATTACAAGCGTAAAGTAGTATTATACTAATAGACATTCCGATTAAGTAAATTCTTTGATTTTTCATATCTTAAATTTATAAAATTAGGTGATATTATTATTTCAAACTTTTTATCACCTTTGCTGGAACTCCTGCTGCTATTGAATAAGGAGGGATATCTTTTGTTACCACAGCTCCGGTTGCAATAGTAGACCCTTCTCCTATTGTTACTCCTTTTAAAACAATAACTCTCGTTGATAACCAAACATTATCTCCAATTGTAATAGGCTTTGGAACTACTTCAGCATCATTACCATCAACATTATGAAAATCACTATCCATCATAACTACACCGGGAGCAATTTCTACGTTTTTTCCTATTTTTATTTGGGAACTCGCTGATATAGTAACTCCACAATTAATAAATGTATTATCTCCTATAATAAGTTTCCCTTTTCCTCCAGCATGAAGTTCTGTCTTATGAATATGTGACCAAACCTTAACCCTGTCTCCCATAATTATTTCACCATGGACATCAATTCTTGGAATTCCTCTAGTAGTACACAACCTTCCTGTTTTACAGTTTCTTAAAAAAAACTTACCTAAAACCACTCTCCAAAATACTCCCCAAATCCTTTTAAATAGCAACACGGTAGGATTTCTTAAAGGAGAATCTTCTTTCAATCTCATGTACTCATTTTTCAATTTACTAAATACACCCATAATTAATTAATTAATTTTTTCTGATTCATCATTTGTATGAGGCGTATGAATAAAGGTTTTAGTTGCCCCTCTCATATTAAATAAAGCTATAAAGATTCCCAAAAAAGCTTTCGGCAACTTCATAAAGGCATAAATCATTTCAACTGAATAAAACTTTCTTGGTATTGAAATTGCAAAGGATACTATGTTAGCTACAAAGATTCCTGTCCAGACATAAAAATAAAGCTCAGGGCTTACGAAAAAAGCAATGATAGCAGCAAAAAATAAAAAGCCTGGTAAAATTAATCGCGGTGGTAACATCATTTGAAAAGCCTTGTCAAAATAATCTAAATTACCTTTAGAAATAAGATGCCAAATCGCTGGTAAAAAATCTTTCTTAAGATAATAATACTGAGCTGAAATCCATCTACTTCTCTGATTATTAAACACATTAGCCTGGCTTACTTTTTCGTCATAACAAATAGCGTCGTCTCTATACTCAAACTTATATCCTTTTTTTAACAATCTTAATTCTACCTCTTTATCCTCAGCAACAGAATCAATTTTACTCATAGTATTCTTATACAACATATAAGAAAATGCCATTCCTGAACCCGCTAACCTAGAAGACATACCAATAGCACGATGTCCTTTGCTATAGATATTATTATTGATTTCTTCACTCATAGCATCTAACATAGCAAAACCTTTGATGTTCTTAGCAGCTCTATGTCCTTGTACCACATGATAACCTGCATTAATTGAATCATTTATTTTCATAATAAAATCACGAGCCAAGACGTTATCAGCATCTAATATTAACACCACATCATATAAATCATCAGGCAACCCTGCCATTGTTTTATTTAATGCTTTAGCCTTTGTACTCTTCTCAAAAGAAACCTCATTTACTGTAATTGGTAATGAATTTAAATCATCTAATGTTTTTTGCTCAAAAGAATCAGCAATAACTATTATATCTAATAGTTCTGCTGGATACTCTTGATTTAAAGCTTCTTTAGCAACATTATAAATAACCGCATCTTCTTTATAACCAGGAATAAACATTACAAATCTATGCTGTTTATTTGTCAAAGGTTTTTTTACTTTTCTAGGGAAATGCCCAAATATAGCGTACGAAATTAAAAACAAAACGGATGCTCCTAAATATAATAATAAAAGGTAGTGTAGTATTTCAAGTACTATCATAACTGTTGATTTTTATTAATATTAAAATTGCTAATATTCCAAACGACTCCTCTATATAAAGCAGACAAATGCTTTTTATTAAATAAATATTTAATAGTATTTTTTGGAAGCGAAATCATAAAGAAAAAAATCAATGCAAGTAAAAACGTAATTCCATGACTATTTCTTCGCAAAAACAACACTCTATTTCTATTTAAATAATAGGTTTTTAAAGGACTATTTTTACCGGTAGAAATAGATTCCTTATGAAGGATGCAAGAGTTCGGTTGGAAATAAATTTTATACCCTGCTTGCCTCACTCTGTCTGCAAAATCATATTCTTCATAATATAGAAAATAACCTTCATATAATAATCCTATTTCTTCTACGACACTTTTTCGTATCATCATACAAGCACCATGAGGATAATATGTTTCTTTAACTTCATTATATTGACCATTATCTATTTCTTTATCTCCATCACTTTCTCCTCTTGAAGTAATGGGGTTCAAAGCAGCAATTCCTGCGTATTGTATCATATTATCTTCATAAAAATAAAGAATTTTGGAGCTTGCAATCCCTATTTTTTTATCAGATTCCATCAACTCCACTAAGCTTTCCAAAAAGTCTGGCTTCACTTCAGTATCATTGTTTAATAACAAGATATAATCTCCTTTTGTTTGTTTTATAGCAATGTTATTACCGCCAGCAAAACCCAAATTTTTCTCACTTACTATTAATTGAACTTCTGGATATTTTTCTTTAATAATATCTGGAGATTTTGTGGGAGAAGCATTATCTACAATTAATATTTCAAAATTAGAATATGTAACCAGGCGCAAAGATTCTAACATTTCGCAAGTAACTTGTGGCTGATCATAGTTTACACTTACGATCGATACCATTGGTTGCTGAGATTTAATTTCCATGGTTTTTAGTTTAACTGCTGAATTGCCTTATCAATTTCTTCTAGATTATTTTCCCAAGTATGACCTTGAGCAAAAGCAATTCGATCTTGTTCTTTTTCTGGACTATTTTCTTTTAATGCCTTGTTAATTAGGTGTATATAATCTGTTGCCGTTTTACCTAAATAAACGTGATCTTTAAATATTTCCATTGTTGGTGTTTGAGTGGCTAAAGTTGGTTTCCCCATGGCTAAATACTCATCAATTTTTCGTGGGTAATTACCTATAGTTAAATCATTAACTAATTGCGGATTCATACATATATCAAAATATTTTATGTAAGCCGGAAGTTCATCTCCATTTTTACTTCCTAAAAAATGAACATTGCTTAACTGATGCAACTCGCTATTTTCAAAAGCAGTGTCTTCCGGTCCAACTAAGACTATTTGCCAATCTGTTTTCGTTTTTCCAATTTCAATCAACAAATTAATATTCAATCGCATCTCAGTTAAGAAGCCTATATAACCAATTTTAACACCTTTAATTTTTGCTAAATCAGTAGGCTCAACAACATCAGATGGTTTAAAAAGCTCTAAATCACACCCTTGTCCAACATAATAAGCTTTGGGATTATAAGGTTTTGCATAATCTCTTAAATAAGGTGAGTTTGAAACTATTAAATCTGCAGATTCTATCGTTTTCTTCTCTAACCTTACTCCGTGTTTTTTAAAATAATCTTGCGTAATTAAGTTATCTCTAATATAATAAATTGATAATTCAGGGTTTAACAGTTCTTTAAAATAAGCCCCTTTAAACATTAAACTATCATTGAATAATATGTAATCTTCAAATTCTAATTCTTCAGTAATTCTTTTTATCTCCGAAGCTAATCTCTTAGTATTAAGTTTATTGAAAAAATCAAATAATAAATTATTATTAATCCAATTGACAGATTCGAAAATAATTTTCGGGTAAAACGACCAAAAAGAATCATTTAATTTTACTAAACCGGATTCTTCACCTTTCAACACAGAAAGTCTCTTTAAATCATTTGAGTCTGTTATAGGTCTTTTTAAATACGTTTTTCTATTTAAAGGCACATTTACATAAACAACCTTGTTATTTCTTGCAAGTACTGTTGCAATATTTTTACAATTACTACCTATGGATATATCCCACGATTGCATTCCAACAATGACTATATTTTTTCCTTTAATCATAATTTAAGATTTTAAAGGTGTTGTAAATAAATAGCTTCTGTTTCTCTACACATTCGATCAACAGCATACGTTTTTAAAATAATTTCTCTTGATTTTTTTCCAAATTCAGCCATTTTGTTTTTATCTTGATGCAGTTCAATAAAAGCATTGGCTAAACTTTCATCATCACCACACTCAATTAAAATTCCATTTTCGCCATCTTTAATCGCTTCTTTAGATCCATCTACTCCAGTAGCAACAATTGGTTTTGCCATTGTCATAGCTTCTAATAAACCAATTGGCAAACCTTCCCATAATGATGGTAAAGTATAAATATCGATAGTGTTTAACACATTAGGTATGTCTTGTCTGAAACCAGACCATACAATCATATCTTCAATATCTAATTTTTTAACTAAAGCTTTAGCATCTTCCAGTAAATCTCCATTTCCCATTAAAAGGAATACGATCTCATTTGTTTTATTTTTTACTCTTCTAATGGCTCTAATTAATGTTAAAGGATCTTTTTGAATCGTCATTCTTACTAAGAAACCTACAATTGTTTTATTTTCTGGTAAACCGAGTTCTTTACGTAAATCAGGCAAATCATTTGCAGGGTTATATTTTTCGGTATCAATTCCATAATTAACTACCTGAGAGTTACTCATTCCAAATAAATCAATACCATCTTTTTGATTACTATATGAAACGGCAATAGTAACATTTGCTTTTTTTGTTAAGAAACTTTCACTTTTTATTCTTAACATTTTAACCAATAGTTTTTGATTCTGATGAAAAGACCACCCATGAACTGTATAGATTATTGGTAGCCCTAGCTTTTTTGCTGCCCAAAAAACATTAGAATTTGCTCTTGTACCGTGTGCATGTACAATATCAATTTTATGATCAATCATAAATTGCTTTACTTTATTCCAAACTCTTATATCATAGGGTATTTCTGTATAAATAACATGTGCTTCAATACCAATATTTTTTGCTTTTTCAACCATAGGGCCATTTGTAAAAGATAAAACAATAGGTTCAAATTGTGTTTTATCAATATGGCTTATTAAATCTAAAACATGTGTTTCTCCACCTCCTATTTTTCCTTGACGAATGCTTTCTAAAACTTTAATTTTTTTTTTCATTGGGTTTATTTTGATTGGTTCTTCTTTCATACAGCTGGTGTGAGAATAAATTATTTATTTCCCTTTTGAATGCTCTAAATGAATTAATTCATAAAGTTTCAGATACTCTTTTGCCATATTATACCAAGAGAATTGTTTACTGCGCTCTAAACCTTTATGACAAAGTGAATTCCTATACGTTTCATTATTTAAAATATAGATAAGCCCTTGCGTAATTTCTTCTGGATTAAAGGGGTTAATAATGTGTGCTGCTTCTCCTGAAACTTCTGGCATTGATGATGTGTTTGATGAAATCACTGGTACATTGCATGACATAGCTTCTAACATTGGTATACCAAAACTTTCCCGAAGTGAGGGATACAAAAAGACGTCGCATTGCGAATAAAAAACTGGTAAATCTGTGTTTATTACGTAACCCATTAAAAAGATTTTGTTAATAAGGCTTGTGTCTTCAATTTCAATTAAAAGCTTATTGAGCTCGGTTTTATCGAAATCTAACATGACAAGTTTATGGTCAGATCCTGTTTCCTTTAAAAAATCTGAAAAGGCTTTTAAGGTTCCTTTTGTATTCTTTTTAGGATCTGTATTCCCTAAGAAAAAGAAATAGTTATCAGGCAAATTATATTTTTCTTTTACTCGTTGAAGTTCTTCTTTATTCGTAACAGGTTTAAAATGCTCGCTTACACCATTATAAATAGCATCAAGTTTTTTGTTACCTTTTATACCAAAAAACTCTCCAATTCTATTTCTCTCAAAGTGAGACACCGTAATTACTTTTTTACTCTTTTTTACAACGCGAGGTACCACAAGTTTTCTATATACATTTCCAAATTTCTGATATATAGTGGCACTACTTTTTAATATTTTCAAATAACTACTTTCCATATAGATAATATCATGTAGAATCATAATTAGAGGAATGTTTGTAAAGAAAGGTGCCGTATTACTAGTACAGTGCAACACATCACAACCATATTTTTTTGCAGCTTTAGGTAATGCTATTTGTTCCCAAGTAGGATAAGGGCCACCATTTAACTCTATGATTTTAAAGTTAGGTGTCTCCTTGAGTACTGAACTATCTTCATCAGGTTTTACAAAGATGAAATATTCATTTTCATGATCTATAATTTGGAGATTTTTAATAAGCTCCAAAGCAACCATATCCATGCCGTGTTTCTTTTTACGAAAAATACGTTGACCTTCTATTCCTATTTTCATTGGTTCTTCTTTAAGGGGTTCTGTATATTTTAAATACTATTTTAATTCTTTGGCTTATGTTATATACTAATTAATTTAGCTTCTTTCTCTACACTAGGTTCCTCAAAAATTTTTTGGTTCGACATGATTGCCATAGAAGCATAAATTAGTAAAGATGTTGGCATTTGGCCTAATACTTCATTACCATAAGATGCTAACATAACTCCTGCCATGCCTGAAATTAAAGCACTCATTTTCAACTTTGTTATTGGATCTCGAATTCTGAACATGACTTTAAAAGATCCCATTCCTATAACATAAAACAAAATAATTAGATGTAACGTCAAACCTATGATACCCATCTCTGCCCAAATCATAACATACCAGCTATCTGTAGCTACATGAGAAAGAAATGCATTTGGTATAAAACGTTGTGCTTTATCGCCTGCATGACCAACACCAGCACCAAAGGGTCTAGAAGCAAGATATCCTTTGAGAATTGCTTGATTTGTTTTTCTAACTTGGAAGGATGCATTATTAGTATCAAACCCAGTTCTCATTCTTCGTATTTGTTCATTTCCATTGGCAATCATTGTAAACTTAAAAAACACAAAAATCACTGCAACCATAAATATACCAGCACCAAACACTTTAATGTTTTTTCTTAAAATAAAGAATGTCATGAAACCAGCGAAAGGCACTGCTATAGCACCTCTTGTACCTGATATCAACATTCCATATAAACCAAGCACTCCCACGGTAATAAAGAAGATTTTAGGAAGACCCTTTTTAGTCATAGAATAAATAATAGCTACCACTGCTGAATAACCTTGATTTGCACCAAAATTTCCAGCATCAGGTAGGAATGAAAAAATTCGTAGTTTACCAAATAAAACGTGGGTTTTAGCAGCTCCTTCATCTAGCCAAGCTTGCTCTGCGGCATCAACTCCAAAAAAAAATTGTACAAGACCTTTAAGTGTTGCGAGTATGGAAAACACCCCCCAAACGTATAGAAATGTATCTAATCTTTTATTGGTGTTAATAAACATGAAGGTAAGAATAACAAAGAAAAAGAAATAAAACCCTATACTTCTGCCAGCAATCCATGCTTGTACACTTCTAGCTTCAGGATTAATCAATTGAAACATAAAATACCCCAGCCAAATAACAGCTAAAATTGTAACATTTTTATTGATTGGAGACCAATCAACTCTTTCTCTAAATTTAGAAAAAATTAACGCTAAAAAGGTCAAAATAATAATTCCATCTATGGCAAAACCTAGTGGGTAACCTTTTACATAACGACCCATGCCAAGTATTACAAAATTAAGACCAATTGTGGTGTAAAAACCAAGAATTGGATTTTTAAATACTAAATAGATATAAATTCCACCAAAGAAGATAGCTAACAATAAACCTACCCCAATTAACTCCATCTTAGCAAGTATTAAAGCTACAAGACATATTCCTGAAATTAATAATAAAAGAACGCTTGGTTTGGCTAAACTAGCCGAACCTGATATCTTATTAAAAGGGTTTATGTTATTACTATTAATCATTAATTAACTATTTTTATTATCTACTAATAACCTGTAAAACGATTATTAGTAGCTTTATTAAAAAGGGTTTTATAGAAATTAATTCCACTAGAAAAAATTTCTTTATATGACAAAGTCAATTCTTTATTTAAAAAATACATACCCATCCAAATACCAATTAGGGTAAATATAATAGAGGCAACCGCAACTAACATCAATGATTTAAAAATGAAAATAGCTATAAAATCGCCTATAATATTGGCCGCTAACATGATACATACTTTTATAGCATTAATGTTTGGTTTATTGATACTATCTAAACCTACCCCTGTCATTCTATCAATTGGTAATAACAAACCATAAATAGAAAACACACGAACAATATCTACAACATTAAATCCTGTAAGTGGATCAACCTTTAAAAACTGTTCTCCGGAAAGAATTAATACCAAAAACTCAGCAAAGACAAAGGTGAATAGACTCATAAACACAAATAAATAGGTAAGCGCTCCTGAATAGGTATAAAATAAATCTTTTACTTCTTGAATATTTCCTTGAACACTTGCTTTAGACATTTTAGGGAATGCCGTGGCTACAAAACTTCGCAAAGGGATTTGTAATAATTCAGTTAATTTTAAAGGAATACTATAGAGAGCTACAGCAGCACTTCCCATTGGGCTTAAGCTAATAATTACTGTATCTGCACTTATTAAGAAGTTGGTGCCTATTAATGTAAACGTGGTATATTTCCCAAAATCTAGTAATATTTTATTAGTTTCTGACCTTGCTTTGGTTATTAATTTTGTGCCATCCCATCCTAAACTTATAGTTACCAAAGATGTAAAAGCATTTATAATAAGTAAGGCTATAACTAATTCATTTAATCCCATTTCGATAAAAAAGAAATGAATTAAAATTACTAAAAAAAAGAGCCCGCTATTTATTGATTTAATAGCCAGAATTCTACCATACTTTCTATCTGCTTGCAATACTACTAAAGCATTATTCCATGGAAGATTTAAAAATGCTAATAATGGATACCATTTAAAAAACAAATTATATCCGGAGGTACTAATGGCGTTATTAAAAAACGTGTAACAAAACACTAAAATAACCGCTATGAGAATAGTTGCTCCTAGACCAATTAAAGCATTTGACCCTATTAGTTTTATTCTAGAGTCTTCATCTGCTCCAGATAAAAAACGTATTAAACCCGTATTAGTAATGCCAAACCGAAACATCTCTACAAAAGAACCTCCTGTAATGAATAAGACCCATTCGCCAAAAACATCTAAAGATAAACTTCTCGCTAGTAATGCAAAACCTCCAATACCTAAAATAGCAATAACAATATTGCCTGCTAAAGAAAGAAAATTATCCTCACGGAGTATTTTTTTAAGCATTTTCATTCGTTTGTTATTAAATTTGGTTTTGTGAAAAAAAATGAAATTTAAACATTGATTTTAGTTTCTTTCTTAGCGTACTTCGTTTTTTAGTCAGATCTCCTAATATTGATTCAGTCTCATTTATATTGACACCGTTAACAATAAATTTAATTTTAGCTGCAGATGCTTCTAATAAATTATTTATTGCAGACTTATCAGAAGCAGACCAAGTCCTATTAGAACGGCATACTAGAATACCTAAATCAGCTTGAGTAATTAGTTCAGCTGGGTAATTATGATAAATTAAAGCTGGTAGTTCAATTATTACAAAGTCTGGTGTATAATCTAAAGACAAATTATCTTGCTCTAGAATATCGGTATAACTTTTTGCATTGTAAAATTGATTACCCATATTATATGAGTAATGTTCTGAGCTGTCAAGGTAATTAGATACATGGGCTAAAAAAGGATTATTAATATCTATACGTTGATCTTGATAGCCTAAAATTTTATTTATAATTGGAGGTTTTCGTTGTTGTTTAGTATCTTCTTGTTTTCCCTCATAATTAAGAAATAATACTCGTTTCCCTTCTTGTTTTAATGTTTTGGCAATATTTCCCGCTAAAACAGTTTTGCCCTCCATTTTCTGGGTACTAAAAACGACAATGGTTTTAACTCTTTTTTCTGTAACATTAGTACTAAGAAATTGCAATATATTTTGAGTAATAATCTCTGTTAATCTATTTTGAATAAAACCTAAATTAATACTTCCAGGATCTAATATTATTTTAGGCATCATACCTAATGATTGTAGTTTTAATATTTTACTTGCTTTGATAGAATTTTTAAGTGTATCGTCAAAATATTCCATTATAAAAATAGTCCCTAGTGTTAAAAGACCTCCTAAAAATGCAGCTGCAATAATTAATATTGATCTTTTTGTTGGGTTCGGAGTTAAGGGATAAAATGGTGCGTCAACAGTTTTTAAACTAGTTGACATTTCACTGTCTTGTAATTTTAGTTTGGCTAAACTTAACCCATGAAGAATCTGTAAATATCCTTCCTCTGCAACAGAAATCTCACGTTCAATTTTTTTAATATTGGCTCCAGCAGGAGCATATTCCGCATATATTTCCTGAAATTCATCTTTTTGTTTATCTATAACTTTAATTGTTGCTTTAAGACTTTCTGCTTCGACTACATTACCCATCCAATCTGGAAGTAATTCGGAAATAGGTAAACCGTCAATTGAATTTTGGTAGGAATATAACTCATCAACATTTTTTTTTATAGAATTAGTTAATACCTTTGTCTGATTTTTTAACCCAGCTAGTTTTATAATATCGGCTTCTTCATTACGAGATCTGATATCGGCTTGTACTAAGGCCATTTTAAAATTTAGTTCTCCTAATGATTTTTTCTTTTCAAGAATCTTATTATTTTTTTCTTGAATAGCTTCCTGCAGTTGTAATTTCTCTGCTAAACGCTTAGTTCCAGCTTGAATTCCAGCTAATTTTGCTTTATTCAACTTATAACTAACCTCCAACTCTTCTTTTACAACAGCAACAGCTTTACTCTGCTCGTAATAGTTAATAATATTAGAGCTTTTATTAAAATCAAGAAGTTTGTCTTCTGCCTTTTTTAAGCTTCCTCTCGCCTTTTCTAGTTCAATTTGAAAGTATTCAACAACGGCATCTGAACTGTTTTCTTGTATACGTTTATAATTAATTGTACAAACTTGATTGTAAATAGCTAGCGTTTGCTGACATATACCAGGGTCATTAACTGTGTAACTTATTTTCATTAAATCACTATTACTAATTCTTTGTACTTCTATTTCAGATACAGCTTTTAGAGAATAGTGGTTGTCACTATCATAATTTAACAGCATATAGATATAATTATTACTACTGCTTCTCATTAATGTTAATAAATTTTGAACTGTCTTTTCGTAGTTGTCACGATTTATTTCCGGAGGAAGTGGATTATTATAAATGTTGGTATCGTATTTAGTGACTGTGTACCTATTTCCTGTATCAATATAATCATAAATATTTTCTGGAACTTTAAGCTTAAATTTATCATATAAATCCTTTGAAATATACTTGGTATTTGCTTCTGGTAGCATAATATGAATGGCAAATAATCTAACAGCCACTTCTTCTTGTGTCTCCCTTGATCTGATAATATTAATTAAATTATCAAATGCAGCATTTGTAGCTTGATAGTTAAACTGCTTGTCCATCTGAATTGAAGAACCAGTAGCAAGACCTGTATATAAAACGGTTTGCGAAGTAAATTTAAGTGAAGGATTCATTGTAAGTAGAATAACCATAAAACCTAGCAATAAAGGAACTACTAGTATTAGTACTATATGCTTTAAAATTAATCTTACAAAATCAATTATATTCATCTCCTTAATTTGAATGAGTTAAACCAAATACAAAACAAGCCATATTTTTTACATTAATCAATTTATACATAGCTATTTCATGAGCTTTTAATGCTAATACTAAATGAGCCAATAATTAAGACTAAAATTAATGGTACTTTAACAACTTGGTACAATTTCTACTTTTATTATTTCTATTAAAAATATTTTTTAACAGTAATTCAATTAAAGTGCCAACCATATAATATTGCCAATTTGCAATTAATAAGGTCTGCATTTTTTCCGGTTTTAAGGTTTTATCACAAATTTTTTAACCTGCATCAAAAAACTTTAATCTTATTAAATTCAGTATCTACTTTAAACTTTTTAACAGTGCTAAATTGTTTAAAAGAAATGCCAGAATCAAAATGGTATAGATTTTTCGTTACAAAATGGGTAGGGTTTTGTTGGTTCCCTAGGCGGTTGTAATGCTGTAAATATATTTGTATTAACACATTTAAATTTCCCGAAAAGGTTTAATTGAGCTGCAATAAGACCATCATCACAACCTCCTACTGATTTTAAATCTGTAGGGTAACCGATGGGTATAAGCTTATTTTTTCTTACAGCCATAGCGACAGCTCTAACATACTTTATTCGAGTTACAAAACCTTGAGATAACTTCCATTGATAATAGGTTTTTTTAATCCAATTCCTTAGTTGCATTCTAAGGCCCAATTGAAAATTATCTTCGTAACTTTTAGAAATAGAATAACACAGCACTAGTTCTTTTTCTTTAAAAAAAGGAAGTACCATTCTATCTATATAAGATGGATCATAAATGGTGTCTGGATCCATAGTACACATAATTTCACCTTTTGCACATTCCAAACCTTTCTGTCGGGCATAAGTAATACCTTGTTTTGGCTGCTGAATTACCGTGGCTCCCAATTGATTTAAAATATTTAAAGTAATCTCGTCTGCATTGTTATCAATAAAAAGCACTTCATATGGAATGATTGTACTTAAATTAGACAAAGAGATAATATGTGCTAGTAAGGTTTCTTTCGCTCTATATATGGGAATTACTAAACTTGCAATAGGTTTATCAACTTTCCGCAATAAGGCAAAGTACGTCTGCAAATGTTTCAGCTCACCGATACTCAAATCATTTGGTACAATTGCAAAATATTTACTGTAGTCTCTTATATCCATTTTTGTAGATCTTAAACATTTTTTACAAATTTGATTCTAGTTATATTTTTAATTTAAATATATTAAATTAAATTCAAATCCAGCCATGTCTTCTAACAATTGTTTAGCTATGATAAATTCAGACATTGCTTTTTCGTAAGCAGCTTCTATGTCTGCTGTTATGTTATTAATTTTTACATATTCTGATAGCGGAACTATGCCATTTCTAAATTCTTTTTCAACCATCTGCCTATTTACTCTAACATCACTTAAACTTCGAGATTTTATTTGAAGTAATTTGTGTTTAAATATTAAGTCTTGATAACGTACTATAACCGTTTGTCTAATCTGTTCTTTTTCAAACACAGCCATACTTTTCGCTGCCTCAACTTCTGATTTGGCTAGTTTGATTTGATTTTTTCTGTTTATAGCGTCAAATAATGGAAACTTTATAAATAACCCCGCACTATAATTAAATTGTCTAGCTGTTGTTAAAGCAACTGTATTAGCAAGACCATTTTCACTGGTAGCAAAATTACTTAAATTACCATATCTAGTATCTGCCTGAACACCTATATTCTTTGACCAATGTATGCTCTCAGTTGATAATTTAGCTTCTTTAGCCTGAACATTATAATTTTGAAATTTTACCATAGCACTGCGTTTTAAAACAGAATCCATAACAACTCTAAGTAATGGAAACTTAAATTCACTGCTATTTAATGAACCACCATTATATTTAGATGTTTGAGCTTGTGTATTATTTAAGCAGAAAATAATAATACTTAAAATTGATAGTATTTTAAAAATGTTTTTCATGATTTCTTTTATTTATACAGTACTTTTTTGAAATAAGGCAGGTATGGTTCTAAGTAAAATTTTAATATCAAACCAAAATGAATAATTTTGGCCAATGAAGTAATCTGCATATTTGTTGTCTAAAGCAATACGTTCATCTTCAGACATTTCACCACCTTTACCTCTAAGTTCAACTTGCCAAAGACCTGTTATTCCTGCCGGAGCTAAAAACCGCTTTGACATTTGATCCTTAGTTAACAATTCTGCTTCATATAAAGGTAATGGTCGGTTGCCAACCAAGGACATGTCTCCTTTAATTACATTTATTAATTGAGGTAATTCATCAATACTTGTATTTCTAATGATTTTACCAATTTTAGTTATTCTTGGATCATCAACTATTTTGATAAAACTTGAGCTTTGATTTTTAATGTGTTCCTTTTGGTGATTATAAAAATTATCACATATTTTTTCTATTCCAACATACCTTAATGGAGAGCAGAACTGTCCTTTAGGGAGCTTAGAGCATTTAGGGCATGCTTTATGAAGGTCGATTTTAGAATCAAATACAGACTTATTATATTGATTTTTCTTCTCGGCCAATTCATTTAGTAATTTATCTGCACCAGATCTCATTGAACGCAGCTTATAAAAGTCAAATGATTTTCGGCCAACACGCTTTGACATGTAATACACCTTTCCTTTAGATTCTAATCTAATTGCCAGCATAATTATTAATAATATTGGTGATAAAATTGTGAGAATAATGGATGCGAATACAATATCAAAAATTCGTTTCGAAATTGGAATCTTATACTGTAATACACTGTTGTTTATATTAATTTCTTTTAGGGCTTCATTCTTGCGTTATGCAAATAAATTTAACTCTCTTAATAATTGTATCTATTGGATCTGTATTATTCACATAGTAATCTAAAACTCCAATATTAAATGCATCTTTATAAATATGTTCCTTATGCTCATCAACCAAAATAATAGTTGGCAATTGGGCTAATGTAGGATCCTCTTTTATTTTTTTAAAAAAGAACAATCCATTGTTTCCTGGTAAATCGTATTGAGATATTACGGCATCAATTGATCGATTATATTGTAGTTCTTTAAAAGCTTCAAGCCCATTGCTTTTTAAGACAAATGTTACATCTTTATTTTGTTTTCTATAATCGTCAAAAAGAAAGTCTCCACCTACATATAAAATTATCATAATAACTAATTTAATTAATAATATTACCAAGTTTTCGCATAGTGAATAGGATTCAAATTTTTCTTAACTAATTCGTTTAATTCTTCGGGGTTAAAGGGTTTTGTTAAATAATCCTGTGCGCCTAATTGATAGCACTTTACCCGTTCTTTGCTCTCTGACCTGCCTGACAACATAATTACTGGTGTATGTTTAGTAAACCCCCCTAACCTGATTATTTCAAGCAGTTCAAAACCATCCATTTCAGACATTTGAATATCACTTATTATTAAGTCTGGTAAGTTATTCTCTAACCATAGAAGTGCCTCTTTACCTGAACTTACTGTTTTTACGCTGTACTTTTCTCCTAAAAAAAATTCAAGAAGTGTAGTCATCATTAATTCATCATCTACTACAAGAATTTGTTTTTTCATAATTTTTATTTTTCGATTAATTTTTTGAAAAATGAGATTGTCTTAATAAGGCCTTCATCAAGAGATATCGTTGGTTTCCAGTCTAATTTTATTTTCGCTAGTTCTATATCTGGTTTTCTCATCATTGGATCATCAGAGGGTAATGGTTGATAAATAATTTTTGATTTTGACCCTGTAAGTTTTATTACTTTTTTAGCCAGTTCTAAAATTGTAAATTCGTCTGGATTTCCAATATTAACAGGACCTGTAAAATTTTCTGGTGAGTTCATCATTCTAATCATTCCTTCTACTAAATCATCTACATACTGAAAACTACGTGTTTGATTGCCTTCCCCATAGATTGTAATATCCTGATTTTTTAACGCTTGAACAATAAAATTCGAAACAACTCTACCGTCATTAGGGTGCATTTTAGGACCATAAGTATTAAAGATTCTTATTATCTTAATTTTAACATTATTCTGTCTATGATAATCTCTAAACAAGGTTTCAGCCGCACGCTTGCCTTCGTCATAACAAGACCGATCACCAATTGGATTTA
>CAXYCO010000038.1:0-31286 GCA_964275545.1 uncultured Polaribacter sp.
TTTACTTCTTCCTCTACGAGTAGTTTTCTTTGCTTTTTTACCTTTTGGATTGTAAATTTCGTTATAATCAACTAGTTCAACCATAGCCATAGGAGCATTATCTCCTTGACGGTTTCCTAATTTAATAATACGAATATAGCCTCCGGGTCTATCTGCTACTTTTACTGAAATTTCTTTAAACAGTTCAGTAACTGCAAATTTGTCACGTAAATAAGAAAATACAATACGTCTGTTGTGAGTTGTATCTTCTTTAGATTTTGTGATTAATGGCTCAATAAACGTTCTAATTGCTTTCGCTTTCGCTAAAGTTGTATTGATACGTTTGTGCTCTATTATAGAACATGCCATATTTGCTAACATCGCTTTTCTATGGGCTGTTTTTCTTCCTAAATGATTAAATTTCTTACCGTGTCTCATGACCTTTGTTTTATACTTTCATCTTGCATCAACTCATTTTGAGGAGCAAAATATGAAAGGTTAATCTCTATCTAATTTATATTTGCTTAAATCCATTCCGAAATTTAAACCTTTAATAATCACTAATTCTTCAAGTTCTGTTAATGATTTTTTACCAAAATTTCTAAATTTCATTAAATCACTTTTGTTAAAAGAAACTAAATCTCCTAATGTATCAACTTCTGCAGCCTTTAAACAGTTTAAAGCTCTTACAGATAAATCCATGTCGATTAATCTAGTTTTTAATAACTGACGCATGTGTAATGATTCCTCATCATACGTTTCTGTCTGTGCAATTTCATCTGCCTCTAAAGTAATACGCTCATCAGAGAATAACATAAAGTGATGAATTAATATTTTTGCAGCTTCTGTTAAGGCGTCTTTTGGATTAATGGAACCATCAGTGTCTATATCAAATACTAATTTTTCGTAATCTGTCTTCTGCTCTACACGAAAATTTTCGATTGAATATTTTACATTCTTAATTGGTGTGTAAATAGAATCTGTAAAAATTGTTCCTATTGGTGCTGATACTTTTTTATTTTCTTCAGCAGGAACAAATCCTCTACCTTTTTCTATAGTAAGTTCCATGTTTAATTTCACAGACTTATCCATATTACAGATAACTAGATCTGGATTTAAAACTTGAAAACCTGAAATAAACTTTTGTAAATCTCCAGCTGTTAATTGGTCTTGACCAGATATAGCAATAGATACAGTTTCTCTATCAGTTTCTTCTATTTGTTTCTTAAAGCGAACTTGCTTTAAGTTTAATATAATTTCTGTTACGTCCTCTACAACACCATTGATTGTCGAGAATTCGTGCTCTACTCCATCTAGTCTTAGTGATGTAATTGCAAAACCTTCTAAGGAAGATAATAACACTCTTCTTAAAGCATTACCTACAGTTAAACCAAAACCTGGCTCTAACGGTCTAAATTCAAATCTACCAGAAAAATCTGTAGATTCAATCATTATTACTTTATCAGGTTTCTGAAAATTTAAAATTGCCATTGTTCTTCGTTTTAATTGTTATTTAGTTGCGCGGTATAAGTGTTTGAAGAAGACAAATAAACCCTTTGGCTAAATAGCAATATTATTAATTTATTATTTAGAGTATAATTCTACAATTAATTGCTCTTTGATGTTCTCTGGAATCTGTAATCTTTCTGGTGCTTTAACAAAAGTTCCAGTTTTCGTATCTGAATTCCAAGTCAACCATTCAAAAACAGTATTGTTAGATGCTAATGCACTATCAATTGCTACTAATGATTTTGATTTTTCTCTTACAGCAACTACATCTCCTTCTTTTAAACTATAAGAGGGTATGTTTACAATATTTCCATTAACAGTAATATGTCTGTGAGAAACTAATTGACGAGCTCCACTACGTGAGTTTGAAACTCCCATTCTGAAAACAACGTTATCTAAACGAGATTCGCATAATTGTAATAAAACTTCACCTGTAATTCCTTTAGAGGCAGATGCTTGCTTAAATAAGTTACTGAATTGACGCTCTAATATACCGTACATATATTTAGCTTTTTGCTTTTCCATTAACTGGACAGCGTATTCAGATTTTTTTCCTCTTCTTCTAGCATTTCCGTGCTGTCCTGGAGGGAAGTTTCTTTTTTCGAAGTTCTTGTCTTCTCCGAAAATTGCCTCGCCAAATTTACGAGCAATTTTAGTTTTTGGTCCTGTATATCTTGCCATTTCTTTGTTGTTATAGATAGGGATTATGAATTAAGGCTAATCCTTCGATAATCTAACTCCTATCAAATTAAAATATTTAATTATACTCTTCTTCTTTTCGGTGGACGACATCCATTATGAGGAATTGGTGTAACATCAATAATCTCAGTTACTTCAATACCTGCATTATGTATAGATCTAATAGCAGATTCTCTACCATTACCTGGTCCTTTTACATACACTTTCACTTTACGTAAACCTGCTTCTTTTGCAACGTTTGCACAATCTTCTGCGGCTAATTGAGCTGCATAAGGAGTATTCTTTTTAGAACCTCTAAAACCCATTTTACCTGCAGATGACCATGAAATTACATCACCTTTTTTATTTGTTAAAGAAATAATGATGTTGTTAAAAGATGCAGTTACATGCGCTTGTCCAACAGACTCTATAATTACTTTACGTTTTTTTGTTGCTTTTGCCATAATTTTTCAGTTTTAGTAATTTAGTTTTCTAACTATATAGTGTAAACTACGAACTAGATCTTTATTACTTATCTAACTTATTTTTTCTTGTTAGCTACAGTTTTTCTCTTACCTTTTCTTGTTCTAGAGTTATTCTTAGTTCTTTGCCCCCTTAATGGAAGACCAAGTCTATGACGAATTCCTCTCTGACAACCGATATCCATCAAACGTTTGATGTTTAACTGTACTTCAGAACGTAATTCTCCTTCAATTGTGAAAGATCCTACTTGTTCTCTAATTGCTGCGATTTGCTCATCTGTCCAGTCTTGAACTTTAATGCTCTCATCTACTTTTGCGTTTGCTAAAACTTGTTTAGCTCTACTGTTTCCTATACCAAAGATGTAAGTTATTGCAACAACACCTCTTTTATTCTTTGGAATATCTATACCTGCTATTCTTGCCATTACCCTTGTCTTTGTTTAAATCTAGGATTTTGTTTATTAATTACATATAATCTACCTTTTCTGCGAACTATTTTGCAGTCGGCACTTCTTTTTTTAATTGACGCTCTAACTTTCATTAGTTTTGTTTTTTTTTAGTATCTGTAAGTTATTCTTGCCTTTGATAAATCATAAGGACTCATTTCTAATTTCACCTTATCTCCAGGTAATAATTTTATATAATGCATACGCATTTTACCCGAAATGTGTGCCGTAACAATATGTCCGTTCTCTAATTCTACACGAAACATTGCATTAGATAATGCTTCTGTAATAGTTCCGTCTTGTTGAATTGCTGATTGTTTAGCCATACTATTTAGTTGATTTTCTATTGCTATTCCCCGCTTTCATTAATCCGTCATAATGACGATTTAATAAATACGAATTAATCTGTTGCAAAGTATCAATTGCAACTCCTACCATAATGATTAATGATGTACCACCATAAAACATTGCCCAACTTTGTTGAACTTCAAACTGAACTACAATTGCTGGTAATATTGATAATGCTGCTAAAAATAACGATCCTGGAAACGTAATTCTAGACAAAACACTATCTAATCTATCTGCTGTATCTTTACCTGGTCTAATTCCTGGTATAAAACCACCACTTCTTTTTAAATCTTCAGCCATTTTATTCGTCGGAATGGTTATTGCTGTATAGAAATAACTAAAGATCACAATTAGTAAAGCAAATATAACATTATACCATAGGCCGTTTATATCTTGCAGACTAGCAATTGCTGGAAACCTTTGTGCTAAAGCAACTGGTAAAAACATAATTGCTTGGGCGAAAATAATTGGCATAACTCCTGCTGCATTCAATTTCAAAGGGATATAGTCTCTAGAACCTGCAACATTTTGAATATTTCCTGCTACAGTTCTTCTAGCATATTGGACTGCAATTTTTCGAACAGCAGTAACTAAGAGTACCGTTAACAAAATTATTACAAACCAAACTATAATTTCAATAAGTATCATCATTACGCCTCCTGCTCCTGCATTTGTTGTCTTAGCAACAAACTCTTGTAAAAATGCTGCTGGAAAGTTTGCGATAATACCTACAGTAATTAATAATGAAATACCATTACCAACTCCTTTATCAGTGATACGTTCACCTAACCACATTGCAAATATTGTTCCTGCCGTCAAAATTATAATTGATGACACCCAAAATGCTGGTCCACTAACTAAAAAAGCTTCTGGTCCTAAACCAAATTGAGTCTTGATAGCTGTAATATAAGTTGGTGCTTGCACCAAAGTAATACCTATGGTTAGCCACCTTGTTATTTGCGTAATTTTTTTACGTCCACTTTCTCCATCTTTTTGAAGTTTTTGTAAATAAGGAACTGCAATTCCCATTAACTGAACCACAATAGAAGCTGAAATGTAGGGCATAATACCAAGAGCCATTACTGACGCTCTGGCAAAAGCTCCTCCTGTAAATGCATTCAATAATCCTAAAAGACCTCCAGATGTACTTTCTTTTAAAGCTGTTAGTTGTAGTGGGTCAATTCCGGGTAATGGAACAGCCGCCATAAATCTGTAAACAGCAATTAAACCGATAGTAAGAAGAATTTTATTTTTTAATTCTTCAATGCTAAAAATATCTTTTAATCTATTAATTAAATTCATCATTTAAAATAATCTTATAAAGTAGCTGCCTCACCACCTGCAGCTTCAATAGCAGCTTTTGCAGTAGCAGTGTATTTATGAACAGTTATGTTTAACTTAGCTTTTAATTCTCCGTTTCCTAATATTTTAACTAGGTCATTTTTACCAGCCAATCTATTAGCAACTAAAACATCTAAATTTACTGTATCAGTAATTTTTCCGCTTTCAACTAAAGCTTGAAGTTTGTCTAAATTAATTCCTTGATATTCCTTGCGGTTAATATTTGTGAAACCAAATTTAGGAACACGTCTTTGAAGTGGCATTTGACCACCTTCAAATCCTATTTTTTTAGAATAACCAGAACGAGATTTCTGTCCATTGTGACCTCTTGTAGCGGTACCACCTTTTCCAGATCCTTCACCTCTTGCAATTCTTTTTCCTTTTTTAATGGAACCTTCTGCAGGTGTTAAATTGTGTAAACTCATTTTTCTATATATCTTATTTAATTTCTTCGAAAGAAACTAAGTGTTTAACTGTATTTACCATACCAACTATAGATGGAGTTGCCTCATGCTCTACAGTTTGGTTCATTTTACGTAAACCTAGTGCTTCTAAAGTTCTTTTTTGACTCTGAAGACGCCCGATTTGACTTTTTACTTGTGTAACTTTAATTCTTGCCATCGTTCTAGATTTATCCGTTAAATACTTTGTCTAAAGAAACTCCTCTTTGCTTAGCAATTGATGCCGCACTACGTAACTGTAATAAAGCATTAAAAGTTGCTTTTACCACGTTATGAGGGTTTGATGATCCTTGAGATTTTGACAATACATCATGTATACCAACTGCTTCTAATACGTGTCTTACAGCTCCACCTGCAATAACTCCTGTACCATTAGATGCTGGCTTTATGAATACTTTCGCTCCACCAAATTTACCTTTTTGCTCATGTGGCAAAGTTGCATTTAGAATAGGTATTCTTACTAAATTTTTCTTAGCGTCTTCAATTGCTTTTGCAATTGCAGAAGCAACATCTTTAGATTTCCCTAATCCATGACCAACAACGCCGTTACCATCTCCTACAACAACAATTGCAGAAAAACCAAATGCTCTACCACCTTTAGTTACTTTGGTTACACGTTGAACTCCTACTAATCTATCTACAAGCTCTAACCCGCTTGGCTTAACTCTTTCTACGTTTTTATATCCTTGCATAATTTCTTAAAATTTTAAACCAGCTTCTCTTGCAGCTTCTGCTAATACTTTAACTCTACCGTGATATAAATATCCGTTTCTGTCAAAAGCAATAGTATCTACTCCTGCTTTAGATGCTTTTTCTGCAATTGCCTTTCCAACAGCAGAAGCTGCTTCTGTTTTAGAAATTGCTTTTATATCTTTATCTCTTGATGAAACGCTAGTAATTGTTACTCCGTTTACATCGTCTACTAATTGAGCATAAATCTCTTTATTACTTCTAAAAACAGATAATCTTGGTTTAGATGCTGTTCCTGAAATAATTTTTCTTATTCTATGCTTAATTCTAGTTCTTCTTTGAAGCTTTGATAATGCCATAATATTCTATAATTATGCAGATTTACCTGCTTTTCTTCTTAATATTTCACCTACAAACTTAACTCCTTTACCCTTATATGGCTCCGGTGCTCTAAAAGAACGAATCTTTGCAGCTATCTGACCAACTAATTGTTTATCGAAAGAAGATAATTTAATAATTGGGTTTTTTCCTTTTTCTGATATTGTTTCTAATTTAACTTCTTGAGCCAATTCTAATACAATATTATGAGAAAAACCTAATGCTAAATCTAGTTTTTGTCCTTGATTTGAAGCTCTATAACCTACACCAACTAACTCTAGTTCTTTGGTCCAACCTACACTTACGCCTTGAATCATATTATTAATTAAAGCTCTCATTAAACCGTGTTGGGCTTTATGATTTTTGCTTTCTGATGCTCTTTCTAGAACGACTTGTGCATCTTCAATCTTTACAGTAATTCCTTCAGAAATTGGTTGAGTTAACTCTCCTAATTTTCCTTTTACAATAACTGTGTTGTCTTTTATGTTTACATCTACACCTTGTGAAATGCTAACGGGATTTTTTCCTATTCTACTCATTTCTTAAGATTTAATAAACGTAACATAAAACTTCTCCTCCAACATTCTCTTGACGTGCTTTTTTATTTGTCATAACACCTTTTGATGTTGAAACAATAGCAATACCAAGACCGTTTAATACTCTTGGCATCTCTGCAGAGCCAACGTATTTACGTAAACCAGGTGTACTGATTCTTTGGATTTTTCTAATTACTGACTCTTTTGTTTCTTTGTCATACTTTAAAGCTATTTTGACAGTCCCTTGAACTTTATCGTCATTAAACTGGTAGCTTAAAATATACCCTTGATCGAACAAAATTTTAGTCATTTCCTTCTTCAAGTTTGAAGCTGGAATTTCTACTACTCTGTGTCCTGCTGCGATTGCATTTCTTACTCTAGTAAGATAATCCGCGATTGGATCTGTATACATATAAATATAAAATTGCGATTCCGGTTTTCAATTACCTCTATTGTTGCTACGGATTTCTCCGTGATAATTGAACCTATAATCAGTTAAAATTCAGTTTACTCAAAAAAATAGAGCGTGCAAATATACACATTCTATCTTTTAAATTGAGATTTATTTTCTTTGTCTTACCAACTTGCTTTTCTAACCCCTGGTATTAAGCCCTGGTTAGCCATTTCACGGAAAGTTACACGAGATAGTCCAAACTGACGCATGTATCCTTTTGGTCTACCTGTAAGCTTACATCTATTATGCATTCTAACGGGTGAAGCATTTTTTGGTAACTTTTGTAATCCTTCGTAATCTCCAGCTTCTTTTAAAGCTTTTCTTTTTTCAGCGTATTTGGCAACTGTTTTTGCTCTTTTACGCTCACGTGCTTTCATTGATTCTTTAGCCATCTCTTAATTCTTTTTAAATGGTAAACCTAGTTCTCCTAATAATGATTTAGCTTCTTTATCAGTATCTGCAGATGTTACAAAAGTTATATCCATCCCATTGATTTTTTTCACTTGATCAATATTAATTTCTGGATAAATGATTTGTTCAGTAATTCCTAAATTGTAATTACCCCTACCATCAAATCCATTAGCTTTTATACCGTTAAAGTCTCTAACACGAGGTAAAGAAGCAGTAACCAACCTGTCTAAAAATTCATACATTTTATCTCCACGTAAAGTAACTTTCGCCCCAATTGGCATTCCTTTACGTAATTTAAATGCAGCAATATCTTTTTTAGACATCGTAGAAACAGCTTTCTGACCTGTAATTTTAGTCAACTCTTCTAATGCATAATCTATTAATTTCTTATCAGCAATTGCAGCACCAACACCTTTAGAAACAACTATTTTTTCTAATTTAGGCACTTGCATTACATTACTGTAACTAAACTCTTCAGTAAGAACAGAAACTACTCTGCTCTTATATTCTGCTTTTAATCTTGGTACGTAACTCATGATTATTATTATTTTTTAGTTTTTTTAGAGATTCTTGTTTTAGTATCTCCATCAACTTTATAACCTACTCTTACAGCAACACCTTCTTCTACTAACATTACATTAGAAATATGAATAGATGCTTCTTTTTTCACAATACCACCTTGAGGACTTTGAGCACTTGGTTTTGTGTGCTTAGATACTAAGTTTACACCTTCAACTACTACTCTATCTTTATCCTTAATGATTTGTAAAACTTTACCTTCAGAATTTTTACTAGTTCCTGCAATTACTTTTACAGTATCTCCTGACTTTATTTTGAACTTCTTCATCTTATTAATGATTTAAAGCACTTCAGGTGCTAATGAAACTATTTTCATGAATTGTTTTTCACGTAATTCACGCGCAACTGGACCAAACACACGTGTTCCTCTCATTTCCTCTGTAGGATTCAAAAGTACACAGGCGTTATCATCAAATCTAATATAAGATCCGTCTTTACGTCTTACTTCTTTTTTAGTTCTTACAACAACTGCTCTAGATACTTGACCTTTCTTTACAGTTCCGTTTGGAGTTGCAGATTTTATAGTTACAACAATCTTGTCTCCAATACTTGCGTAACGTTTTCTTGTTCCTCCTAAAACTCTAATTACTAAAACTTCTTTGGCTCCAGTATTATCTGCTACTTTTAATCTTGATTCTGTCTGTAACATATTATTTAGCTCTTTCTAGGATTTCTACTAATCTCCAACGTTTAGATTTACTCATAGGTTTCGTTTCCATAATCCTAACAGTATCTCCTTCGTTGCAATCATTCTTTTCGTCGTGTGCAACGTACTTCTTCGTTTTTAATACGAACTTTCCGTACATTGGGTGCTTTACTCTTTTTACCTCATTAACAACAATAGATTTCTCCATTTTGTTACTAGATACAACACCAATTCTCTCTTTTCTAAGATTTCTTTTTTCCATCTTTAAAACTGACTATAGAATTATTGTAATTCTCTTTTTGTTAATTCTGTTGCAATTCTTGCTACAGTTCTTCTTAAGCTTCTTAACTGCAATGGGTTTTCCATTGGAGTTATAACGTGAGCCATCTTAAGGTCGGTATAATTCTTTTGCAACGCAGCAAACTTCTCATTAAGATCTGCTATAGATAATTCTTTAATTTCTGATTGTTTCATTTTCTTATCGAATTAAGCGTTAATATCAAAGTCTCTAGCGATCACAAACTTCGTTCTTACTGGAAGTTTTTGGGCTGCTAAACGTAAAGCTTCTTTTGCTACTTCCATTGGCACTCCACCAACTTCAAACAAAATTCTACCTGGTTTAATAACGGCTACAAAATGATCTGGAGCTCCTTTTCCTTTACCCATACGAACCTCTAATGGTTTTTTGGTAATAGGCTTGTCTGGAAATATTTTAATCCATAACTGCCCTTCTCTTTTCATATGACGTGTTGCCGCGATACGAGCTGCTTCAATCTGACGAGAAGTTAATAAGTTCTGGTCAGTAGATTTAATACCAAACATTCCATTGGAAAGTTGATTCCCTCTACCAGAAATACCATTCATATTTCCTTTCGCCTTCTGTACCTTACGGTATTTTACTCTTTTTGGCTGTAACATTTTTAATTTCTAATTTTTAAAAATTATTTTCTTCTATTAGGTCTACGCTTTCCAGCATTACCACCACCTTTGTTAGCACCACCTTTTTGTTTAGATAGTCCTACTAATGGAGATAATTCTCTCTTTCCATAAACCTCACCTTTCATAATCCATACTTTAATACCAAGTCTTCCGTATTGTGTATGAGCTTCTACAAGTGCATAATCGATATCAGCTCTAAAAGTTGATAAAGGAATTCTACCTTCTTTATAATGCTCAGAACGTGCCATTTCAGCACCGTTTAAACGACCAGATATTTGAATTTTAATTCCTTCAGCATTCATACGCATGGTTGCCTGAATAGCCATTTTAGTAGCTCTCTTGTAAGAAATTCTATTTTCGATTTGGCGTGCAACACTAGATGCAACTAATTTAGCATCCAATTCTGGACGTTTAATTTCAAAAATATTAATTTGAACTTCTTTACCAGTAATTTTCTTAAGCTCTTCTTTTAACTTGTCTACCTCTTGGCCACCTTTCCCGATAATAATACCTGGTCTTGCAGTAGTGATAGTAACGGTTACAAGTTTAAGTGTACGCTCAATAATTACTCTAGAAACACTTGCTTTAAATAATCTAGCGTGGATATACTTTCTTACTTTATCATCTTCAGCTAGTTTATCTCCGTAGTCATTTCCACCATACCAGTTAGATTCCCATCCTCTGATAATTCCTAAACGATTCCCTATTGGATTAGTTTTTTGTCCCATATCTACTTCGATTAATTGCTTTTATTTTTACTTCCTAACTCTAAGGTAACGTGATTAGAACGCTTACGAATTCTATGAGCACGACCTTGCGGAGCTGGTCTTAATCTTTTTAACATACCTGCGCTATCTACACATATTGTTTTTACATACAAACCAGCATCTTCTATAGTTGCATCTTCATTTTTAGCTTGCCAGTTTGCTATTGCAGACATTAACAATTTCTCTAAATTTATAGATGCTTCTTTAGGACTAAATTTTAAGATTTGTATGGCTTTTTCAACCTCAACTCCTCTTACTTGGTCTGCGACTAAACGCATTTTTCTCGGTGATGTAGGACAGTTAGTAAGCTTTGCAAAAGCACGGTGCTTTCTAGCTTCTTTTAACTGATCTGCCATATTTTTTTTACGAACTCCCATAACCTACTATTTTTTTCCTTTATTTTTTGCACCAGCATGTCCTCTAAAAGAACGAGTTGGTGAAAATTCGCCTAACTTATGCCCTACCATGTTTTCTGTAACATAAACTGGTACAAACTGACGTCCATTGTGAACAGCAATTGTTTGTCCAACAAAATCTGGAGTTATCATACTTGCTCTAGACCAAGTTTTGATTACAGCTTTGCTTCCAGCTTCTACATTAGCTAACACTTTTTTCTCTAATTTATAGTGAACGTAAGGTCCTTTTTTTAATGATCTTGCCATAACTTATTATTTCTTTCTACGTTCTATAATATACTTATTACTTGCTTTAGTCTTAGATCTAGTTTTGAATCCTTTAGCAGGAATACCATTTCTTGATCTTGGATGACCTCCAGAAGCTCGTCCTTCACCACCACCCATTGGATGATCTACAGGATTCATTCTTACAGCATTAGTTCTAGGTCTTCTACCTAACCATCTACTTCTACCTGCTTTACCAGATACTAGTAATTGATGATCTGAATTAGATACAACTCCTATAGTAGCCATACATGTTAACAAGATTAATCTTGTTTCCCCTGAAGGCAACTTCACTGTAGCATACTTTCCATCTCTTGCCATTAACTGAGCAAAAGAACCAGCAGAACGAGCCATAACAGCTCCTTGACCCGGACGTAATTCGATACATGAAATTGTAGTTCCTAAAGGTATTTCACTTAATGTCATTGCATTACCAATTTCTGGTGCATTTCCATTTCCTGAAATAATTGTTTGCCCTACTTTTAAACCGTTTTGTGCAATTACGTAACGTTTTTCACCATCAGCATAACTAAGAAGAGCAATAAATGCAGTACGATTTGGATCATACTCTATCGTTTTTACTGTTGCAGGAATACCTTGCTTATCTCTTTTAAAATCGATAATACGGTATCTTTGTTTATGACCACCTCCTATATTACGAGTTGTCATTCTACCTTGACTGTTTCGACCTCCAGATCGTTTTTTCGGAGCAAGTAAACTTTTCTCCGGCTTATCAGTTGTTATGGTGTCGAACCCATTTACAACTCTAAAACGCTGACCTGGTGTTATTGGTTTTAATTTTCTAACTGACATTCTGTCTTTTTGTTAAAGATTGTTATAAAAATCAATACTTTCTCCTTCTGCTAACTGTACAATCGCTTTTTTATATCCACTCTTAATACCAGTAACTAAACCTTTTTTAGTAAACTTTGTACTTCTTTGAATTGGATAATTTAAAGTTTTTACACTTAATATAGAAACTCCATAAGCTGCTTCAACAGCACCTTTAATTTCTAACTTGTTAGCTTTTTTATCTACAATAAATGTATAGCGATTAAATAATTCACTATCATTAGTTGCTTTTTCCGTTATAATAGGTTTAATTAAAATACTCATTTTGAATCCCTATTTGCTTAAATTTGAATTAATTCCTTCTAAAGAACTCTCAGTAATAACAACTTTATTGGCATTTAAAATACCATATGTGTTTAATTCTGAAGCATTTATAACTTTAGATCTTTTTAAATTACGCGACGACAAATATACATTATTATTTGTGTCAGCCAATACAAACAGTGTTTTTTTAGCGTCTAACTGCAATGCTTTCAATACATTGGTAAAGTTTTTAGTCTTTGGTGTTTCAAAGTTAAAATCTTCGATTACTACTAAATTATCATCTGTTGCTTGAATACTTAAAGCAGATTTACGTGCCAAACGCTTTAAGTTTTTGTTCAATTTGAAAGAATAATCTCTTGGTCTTGGCCCGAACATACGTCCTCCACCTCTAAACACACCAGACTTGATAGATCCTGCTCTAGCAGTACCAGTTCCTTTTTGTTTTTTAATCTTTCTTGTACTTCCTGTAATCTCTGCTCTTTCTTTAGCTTTGTGCGTTCCTTGTCTTTGATTAGCCAAGAACTGCTTAACATCTAAGTATATTGCATGATTATTTGGTTCTACTTCGAATACATCGCTAGAAAGTTCAACTTTTCTGCCTGTATCTTTTCCTGTAATATCTAAAACTGCTACTTTCATTATTTCTGAATAGTTACGTAAGCATTTTTGTGTCCAGGAACTGCTCCTTTAACAACAAGTAAGTTCTTTTCAGCAACTACTTTTAATACTTTTAGATTCTGTACTTTTACGGTGTCTCCACCCATTCTTCCGCCCATTCGCATTCCTTTGAATACTCTTGCTGGATACGATGCAGCACCAATTGATCCTGGAGCTCTTAAACGGTTATGTTGACCGTGTGTTGCTTGACCAACTCCGGCAAATCCATGACGTTTTACAACCCCTTGAAAACCTTTACCTTTAGAAGTTCCTGATACATCAACAAACTCTCCTTCTTCGAAGTGTTCAACTGTTATGGCATCTCCTAATTTATACTCTTGTTCGAATCCTTGAAATTCAATGACTTTTCTTTTAGCAGTAGTGCCAGCCTTTTTAAAGTGACCGTCTAACGATTTGTTAGAGCTCTTTGCTTTTTTGTCATCGAAACCAAGTTGTAAAGCGTTGTATCCGTCAACCTCTTCGGTTCTGACTTGTGTAACAACGCAAGGACCTGCTTCGATTACTGTACAAGGAATATTCTTCCCGTTTTCATCGAATAAGCTGGTCATCCCAATTTTTCTACCTATTAACCCAGACATTTAGTTAAAATTTTAGACGATAGATATAGATCCAGCGCGTCTATTATTAATATTTACTTGTTTGAAACTATCGTTTCGTTTGTCCCTAAAATTTGATTCAAAAAAAACAGAGTTAAACATTTTCAACTCTGAAGAATGTTTACCGTTTTTCCATCGCGAAACGCTCAGGACATGTAAATTAGAGATGTTTTGTAAAAAACATCTCTAATTAAATTTTAATTATACTTTGATTTCAACTTCTACACCGCTTGGTAACTCAAGTTTCATTAAAGCATCAATAGTCTTTGAAGAAGAACTATAAATGTCTAATAATCTTTTGTAAGCAGATAATTGAAATTGCTCTCTAGATTTTTTGTTAACGTGTGGTGAACGCAATACAGTGAAAATCTTTTTATGTGTTGGTAATGGTATTGGACCGTTCACTACAGCACCAGTACTTTTTACCGTCTTTACAATTTTCTCAGCAGATTTATCTACTAAATTGTAATCGTAAGACTTTAATTTTATTCTAATTTTTTGACTCATCTTATTTCTCTTTAGTAAATTAACCTTTTGCTTTTGCGATTACCTCTTCTGATATATTCGATGGAGTTTCTGAATAATGAGAAAATTCCATTGTAGAAGTTGCTCTACCTGAAGACATCGTTCTTAAAGCGGTAACATAACCAAACATTTCTGATAATGGAACAATTGCTTTTACAACCTTAGATCCTGCTCTATCTGACATGTCGTTAACTTGACCTCTTCTTCGGTTCAAATCTCCTACAATATCACCCATGTTTTCTTCTGGAGTTAATACTTCTAACTTCATTAAAGGTTCCATTATTTTTGCTTTTGCAGATTTTGCAGAAGCTTTGTAACCCATTTTCGCAGCCAATTCAAAAGACAATGCATCAGAATCTACAGCATGAAAAGAACCATCTTTTAAGGTAACTTTCATTGAATCCATTTCATAACCTGCCAAAGGACCGTTCTTCATAGCTTCTTTAAATCCTTTCTCTACTGAAGGAACAAATTCTCTAGGAACATTACCCCCTTTAATTGTAGATTTAAACTGAAGACCTACTTCACCTTCATCTGCTGGTCCAATAGTAAATACAATGTCTGCAAACTTCCCACGTCCACCAGATTGTTTTTTGTAAACTTCTCTGTGTTCTGCTTCAGCTGTAATAGCTTCCTTGTATTCTACTTGAGGTTGACCTTGATTTACTTCAACTTTAAATTCACGCTTTAAACGATCAACAATTACATCTAAATGTAATTCACCCATTCCAGAAATAATAGTCTGTCCTGAAGCCTCGTCTGAGCGCACTGTAAAAGTAGGATCTTCCTCAGCTAACTTACCAAGTCCAATACCCAACCTATCTACATCTGCTTTTGTTTTAGGCTCAACAGCAATACCTATTACTGGATCTGGAAAATCCATTGACTCTAAAACAATTGGATGTTTAATATCCGTTAATGTATCACCTGTTTTAATACTTTTAAATCCAACAGCTGCACCAATATCTCCAGCTTCGATATAATCGATTGCATTTTGCTTATTAGCATGCATTTGATAGATTCTAGAAATACGTTCTTTTTTTCCAGAACGATTATTTAAAACATAAGAACCTGCGTCTAAACGACCAGAATATGCTCTAAAAAATGCTAAACGACCTACAAAAGGATCAGTAGCTATTTTAAATGCTAAAGCAGCGAAAGGCTCCTTTACATCTGGTTTACGTAACTCTTCTTGATCTGTATCTGGATTAACACCTACAATACCCTCCTTATCTACTGGAGAAGGCAAGTAACGACATACAGCATCTAAAAGAAACTGAACACCTTTATTCTTAAAAGCAGATCCACAAATCATTGGAATGATTGCCATATCCATTACAGCAGCTCTTAATGCAGTATGCACTTCTTCTTCTGTAATAGAATCTTCATCTTCCATGAATTTTTCTAAAAGATTCTCATCATAACTTGCAACTTCTTCTATTAAAAGTGCACGGTACTTGCGAGCTTCTTCTTTCATATCCTCAGGGATTTCAACTATATCAAAAGTTGCTCCTTGAGTTGCATCATGCCATACAATAGCACGGTTTTTTACTAAATCAATAATACCCTTAAACTCATCTTCATCACCAATGTTTAAAACGATTGGCACTGCGTTTGATTTTAACATATCTTTTACTTGCTGACAAACTCCTAAAAAATCTGATCCCTGACGGTCCATTTTATTTACGAAACCAATTCTTGGCACTTTATAATTGTCTGCTAATCTCCAGTTCGTTTCTGATTGAGGCTCAACACCATCAACAGCTGAAAACAAGAATACTAAACCATCTAAAACACGCAAAGATCTATTTACCTCAACAGTAAAATCTACGTGACCAGGAGTATCAATAATATTAAAGTGATACCCTTTTGTTTCATCTGTCTTTTCTCCGTTTTCAATTGGAAAATCCCATGTACATGTGGTTGCTGCAGAAGTAATTGTAATACCTCTTTCTTGCTCTTGCTCCATCCAGTCCATAGTAGCGGCACCATCATGCACTTCTCCAATTTTATGAGAAACACCTGTGTAGTACAATACACGCTCTGTAGTTGTGGTTTTCCCAGCATCAATATGTGCTGCAATACCTATATTTCTTGTAAATCTTAAGTCTCTAGCCATTTCTATTAAAATCTGAAGTGTGAGAATGCTTTATTTGCTTCTGCCATTTTATGAACATCTGTTCTTTTCTTAACAGATGCACCTTCTTCTTTAGCCGCGGCTAAAATCTCAGCAGCTAAACGCTGTGCCATTGTTTTCTCGTTTCTTTTACGAGTATACAAAATCATCCATTTAATTGCCATAGACACCTTACGGTCTGGTCTAATTTGCATTGGAATTTGAAATGTTGCACCACCAACACGACGAGATCTTACCTCTACGTGTGGCATTACATTAGATAATCCATCCTTCCAAATCTCTAAAGCTGATTTTTCTTCTTCTTCTCCTTTTCTTTCCTCTACGATGTCTAACGCATCATAAAATACTTTAAAAGCTACTGACTTCTTACCAGCCCACATTAAGTTGTTCACAAAACGCGTCACTAACTGATCGTTAAATTTTGGATCTGGTAATAAGACTCTTTTTTTTGCTGCTCTTTTTCTCATGTCTTTACATTAAAAAAGTTACTAATTTACTTTTTTGGGCGTTTTGCACCATACTTTGATCTACGTTGAGTTCTTCCCTCAACTCCCGCTGTATCTAAAGCTCCACGTACTACGTGATACTTTACTCCTGGCAAATCCTTTACCCTTCCACCTCTAACTAATACTATCGAGTGCTCTTGTAGGTTATGTCCTTCTCCTGGAATGTATGCGTTTATCTCATTACCATTTGTTAATCTAACTCTGGCAACTTTTCTCATTGCTGAATTAGGTTTTTTTGGCGTTGTAGTATAAACACGAGTACACACTCCACGTCTTTGAGGACAAGACGACAAAGCAGCCGATTTACTCTTCTTAGTTATTTTGGTTCTTCCTTTACGAACTAATTGTTGAATAGTTGGCATACTAAATAATTACTGTTTTCGTTTATAATTAAACTTTACCTCTTTTTTAAGAGTGTGCAAATGTACGACTAATTTCTAATTATCCAAATATCAGTACCTTATTTTTTAAAATGATTTTAATACAATTAATTTTTTCTCATTTTAAACTACATTTGAGCATTATAATTAAAAGAGTTCATTTGAAGCAAAAAATTAATCTTTTTATACACACTCTAATGTTTGTTGTTTTTCCCTATAACTTTTTCGCACAGGAATTTAAGTTAAGACTTGCTTCAGACAAGGCAATTGATCACATAGTTTTAGACAAAGTTGATTTTAAAAAAGAGCATACTGATTCGATATCTGTGTTTAATGAAATTGAAAAAGTTTCCTTTTATTTAAAGAATCTAGGATATTTTACAAATACATATAGTCGTATTGTAGAATTCGATAAAAATTACATAGCACGGTTTTCGCTTGGAGAAAAAATAAGCAAAGTGATTATCCGAAATAATTCAAAAGACATCTTAAAGTTAATTGATTATTTAAAAGAAAATGATTCTATCACTATACCTATCGATAAACTAAAGTATACTTTAAATACTATTTCTAAAAAACTAGATTCACAAGGAAAATCTTTTTCGAGAGTTCAACTATCTAATATTGAAATAAAGGATAAAATTATTTTTGCTGACCTAAAGGTGTATCAATCTAAAAAAAGAAAAATAGACAAAGTCATCACTAAAGGGTATGAACAATTCTCTAAACCACACATTAAACATTATTTCAACCTCAGAGAAAACACTATTTTTAATAAAAATAAAATAGAAGATATTTCCAGTTTAACAAAATCTTTACAATTTGTAAAAGAAAGTAAAAAACCAGAAGTATTATTCACCAAAGATTCTACCTTATTATATATCTATCTAAAAAAACATCAGAACAATAGTTTTGACGGTTTGGTAAATTTTACATCAAAAGAAGATGGAGGAGTTTTATTTAACGGTTATTTAGATTTAAAATTAAATAACATTCTAAACAAAGGAGAGAGTTTTGAGCTTTTCTGGAATAGTATTGGAGAGGAAAAACAAGAATTTAAGGTTTCTACAGAAATCCCCTATTTATTCAACTCTTCTGTATCACCTTCAATTTCTTTTAACCTATTCAGGCAGGATAGTACTTTTTTGAATACAGAGTTCAAAACAAACATATCATATAGCATCAACCCAAAAATCAAAATAGCAGCAACATATTCTAGTATAAATTCAAAAAATCTTCAAGAAAATATAACATCTAATGCTATCGAAGAATTTAAAAGTTCATTTTTTGGATTAAAGTTCTCTTACGCTAAACCAAATAATGACTCTTTCAATAATGATATTTTTTTTCTAGAAATAAATCCAACTTTTGGAAATAGAAACTCTAAAAATAGCTCAACAAAACAATTTAGAATAGAACTGACCACAAGTTACATGTGGGATATTGGCAAAAAAAATACTATCTTTTTTAAAAACAATAGCGGATACTTAAAATCTGATAATTTTTTAAATAATGAACTTTTTAGAATTGGAGGTGCAAACTCCATTAGAGGATTTAATGAGCAAAGTATTTATACAAATTATTTTAGTGCTTTTACTGTTGAGTATCGTTTTTTAACCTCCCAAGAGTCTTATATATACTCGATCACTGATTTAGCAAGTGTTGGTAATGGAATTAATAATGAAAACTTATTAGGAATTGGTATTGGTTACTTATTTAAAACAAGCAGTTCTGTTATAAATTTGAGCACTGCCGTTGGAAAAAGTACTTCAAATAGGTTTAATTTTAATAAATCAAAAATAATCATAAGTTGGAAGAACTATTTTTAATTATAACTAAAAAAACACTAGGTATTTTAACATAAGCTTAAAAAAAATCATATTAAATTAATACAAATTAACAAAAATTAACAAAAATTATAGGTATTCTAAATTATTATCAAGATATTTGACTCAATTAATTCAAATAAAAACATAATGAAAACAAAGTTTAAAGGAATTTTAACGCTATTACTAGCGTTTGTTGTGCAGATTAGCTTTGCGCAAGAAAAGGCAGTTTCCGGAACTGTATCAGACTCTTCTGGTACACTCCCCGGAGTTACAGTACTTATCAAAGGAACTAAAACTGGTACTGAAACAGATTTTGACGGAAAATACTCTATAAAGGCTAAAGCAGGAGATGTTTTAATCTTTAGTTATTTAGGGTATAAAACTGTTGAGAAAACCATAGGTTCATCCAATGTCGTAAATGTCTCTTTAGAAGAAGGCGGAGAGGTATTAGATGAAATAATTGTTACTGCACAAGGTATTAAGCGAGAGAAAAAAGCTTTAGGATATGCCGTTGCTGAAGTTGGTTCTAAAGATATAGAACAACGTGCTGAAGGAGATGTTGCAAGAATTTTATCAGGAAAAGCTTCTGGGGTTCAAATTACTTCTCAAAGTGGTACATCTGGTTCTGCAACAAACGTGGTAATTAGAGGGTATTCTTCTATTAATGGTAGTAACCAAGCACTATTTGTAGTTGATGGTGTTCCGTTTAGTAGTGATACCAATTCACAAGGAAACTTTCTTAATGGTAACGTTGGTTCTAGTAGGTTTTTAGATTTAGACCCTAACAACATTGCAAGTGTAAGTGTACTTAAAGGATTAGCAGCAGCTACTTTATATGGTACTGCAGGTAGAAACGGTGTAATTGTAATTACAACCAAAGCTGGATCTGCTTCAACTGGAAAAAAGAAGAAAAACGAGATTACAATTAATCAGTCTTTCTTTGTAAATGAAATCGCATCTGTACCTGATTATCAAGATCAGTATGGTGGTGGTTTTGACCAGTCTTTTGGTTGGTTCTTTAGTAACTGGGGGCCTTCTTTTGATGCTGATGGTGTTGATGGTTATAACAATGACCCTGCTGGAACTATTCAGACAGACGGTACCGTAGAGCATCCTTATGGTTCTTCTGCTTTCTTAAATAACTACTTAGGTGGAAATAACATATTAAACAACCAATTTACAGGAGAAAGATACGACTGGAAAGCATACAACAGTGTTGAAAACTTCTTTAGATCTGGTTCTGTAGAAAATATCTCTGTGAACTTTAGTGGTTCTTCAGATAGTGGTGATGTTAGTTACAATGCGAACTTTGGTCATTTAGATGAAGAGGGTTTTACACCAGGAAACAGAGTTAATAGAACTACGTTATCTTTAGGTGGACGTGCAAAATTATCGAACAAATTTACAATTAGTGGTTCTATGAATTACTCTCAAAACAAAGTGGTTTCACCACCTGTTGCTGCGAGTAGAGGAAATGGTACTTTAGGATGGTCTACTTTTGGTAATGTATTCTTCACACCAAGAAATGTAGATTTAATGGGATTACCATTTGAACTTCCTGAAGATGGTGGAAGTATTTACTACCGTAATGGTAATGATATTATCAACCCAAGATGGTCTGTAAAAAATGCACAAAATGGACAAGTTACCAACAGGTTATTTACAACGGCAACTTTATCTTATGAAATAAATGAAAACTTAGGTGTTTCTTACCGAGCAGGTATTGACTTTTATAACGAGAGAAACAAAGCGTACTCTAACAAAAATGGTGTGAATTTTAATGCTGCTATTTTTGGTTTCTTAAATACCTATGACAACAATGTGAGTATTTTTGACCACTATGTTGCCTTTAACGGTAGTTATGACTTATCTGATGATTTTAGTTTGAGTTTTGTTGCCGGTGGTACCTCTCGTTCTAGAACAATAGATCAACAAGGTGTTTCTAGTTCAGGTCAGATTGTATTTGGCGTATTAAGACACTTTAACTTTGAAAATCAAGTACCAATTCAATTTACATCAAAGAGAAATATTGTAGGTATGTTCGGAGAAACTGCGATTGATTTCAGAAACTATGCATTCCTTACCTTATCAGGTAGAAATGACTGGGTATCTAACTTACCAAGTAGAAATAACAGTTTATTTTATCCAAGTATTTCTGGTTCTTTTATACCAACTGCAGCTTTTGAAGGTTTAAAATCTGACAGTGGTAAAGGATTGAACTACTTAAAAATTAGAGCAGGTTTAGGACAATCAGCAGGTTTCCCTACTGGATATCCAACCATAAATTCGGTAAACCAAAGTACACAAGTTAACGGAGGTGGTTTTGGACCGATTACTACAAATACTATTAGTAATTTCCAAGCCAATCCAGATTTAAAGCCCGAATTAATTAGTGAAATTGAAGTTGGTTTTGATGCTCGTTTTTTAGACAATAGAATAGACATGAGTTTTTCTTATTTTGACAGAACAACCAAAGATCTTATAGTAGATAAACCTCTAGCTACGTCTTCTGGATTTACAAATACTGATGCCAATGTTGGTAAGGTAGAAGGTAGTGGTTTTGAAGTTGATTTAGCTTTGGACATCTTTAGAAATGATGGTGATGGTTTTAATTGGAATTCTCGTGTTAACTTTACACAAAGTGAGCAAATTGTTACACAACAAGATGATGATCAAATTATATTTGCAGGAAGTTTAGACCCAGTTCTTGGAGGAAACGCAGCAATTAGAGGAGAACAATTAGGTGTTATTGTAGGTACTCGAATTAAAAGAGATGCAGACGGTAATTTACTAGTAGGTACAAATGGGAGTTATTTATCAGAAAGTAATGTAGTGTTAGATGATGGGAGATCGATTACTCCAATTATTGGTAATCCAAATCCAGATTATGTAATGAACTTTAACAATACAATATCTTACAAAAACTTTACTTTAGGATTTCAAGTAAATCATACAGTAGGTGGAGACATCGCTAGTAGTACTATTGCAACACTTTTAGGTAGAGGGTTGATAAATAGTGATAGAAATAAAACGTTTATATTACCTGGTATCTTAGAAGCTACAGGACAAGCGAATACACTACAAATTAATAATTCTCAGTACTATTTTTCAAACTTATTATTTGGTCCTAAAGAATTAACAATATATGATGCATCTGTAATAAGACTTCAAGAAGTATCTCTTGGATATTCTCTTCCACAAAGTGTTTTAGACAAAACACCTTTTGGAACTGTATCTTTCACATTTAGTGGTTTTAATTTATGGTATGATGCATACAATACACCAGAAGCGGCTAACTTTGACCCTAACGTAGCGGGTGTTGGTGTTGGTAATGGTAGAGGATTCGATTATTTAAACGGACCTAGTTCTAAGCGTTATGGTTTAAGTGTAAAACTATCATTTTAACAAATATTAAAAGAATAACATATTATGAAAAAAATATATAAAATATTGCTAGTAGCAATTGTGGCTTCAAGCACATTTTTTTACTCTTGTGATACTATAGAGTTAGAACAACTTGAAAGTCCAAATTCATTATCTGCAGATCAAGCAGATCCAGATTTATTATTAAATTCTATTCAATTAGCCTACAGAGGTGCTCAAAGAACATTTCAGGCAAATAGTGCAGAATTAGGTAGAGTTGATTACATGTTTGGGAGGAATTACCTAGACAATTATGGAGATGGAACATTAAATGGTGCTTGGAATAACTTTTACAGTAATGATGGTGTTAGAGGTATTAATATTAATACCCAAGCCATACAAGCCATAGATATTGCAAATCCAGATAAGGATTTGTCCTACCATTTAGGTGTTGCAAAAACCTTACAAGCCCATACACTAATGCAATTGGTAGATTTCTTAGGAGATATTCCATGGTCTCAAGCTGGAAACCCTAATGAATTTCCAAAACCAGAAGTAGATAGTAGTGCAGATGTATATGCTGCTGCAGTTGCAATTTTAGCAGAAGCAAAAGCCCTCTTTTCAAATACCAGTGGTATTGGAACAGGTACAGACTTATTTTATAATGGAGATGCTGACAAATGGATTAAGTTGGTAAATACCATCCAAATGCGTGCAGACTTAACGGTAGAAAATTATGCTGCAGTTGCTGCTGCAACAAACGTTATAGAAAGTACGGATGATGATTTCCAATTCAATTATGGTACAAATGTATTGGCTCCAGACACACGTCATCCTAATTATGCAAATGATTATACGTCTTCAGGGGCAAATATTTACCAATCTAATTGGCTAATTAGCCAAATGATTGGAGCATTTCCTTATGGAGATTTTTCAGCAAGCACTGACCCAAGAAGAAGATACTACTTTTACAGACAGAGTTTTAATACTCCAGGAAATATGTCAATTTTTAGAGATATAAATGGAAGGTTTGGACCAGCTGGTGCAGCTTATATTTATGATGGTGACGGAAATGGAGAAACACTATCTTGTTCTTTACAAGATGCTCCTTTGCAATTACAATTCACTCCTGATGAAGAAATATTTTGCTCTATGCCTTTAGGATATTGGGGTAGGTTCCATGGGAATGATGAAGGAACACCTCCAGATAATTTCACAAGAACTGCAGTTGGAGTTTATCCTTCAGGTGGTAGTTTTGACGGATACCCAGATGCTGCTCCTTTTATTGCTCAATTTGATTCGAATGGAGATTATATTGGTTATGTAGCGTCCATCAACCAACTTTATGACCAAGCAGTTGGTTTAGGTAATGGTGGTGCAGGTAACGGTATAGATCCAATTTATTTAGCATCTTATGTAGACTTTATGAAGGCAGAAGCTAATTTAGCTTTAGGAAATAGTGCAATGGCTGCTACTCATTTTGAAGCAGGTATGACAAAATCGATCGCTAAGGTGCAATCTTTTGGTTCTTTAGATGGTGCTGCAAATATGTCTGAAGCTCCAGATGCAGCTACTGTTGCTGCATTCATTGCTAATAAAACGGCTGAATTTAATGCAGCTGCAACCACTACGAGTATTGATGGAACAGGTTTCCCAGTAGCGAAAGATAAAATGGACTTACTAGGAGAGCAATACTTTATAGCAATGTATGGTGGTGCATCAGATTCTTTTAACTTTATTAGAAGAACAGGGTACCCAAGAACATTATCTAGAAGTCTAGATTCTAATCCAGGTACTTTTCCAAGAACTGTTTTATACCCAAGTAGTGAAGTAAGTGCGAACTCAAATATTTTACAAAAACAAGATTTAAGTCAAACTGTTTTTTGGGACAAAGGCAAAGTAAATCCTGCTAACTAATACAAAAAACTAAAAATAATAACAACATGAAAAACATATTTAAAATTTTTCTAGCTACATTATTAGTATTCTCCTTCAACTCTTGTGGGGACTCGGATACTGTAGTAGATGGAGTAGTAGACGGTACATTAGCTGGAGCTGTTTTGAGATCGATAGCTGACGATTCAAACTCTAATGTATTAAATTCTAGTGACCCAGATTCATTTTGGTCTCAAGTAGTAGAAGCCCAAGATGAAGAGGGAGGTGCATTATTAGAGAGTGTAACTATTTTTGTATCTATTAGAGATTTATCACCAGATAATGGAACTACAACTGTAGTTGATAAAGAAATAAAAACCATACCAGCTGCAGATTTTACAACAGGTCCTGTTGGACTTCCTAGAGCAACAGCATCGGCTACTTTTGCGGAAGCAACAAACGCTATGGGATTAGGTTCTGCTGATTATGCACCAGGTGATTTGTATGTATTTGAAGTACGTCTGAACTTAACAGATGGTAGGACTTACGGTGCTAATGATGCTGCTGGGATTATTACCGGTGGGTATTGGGCGTCTCCTTACAAATACAATGCAGCCCTTGTATGTTCTCCAGTACCTGGAGATTATACCATAGACATGCATGATTCATATGGAGATGGATGGCAAACAAATTCTGGAAATGGTGGTGCTGGTATCACAGTTACTTTAACAGATGCTAGTGGAAATGAAAGCGTAGTAGAATTTGGTATGTGTACACCTTATGGAGACGGTAGTTTTCTAGATACAGGAAACTGTACTGGGCCTGCTAGTACAAATTTCTATGATGCTTCTACTGTTGTAACAGTTCCTGCTGGGACGGCTACAGCTATTTGGGAAAACCCTGGAGATCAATACGGAGAGATTAGTTTTGAAATTTATGCACCAGACGGTACATTATTATTGGCTGTAGGATTAGGAGAAGGTACTCCTGGATTATTACCAGTAACGAACTGTTTATAGAATTACTTATTCTTTTTAAAAAAAGGGCTTTATTTATAAAGCCCTTTTTTTTATTTTTAACCCAAAATGAATACAATGAATAAATATTTTCCGTTTTATATTTCAATTCTATTTCTTATAAACTGTACTCAAAAACCGGAGTTAAAAATAAACAATGCTAGGAATACAGATACACAAAAAAATGTTCAACAATTTTTTAATTTTGAAAAAATATATAAAACCCAAAGTAAATTAGATTTTCAAAATACGCTAGAGCATGATTTAAACTCTAAATCAAATCTTTTTGATTATGATTTCTTCTACAATGGTGCTGGAGTTGGTATTACAGACATCAATAATGATGGTTTAAAAGATGTATTCTTCTGTGGAAACCAAGTCGAAAATAAATTATTCTTAAACAAGGGGAATCTTATTTTTGAAGATATTTCAGAAATAGCCAATATCAACCAGAATAAAAACTGGGCAAATGGCGTAACCTTTGCAGATATTAATAATGATGGCTGGATGGATATCTATGTCACACAAGGAGGTCCTAGCAACAAAGAAGAAAGAAAAAATTTACTCTATATAAATCAAAAAGATAATACGTTTACAGAAGAGGCGGTAGCATATGGTTTAGCTGACACTGGTATTAGTACTCAAGCTTCTTTTTTTGATTTTGATAAAGATGGAGACTTAGATTGTATTGTGGTTAATGAAAATGATTATTATGGACTAGACCCAGTTACATTTTATAAAACACTTGAAAACAAGAAACGCTTGCATCAAAGTTCTAGTCACCTTTATGAAAATAATGATGGTAAATTTATAGATATTACAGAAAAATCAGGTTTACTAAAACCTACTTTCGGATTAGGCTTGTGTGTGAGTGATATTAACAATGATGGTTGGCTAGATATTTATATTGCCAATGATTACTACGTGCCAGATGCTCTTTACTTAAACAATGGAAATAGCACATTTACAGATGAAATAAAAAAAGCAACCAAGCAGGTTTCATTTTACGGAATGGGTGTTGATATTGAAGATATAAACAATGATAATCTAAATGATATTTTTGTTTTAGATATGGCGAGTGCTGACCATATTCGATCTAAAACATTAATGGCTTCTATGAATGTAGAGAAGCATAATTTACTTATTAATAAATTAGAGCTTCACAACCAATATATGTTTAATTCGTTACAACTAAATATTGGCAACAATACGTTTCATAACATAGCACAAGTAACCGGATTATCTAAAACAGACTGGAGTTGGGCAGGTCTTATTATGGATGCAAACAATAATGAAAACAACGACATTTATGTTACAAATGGATATCGAAAATATGCTTTAGATAATGATGTTCAAATTCAGATTTCAAATATAAAAAGACAATATAAAGGTAAAGTACCTTTGAAGGTTAAAGAGGCTATTTACAACCAATTACCCTCAGAAAAATTATCAAACTTATTTTTTTCAAATAAAGGAAATTTAACTTTTTTAGATCAAACATCAGTTTCTGGTTTGGGTGAACCTTCATTCTCTAACGGAGCAGCGTATGCTGATTTAGATAATGATGGAGATTTAGACATTGTAGTAAACAATATAGATGATGATGCTTTTCTTTTTAAAAACTTATCTACAGAAAATAATGCTGGGAATTATGTAACAATAGAAACAAAAGGGCTACTCTCTGAAGACTTTGCTAAAGTTACCCTTATTTACAATGGTAAAAAGAGAACAAAAGAATCGAAAAGAGTCAGAGGATATTTATCTTCTGTAGAAAAAAGTGTGCATTTTGGTTTGGGAAAAATAAAGTAATCGATACGGTAAGAGTCTTATGGGCATCCGGAAAATTTGAAGAAAAATACAATATTAAAGCAAATACCAACCTCATTTTTAATGAAAAGGATGCTATAAACAACAGCACTTCTAACAAAAACATAAAAAAACCTATTTTTAAGAAAACAAATACACTTCTCAATTTCACACATATTGAAAATGATTTTAATGACTTTGAAAAAGAAATATTATTGCCTCAAAAGCAATCTACATTAGGACCTTATATAACAAAAGGTGATGTAAATAATGATGGTAAAGTTGACGTGTATCTTGGTGGAGCAAAAAACCAAGCGGCAGCAATCTACCTTCAAAAAGGAAATTCTTTTGAAAAAATCAAAAATCCAATTTTCGAAATAGACGCTCATTATGAAGATATGGAGGCCTTGTTTATTGACATTGATAAAGACGGCGACAAAGATTTATATGTGGTCAGTGGCGGCAATGAATTTATAGAAAGATCTGAAAGCTTGAAAGACAGAATATATATTAATAATGGAAATGGAAATTTTACAAATAAAGAAACTACCGAAATAAAAGACTATACCATTAGTGGAAAGACCGTGAGTAAAATTGATTTTGACAATGATGGAGATTTCGATATCATTGTAGGAAATAGAATAAAACCTCAAAAATACCCTATTCATGAACCCTCTATTATCTACGAAAATGTAGATGGGGTCTTTAAAAATACCACAGCTAAAATTGCACCAACATTTGAAAACTTTGGCATTATAAATAAAGTAATTACAACTGATTTTAACAATGACGGATGGCAGGACTTTATTGCTGTAGGCGAATGGACACATATCGGGATTTTTATGAACGATAAGGGGATTTTTAAAGAGATTTCTAGTACTAGCAAATTAAATACTGAAAAAGGCTGGTGGAACAGTATTACGGAAACAGATGTTAATAATGATGGCCTTAAAGATTATGTAATTGGTAATATGGGGTTAAATAATAAATTGAAGGCCAGTAAAGAAAAACCTTTGCGCATTTATGCCGATGATTTTGATGAAAATGGAACACACGACATTGTATTAAGTTATCAGTACAATGGAAAATATGTTCCTCTAAGAGGTAAAGAGTGTTCTACCCAACAAATGCCATTCATCTCAAAAAGAATTAAATCTTATTATGAATTTGCAAACTCATCATTGGAAGATATTTATGGTCAAAAACTTCAAACATCATATAACCGCGAGGTGAATGAATTTAAATCAATTTTACTTTTAAATGAAGGTGGTAATAAATTTAGAAAAATTACATTACCACCTATGGCTCAAACAATGCCAATATTAGATATAGATACTTTTGATTTTAATCAGGACGGTTTTGAAGATTTAATTGTTGTTGGTAATATTTACAATACTGAAGTTGAAACTCCTCGTTTAGACAATCCTTATGGATTGGTATTGTTATCTAATAAGAAAGATAATTATACGGTTATAAGCCCAAAAGATTCAGGATTGTATCTTAACGGAAATGTAAAATCTGTGAAGTTAATTTACCATAAAAATTTAAATAAAACCTTCGCTATTATTGCCGTTAATGACGGTAAAACACAACTATTCGAATTAACAAATGAAGAATTTTAAAAAATAAAAATTTAGCTTTTAGTTATTATATAGTGTTGTTTAATCTAAATAATTTAAAAGTTTACCTAGGTTTTAATTCTATAATTTTTTTGTCTTCTTTTAAAACCTCAGAATATTTTAAACGATGGTGCACAAATGTAATAAGTTACTTTGATAACAAATTAAGAGACGTTAGAACATCTTTAACAACATACATTCTATTTAAATATATTTTCATTATGTAAAAAAATAGTGACGCAGACATATTACGTTCATATAAAAATTCATAAATGTTATAATAAAAAAAAGAATAAGAGAAATATAAAACTCAAAAAATATAAATTCAAACTAGAAACCTTATCACACATCAAAATTCTAAAACAAAATTCGATTTCAAACATTTTTTTGTGTTAAAAAATTGTTTGTTTAAGATAAATTTAAGACTTTTGACACTAATTAATTCAAATAATTATACAATGAAGACAAAGTTTAATGGATTTTTAACGCTATTACTGGCGTTGGTCGTGCAGATTTCGTTTGCACAGGAAAAGACTATATCCGGAACTGTTTCTGATGAATCAGGGGGGTTACCAGGAGTTAGTGTAATAATTAAAGGTACTTTAAAAGGTACAGAAACAGATTTTGATGGTAAATATTCTGTCAATGCAAAATCTGGTGATGTACTAGTATTTAGCTATCTTGGTTACAAGAAAGTAGAGAAAGCTATTGGTGCTTCTAACACTATTAATGTAACAATGGTAGAAGATGCTAATGTATTAGAGGAAATAGTAATAGAATCTGCTTATGATATAAAAAGATCTAAGCCTACTGTTAACTCTTCAATCACATCTGTAGGTGCTGAAACAATTGAAAATAGACCAAATGCATCTATTGTTCAAACGTTACAAGGGCAAGCCGCTGGTGTTAACATTACTACAGGATCTGGACAGCCAGGTGCTGATAGTGAGGTTATTATTAGAGGTGTTGGTTCTATTAACGGTAACATTGAACCTTTGTTTATTATTGATGGTATACCTGTTGATAGAGATAACTTTAGAAGTTTAAACCCTAATAACATCGCATCTGTTACAGTATTAAAAGATGCTGGTGCAACTGCTATTTATGGTAATAGAGGTGCTAATGGAGTAATCATTATTAAAACTAAATCTGGTAAATTCAACTCTCCTTTAAAAGTGGAGTATTCTATGCTTACTAGTTTTTCTACATTACAAGGTAATGATTATGACCTAATGAATTCTACTGAACAGTTGACATTAGAAAGAACATATGGCGCAGGAGTTGGTGGTGCTAATGGTGGTATAAGCGATAACGAAATTGCTGCTAGAGCAAGATTTGCGAATACAGACTGGGTAAATGTATTTTTTAGAACTGCTATGACGCAAAGTCATAACTTAAGATTAAGTTCTGGTTCAGAGAGTACTACTACAAATGTATCTTTAGGTTTCTTTGACCAAAGTGGTATTTTGAAACAAAGTGATTTAAAAAGATTTAATATTGATGCTAAAATCAATGGAAAGAGCAAAAACTCAAAGTTTAACTACGGCTTAGGTTTATCTCTAAACTATTCTAAAAGTAATGAACCAAATGCAATTGGTGGTGGAGCAATTAACAGAAATTATGTACTAGGTGCATACATGTCTGTCCCTTATGTATCCCCTTCTCAATATGTACCAGGCGGAGGTGCTGATATTCCAGTAATATTCTCATTAACTCCTTTATTCTTGTTAGATAGGTTAGATACTTACACTAGATTTGAAGAAGAGGTGAAAAGTTTGATTAGTCTTAATGCAAATTATGAATTGTTTGAAGGTTTAAAAATCGGAACAAGAGTAGGTATGGATTATACGAACGTTCTTTTAACTCGTGCTGAAGCTCCTGAGTCTTTTAATGCTCAATTATTTGCAGGAGATGAAGATGCTGACGAGCCTGGTAGACAAGTTACTACTCCTGGTTTTCAAAGTCAACAAACTACAAGAGCAATTGGTATAAACATTTTGAATTCCATAAACTATTCTACGATCATAAATGATGATCATACCATAGATGCTGGTTTATACATGGAATACTTTAGAGCACACAGAAGAGGTTTTGGTTACTTTGAAGAAGGTTTAGACCCTAAAACATTTAGTCCTGGAGATGGATCCGGTTTTGTTGGAGATAACGCTGATAACGATTTATTCGTAGATGTTGCCAATGCCAATGTAAATGATGCTGGTTTGTTGTCTTATTTTGCAAATGCGAATTATGATTACAAAAAGAAATATGGTTTTGGAGCTACTATTAGACGTGATGCTTCCTACAGATTTAGAACTTCTAATAGATGGGGTACTTTTTGGTCTGTTTCGGGAAGATGGAACATAGATAAAGAAAACTTTATGGCAGATTCTCCATTTAGTCTATTAAAACTAAGAGCATCTTACGGTGTTACAGGTAATCAAGATATTGTATCTGCAGGTGGTTTTAACCAATACTTTGCTGCAGCAAATAACGTGCTAGATTTATACGGTACGGGT
>CAXYCO010000039.1:0-17555 GCA_964275545.1 uncultured Polaribacter sp.
ATCATCTGCCCGTTATCATAAGTATAAAGAATTAATTCATAATAGAGCCAAAGAGAACCAGGTCTAAATTTTTAGCAATAAAAACAAGATTTACTATTTAGGAATTATAAAAAAAATAGATGCTATTTGAACTCTAACTAATTGATAAAATATTGATGAATTGCCTTCTTACTATTAAATAATTTGAAACCTTCAATTACACTTCTAATTTACATAGAGCAACTTCTTACCCTGCCTATGTATCTTTGTTGGTTTAGCAAAAAACAGTTAAAACTAAGACTCAACTGACATCACTTTTAGCATTGACAGGTTTTGTAGTGGTTGCTAGGTTCTCACTTATTTTTTAAAAAGTTTAGGCAACCGTTTTCTAATTATCTTTTTCATGAATTGAAATGACTTGCATAAAATCGTCGTTATTTGCTACCAAAATCATTTTTTTATTGTTAACGGTAATCAAAGCCATGTCTTTTACATCTTTATTAATTAGCAAACCGTTTTCATGGTAAGGAATCGCTGTAAAGTTTCCTTTTCCATCTCCTTGTAACAGCAATCCATTCCCAGCATCATTTCTGGGTGTTTCTACTTCAGAACCAAATAAATTCCCTCCAATAACAACATCTAAATTCCCGTCCTTATTCACATCATAAGGAATAATTTGGTTGATGCTAGAAAATTGAGCGAGGTTTGGAAGTTTGTGTAAAATAAATTTTCCGTTTTTGTTTTCTACATAGGTACTTGCAAATGTATTTACTTGATAGTGGAGTGATTTTTCTAAATCTTCCTCTGTATATACATCTACCAACGTGGCATTTGAATAGGATTCGTAATTTTTAAATTTGCTTTTAATGGCTGGTATTTGTTCCGAGGAACATTGCCTTCCTCTGAGGGGGTATTTTTTACCATCATTATAATAACTTAAAACAATATCATTTTTATTATTCTTGTCAAAGTCATTAAAATAAATATCGAATGTTTCAGATTCATTCGTTTTATATTTATAATTTAATCCTAAATTTCCGACGATAAAATCGGTATCACCATCATTATCAAAGTCGCCTTTTGCCATACTAAACCACCAACCATTCGTATTCTCTAAACCTACTGTTTTTGTAGCCTCAACAAACTTATTTCCTTTATTTTTAAATACTTTAATAGGCATCCATTCTCCAACAATGATTAAATCTAGCTTCCCATCGTTATCGTAATCTGCCCAAGAGGCATCTGTTGCCAATCCTAAATTTTTTAAATCGGGGCAAACTGTATCCGTAACATCTACAAAACGAATATTATTTTTGGTGCTTCTATTTTCTAGAATGTAACTATCTGCTGGAGCGGGGTAATTTTTTGGTGTGAGTCTTCCACATACAAACAAGTCGATATCTCCGTCATTATCATAATCTGCCTGAACCACTCTTGAACCACTTGAAATCATTTTTGGTAAGGCAGTGAACACTTTATTAAAATTTCCATTCCCATCATTTTCATAGAGTCGATCTTGTAGCATTTCGGAAGTAGGTTCAAACTCATTTCCTCCACTCACAACATACATGTCTAGATCTCCATCATTATCAGCGTCGAACATCAAAGAACCCATATCTTCATATTTAAAATCGTCCTCTATGGAGTTGTTTTTTCTTTGAAAACCATCTTTGGTTTGAAGGTATAATCCAGATTTATAATTGGCAGATCCAGAAATATAAAAATCTTCTAAAGTGTCATTATTTACATCTCCTACCGATAAATAGGGGCCATACATTGAGGTTCTGTGAGGTAATAAAACCTCCTCTTTAAAATCATCATGTAAGTTTTCTTCATGCTCATGTAGCACCCCTATCGTAGAACTAACTTCTGAAAATAGCATTTCAGTGTTCTTTTCGGCTACTTTCTCAAGTTCAGATGCCTCCTTGTGATTTAATGTAAGTAGCTGATTCACCTCAATATTTTTAAGGACTTGTTGTTTTCCATCGGACCAGGTAATTTTTAAAGAATCTATTTTTTGCGATTTTCCCAAACCAAAATTAAATTCTGGAGCTACTGAAGACTGAAACCCTCTAGAGAGTGTTAACTCTTGAGTTTGGCGCATGTTTTCACTTGCTATTTCTATTTTTGAACCTAAACCAAACTGATTGTTTTTTGTTCCTTTTAGTTTAATTTTAATAAAATTATTTGTTTTTGAGCTTTTATTTTCAAAAATGCTTGCGGTATCATCAATATTATTAATTACGATTTCTAGATCACCATCATTGTCTAAATCTACGTATGCGGCACCATTTGAAAACCCTTTATATTCGATACCCCATTCTTTATTTGCTTTTTTAAAGGTTAAGTCTCCATTATTTTTAAACACAAAATTATCTACTTTTTCTGAAGGTATCTTTTTGGTAAGCTCTAAGGTTCTTTCTTTAAAGTTTTTTACATTTTGCAACTTTTTAAAGTAGTCTCTATTATTAACCTCTCTTCTTGTTCCGTTTGAAATAAATAAATCTTTCCATCCATCATTATCTAAATCAGCGAATAAAGGACCCCAGCTCCAATCTGTGGAGGAAGTGTTAGACAATCTACTAACATTGCTAAAAGAAGGAGTACTATTTAATTTTCCTGTATTTAATTGCAGAGAGTTGTGCATGTACTGATGATGAAATCCAGCGTTTACAGTACTCCAAAATAATTGAGGATTCATACTTGCCATATTGGCCTTTGCTCGCCTGTTATCGGGAGAGTCCATATCTACTTGAAAAATATCCAATAAGCCATCATTATTATAATCGGCAATATCTACGCCCATTCCATAAAATGAAACTTGATTTGTAGCTTCTTTAAGTTGCTCTTTAAAAGTCCCATCTCCATTATTAATGTACATATAATCGGGCGAACTAAAATCATTAGAGACATAAATATCTGGAAATCCGTCATTATTCAAATCTCCCACGGTGGCGCTTAATGATAGCCCGTAAGATCTTAACCCAGCTTCATCGGTTACTTTGGTAAATACATTTCCATCGTTTCTGTACAAATGATCTGATTCTATATCGGTACTTGTTTTTGATTTAAATCGATAGAAGGAGTTTGGGGCATTAAAAGGTGTTGGAGGGTAATTTGCCACATATACATCTAGATCTCCGTCTAAATCATAATCAAAAAAGGTCGCTTGCACAGAATTCCCTGCATCATCAAGGCCATATTCTTTTGCTTTTTCTTCAAAGGTTAAATCGCCATTATTAATATATAGCAAGTTTTCTTTTGGGTTGTATTTTCCACCAACGGAACAGTAAATATCTAAAAACCCATCTCCATTTACATCGGCTACTGTAACGCCTGTAAACCATCTTGAATCTCCATGTACTTTGGCAGTTTTACTAATATCTTCAAAGGTTAAATTTCCTTTGTTCAGGTATAGTTTATTTTCAACCATATTTCCAGTAAAGAATAGGTCATGTAAGCCATCGTTATTAAAATCTGCAGCAGCTACTCCTCCTCCCATATACATATATGCATAGGTAAGATAATTTAGAGAGTCTGTTTCAATTAAATCGTTTGAAAAATTGATGCCAGTTTGTTTTGGTACTAGTTTAGAAAAAATAGGTTCTTTTTCTAGGGCCTTTTTTTTGGCACAAGCGCCAAATATAAGGATCAAAACAAAAAAACTACGTGTATATTTTTTTATACTTACCATAAGACTTTTTTATATGTGTTCATTGAGTGAAAATAACATGAAATTTACACTATTCAACATTGCTAATTTTTTGGAATAAATAGTAATAAAGAAATAAAAATATTTTTTAAAAAATAGTGCAACTCAGATTTACTTGCATATTCGTAACCTAGCTAAGATACTCTTAATACTTCAGTATTGATATAACAAAAATAGAAAAAACACATAGCTTTTATACTATGTGTTTTTAAAATTTTTTTAATAAAAAGGATGGTCTAGTAACCTGGATTTTGGGTTATAATTTGTCCACTTCTTTCTATTGCTTCTAATGGAATAGGAAATACATCATGTGTATTGGTATAAGCACCCACTTTTTGTCCAAAAGGAGTAATTGTTCTCGCTTCATTCGTAAAATACGTATTCATTACCTGAACACCATTTCCCCAACGTCTTAGGTCGAAAAGGCGGTGTCCTTCCATCCCTAACTCAACCCTTCTTTCAAAACGTACTGCTTTCCTTGCAAAATCTGCATTTGCAAAAGTAGTATAAGGCTCAATGCTATAATTCGCTGCATTTCCTCCTCCAGGAGCTTGCATATAGTCTGAACTTTTAGCTCTATTTCTAATACGGTTTACATTTGCCAAAGCAGTGGAAAGGTCATTTGTTTCAACGGCAGCCTCCGCAGCCATTAACAAAATATCTGCAAAACGCATAATATGGTAATTTATACCAGATAATTGTTGCCCCCAAGGACCCGTTCCTTGGTTCTCGCTTTCTCCGTTCCAGTATACATTCTTTTTAGGTAAATACGGTCCCGAAATATCACCAAAACCAGCACGAATCCAATCTTTACCAATATGAAGTCCATACCCATTATAGTCAATACCTCTTCTACCTACTGTATAATCTGCACGAGGATCTAAAGAACCTGAATAAAGGGTAAAACTATCAGAGGAAGCAATACCATAATCGCTTGTTACATCTGTTTGATTATAGCTGTCTAACAAAGGCAATCCAGATCCATCCGTTTGAAAAGCATTTAACAGATCTTGAGTGGGTGAGTAAAAACCACAACAAGAACCAAAAGGTCCTGGATTAGGAAAGTTTAAAGCCCCTCCTGAATTTCCATTAAAACTTTGTGCACCATCAGCAGCAAATTGTATAGAAAACACAGACTCAATACTATTGTCTCCTGCCAATCTAAAATTATCTACATAGTTTGGGATTAAATCATAAGGGCCATTATTTACCACATCATTTAATAAGGTTGCCGCCTCTGACCACTTGGATTGATATAGGTATGTTTTTCCAAGAAAAGCCTTTGCAGCCCAAGAAGTTGGTCTTCCAAATACCGGTTGACTATTAGGTAGGTTATCTACCGCATACTGAAAATCTGCTTCAATTTTATCCCAGATTGGTCCAGGGTTTGGCTGATTAAATTCTGTGTTTGCATAATTTTCTTCTGAAATATAAGGTACATTTCCCCATATTTTCTGCAATTCAAAATTAAAGTGACCTCTTAAGAAGCGAGCCTCAGCTAATTGTGCTGAAAAATCTCCTTCTTCAATGGTATTGATCAGAGCAATAACAGCATTTGCTCTATTAACCCCAGCAAAGATAACACTCCATTTTCCTAAGAAAAATCCATTCCCTGTTCCCCAGCTCATCAACTCAATAGTAGCTAAATCTGGCTGATCATCGTCGGTACTTCCTTTATGAGCATCGTCTGCCAATACATCCATAATCCAATTATCTCCAGAAATAGCCCATTCGTTACCTAGGGCAGATTGTCTTTGACCATCCAAGGCAGAATAAGCACCTGTTAACAAAAGGTTTACACCGGTTTCGTTTTTAAGAGCTTCATCACTCAATACCCCAATAGCAGGGGATTCTGTAAAGTCTTCGCTACACGCAACAATTCCTAGAATTACTGCTGCTGCTATAAAAAATATTTTTTTTGTAATTTTCATGATTTTAAAATTTAATGTTCATTCCAAAAGAAAATACTTTTGAAATTGGATATAATCTACTATCAATACCTAAACTTAAGTTCGAACCAGCTGAAACCTCTGGGTCAAAGCCTGTATAATCTGTAATGGTAAATAAATTTGAACCCTGTAAATATAGTCTTACAGTTTCTATACCTGCTTTGCTTGTTAAAGAATTTGGAATGGTATATCCAATTTGTAAATTCTTTAATCTAAAGAAAGATCCGTCTTCTACAAAATAAGAGTTAGAAGACACCTCTTCTAATGGATACGCCGCTGATAGAGCAGGAACATTTGTATTCGTATTTGAAGGTGTCCATGCATTCAACACTCTTGTATTTCTGTTTCCATTAAAAAACAATCCAAAATCAGTAAATACTTTATTGTAGTTGTACAAATCATTTCCTTGAGAACCATTAAAAAATACCTGAGCATCAAAGCCCTTGTACTTTAAATTGATATTGATACCGTAGACAAAATCTGGGTGTGGTGAACCAATTTTTGTTTTATCACTATCATCCACAACACCATCTCCATTGACATCTTCAAAGACCATACGTCCGTTGTTGTCTAATCCGGTAACTTTACGTCCGTAAAAATACGACATTTCTTCTCCAACTTCTGTTCTTGTTACGGCTCCATTTCTTAAATCTCCTCTTCCAGGTGTAGCCACATCGTTTACTAACGAAGTAATCTCGTTCTTATAATGAGATAGGTTTGCGCTAACATTAAAAGAAAAATCTTCAGAAACTTGGTCTCCATAACTAGCAGACAAATCAAAACCTGTATTCTTTGCGCTTCCTAAATTTACATAAGGAGCGTTTGCATCAATTCCTGTTGTAGGGTTTTGAAAAAGATCTTGTACAATAAAATCGTTTGTTTTTATAATATAGTATTCCCAAGACAAGTTGAACTTACTGTCTAAGAAATCTGCTTCAAAACCAACGTTAAAGTTTTCTGAAGTTTCCCATTTTAAATTTGGATTACCAATATCCGATAATAATGCTCCAGTAACAATGCTTCCTGCATTTCCGTTGAACGCATAATTGGCAAGGCTAGGGCTTAAGCGGTTTTGATTAATTGTAGGATTACCTACTGGTAAGGATTGGTTTCCAAGTTCACCCCAAGATCCTTTTATTTTTAAACGATTCACAAAAGAGTCTGAGTTCCAAAAATCTTCATTACTCACAATCCAACCTGCAGTAAATGAAGGGAAAACACCCGACTGATTGTCTCCTCTAAATCTTGATGTGGTATCTCTACGCAAGGTAGCCGTTAGAAAATAATTGCCTTTGTAACTATAATTTACGGTTCCAAAAACAGACCATAATGAATTCCCACCAGCAAAAGCATAGTCAATACTTGGTGCTCCTTGACCATTAAATATCGTATAAAAATCTGGAGTTTCAAATAAGTAATCGGTATTGGTAATCCCTCTTCCATTGCCTTCATCTTTTAATGATTCAAATCCTAACAGCACATTCACACTGTGGTCTCCAAAAGTTTTTTTATAGTTTAAGGTGTTTGTCCAAATCCAATTATAGAAGGTTTGATCTTGTTCATTTAAAGAATTTACAGAAATTGGCTCACCATGTTCTGGATCTAAGGCTGTAAATGATTGACTATCAAAAGTATTATACCCACCTCCAAGAACTGTTTTAAAGGTTAACTCGTCCAACAGTTTATAGGATAAGTACACATCTCCTGTGATATCGTGGCGCTTATTGTAATTGTTTCTAGCTCTGTATAATTGTGCAAGAGGGTTTCGAGTATTCCCTAAATCAGTACCCGCTACTCCAGCAAAATTCCCCTGATCGTCTCTTACAGGCAATAAAGGAGTCATTCTAAATGAATTTTCTATTGCTTCATCTGCTCCTGTATTTGTATTAGAAAATGAGACATTCAGGTGTTCTCCGATAACTAATCGCTTCCCTACTTTAAATTCAGAGTTCAATCGAGTACCTATTCTTTCATAGCCTGTGTAGTCTAAAACCCCATCTCTATCCAAATAATTTACGGAGAGGTAATATTTTCCGTTCTCATTTCCATTTTGAACAGAAAGAGAGACACTGTTTGTAAGCGCTTTTCTAGTGATTGCATCTAACCAATTTGTTCCACCAGGAGTCACAGATGCAGTAAATTCACCTGGGTTACTATAAGTAATTGGGTTGTAGGATACGACTCTTCTATTTCCTTGAATTGTTGACGGAACAGTATAGTTTCCAGAACCTGTAGGATCATACTGTCCATGTGATAATGCGGCACCTGATAATCCATCATTTAATCTACTTTGAAGCAACATCTGTGCATGTTGTTCTGCATTTAAATTTGTTGGCGAATTTGCAATATCTGAGAATCCAGTATACATGTCTAAGGAAACTTTTGCTTTGTCCATGCCATATCCACCGCCATTGGTAGTAATTATAACAACTCCATTAGAAGCTCTAGCTCCATAAATAGCAGCTGCACCATCTTTAAGAACATTCATTTGTTGAATATCTGCAGGGTTTAAGTTGTTTAAAATATTTGCATCGTCCGTTTGTACACCATCTATGATATATAAAGGATCTGTACTGTTTACAGTACCAAAACCTCTAATAACAACTCTTGGAGCAGCCCCTGGTGTTCCGTTATTTACAATGGTAACACCACTTACTCTCCCTTGCAATGCTTCTGCTGCATTTACTACAGGTACTTTTAATGCTTCGTTTACATCAACAGAGGATACAGATCCTGTGATGTCCCCTCTTGTTTGAGAGATATATCCTACAACGACTACTTCATTTAACGACGTTGCATCTTCATTTAAAATGACATTTATTACATTACTTACTCCTACAGTTTTTTCTTCTGTTTTAAAGCCTAAGTAACTGAATATTAAAACGTCTCCTTCTTTTGCTTTGATAGTATATTTTCCATCAAAATCTGTTTCTACACCTGTAGAAGTGCCTTTTACATTAACACTTACACCTGGTAAAACACCATCGGGTTCAGAAACAATACCTGTAACGGTTTGCCCATAAATAATATTACCCACCAATAGTAGCACAGGTAATATTAATTTTTTCAGTAAACTTTTTTTCATTTAGATTTGGTTTAAATTAATTTGAATTTGATTAAATATTTTTTGAATAAAAAAGTCATTTCCTAAAACTTAGTAATAGCTAGTATTATAAATATAATCATTATACCAATGATTAACAATTCATAAACTAAACTTCTTTTGGGGTCTTTATTCGATTTATTTTTTTCAAGGACTTCGATTCTATCTAAAATATTTAACACGAATTTAACAACAGGCTGCACTTTAAAATGCAATTTAATTAACGGACTTTACTACAATTGTAGCATACTGCACTCCATGCAACTTTTGTTTCATTGAAGAGCTACATTTATCGCTTTTACATTGTTTATGAAGTGTTTAATTTTGATGGAGAAATCGATTGGTATTTTATGGGGCTATTGCTACAGGTAAAATTCCTTATTTATTTTAAAATAGTTAAAATTTAAGAGTACAATTTATAGTTCAGCCCACCACAAGTAGAAAAATCACTTCTAGCTGATATGCAGCTCGTAAATACAATATAAAAACAAAATTAACTTTCGACTTTAATTAAATCTTGCTGTTTTTTGCTTTCAACGTATAAAACCTTAGAAACAAAAGAGCTTTTAACTGCAATAATTAGAATTGAATCCAACTATACCATACCTGTTTTCTATAAAGTACATGTATCAGGTTAGATATGAATAGGGGAGTTATTCAATTATAAGATGTTTACAAACAAAAAATAAGCAGAGAATAGTGATTTCATCTGCTTATTTAATAACTTTTTTAATTGGGTTTTATTCCTTTAATGAGAAATCTGCCCCAAGGGCTGTTTGAGAACTTCCGCCAATAAAAACTTTAAAATCTCCAGTTTCTGCTTCCCAGGTATTATTTGCAGAATAAAAGGCTACTGTTTTAGCATCAATCGTAAACGAAACTTCTTTAGATTCACCTGGTTTTAAGGCAACCATTTCAAATCCTTTTAACTCTTTTACAGGTCTAGTTACACTTGCTACTACATCTCTGATATACATTTGAACAACTTCTTTCCCTTCATATTTCCCTGTATTTGTTAAGGTAAAAGATACTTTTAAAGCCTCGTCTTTTTTGAAGCTATCTGAGCTTAATACAATGTTTTCATATGCAAACGTAGTATAACTTAGTCCGTAACCGAAAGGATACAAGGGTTCGTTACTTACATCGCCATAATGAGACCAAAACACCGTATTTGCATCGTGTTCTGCGGGTACAGGTCTTCCTGTATTTTTATAATTATAATAAATTGGCACTTGACCTACATTTTTAGGAAATGTCATCGGTAATTTGCCAGATGGATTATAATCACCATACAACACTTGTGCAATTGCGTTTCCACTTTGTGAACCTAAATGCCACGCCTCTAGAATTGAAGGAACGTTTTTATTTGCCCAATTAATTGCCAATGGACGTCCATTCATTAGCACTAAAACGATATTTTTATTAACTTTATATACAGCCTCAAGTAATTCTTGTTGTATTCCTGGTAATTTTAGATTGGTTCTACTTCTACCTTCTCCAGTTTGAAAACCGTGTTCTCCTAAAACCATGATCACAACATCTTTGTTTTTGGCAGTTTGTACTGCGCTATTAAATCCTGATCTATCGGTGCTATTAATTTTCAACTCATTTGTAAAAGTTGGGGTTCCTTCAAATAGTTTTGGGCCAGAAGCATAGCTTATTGTGTTGTTTGGATACGCTTTTAACCCCTCTAAAACTGACACTGCAGAATTGTCTTCAGCGGCTAACCTCCAACTACCAAGTGGGCTGGTTTTGTCGTCAGCCAAATCACCAATAACAGCAATTTGCAAACCATTCTTTTTTAAAGGCAATAATTGTGTCTCATTTTTTAACAATACCATCGATTTTTTGGCCATATCCAAAGAAGCGGTATGTAAATCTTGATGACCAATTACCTTTTGCTCTCTTTCAGCATCACAATATTTAAAAGGATCATCAAATAAACCTAATTCAAACTTCACTTTTAAAATTCTGCCTGCTGCATCGTCTAGCAAAGACTCCGATACTTTACCCTCTCTAACTAAATTTGCTAAATGATCTATGTAAGCATACGATTCCATATCCATATCAGAACCTGCATTCAAAGCAATTTCAGCAGCATGTGTAGTATTTTCTGCATAACCGTGAAGAACCATTTCTTTTAGAGATCCCCAATCTGAAACCACAAAACCATCAAAGTCCCATTCGTTCTTTAAAATATCTCTTTGTAAAAAGCTATTTCCTGTTGCAGGAATACCGTTTAACTCGTTAAATGAATTCATAAATGTTCTTACCCCTGCATCTGTAGCAGCCTTAAAGGGTGGTAAAATAGTATTATGTAATGTAGACATGCTTACATCTACTGTATTATAATCTCTACCAGCTTCTGCAAATCCATAGCCTGCAAAATGTTTTGCACAAGCAATAATGGTATTGTGCGCTGTTAAATCATCGCCCTGAAAACCAGTAACTCTGGCTTTTGCGATTAAAGAACCTAAATATGGATCCTCTCCTGCACCTTCCATGACTCTTCCCCATCTTGCATCTCTAGAGATATCTACCATAGGTGCAAATGTCCAGTTAATTCCTTCTGCAGATGCTTCTATGGCAGCATTTTTTGCAGACGCTTTTATCGCTTCTAAATCCCAACTTGCAGCTTCTGCTAACGGAATAGGGGTTAATGTTTTATAGCCATGAATCACATCGAAACCTATTATTAAAGGAATGCCTAATCTTGATTTTTCTACAGCAATTTTTTGAACCGCTCTTACATTCTCTACACCTCTTACATTGAGCATAGAACCTACTAAACCTTGTTCTAAGTGTTTGTATTTAATGGCATTATTTCCTTCTTTTGGACTCGGACCTGTTACATTCCAAAAACCATTATACTGGTTCATTTGTCCGACCTTTTCTTCAATGGTCATGATCTTCAATAAAGAATCTACTTTTTTATCGATGATCGATTCTTTAGAAGCAGCTTCATTCTTTGGAGTACAACTTTGTAAAGCTATTATTACCATAGCTAAAGCACTTAACATCTTTCTTTTGTTATTCATTTAATTTCTATTTTTTATTGATAAACTCTTACATAATCTATTTCCATAGTGGATGCTGAAAAATTTAGATCGATGGTAAACCAATTACCTCCTATAGCCAAATTTAGAATAATAAATTGGTCTTTTGTATACGGCCAATTATTGTTGTTTTTTGTATTTGGTTTGTATTTATATTTTAATTCATCATCAATTAGAAAACGCAATTCTTCTTCTGTCCAAACGACAGAATAAATGTGAAAATTGGTTGCATAATCAGGCAACGTAGTTTCTCCAACGGTAACACCACCGCATCCTCCAGAACAGGCGGAATTATGAGTTGCACTAGACACAATACCAGCGTTATGCCCCCAATGCTCCATAATATCAATTTCGCCACAAGCAGGCCAGTTTACACTATCAATATTAGCACCTAACATCCAAATTGCTGGCCATGTGCCTTCTCCTTGAGGTAGTTTGGCTTTTACATCTATTCTGCCATAAGTGAATTCGTAGTTGTCTTGCGTTTTAATTCTTGCTGAGGTATATTCTTTTTTAATCGACTCATTGCTACTATTCACGTAAACATAATCTTCTCTTTTTGCTACTATTTTCAGTGTACCATCAGAGACATATAGATTGTCTAGTCTTTCTGTATAATGTTGTTTTTCACCATTCCACCAATTTATTTCATTGTCTGGAGGAACAATTTCTGCTGTCCATTTAGCAGCATCTATGGTCCCATGGGTATCAAATTCATCAGACCAAACTAAATTTAATTCTGGTTCCTTCACATACATGGTAATGGTTGTAGAATCACTAATTGAATTATTTGTAGAAGAATAGGCTATTACAGATACCGTATATGTTTTTGTCCCAACAGAAGTATAGGTATGGCTTGCTTTTCCTGTTGAATTTTCAATTTCATTTCCATCTCCAAAAGTAATTTTATAGCGGGTTGTAGCTTTAGCATTCGCGGTTATTTCTATAAGACCATTACCATCACCATTTGGATACTCATTATCGCTATGGAGTACCTCAAGAGAAAAATTTAATTCTGATGGAACAATTTCTCCGCTTTCTAACTCGTTTTTTGAACTGCAAGCAAAAAAGGTACAATTGCAAAGGAACAAACCAAAAAGAATTTTAAAAATGAATTTGTTTATGGATTCCAATCTCGATTTCTTTTTAATTTGGCACTTTCCCAAGACCCATTTGGATTTGAATAAGGTTAATCAATAGACTGCTTACTACAAAAAAGAATAATTTAGTGTTAAAGCGTTTTAAATTTATCAGAGACCATTAAAAAAGGGGAAGTTTGATTACTCATCTTCCCCTTAGACAAATTCAACAATAATTAACTCAAATTTATTTTTATATAGGTCTAAATATCCAAATCAGCTAGCTCCTAATTCTTTGCTTCTACTTTCAAGATTAATTCAATTTTTGTAAGTAAAATTATTTTACACTACCTGTTTTGATTCCTTATGGTTTCTCTATTCTAAAATATTGGCACCACAATTAACAGTTCACAAACGAAACTACTTTGGGTTTTATGTATTTAATTTTAAAGGACTTTCTATGATTATATACGAATTTAACAACAATCTAAACGAAGGAATGACAATTATTGAGCCTATTTTACAACAATTGTAGCATAGTTCCCTCTGCACAACTTTTGTTTCATTAAATAGCACCATTTATCACTTTCGTATTTTATTAAGTTTAAATTTTGAAACAAGGGGGTTATCTATTAGCGTCTATTTCTGTAGGTAAAATTCCAAAATGAGTTTTGAAACATTTTGAAAAATAGGATGGAGAAGTAAAGCCTACATTATAGCAAGTTTCACTAATGCTAAAATTGCCTCTTTCTAATATTTGTTTGGCTCTATCCAATCTAATTCTTCGAATGAACTGACTTACTGTTTGACCGGTAAGCGCTTTAATTTTTCTGTAGAGCTGGCTTCTACTTAAATTTTGATGAGCAGCTAATTCCTCTACACTTAAATTAGAATTATCGATATTATCATTAATGTAGTCCAATAGTTTTTGAATAAAATCTTTTTCTGTTGAGCTAGCCAAAGCGTGCTCATCTGCTCCTGAGACTGCTGCAAAATATTTGTCAAATATTAATTGCCTACTTTTTATAAGTTGAGAAACTTTTAATTTAAGAAGCTTTAAATCAAATGGTTTAACCATATAGGCATCTGCTCCTATTTCTATTCCTTCCATCCTGTTTTCTATACTAGCTTTGGCAGTAAGCATTAAGAGCGGTATATGACTCGTTGAGGTTTCCTTTTTTATTATTTTACAAAACTCAAAACCATTCATTTCTGGCATAATAACATCAGAAATGATTAAATCAGGCAAGAATTTTCTTGCTATTTTTATAGCTTCTTTTCCATTTGAAGCTGTAAGGATCTTATATTGATGATTCAATTCGTTTTCTAAATAATTTCGCAACTCCATATTGTCCTCCACAATTAGAATGGTATGCTCTTTTGAAGTTTTAGAGATCGTTTCCACTTCTTCTTCATCTTGTTCTGGAGAGATAGATAAAAAGTTAGCACTGTTCTCGGTGTTTTCCAAGGTAAAACTTGCTTCTTCGGAAGAGTACTCTAACAAAGGAAGTATTATGTTAAAAGTGGTCCCTTCACCAACTTTACTTTTCACTTCAATTTTACCCTTATGAAGCTTTACAAAACTTTGAACCACTTCAAGACCAATACCTGTTCCTCCGATATAGGTCTTGTTTTGATCTTCAACTTGATAAAATCGTTCAAATATTTTTGAAACTTCTTCTTCTTTTAAACCTGTTCCTGTATCAGAAATAAGGATCTGAACAACTTTTACAGGTTCTTTTTCATCAATAAGAGGAAGTAGACACAATTCTTCTGAAGTAATGATTTCTAAATTAATGGCACCTCCATTAGGAGTCACTTTTATGGCGTTAGACATCAGATTGAATATAATCTTTTCAATCATTTTCGGGTCGGCGAACAAATTAAAATTAGGGAAATCGGTATCAAAACTCAATAGAATATTTTTACTATTTACTTCTTCTTGAAAGTAACTTAAGATATTTTTTGTGAAGGGAACTAAATTTATTTGTTCAACTCTTAATTTCGTTTTGTTAAATTCTAATTTTCTTAAATCCATTAATTCATTAATTAATCTATAAAGTCTTTCTGTATTCTTATAAATTATTAAATGCTTGTTTTTTACTTCTGAGGGTAGTGTTAACTTTTTATTAGTAATGATATCCTTTAAAGGATTGATGATTAAGGTTAGAGGAGTTCTAAATTCATGAGAGATGTTCGTAAAAAACTGAATCTTTCTTTTACTCAATTCATCTTTATTAAACTGTTGTAATCGTTCATTTTTTAGCAATTCTTTTTCTTTAATTCTCCTTCTTGTTAAGTAATTTAGCAGTACTATACCTGAAAGGAAGAGTAAAACATACGAAAATACAGCCCAATTAGTTCTCCACCAGGGGGGTAAAATAACAATATTAAGAGCTAAAGGTTGTTCATTCCACACGCCATCATTGTTTGAGGCTTTTAACTTAAAAACATATGTGCCTGGATCTAAGTTGGTGTATGTGGCATTTCTTTTCTGGCGAACATAATTCCAATCATTCTCATAGCCCTCTAAGTAATATGCATAAGAATTTTTCTCTGTTCGGGTATAATTAAGCCCAATATACTCTATGGTAAAAACAGATTGTTCATTGGATAAAATTAGGGTATCTGTTTGTGAAATAGGTTTTTCGAGTGGGGCATTTTCTTTTCCAGGCACCACATCTTTATTAAATAATTTTAATCCAGTAAAACTAAGGTTGGGAGCAATTTTATTTGTTTTAATTTCATTAGGATGAAAATAATCTACCCCTTTAAAATTTCCAAAATAGAGCACCCCTTTCTCGTCTTTAAAAACAGCATCAATATTAAAATCATTCGATAATAAACCGTCATTTTTGGAATAGTTAATGAAGGAATACGTAGATAGAGCCATTTTGGTTATGCCTTCATTACCACTGAGCCATAAATTATTGTCATTATCCTCAATAATGGAACTCACATTGGTTTCTATAAGGCCATTTTCTTCATTAAACCATAAGATCTGTTTATTTTTAGCATCAATTCTACACAAACCTGCACCTCGTGTTCCCACCCATATATTATTTTTATGATCTTGATAAATGGTAAGAATATCATTTGCATCTGATGGGTTATTATATTTTTCAGCCATCAGCTCGCTATAAAAAAGAACTTCTTCAATCAAAGAGCCTTTTCTTTTTATTTGGTACAATCCGTTTTGTGAGGTGCCCACCCATATATGATCGTTGGTGTCTACGATTACTTTTTTAACATCCACATTTATAAAATCTGAGTTTAAAAATGGGTTCAAATTGTAGTGCGTAAACTTTTTTGTTGTTGGATTAAAAGACTGTATCCCTCCTAAAAAAGCAGCGATCCAAATTTCTCCAGTAGCATCCTCAGAAAAACTTTGTATGGAATTCGAAGCCAATGAACCCGCAGTATTTTTTACATTATAGTTTATAAATTCCTTAGCACCTTTTTTTAAAAAGTAGATGCCATTATCCCAGCTACCCGCCCAAATATTTCCTTTAGAGTCTTTAAATATGGATATGACATAATCTGAGGTTAGTCCCGAATACTCAGTGGTGTTTTCAGTGTTTATATGTGTAATTTTCTCTGTTAATTGATTGTAAACATCAATACCTCCTCCATCGGTTGCAACCCATAAATCGTTATTATCTCTTTTAGTTATCCCCATAACTGAGGGTGTTTTTAATGAATTTTCATTGTTTGATAAACTTTTAATATTTTTAAATTTATCATATAGTTCATCGTGTATGGCAACTCCACTATTGTAATATCCCATCCAAATTCTTTGGTCCTTGTCTAAAAACAACTCCCAAATAGAATTGTGTAATATGCTGTTTTCTTCTTTTTTACTAGCTACATAGTTTTTTATAACTGCACCATTATTTTTTAAATGAAATAACCCAGCATTTTCAGTTCCAACGAGTATTGTACTGTCTTTTAATTGTACAATAGTCAGTATTTTTTTTGATGAAAAATTAAAGTTCTGTACTTGAAGAATATTATTATTTCTATCACTACTCAATTCACATTTAAAGACTCCTTCATCTTTTTGTGCTCCTATCCAAAGATTATTTTTATTGTCTAAAAATAAAGTTTCGATACTACTAGAAATACGATTATTCTTCTGGCCAAAGACCCTTGTAGTGATCAATTTATTATTAAGAACATCCACTTCTTTTAATCCAGTATTCGTACCTGCAAAAACTTTACCTTGTTTAGTGAGCACTAAACTATTAACCATGAGTTGTTGGCTTTGTTCTTCCGCGTTTAAAATTCTACTAATTTCAAAAGTTTTTAGGTTCAACTTAAATACACCGCCCCCATTAGAACCAATTAACAAATTGTTAGAGCTGTCTTGTTGTAAACTTAAAATATCATTGTTTAAGCCTTTGAAAGAAAATTTAAGCCTTTTAAAATTGTTTAAATCTTTGTCATATAAATTTAATCCGTTTTCGGTTCCGACCCATAATCTGTTTTTACTGTCTATAAAGCTGCATTTAATTCTATTGCTGCTAATAGAGGTAGAATCTTTAAATTTAGATTTATAAGAAGTGTATTCTATTCCATCAAACTTATACAGGCCAGCCCCTAAAGTACTAATCCATATAAAACCTTTATTGTCTTGAATTATACTAGAAACTCCTACTTTAGAAATACCTTCTTTAA
>CAXYCO010000040.1:0-31295 GCA_964275545.1 uncultured Polaribacter sp.
CATTTTTTTAAGCTCTTCAAATTTATTTTCACAAGATTTATTGAAAGTTGATAAAATTGTGTTCTCTTACCCAAAAATTACTTCTGTTGAACAATTAGTAAAGAAAATAGATTATGATTTTAAAACTAAACTTGAAAAAGCTAGGGCAACATATACATGGTTAGCACTAAACATTAAGTATTACAAAAAGGCATCTCCTTTTTTAGATGCCCCAACTATTAATACCTACACAGATAAAGAGGATAAAAAAAGAAGGATTAAAAAGTTAAATGCAGCCTTAATTTCAAAAACAATTAGGTCAAAAAAAGCTCTTTGTAAAGGGTATGCATATACATTTAAAAAAGTCTGTGATTTATTAAAAATAGAAAATCAATTAATTTTTGGCTACGCTAAATATTCCGTAAATATGATAGATTTTATCCCTAAAAGTAAAAATCATGTATGGAATGCTATAAAGATAGATAATAAATGGCTATTTGTAGACCCTACTTGGGGATCAAATAATAGTTCAGATGGCCTTTTATATTCTAGATTTAATGAAGATTATTTTGATATTAGTCACAACCAACTCAACACGACTCATTTTCCAAAAAATAAATTCTGGCTGGACTTTACAAGTCAAAAAGAATTATCTATTTTTTGTCGGCAACCCATTTATAATAGAGGTTTAATTGGAAAAAATATTGAACTTTTATCACCAAAAGAAGGTAAAATAATTGTGGAAGAATCAAAGAATATACAATTAAAAATAAAAAACTTACACTCTAAGACAGAAGTTTTATATAGCTATGGATCTAAAGGTGAAATTAAAAAAGCTGATTTAAATTTTAGCAAATCAATTGTTGATATTTATTTAACAGGTCCTAAAAAAGACGCAAACTTAAATATCTATTTTAATAATGAATTAGCGATTCAATACAAAGTTGAAGTTCGTTAATCATTTTTTTTACATATTTTAATTAATGTACTTCTTCCTAAATTTCAAAAAAAGTTCCTATTGAGAATCTTATAACAAAGAATAGCATAAAGATTTTTTATTTTTAAAAATTAAGAACTCCTTGTATTGATTGAAACATAGAAAAAAAACTACCTAGCCTGCCTTTTTAAACGTATTTAAAATGTGTAATTCTGCTGATTTCATTTTTTTGTATATTAGCGAAACTTATTAAAATTCATGAATAAACACGATAATTTTTTGGTTAATTTTTCACTTAAAGGATTTACAAGTATACTTATTGGAATCTATTTTTTAATTGGTGCTTATCTTATCAAATATTTTTTAGAAGGTTTTTTAATTGATAACAATCCTATGGCTATGATGTCTGCTGAAATAATTGAAATTTTAATTATTATTAGTACAGGTTTAGTTTTTCTATTTTCTTCTTTAGCATTATTCTTTAAAGGAAAAAGAGATGCTAAAAGTTTTCGTTACAAACTTTGGAATAGTAAAACCAGAACTGCTTTCTGGAAATATATCACCGGAATCATCATCATTTTTATTTCAATGATTACTTTAATGTATGAAGGTTTTATCGATTACCTTACTCCCATCTTTCTCATTATATATGCTGCTTTACTATTTATACTCAAATCCAAAGAGAGAAAAAATCTATTGATTATATCTGCCTTAAGTATTCTTTTAGCAATAATGTGTATTTTAATTCCTTCATATTGGTATTCTTCTCTTTCTATTTTAGGAATTGCTCATATTACTTATGGTGTTGTTGTTAGACATTAATTTCCTCTATTTTTGTTGCTAAAGTAAAAAATATTAAACATCTTTGTATATCAAAGTACTTTAAAAATGGATTCAAAAGATTATTTAAAAGACATATCAGCAATTAAAGACTTAATGAATAAATCATCTAAGTTTATTTCATTAAGTGGGTTATCTGGTGTTTTTGCAGGTATTTATTCATTAATTGGAGCTGCTTATTACTATTTTAATGTGCAGCAACCAAGTAATAATAATTTAATTTTAACTAAAGACATTGTGTCTTCTATTACTATTATTATTCTATTAGTAGGCTTTGCAACAACAATTACAACATTTTATTTTACTTCTATAAGATCTAAAACTACAAATGAAAAAGCTTGGAATAGCGCATCAAAAAACTTGGCAATATCGTTCTCCACTTCGCTTTATATCGGGGTACTATATATTGCAATACTATATTTTAAAGAGGAGTATACATACATAATAGCATTGTTACTCTTATTCTATGGACTGGGTTTAATAAACGCTTCAAAATACACAACGAATATTGTAAAGCCTTTGGGAGTTATCGAAGTTATAATTGGTCTTTTATGCATCATTTACCCTCAACAAAGCTTTTGGTTTTGGTTTGTAGGTTTCGGTATAGTACATGTTATTTATGGAGGTCTAATTTATTACAAATATGATAAAAAAGAGAATTGAAAAATATAATTTTAAATATAAATAAAGCTTTTGATAATAGAATTCGACTTGGTATTATGTCTATACTTGTTGTTACTGAATCAGCTGATTTTAAAAAATTAAAAGAACTGTTGGGAGTTACAGATGGGAATTTAGCCAGTCACGCTAAAGCGCTGGAAAAAGTTAACTACATTAAAATTGAAAAACAGTTCATCAATAGAAAACCAAATACCAAGTATTATGCATCAGAATTAGGGAAACAAGAATTTAAAAAACATATCAATGCACTGGAAAAAATAATAAAAAATATATAAATTATTTTTTTTGACTACAAACTTTGAAAAACAAAGTTCTTTTTAAACAAATAAAAAATCAATGAAAAAGAAAATACAAAACTTGTTAGTTTTAACAATAATAACATTTGTTTTTAGTTCCTGTCTAACTATTCTAGACGAATTTAATACTTCAGATCCTGTGATCGATTTTAATAATGTTTGGGATGATAAAAATGTATATTTAAATGATGAAGTCATTTTAGAAAACGATACTTTAAAAATCAAAAAACTTCAATATGTAATCTCTAAAATTTTATTAATTAGCGACTATGATACAATTCTTGTGAAGGATTATGATTTAATAAAACTAAATAATAGTTACTCTGGAAGAAGAATTACTGTAGACAATGTTCCGAATAACACCTATAAAATTGTATTTACTTTCGGGTTAGAAAACATTGACGATGATTATTTTGATTTAAATGCACAAAATTTTAATAGTCTAAACAATGGGTATTATTTTTTAAAACTTGAAGCGGATTATAAACAAGATACCGAAAACATGAAATATCATATTGCAAAAACTTTAAATACAAATTATATTAATTCGTATAAGACAGAAATTGAAGGGTTTAAAATTGGTAGTTTATTTGTAAATCAAGCTGTTATAAATGTAAATCTGAAAAACCTATTTTTAAACCCTAATATAATTAATATTGATAATTTAAATCCATCTGTAATTCAAGATTCAATTTTGCAAACTAAAATGATGGAGAATGCAAAAAATATTTTTTATTTAGATAGATTTAGTTACGATTAATAACGTTTCCTAATTTCTCTAAGCATATCCTCTAAACCGTTTAGCTGAAGCTCATACACCAACTCCATTTGCTTGCCTAGTTTTCCGTTTGGAAAACCTTTGGTTTTATACCAAACAATATAATGCTCTGGCAAATCTATAAGATATCTGCCTTTGTATTTTCCAAAAGGCATTCTCATTTTTGAGACATCGATAAGAAACTGTCTGTCTTGAAGCATTATTCCGTACCGTCTACAAAATCCTGTAAATACGAAAAACGTTTCGTCAATTTCCCGTTTTCTGTCATTTTTGCACGCTCTAAAACACCCTCTTTATCATTATTATAAAAGGCAGGAATAACATGTTGCAAAAACATCTCTCCAAAGCCTTCACTTGCATCTTTGGGCAACTCACAGGGTAAATTATCTACGGCCATTACAACAATGGCATTTTTATCTTTGTAATGAACTTCAGATTCTGTTTGAGGATTATATCCATACAGAGGCTCTTCAATGGTTGAAGCTCTTAATGTTGAGGCCACTGGCCCATCAACATCACAAGATATATCTGCAACTAATCGTATTTTAAATTCTGGTAACTTGGCATCTTCTCTAGTAAATAAATAAGGAGCTCCATTTCCATAAAAATGACCTGCAATAAAGAAATCTGTAACAGTACCAAAACGCATAAAATCTGATACATAGTTTTCTGGATGGTTGTAGAAATCATGATTATTAATTACGGCTTCGTCTTTACGCTTATTATAATCTAAAACGTCTACCAAGCAATATGTAGGTTCATTAAAAGTTTTGTTTAAATAATCATCAACAGAAACTTTTTTAATATTCATTCCGTCTAACATTTCTTTGGCACCATAGGCAACCTTTCCATTCCCTGTTAGAATAATTTTAATATTTGGCAAGGCTATTTTTTGCAACTCGTTAATCAATTCTTGTTGACTATCTAATTTTTCTGCTTTTGGTAAGATAAAACTCTTATTTTTTAAACCATAAGCTCTAAAACCATTATAGGCTCCTACAATACCAGCATAACGACCAAAACCAATTAAACGTGCTCCGTTTTCTTTGATAATAGTTTCATGATCAAACAATTCAATATTCTTCTTTAAAACAGCTTGAATTAACTTTCTATTATACGGTTGTTTTTTTATAGTATGACTGAAGAAAAAATACTTTTTATTTGGAATTAAAGCATCAATTGGTACTTCTTTTACACCCAATAAAACATCACAATCAGATACATCTTCTGCTATTTCTAATCCAGCATTTTTATATGCTTCATCAGAAAAAATTCTAATATCAGAACTCTCAACTTTTATCCTTGCGTCTGGAAATTGCTGTTTCAATTCTAATAGTTTTTCTGGTGAAAAAACGACTCTTCTATCGGGTGGATTTTTGCGTTCTTTAATGATGCCAAACTTCATAATAATCTATGCTATAATATTTGCTCGAAGATATTAGAATTTAAAGAGATTAGCAACAGTAATTTTTATACTTTTGCAATCCGTATTTCTAGTATAAGAAATACATCTTTGACATTTTGGGGACGACTGGTTTTGACAGCAAGGTCAGTGAATTTGTAAGCATATCGAGTTATGAAATAACACTCGTAAAACCTAATTTCAACTTTTTAAACGGCGAAGATAACTACGCTTTAGCTGCATAATCCGAATTATAGTAGGATTGGCCTCGGCACACTAGGTGTGCAAGCTTTATGTCCACGGAAAGCCTTGGTTTATGGCGTTTCACTTTTGGATATCGTAAATATAAACATAGGAAATCTAATACTTTGGTAGATTTCTGAAGCTAAAGAAGATAAGCTAAAAATGGATTGTTCTTAATCAGTTTTTGGACGAAAATTAAGTAAGAACTAAGTATGTAGAAAGCTTTTTGGCTGCTTGTTTGGACCCGAGTTCGATTCTCGGCGTCTCCACTTTATAACACCTCAACTTATTGGCAATCAATTTGTTGAGGTTTTTTAGTTTCTAAATTCATACTGTTTTTGAACTTTCGATGAAATAGTATACCTTTTTACTTAATGATTTCACATTCATAGTATAAGGTTTAGTTACAGTAATCTCTAACCAATTCAGGTGCTTGTTTGTTTCCTAATTTAGCTGCTTTTCTACAATCTATACAAGCGCCATGTATGTCTTCAAGATTGTTTTTTGAAATATTTGTATAAGAGTAAATACTTGTATAACTTAGAGTGAAGTTCTATGACTTTAGTATAATCTGCTGCTGGCCTAATCGTAATCTTTTAAATTCTCTTTTACATTGGATGACTGGAGTCGTTTAATTTGAAACAATCAAATTTCACGAATAGTGCTTATATTTATTTTTCTTTTCTTCCCTCTCAGTTCAATACTACCTATAGGGATTAATGTATAGTCTTCGGTACCAGAGATAAGGTCAAATGTTTCCTTAGAAATTAAGACATCTACTCCATATTTATTGCATTGTTCTTGTATTCGAGCAGTTGTATTGAGCACATCTCCAGAATAAATGATGTCTTTTTTAATAACCCCAACTTCTCCTGCCATAACAGTTCCATAGTGAATACCTGCTTTAAATTCTGGTAATACATTGTATTTTTGTTCATAGATAAGTCTTAATTCAATCAACTTTTTTTGAATCTGTGTAAAACAATTAAGACAATTCGCATTTCTACTACCCTTCTTAATGGACCAAGAAATTACAATCTCATCTCCAACATATTGGTAAATTTCACCTTCATTGTTAAGAATTGTATCAGTGATATCATAAAACACATCCTTTAATAAATTAAAGTATTTCTCATTACCAATTTTCTCAGCAATTGAGGTAGAAGAGCGCATGTCTAAAAACATAAAAATTCGACCCTCTTTTTTAGGACTATGATAATTGCCTGCGAGAAATTTAAAAAATACACCTGGACCAAATTTATCACTCACTTGTAACAAGAAAAGTGTGAAAAGTATGATGGCTCCCCACATAATAAAAAAGGTGGTTATTGAAAGACCTAATAAGGGAGCCAAACTTTTACTCATAGAGTCATATGAAACCCCCGCTAATCCTTTATCAGCTATTATTAAAGAAAAAGAGGATATTAAGGTAGCTATTATAAAAATTACTACATATGCTAAAAAGGTAGTAAGCATAGCAAACTTAAAAGATTTCTTTCGAAACAATTGGCTATTAACCCAAACAAGTAAAACACCTACAAGCATTCCAGAAACTATTCCGATGGTAATACTTGAAAGTATACCTGCTTTGGGAATAAATAGTGGTGATGGACCAAGAGAATAGGGTGATTTGATTAAAGCATAATTGTAAAAGAAGTTGTGGATATTTATTAAAACATAACCAAGTGTGATTAATGCTACTTTGCGAACATTAATTTTGAATTGTTGAGATAGTTTCATTTTGAAGTGACCAACCGTGTTGTTTTAGTGTGCAGTTTTAGTTTAGAAGTTATCTATCTTTGGTTTGCTATAATTTTCATCAAAATCAACTAAAGGTAGGGAAAATTTCAACATAATAAAATAAATAGCCCATTTTAAAAGCCACAATCGGTAGTCTTTTTTATCTAAAAATTCCTGAATACTCAAAGCTAAACAAATAAAACATAAGAGTTAACCATGTTATTTCGTTGTTTAGATCCTCTTTAATAAAATCCTAAATTTATTTCTAATATAACAATCTTTTACTTAGTGTAATTCGAATCGTGACTATTCATTATATCTTGGGCTACTGTATGTAGATCCGTATTAAAATCCGTTTCATAAGTATTGGTGTTTAAGTTTACATTATAAATACTGGTTAACCATATTAAACCACCTGTTTCTCTAACAATATCTCCTTGATGTCCTTTTTGATCAATAAAAATTGAAGTTTCTCGAGGGCCTGACAATGTAATATCGTCGAGCAATAAATTATCAAGATTCATTTGTGCTAAATTTATAGTTGCCCATCCTGTTGGAATAGTAAAAATATTGGTTGAAGGAAATTCAGCACGTAACGGATCTATTAATAATTTATGTATTGTATAATTTACAAAGTGTTCGTAAGCTTCTTGTATGGTATCAAATCCAAGATTTTGTGCCATTTGTTGCCATTGACTTGGGAAATCTGGTGGTGGAATGGATAAAAAAATTGTTATATCTGGATTGTTTTGGAGTGCGTAAGCAATCCAATCTCTAAATCCATCTGTCGTATTTTCTGGTAAATTACCTGCGGTCATTCCAAAAATATTCACATCACCCCTATCAAGCGTTTCTTTAATTAGCTGATTGTTAGCCCCTGTGGCATTCCATAAATTAATAGGCCTTCCGGTATCGCCTCCTGCAAAAACTGTTATGTCTTTATGATTAATATAACCGGCATCTATTGCTTGTTCTCCTATTTTGTCAGCATAAGGTTTAAAAAAGCTATTCCCTATTAATAGCATATTATAGCCCTTTGTTTCCTCTATTACAATCTCTTCATCCTTCTTGCAGGATGAGTATACTAATATTAATACGAGTAATAATGTGTTGATTTTATTCATATTGAAACTAATTTATTCTTAGACCCATTTTTTCTTGAATAGTTTAATAAATGTCAACCTAATTTTGAAAAAGAAGTAGCAATATTAAGTATGTTATGTTGCACTACCCCATCTATTTTTTCATGCAAGTTATAAAAGGGCTTAACTGAGTTATACTCCTCCATCTTCAAATTATCTTTACTCTTTCTGGTCAAATATTAAGAATCGTACCACCTAAAAATTCAATCTTACTAAAAGATATAACCTGCTCTTCATAAGAATTGATTCTATTTTATCAATATATAACTATCAAAAGTCATTAGCATCTTGCTTTCAAAATATAAGGGTTGGTTAAAATTGATTTTACCCTGTTTAATTAGAAACCTTATTTACTTTTCTAATAAATAATCTAATGATTAATACGATCTCTTATCATTAATAATAAGTGCTGGTATATCAAGCGATTTATATAATGTATTATAAGTATCCATCTCTGTTCCCATAATAGCGTCTCGTTCATCTTTATACACCTGCCAATCTTTCAATAGATCATCTAGTCGTTTTGTGGCACCATTTGTAATTTTAGGGTCTGCTTGATCTACATAACTTTTAAGTTGAATAAGTTGTGCATTTAGTTTATTATTAAAATTAATAACATCTTGAAACGTTTTTTGATCCGCTTGAATTAAATTTTCTTCCCAAATATTGATACGCTTTGTTAAGGCCTCTCCTTTTTTAATCAATGAGTTCGCATTTTCATTGTCTTTTAAAAGCTTGGCATAGTTATGAAGCTGTGTTTTGGCAGATCGCATTTGGTTTACAGAGCTATGCATATCTCTAACAGTATTTTCAATGTTTACAAGCATTTCTTGTTGCGCTACAAAATCTTGAGGATTGGATTGGATTGTAGGATTTGGAAGAATGGTAACCTGTGTCTCTTCAGTAGCATCTTCTAACGTTAGTCTTAGTGTATAAGTACCCGGAGCTACATTAGATCCAGAAAGTCCTCCAAAAATAAAAATATTTTGAATTGCAGGTAACGCTTCTCTTTTAAAATCCCAAGTAAAACGGTTATACCCTTTTTTTGAGGGTAAAATTGCTAGTTTAGAGGGGCCTCCTGGCCAGGATTTAAATTCTTTTTGTTTTTTGTTCGTGTATGTTCTTATGACTTTTGAATTTTGTAAAACTTCAACTTTTAACGCTAGACTATCTGCTGGCTTATCTAAGTAATAATCAAAAGTTACACCACTTTTAGGATTTTGACCTTGTCCAATAGCTTTTGAAGTACCTCCGAAAATACGGTAGGTTGGTTTGGGTTTAAATAACTTCACTGATTTCTTGTCTGTACTCATGTTTTGTATCACCCCTAAATCATCTAAAATCCAGAATCCGCGGCCAGAAGTTGCAGCAACCAAATCATTATCTTGGATGGTTAAATCATTTATAGCAACTGTTGGTAAATTTAATCTTAAATGTTGCCAATGTAAGCCATCATCATTTGAGACATATAAACCAGTTTCTGTTCCCGCATACAACAAACCTCTTCTTTTTTTATCTGCTCTCACAACTCTTACAAATCCGTTAGGATCCTCTAAACCATTAGTAATTTTTATCCAATTTTTTCCGTAATTACTTGTTTTAAAAACATATGAATTTAGGTCCATAGATTTATATCGCATAACTACTACATAGGCTTTTGCAGGGTTTTCAGGTGAAATCTCAATACTATTTATAATACCATCTTTAATTCCTTTGGGAGTAATATTTTCCCATGTAGTGCCTCCATTTTTTGTAATATGTAGTAATCCATCGTCACTACCTGCATACAATACACCTTCTTCATGTTCCGATTCTACCAATGCAGTAAGTGTGTTGTAATTTTCTCCACCTGCCGCTTCGTTGGTGTAAGGGCCGCCACCAGGACCGTGCTTTTCTGTCTCGTTCTTCGTAAGATCTGGACTAATCGTTGTCCAACTAATTCCTTCATTTATTGTTTTAAAAACAACATTTCCTGCATGATAAATGGTAGCCCTATTGTGTGGTGAACTTATAATAGGTGCATTCCAGTTATATCGATATTTAGCATCTTTTGGTGCTATACTTAATCCTAATTCTGGGTATTCTTTTATTGATTTTTGTGCTCTAGATGTTTTCGTCCATTTACTAATATTCCCCTGATAAGTACCTCCATAAATGGTTTCTGGATTGTTAGGATCAAACGCAATAAAAGCACTTTCACCTCCTGCAACAGAATACCAATCCTTCCAATCGATTCCTGCGTCATTTGTTCGGCTTGCAATGCCAATTGCAGAATTGTCTTGCTGTCCACCATACACATTATAAGGTACTAAATTATCGGTAATAACTCGATAAAATTGAGCCGTAGATTGGTTTTGTTGAGTGCTCCAACTCTTACCTCCATTAAAAGAAATATTAGCGCCTCCGTCGTTAGAATTAATTAGATTGGTATTATCGTTTGGATTGATCCATAAATGATGATTGTCTCCATGAGGAACAGCAATATTAGAAAAGCTTTTACCTCCATCAATAGATTTCATTACTGGTGCATTTAAAACATAGACCACATTCTGATTCTGCGGATCCGCAAAAATCTCCATATAATACCAAGAACGTGCAATATTAATACGATTGCTATTTACCTGTTTCCATGTTTTTCCAGCGTTATCAGAGCGATATACACCTCCTTTTTTTCCTTCAGCTTCCAAAACAGCAAAAACACGATCTGGATTTGCCCTTGAAACAGAAATACCTGATTTTCCAAAATCTTTTGGCAATCCTGCCTTCATTTTTTTCCAAGTATCTCCACCATCAAGAGATTTATATAATCCTGAATCTTTACCTCCAGATTCCATAAACCAAGGAAAACGACGATGCTGCCACATAGATGCATATAAAACACGGGGATTGGTCATATCCATAGACAAGGATGAAGCACCTGTAGTGTCATTAACCGATAAGATATTATCCCAAGTAATACCGCCATCAGTAGTTTTGAATATACCACGTTCTTGTGATGGAGCATATTGAGCACCCTGCGCAGTCACGTAAATAATATTAGGATTTTTTGGATGTATAACTACATCTGAAATGTGCCGTGTTTTTTCTAATCCTATATGTGCCCATGTTTTTCCAGCATCCATAGACTTGTAAACACCATCTCCCATAGAAGTCATAACACCACGTGCAGCATGCTCTCCCATACCAACAACTACAATATTTGTATCACTTTCAGAGACTGCAATTGCACCTACAGAACCTGTTTTAAAAAAATTATCGGAGATATTTCTCCATGAAATTCCATCATCAGTAGTTTTAAAAACACCTCCGCCTGTGGCGCCCATATAATAGGTGTGAGGCTTTCCTATTACTCCAGAAGAAGTAACACTTCTACCCCCTCTAAACGGGCCAATATTTCGCCATTTTAACCCATGAAATAGAGAGTCTGTAAGCTTTATAGTCGGTTCTGAAGATTTATTTTTTCTTTTTTGGCCAGCAGATGTTATGGGCAGCATAAGCATGCAAATAAATACTAGTTTTAGTAATTTCATATTATTTATTTTGATTTTTAGTATGGCATGTAGCGAAAAATATCATCATATATTTTTTCTAAGAAAGCACTAATCTTATTAATTGGTTTTAATATATAAGATCGTTTGGGATACTAATAATTGTTTTAGTTAAGCTACTAATTTAGTAAATAAATTACTATCAAAAAGTTACTTACAATAAAAATTAATGGTATCCAGTGATAGAAATAATTCAGTATTAACTTAGCAAAATTACTCTGAAATATTTTTAAATAGTATTTTATAGATATATTACCTCAAAATGAGTTTAGCACATCGTTTTAAAGTACTATTTATTCAATTCCATCATTCAGAAAAACAGTATTAGAATACCCAGTTAACAATCGTATTTATTTATTCATAGTAATTGGAGGAGGTCCTTCAGGAATAATTGCTTTGTAGACTTCATCGCCTTTCCGATCTCTATATTCATCTTTCACTTTAATTACTAAATCAGGACTTTCAAACAAATCTACCATGGTCATGGCCATGGCTTTAGAGGCATAGGTCAATCCTTTATGCCCAATACTCATACCTCCACAGGCAACAACGGCCCAAGAATGCCAGGGTGTATCTTTTGGAGCCGTGGTAACACTAAGATTTATGTTTGCTACATTCCAACTCACATCACCAACATCGGTGGAACCTCCACCAGGATGTTCTTTTGTAGCTTTAAGAGGATTAATACTACTATCCATACCTATTTGATCTTTACCCGTGCTCTCTTGTATTTTTTTACCAAATGCAATTTCTGATTCGGTGTACTCGATAGGTCCTAAAAGTTCCAGGTTTGCTTGCATAATTTTTCCACCTTCTCGATTTACCAAAACTTCATAGATGCCAGAAATAAGAGATACCTTATAATCTACATTAGCCATTATTGCAGCACCTTCAGCCATTTTAATAACACGCTCATAAACAGGCATCATACCAGAGCGTTTTGTATCGCGAACTCGCATCCATAACCTAGAATAATTTGGTACGACATTGACGACTTGTCCACCATCTTGAATATGATAATGCATTCTCACTGTTGGTTTTACATGCTCTCTATAATAATTGATTCCTGTAGTATAAATTTCTAAGGCATCAGATGCACTCCGACCATTCCAAGGATCAACAGAGGCATGAGCAGCCTGACCATAAAACTCTACCATAAAATCAACGAGCGCTAACGAGCTTTGCACATCTGCTTGAATTTTAGCCGATGGATGCCAACTAAGATTAACATCGACATCATCCCAAAGTCCCGCTCGAACCATCCATATTTTACCAAAATACTTTTCTTCACTTGGTGTCCCCATAAACTTTACAGTTCCTTTTATATCTCCGTTTTCAATCAATTCTTTAATGGCAATTGCAGCACCTAAACTTCCAGCTCCAAATACATTATGTCCGCAACCATGTCCTGCAGCACCTTCTTTAAGTGCTGATTTCGTGGGTTGTGCTTTTTGAGAAACCCCAGGAAGAGCATCAAATTCTCCTAGCACACTAATCACGGGTTTTCCAGAGCCATAGGATGCCACAAAAGCAGTTGGCATACCTGCAACACCTCGTTCTACTTTAAAACCGTGTTTTTCAGCATAATCAGAGAGTAATTTCGAAGATTGATGTTCTTCAAATGCTGTTTCTGCGAGTGCCCAGATCTTATCACTTATCTTAATAAGTTCAGCTTCATGTTTTTCTACCGAAGTAATAATGGCTTTTTTTGTTTTGCTCATTTTGTCTTGAGCACCTGAGGTACTTATGAATAAACATAGAACTATAAGGAGAATGTATTTAATGTTCATAGTGGTTGGATTTAATTCATATAAAGATAAGATTTTTGTCGATTCTTTTATGAATATCAATTTTTCAACTTAATTGTGTGTGATTTATGGCTATTGATTCCCACCTAATTTCGTGAAAGAAAACCAAAAATTAGATAAATTAGTAGGTGCTTTCTACTAGCAAAGAATTCAATAATTAATAATTTTTCATCTATTTAATTTTATTATAAATCGGCTAACTTGTAAGCTCAAGCTCCTTTGTTAGACTTATTCTAAGAACATCTAAAAATTTTAAAAATGAAAAATCTATGGTTTTTTGAAAATGTAAATCTTTTTAACCTTCTTTGTCCACATAAATTTAAAGAATACAAAGAATGCCACACATTTGATCAGTATAAGAAAAGAGATTATGTGTATTTTGAAGAAGATGCAGCCAACAAAGTTTTTCTAATTGAGAAAGGAAAGATTAAAATTGGCTACTATACAGAGGAGGGAGAAGAAGTTGTAAAAGCAATACTTACCAAAGGGGAATTGTTCGGAGAGAAAGCTATTTTGGGGGAAGAAAAAAGAAATGAATTTGCTCAATCTGTAGATAATTTAACATCTATATGCCCCATTAGTATTTCTACAATGCATGATTTAATGCGAGAAAATTCTACTTTCAGTTTAAAAATTTATAAGTTTCTAGGATTGCGCTTCAAGAAATTAGAACGAAGATTACAACTCATTTTATTTAAAGATACTAAAACGCGTTTTTTAGAATTTATGAAAGAATTGTGTGAGGAGTATGGTCACGATTGTGAAAGTACTGGGGATAAAGTAATAACGCATCCTTACACACAAAAAGATATTGCTTCTTTAATTGGCACCTCTAGGTCTAATTTAAATGTATTAATGAATGAGCTTAAAGAGGCAAACATCATTCACTTTAATAGAAAAGAAATAAGATTATTACAAAAAATAGCGTAAATGTTTGCTAGCGAACATTTAAATAGAACTCATCGATATAATTTTGTTGTCAAACAATATAAAACAACAATACGATGAAAAAAATTTTAAAATTTGCATTTTTATGTGCAACAATTGTACTTCTTGCCTCATGTGAGAGTTCTAATGAAGAAAATGTAACCACAGGAAGCTTAACACTAGAATTAAGTGGTTTAGAAGAATTAGGGGCTAACTTTGTGTATGAAGGATGGCTAATTGTAGATGGAAACCCGGTAAGTACCGGTACTTTTACGAGCGTCTCTTTTCCTCAATCTTTTACGGTAGAAAACGCTATTTTACAAACAGCAACTAAATTTGTACTTTCTATTGAACCTGCTGGAGAAACAGGAACCGCAGCAGCAGCCCCTGCACCAACGAAATTGTTAGCAGGAGATTTTTCTGGAAATTCTGCAAATGTAACTTCTACTGGTATTGTAGGTGATTTTTCTAATTCTTGGGGGAAATATATTTTAGCAACCCCTACAGATTTAGATGATACAAATGAAGCTAGTGGTGTATGGTTTCTAGACAACTCTAATCCTCCTGCAGTAGCTGGTTTAGGGCTACCAACTTTACCTGAGGGATGGAAATATGAAGGCTGGGTCGTTTTAAATGGAACTCCGGTAAGTACAGGAACTTTTACAGATCCTTCAAGTGCAGACGATAATGCAGCTAATTCACCATTTAAAGGAACTTCCAATAATGGGCCAGGGTATCCTGGAGAAGATTATTTGGTAGGTTCTGCCGCTGGAGTTGATTTCCCAACAGATTTAAAAGGAGCAACAATTGTTGTTTCTGTAGAACCTTACCCAGACAATAGCCCCGCACCTTTTGCTTTAAAACCTTTAGCGAATAAAGTACCTGAAAACGCAATGGATCATACTGTTTTGAACCTAGAAACAGGACCTGTAGTAACTTTAACAGGAAGTGTATCTCGATAATATAAAGTACCATTCATAAAAAAGGAAGCTAACTAGTATAGCTTCCTTTTTTTAGTGTTTTACTTTTTCTTTTTTACTTAAAGCAACCAAACCTAATACTGGGCCAATTGCTAACAGCATAAAAATTACATTTGAATCTGTGATCGTTCTCATATAATTAAAGCTTTGAATACTGAAAATAGTAATTAAAAAACCAATACAATTTACAATGGTTAACGCAGTTCCTTTTTCTTTTGAATTCGAATTTTGTGCTACTAAGGTAGAAAATAGAGGTGAATCTGCAATCACTACAAACCCCCAGAAAAACAAAAAAATCACAAACAAATAGAGATTGCTAGTAATTAGTAAAAGAGGAGATAGTAAACAGCACATCCCTGACAATAATAAAAAGCTAAATGCTACTTTTTTTGTTGCAAAGTATTTAGAAAGATACCCACTTATAACACAGGAGATACTGCCTATCGCAATAATTAAAAAAGAAAATAAAGAAATATTAATTTGAATTGTGGGATTATAACTTTGGTACGTTTCTAATAGTATGGGTATGAATGCCCAAAAGGTATACAATTCCCACATATGACCAAAATAACCAAAGGCAGATTTTCTAAATTTCTTATTCCTAAAAATGGTAAAACAAATAGACAGATCTAAACCTATACCAGGACTTCTATAAGGCCCATCTTTCACAAAAACAAGCATTAACACCCCTCCTAAACATGACAATGTAGAAGTTGTAACAATGACAGATCTCCAGGAGAAATGAACTAGTACATCTTTTAATAAATGAGGCAAAGCGGTTCCTAAAACCAATGCGCCAACAAGGAAGCCTAAAGATTTCCCCAACCCATTTTTAAAATAATCTGTGGCAATCTTCATCCCTACTGGGTAAATACCTGCCAAGAAAAAACCTGTAAGAAATCGATATACTAGTAGGGTGTTTATGGTTTGATGTTCTAGAATTAAACACCCATTAAATAAAGCACCAAAAATAGCACTCATAAAAAACACTCTTGAGGGTGAAAAACGATCTACAATGGTAAACAGAGCAAATAAAAAGGTACCCGTAATAAAGCCAAATTGTACAGCAGACGTTAAATTTCCTAAAGCACTTTCTGGAAGGCTAAAAGTAGTTGATAAATTATTCATGATTCCATTTCCTGCAAACCATAATGAGGTGCAGAAAAATTGTGAAATCACAATAATTGATAAAATTTTATGTGTAGGTTTCAAAAAATAAGTCCCTGTAAATTACTGGTACAAACATACTCATAATGTTTGTGAATATCGAAATCAATATCTAAAGGGATTTTTTTTCTAAACAAATCCATGAATTAATTTTCGTGTCAGAAACTTTACAAATGCCAAACAAAAGAAAAAAGGAAATAATACCATTGAACTATGATTCATTTTCAATTTAATTTCTTCTTTGTACAATTGCCAGCTTCCTGATTTGGAAACTCCATTAGAATTACATTTTGCCAACATAAAATCTACTATAAAACAGTGTTCTTTATTTTTAAAAAGTAAGATATTAAACCAATAGTCAGACAATATTTTATACGTTAAGTTGAAGGTGTTGTTTAAAAACAAAGATTTTTTATACAATGTTCCTTGATGATGTAAACTATTTCTTATCCAAATAGAAAAAGACCAAGAAGGCGTTTGCGTTCTTTTAAGCTTACTGTAAATAAAAGGATTTGTATCCCCTTCATAGATAATTTTACCAGCAATTAAAGAAACTTCTTTTGGAATTGAATTTGAAAAAAGAGTTTCTAAAACAGCGTCATTATACAATACATCTCCACTGCCTAAAAAATAAAGCCACTCTCCTTTAGAGAGACCTATTCCTTTATTCATGGCATCGTAAATTCCATCATCTTTTTCTGATTGATAAAAAAAAGGAGGTTTTAATTCTTGAAGATAGGTTTGTGTTTCTTCAGAAGACCCTCCATCGAGAACCCAAACTTCAACCTCTTTAAAAGTTTGATTTTTGATATTCTGAATGGTCATTTGTAACCCTTTTAGGTTATTGAGAACAGGAATTATTATGGAAACTTTTGGTTTGATAATTTGTCTTTTATTTAAAATAGGTTTCTAATTTTTTACACTCTTTTTCCCAACACAAAATCTCCTTTGCTTTTTTTTGATGCTCTTTTATTTCTAAAATTAAGTCAGGAGAATTTAAAACTTCATTAATTTTTTCTGCAATTTTTTCTGGCGAATACCCGTCAACCATAACCCCTACTTTATATTGTTTTATGACGCTAGAAATTTCTGGCATATTCCCTGCTATAATAGGTAATTCTGCATGGATATAATCGAACAATTTATTGGGAAGCGAATACTCAAAACTTTTCCCTAAAGGCTCTTCTAACACCATCCCTAAAGTAGCTTTTTTAGTATAATTTGCTAGGGTCTCTCTAGAAATTCTTCCTAAAAAATAAACTCTTGAATTCATTTTTTCTTGCAAAACAAAATCTTTTAATTCTTCCTCTACTTTGCCATATCCAATAATTATTAAATCTAAGTTATCTATAAATTTCAGGGCTTTTATCATTGGTTTTAATCCTCTTCCAGGATTTAAAACTCCTTGATATAAAATTGTTCTTTTTAGTGTTGGAAAACGGACTTCTTTCACCTCTAAAATCTCATTTTTTAAGGGAACATTTCTAATAACACCCATGTTGTTTTGATATTTTTGATCGTAAAAATCTGAAATAGATCTGCTTACAGTAAATGCTTTTTTAATTCTCGATAAAAAAAAGCCTTCTAATTTTCTCCAAAATCCTTGCACGAATTTTCTCCCTTGCAATTCTGGCCCCTCCGAAAAAAGTTCGTGACTGTCATATACTAAATCAGTTTTTTTTAGCTTACTCACAAAAAAACATGCAGGTAAAGTATCTAAATCATTTGCTAAAATAAAATCGTATTTTCTAAAAATTAAAAAGAAAAATAGACGAATATTATACTCTGCATAAAACCAAAAATCATGATTAAATACATGCTTTTTTCTAATCAAACTATATCCCCTATCTACTTGTATGGTATTTGGTAAAAGCCGACCATAAACGGTTACTGAAAAGTTTTTGTTAAGCAAGTAATTACAAATCTTGTGAACTCTATAGTCCGTAGAAATATCATTTGTTACCGCAACAAAAATTTTCTTTTTTTTGGTCAAATTAAATATTATTAAGTTTTTGCAGAGGCTTGCTGTTCGACTTCAAATAATTGTCCGCCTTCACATTTTATTGTTTTTTGTTTAAATTTTACAATTAATTGATAGTCATGTGTGGCCATTAATATCGTTTTACCGCTTTTATGAATCTCATTTAAAAGTTGCATCACTTCTAACGAGGTTTTTGGATCTAGATTACCTGTGGGTTCGTCTGCAAGAATTAATTCCGGATCATTTAACAAGGCTCTTGCGATGGCAACACGTTGTTGTTCACCTCCAGAAAGTTCAAATGTCTTTTTATAATATTGAGTTTTCATTCCAACCTTATCTAAGACCTCATTTATTTTGGCTTTAATTTCGTCTTTATTTTTCCAACCTGTTGCCTTTAAAACAAACTCTAAATTACCAAAAACAGTTCGATCATTTAATAATTTAAAATCTTGAAAAACAATGCCAATCTTTCTTCTTAAAAAAGGAATTTCTTTTTCTTTTATTTTTTTTAAATCGAAGTCGACTATACCTCCTAAACCTCGTTGTAAGCGTAAATCTCCATATAAAGTTTTCATTAAACTACTTTTTCCGCTGCCAGTTTTTCCAATTAAATAGTAGAAATCACCTTTATTTATTGTCAAATTTACTTTTGACAAGACCAAGTTATCCCTCTGATAAATGTCTGCATTCTCTAAATGTAAAACTGGTTTTTCCATAAAATAGTAGTTTCTACAAACTTAAAAGTTTCTAACGATTTTTTCACTATGAATTGCAAACAATTCATATTTTTCATTTTTTAATTATTAGAACATTTTTTTCTAAACCTATCAAACAAATTTCAAAAAAACTCGTTATTAATTTTGAGTAGTAAAAATAATTATATGAAGTTTCGTTTTTATCAAAAACAGGTATCGTTCTTATTGCTTGTCTTTTTTTCTGTTGTAGCTTTCTCACAACAGTCTATTATTAATGCTCCTATTTTATCAGAGTACAATAATGCTTTAATACTTTATAACAACAAAGCGTATGCAGCTGCTCAAAAAACATTTTTTAAGGTTTCTAAAATTGGTCCAAACAGTTCAAATTTAAAAGCAAATGCATCTTATTATGATGCTATGTGTGCTATTAAACTAAATGAAACTGATGCCGATAAGAAAGTAATTAATTTTGTTAAAGAAAACCCCAATAGTAATAAAAAAAACAAAATATATTTTAATGTAGGTAATTATTATTTTGCTAATAAAAAGGTTGCTCATTCATTAAAATGGTTTACCAAAGTTGACGCAAATGTTTTATCAAAAGAAAATAAAAAAGAACTCAATTTTAAAATGGGGTATGGCCTGCTAGTTTCTAAAAATTTAACACTGGCAAAAACTCGTTTTTTACCTTTAATAAACGACCCTAAATATGGTAATGATTCTAGGTATTATTATGGGTATATAGCATATAAATTAGAAGATTATGGGATTGCAGAATCTACATTAAAAGAAATTGCAGATAATGAATCTTACAGAGCAGAAATTTCATATTATTTATTAGATATTAGTTTTAAAGCAGGAAAGTTTAAACGCTGTATAAAAGTTGGTCAAGAATTAATTAAAACTGTCAGAAAAAAAGAGAAATCTAATATTTCTAAAATTATTGGAGAAAGTTATTTCAATTTAAAAAAATATAAAGAAGCAATCCCCTTCCTAGAAGGGTATTCAGGTAAAAAAGGAAAATGGAATAATACAGATTTCTATTTGTTAGGGTATTCTTATTATAAAGTAAATGATTTTGAAAATGCCATCAATAGTTTTAATAAAATAATTGATGAAAAAAATAATGTTTCTCAAAATGCATATTATCACTTAGGTGAATGTTACTTGAAATTAAAAAATAAAACAGCCGCTTTAAATGCATTTAAATCTGCTAGTGAAATGGACTTTAATAAAAAAATTAAAGAAGACGCTGCCTTAAATTATGTCAAGTTAAGTTACGAAGAAGGGAATCCTTTTAAAAGTGTCGCAGAAGTTTTACAAAACTATTTAAAAGAGTATCCAAATTCGATTCACTATGATGAAATAAATAAACTTATAGTAACCTCTTTTATACACCAACAAGACTATCAAGGAGCTCTAGATTATTTAGAAAAAAAGAAATCTAAAGAAAATAATATTTTAATTTTAGAGGTTTTTTTATATAGAGGAATTCAATTGTTTAATCTTGAAAAACTAGAGGAAGCTCTTCCTTATTTTATTGAAAGTAACAAATCTGAAAACCTAGAAATCAAACAAAGAGCACAATATTGGGAGGCTGAAACTAATTATAGATTAAAAAACTATAAAGAGGCATTAACAAAATTTATATTTTTAAAGAAATTGATTAAAAATAATTTTGATAATAAGTTCCCTCTAACCGATTATAATATTGGTTACTGTCATTTTAAATTAAAAGAATATAAGGAAGCATCTATTGCTTTTAATAAATTCTTAAAAAAAGATTCCCTCGAAAACACTGTGAGAGATGACGCTTTAATCCGTTTAGGCGATAGTTATTTTGCGATAAGAAACTACACAGAAGCATCCATCTCTTATAAAAAAGTAGTTGATAAAACTGGTTCTGGTTCTGATTATGCACAATACCAAATAGGCATGGGCTATGGTCTTAATGGTGATAATAATGAAAAAATAAATGCTCTTAATAAAGTAGTAAATAATTTTGAATTTACTACGTTAACAGATGACGCTTTATATCAATTAGCAAATACATATACATTAATAAAAAATAACGAAAAAGCTCATCTAGCCTACAATAGATTGATAGATAAGTACCCCAAAAGTATCTTTATCCCTAAAGCGCTCGTTAGGCAAGGCTTGTTATATTACAATGATGATTTAAATGAAAAAGCATTAGAAAAATTCAAGAAAACTACTAGTAATTTTCCTAATTCTCCAGATGCACTTGAAGCTGTAGCCAATGCAAGAAATATTTATATAGACAATGGAAACATAGATGAATATGTAAAATGGGTACGCACATTAAACTTTATAAACATAACAAATTCAGACCTAGACAATACATCATTTGCTTTTGCAGAAAAAAAATATTTCGAGTCTCAAAATGAAAATAATATTATAAACGGTTTATTAAAGTATACTAGAAGTTTCCCTGACGGAATACATAAATTAAAAGCCAATTATTATCTAGCAGAAACTTTTTACAAGGTGAATGAATTTGAGAAAGCAATTCTGAGCTATCAAATAGTTTTAGAAGAAGAGCAAAATGAATTTAGCGAAGAATCTTTAAATAAATTATCACAAATCTACTTGTCAAAAGAAGAATTTGACTTCGCTATAGCTTTACTAGACCGTTTAGAACAAGAGGCATATAAAATAGAAAATATTATGTATGCTCAAAGCAATTTAATGAAAAGTTATTTTGAAATTGAAGCATATGATATCGCTATAGAATATGCCAAAAAAATATTACTAAAAGATAAGTTAGATACTAATTTAGAATACGATGCAAAAATAATTATTGCACGTGCTTCTCTTAAAAATGATGATTTACTAACTGCTGAGGAGTTTTATAAAGAAGTAGAAATAAACTCGTCAGGAGCACTCAAAGTCGAAGCCTTATATTACAGTTCTTTTTTTAAAAATCAACAAAAATATTATGAAGAATCTAACAAAATTATTCAAAATTTAATAGCCAATTATTCTGCTTATAAATATTGGGGTGTAAAAAGTTACATTATCATGGCAAAAAATTACTACGGCTTAAAAGACGTATATCAAGCCACATACATTTTAGAAAAAATTATAAAGAACTTTAAACAATTTGAAGATATTATTAAAATAGCAGAGGCTGAACTCTATAAAATAAAAGAGAGCGAAGCAAAAACAAATAACTCTGTAGTACCAGTAAAGAAAGGAAACTCAAAAAAAGAAAGAAGAAACTAATGAAAAAATACTTTATACTATTTTTATGCTTATTTAGTTTTTTTAATGGAAAAGCTCAAGAAAAACCGATAAAACAAACTGTAAAAGATACTATAAAAACAGAAGTTATAAATGTTGTCTCAACCTATAATCCAAAAATAGCAGATGCATCAAAAATAAAAAAGAATCCAAAAATTGAACTCCTAAAAAAAAGTAAAAAGAAGCAATTAAAATATACTATTTTTTCTGCTCCTGTCGCTTCAACATTCATTCCTAAAAGCGGTGTTGTAAAAGGAATTGATGTAGGTCTAAGAGAAAGAATTTATAACAATTACATTGCCGCTGGTTTTGGAAATTATGCGTCCCCATATCTAGAGGCTTTTATGCATTATAGTTCACGTTTCGAAAACGAATTCGGAATTTCTGCTAAATATACATCGTCAGAAGATAATGTAAGAAATTCTCTTTTGAATAGCAACTTCTCAAACTTTAAAGCCAGCGCTTATTATAAAGAAGAAAAAAGATATTTCGATTGGAAAGTACGTTTAAACTCTGAGAGAAATAGTTACAATTGGTATGGATTACCTAATTTAAACTTTAATACTGCAACTATAAACTCTATACAAGAAAAACAAATTTATAATTACTTTCAACTTATTGGAGATCTAACTTTTGAAGACTCCTTTGTAGATTTTAGTAAAATCCTTCTTTCTTATTTTAAAGATCGCTATGATAGTGATGAAACGCTGGTTCGTTTTGATACTAAATTAAACCTACCTCTAGATTTTCTTCAACTAGACATAAGTAATATTGGAATTCATACAAGTTTCGAATTATTAAAAGGTGAATTTAAAAATGATTACAAAGGTCAAAACACAATTAATTATTCTTTGATTACTTTAGAAATTCATCCAGAATACAACTTTATTTACAATAGTTTTTCAATTAAATATGGCGCTAAATTTATAGTTTCATTAGATGCAGAAAATAAAGCTACTAACTTTTTTGTATTCCCAGAATTACATGTTAGTTCATCTATTATTAAGGATTATTTAAATGGTTATGGTGGCTTCACTGGAGGATTACATACAAATACTTATAAAAGTTTCACAGAAGAAAACCCCTTTGTATCCCCCACATTATTTATGACTCAAACTGCAGAAAAATCTAATTTATTTTTAGGAATTAAGGGTAAAATAAACAACTCCTTTAACTTTAACTTAAAAGTAAGTGCTAAAAATGAAGAAGACAAACCTTTGTTCCTAAGAAATAATTCTAAATCTGACGGAACCAATCAAATTGTAAATGGAAACTCTATAAGAGGCTATGAATATGGAAACTCTTTTGGTGTTTTTTATGATGACATAAAAACAACGACTCTTTTTGCTGAAATAGCGTATGATTTTACAAAAAGGATAACTTTTGAAGCGAATATTCAACAAGATAATTACACCGTAACCAATGCTTTAGAACCCTTTAATTTACCAAGTTTACAGGCTTCCTTTATTGCTAAATATAAAAGTGAAAAATGGTATGCTACCTCAAATATTTTTTATGTGAGTGAGCGAAAAGACATAAATTACAATGGACAGTTTCCTTCTAGTATTTCAGAAACAACTACATTAAATTCTTTTATTGATGTTAACCTAAATGGTGGATATCATTTTAATGATAAATTTTCTGCATTTTTAAGAGTAAATAATATTTTAGACACCCAATATGAACGTTTTGCAAACTTTGAAACTCAAGGGTTTCAAATTCTTGGAGGTATTACTTATAAGTTTGATTTTTAAGTTTCAATGAAATACTTTTAGATTTTAAAACAGTAAAAAATAGACATTATAATCATTTTCAATTCCATTATTTTCTCATTTCATTTTTGTAGTTTTATAAAATATCTCTAAACTGTTAAAATGAAAAAGCTAATCGTATTATTTTCAATTTCTTTATATCTTTTTTCTTGTGCTCAAAAACAAGAAAAAGTAATTTCTTCTGCTCAATTATCTTCCGAAGAAAAAATTGATTCAACGAACATTAAGCTCATGTTTAATTCAGCCCTAACCCATGGTAAATCTTATGAGTGGTTAAGAGATTTAACGTCTATTGGTGGGAGATTATCTGGTTCTCCTGAAGCTGCATTGGCCGTAATGTGGGGAGAACGAGTTATGAAAGAAGCTGGATTAGATTCTGTTTGGCTTCAACCCGCAATAGTTCCACATTGGATTCGTGGAGAAAAAGAAATTGCCTATTTTGTTTCGAACGGAAAAAAAGTTGATATGGCAGTTTGTGCCTTGGGAGGTTCTATTTCTACTCCAAAAAATGGAATTGTAGCGGAAGTTATTGAGGTAAAAACTATTAAAGAAGCAGAGGCTCTTGGAGAAAAAGCTAGAGGGAAAATTATTTTTTACAACAGGCCTTTTAACAATACATTAATCAACACCTTCAGTGCCTATGGAGGTTGTGTAGATCAAAGAGCATACGGAGCAAAAACTGTTGGTAAATTTGGAGCCTTGGCAGTAATTGTTCGGTCTATGACAAATAAAATTGATAATTACCCACACACTGGAACCATGCGTTATGGAGATATTCCTTTAAATGAATATATTCCTGCTGCCGCAATTAGCACATTAGCCGCTGAAAACTTAAGCATGAATTTAAAAGAAAACCCTAGGTTAAAAGTCTTCTTAAAACAGTCTAGTAAAAACTTACCAAAAGAGAACTCTTTTAATGTCATTGGTGAAATTAGAGGGGTTGAAAATCCTGAAAAAATTATTGTTGTTGGTGGTCATTTAGATTCTTGGGATTTAGGAGATGGAGCTCACGATGACGGAACAGGAGTTGTTCAATCTTTAGAGGTATTGCACATTTTTAAGAAAAACAATATCAAGCCAAAAAACACCATTCGTGTGGTATTTTTCATGGATGAAGAACAAGGTGGCGGTGGAGCTAAAGCTTATGCTGCAATGGCCAAAACTACAAAAGAAATTCATATTGGAGGTTTAGAGTCTGATGCTGGTGGCCATACTCCAAGAGGGTTTACCATCGATGCGAATACTGCTAACACAGCATTATTAAAAAGCTGGAAAAAACTATTGAGTCCCTATGGGTTACATGATATTGAAAAAGGAGGAAGCGGTGCAGATATTAGCCCCTTAAAATCAGAAGAAGTTACTTTGGTTGGCTACAGACCCGATTCGCAACGCTATTTTGATTATCATCATGCAGCAACAGATACTTTTGATAAAGTAAACAAACGTGAGCTTGAATTAGGAAGTGCCTCCATGGCAAGCATGATTTATTTAATGGATAAATATTTATATCAAAACACACCCGTAAAACTATAATTTTGGATACTTTTATTATAATTATTCGAATTATTTTTGGGTTATTTTTGGTCTATGCAGGAGTTATGCATTTTAAAAAGCCTACATTTTTTAATGGTTTCATTCCAAATTTTTTCCCAAAACTGGCTATCAATTATATTTTTGGCGGTATCGAATTACTTCTTGGAATTGGTTTATTCTTTACTGCAACAGTAAAAAATGCTGCAATGGGTGTTTTTATTTTAATGCTACTATTTTTACCCATTCATCTCTGGGATTTATCTAAAGAAAAACCTGCAATTGGATCAAAAAAATTAGCAACAATAAGAGTTCCTCTTCAATTTTTATTAATGTATGTATCATATTTAATTTATACTAATTCATAACTCAAACATCTATCAAGTGAAAAACTTCTTCTTAATTTTAGTGGTATCGATACTGGTGATTTCTTGTCAGAAACAAGAAAAAGCAGACTTCATCATTATCAATTCAAATACCTATACCGTAAATAATAATTTTGACAAGGCTGAAAGTTTTGCAATTAAAGACGGTATGTTTATTGCCGTAGGAACCAACGAAGAAATTCAAAAAAAATATACAACTTTAACAACTGTTAACGCAAAAAACAAAACCATTCTTCCAGGTTTCATAGATGCCCATTGTCATTTTTATAGATTGGGATTGCAACAACAGAAAGTAGATGTATCAGGCACAAAAAGTTACGATGAAGTTTTAGATCGATTGGTTGCTTTTCAAAAAGAAAAAAACACGTCATTCATTACAGGTCGTGGTTGGGATCAAAACGATTGGGAACTAAAAGAATTTCCAACAAAAGAAAAATTAGACATCCTTTTTCCCACAACTCCAGTTGCCATTACAAGAGTAGATGGGCACGCATTATTGGTAAACCAAATTGCTTTAGATTTAGCAGGAATTACAGAAAACACAAAGGTTTCTGGTGGAGAAATAATTTTAAAAGACGGAGAACTCACTGGTGTTTTAATTGATGCAGCGATGGATTTTATTAAATTCCCAGAGATCTCAAATAAAGAAGCAATTCAAGGTTTATTGGATGCACAGAAAATAGCATTTTCATACGGACTAACAACAGTAGATGATGCTGGTTTAGACAGGCATACTATCGAATTAATAGATAGTCTCCAAAAAGAAAATCGTTTAAAAATGCGGATTTATGCAATGGTCTCTGGAGATAAACAGGCGCAAATTGACTATTATATTAATAAAGGAATTATAAAAACAGCTAAATTAAACGTTCGTTCTTTTAAAGTTTATGGAGATGGCGCCTTAGGTTCTAGAGGTGCTACAATGCGAAGCTCTTATTCAGACAGACAAAATCATTTTGGAGCGTTAATTTATTCTCCAGAGCGATATCAAGAAATCGCAAAACAAATTGCCGCTTCAGCCTACCAAATGAATACTCATGCTATTGGAGATTCTGCAAATACTTGGATGCTAAAAACCTATAAAGAGGTATTAAAAAATGATAAAAATAGACGCTGGAGAATTGAGCATGCACAAATAATTTCAAAAGACGATTTTAAAGATTTTAATAATATTTTACCTTCCGTTCAGCCAACACATGCTACTTCAGATATGTATTGGGCAGAGGATCGGGTGGGGTCAAGGAGAATGAAAGGTGCTTATGCATTTAAGAAACTACTAGACACCTACGGGAAAATTGCTTTGGGAACAGATTTCCCCGTAGAACAAGTAAATCCATTTTTAACTTTTTACGCAGCAACCATTAGAAAAGATATTAATAATTACCCTAAAGATGGATTTCAAATGGAAAATGCATTAACTAGAGAAGAAACTTTAAAAGGGATGACTATTTGGGCGGCATATTCTAATTTTGAAGAAGATGAAAAAGGAAGTATCGAAGTGGGTAAATTTGCAGATTTTGTAATTTTAAATCAAGATATTATGACAATTGATGGAGGTGAAATTCCAAAAACAAAAGTAATTTCAACTTTTATAAATGGAGAAAAGGTCTATTAGCAGAATCTCAGTATATTCGCAAAAAATTTTTTAAATGAAATCTTATTTATATCTTATTTTTTCACTACTTATTTTTATGTCTTGTACTGAAGATAAAAGTGAAGCCCCCCAAACAGAAGCAGATATTATTGCATACATAGAAGCTAATAATTTGAATGCGACTAGAACTAGTTCTGGCTTATATTATGTGAGTGACAATGAAGGTTCAGGATCGAGACCTACAAGTACTTCGAATGTTACAGTTGCTTACAAAGGATATTTTTTAGATGGAAGTACTTTTGACCAAAGTAGCGATACGGGTATTTCCTTTGGATTAAATCAAGTCATTCCTGGTTGGACAGAAGGAATTCAACTTTTTAAAGAAGGCGGAGAAGGTATGTTATTAATCCCATACAGTTTAGGATACGGAATTAACGGTCGTTCAGGCATTCCTGGAGGATCAGTATTACTTTTCGATATACACCTAATTAGCGTAAACTAACCAATTCTAAAACTCATTAAAAAGGCGAAACTTACTTAGTTTCGCCTTTTTTTATTTAGGAAATAATTGGTTTTATAAAATCGTCGATTTTTTCAACACCAGTCCTTCCTATATGCTTTATAAAAGCAGAACCAATAATAGCTCCATTTGCATAATTACATGCCGTATTAAATGTTGCTTTATCGGAAATACCAAAACCAATAATCAATTTACTTTTCAAGTTCATTGCTTTAATCCTTTCAAAGTATGCGATCTGATTATTAGAGATCTCTCCTTTTGCACCAGTAATCGATGAAGATGCAACTACATAAATAAATGCCTTAGAATAAGAATCTATCTTTCTAATTCGCTCTTCTGATGTATGAGGAGTTATTAAAAAAACGTTGGTAAGCCCATATTTATCGAAGAGTTTTTGATAGTGATTTTCAAATTCTACCATGGGTAAATCGGGAAGGATTACGGTATCAATTCCACTGTCAATACAGGCTTGACAAAATTTATCTTCTCCGTATTTTAATAATTGATTCAAATATCCCATTGCTATCAACGGAGTCTTATTTGTTTCTTTAATGGTTTTTAATTGTTCGAAAATAGTATCTAAATTAATGCCCTTTTCTAAAGCTTTATGGCTACTTTCCTGGATGGTTGGACCATCTGCTAAAGGATCTGAATAAGGAAGACCTACTTCAATAAAATCTACACCACTGTTTTCCAATGCTGAAATGACTTTTGTGGTGTCATTTAACTCAGGGTACCCACAAGTAAAATAGATAGACAATACCTTTTTATCTTTTTTCTGAAATAATTTCTGGATTGAATTCATCGTCTATTCTTCTAAATATTTGATATAAATCTCCAAATCTTTATCTCCTCTACCAGATAAATTCACCACCACAACTTGGTCTTTTTTAAACTTTATTTTTGGTAAAACTGCCAAAGCATGCGCAGTTTCTAAAGCGGGAATAATTCCTTCTATTTTGGTGAGTTCATAAGCTGCTTTTAAAGCTTCTTTATCAGTTGCATTCATAAACTTGGCACGTTTAGTTTCATACAAAAACGCATGTAAAGGCCCAACTCCAGGGTAATCTAAACCTGCCGAAATTGAATAAGGCTCCACTATTTGACCATATTCATCTTGCATTAAAATGGTTTTACTTCCGTGAATAATTCCAACTTCTCCAAGTTGAGAAGTGGCTGCACTTTCACCAGAATCTACTCCTAATCCTGCAGCTTCAACGGCAATTAACTCTACATCTTCTTGCTCTAAATAATGATAAAAAGCACCTGCAGCATTAGAACCTCCTCCAACACAAGCAATAATTGTATCCGGATTTTCTTTTCCTGTTTTCTCTTTTAGTTGCCATTTCATTTCTTCAGAAATAACTGCCTGTAATCTTGCCACCATATCTGGATGCGGAGCAGGACCAACAACAGATCCTATTAAATAAAATGTTTCTGGATGCTGAATCCAATATCGTATGGCTTCATTAGTGGCGTCTTTTAAGGTTTTAGACCCACTGGTTGCAGGAACTACCTTTGCCCCTAACATTTTCATTCGAGCCACATTGGGGGCTTGACGCACAATGTCTTTTTCACCCATAAAAATTGTACATTCCAATCCCATTAAAGCACAAACTGTAGCGGTAGCAACCCCATGTTGTCCAGCTCCTGTTTCTGCTATAATTTTTGTTTTTCCTAATTTTTGAGCAATTAGAATTTGCCCCACAGTATTATTTACTTTGTGCGCACCCGTATGATTTAAATCTTCTCGTTTTAAATAAATAGTAGCACCGTATTTTTCTGATAATCGTTTAGCTAAATACAAGGGGGTTGGCCTGCCAACATACTCTTTTAACAACATTTTATATTCAGTCTGAAATTCCTCAGATTCAATAATTTGAATATAATTATCTGCCAACTCTTTTACATTTGGATGCAGTAATTCTGGAATAAACGCACCTCCAAATTGCCCAAAATAACCGTTTTTGTCTGGGTGAAATTTTGATTTCATATTATAATGTGTTCTTGAATATTTTCACTTCTTCTACTATTTTTTAATCCTGGTTTAATCTCCACCTTACTATTTATATCTACGGCATAAATTGGCAGGTTAGAATTCATTATTTTCTGCACCTCTTTTATATTCTCTAGGCCAATTCCGCCACTCAAAAAGAAGGGTTTTTTAAAAGGAGTATTGAGCTAATATAGACCAATCAAATGCAACTCCATTCCCTCCTCTTTCTTTTCCTTTGGTATCAAATAAAAAGTAGTCAACAAATTCTAAATAGGGTTGTAAGTCCTCAAAATTGAATGCATCTTTGATGCCGAAAACTTTAATAATCTCTATGGGATTCCTCTGAAATAACATGTCTGTTTTTTTTCTTTTTCATCTGCGTATTCTCTCCCAAAAACAAGTGTTCTTCTTTCCGCTAACTGTTCTTTCAATTCAGCAATATATGCTACAGATTCGTCTCCATGCAATTGAATGGCGTCTAGAGCATATTCCTCTACTAAAGAAATTACAATCTCTGGATGTTCGTTTACAAAAACACCTGTTTTTTTAATTGATTTCGGTAATTCTGGAATAATACCTTCAAAATTTCTTTTTGATTTTTCATAAAAAATAAACCCCAAATAATCTGGTTGCAACTCTGCAACCTCTTGGATATTTTTAATGTATTTCATTCCGCAAACTTTCAGCTTCATAACTTATCGTATTTGACTAATAAATTCTTGACAGGCTTCCCCAGGGTTTTCTTCTTTCATGAAGTTTTCTCCTATTAAAAACCCTTGAAAACCATATTGTTTTAATCCTGTTATAATTCTTGGATCAGAAATACCGCTTTCTGAAATTTTAATAGAGGTCTCAGGAATTTGATTTGCTAATTGGATAGAATTGTCTAAATCAACCTCGAAAGTTTTTAAATTTCGATTATTAATACCGATAATTTTATTGTCTAAATCATTAATTTTATCTAAATCTTCTTGTGTATGCACTTCATACAAAACTTCCATTCCTATATCTGATGCCAAATTTCCAAAGTTTTTCAATTCTGTAGAAGTTAAACAAGCAGCAATTAATAAAATAACATCTGCTCCT
>CAXYCO010000041.1:0-52338 GCA_964275545.1 uncultured Polaribacter sp.
GTTATAATAAGCATTAGAAATTTTTTGTAAGTTTTTTCTTCTGCCTTGAAGCTTTCTTTTTATCTCTGAGATAGTTTCACTTTTTACTTCATCAGGGAATAAAGTAAATGCATCCTCTATTATCGCATCAGTAATATTTGTGATTATTAGTTTCACTTGTTCGTCCCAATCACTTTTACTTGCTTTTGTAATTAATGACATATCCAAAGGGTAAGGTTCTAGATTAAACCATTCAGGATTTTTTATATCTTCATTGTATGATCTCATTAACCTTAGAGATGGAACACTATTTGTTACGAAATTTAACAAAGTTCCATCACCCATTATAGAAAAAGCTTGATCTCTATCTCTTGGAATTGGTCTATAAATTGTTTGTTTTTCCTTTTTAAAAACAGCCCATCTCCATTGATCTTCATGCCGATCCCAGTCACCTATTAACATATCAAATAGCCGTGCTTTTATATAGGCTTTTTCATCTAAAATATGATTTTCATTTTTGCTTAGATTCTTTAATAAATCATCAGTACTAACTACTTTATTGGCATAGCCAAAACTAGCCTTATCTCCATGGCCAGATGCTGCACGTTCTTCAATCATATATAATTCATCACCGAACTCAGAATTAAAATGACCCAAACTATTTTGTTTTGGAATGTAATATAAAATTGGGTTAGTGTGGTAAACACCAACAGCGTCAGATAATTTTCCAATAGTAAACGGTGCATAGGGATGTGAACCAGTAAATACATCATTTAGCAAGTTTTCTGTAGTTGTATTGTTAAACTGCCCTTCCATATATTGGTCTTTAAAAGCAACTGCCTGAAGAAATTGTAGGGCATTTTTACGCAAAGCACGCATTACATATTCACGTCCTTTTTTATCGCGTAATCTTAAAGATTTAGATTGATGACCTCCCCCTTTCCTAACAGCTTCTAAACCACCAAAAAGGGTGTCTAAATCTACAGTTGGTGCATTTACTTTGGTTCCAAAATATTTTCGGTAGCGTTCTCCCCATATAAAGCGATATACTCCACTTTTATCAATTTCCTCTTTGGTATAAATAGCGGCTTTTTTTTCTGTAATTTTATTTTTAGGAAATGGTGTAAATATGTTTTTATTATTGGCTGGTAAAACATTAGTTTGGAAAACATTTTTATTATCCTCTACGGAATAAAATTCAACTTTTGACGAGCCATCTTCATAAACATCTAATCTTGCAAAACCTTGAGTTCCATATGTAAATTTTGCGCCTCCAGATAATTTTGTTGCCGTAGTTTTAGATCCCGACCCACTTACAATTTGTGGAATATTATCTTCAACGATGTATTGTAAATTATGATCATGTCCAGAAACAAAAATAGTTTTATCATTTTCTTGACAAATGGTAACAATGTGTTTTTTTAGCTTATTGTATTTTTTATTTTGAAGGTCCGTGTTTGTGAGTCCTGATGTTTTACGAATTAAGTTTTTAATAGAACCTAAAACTGGCAGGGGACTCATGTAGCTAGAAAAAGAATACTTACCGCCATGAGAACCTTTTGTAAACATTGGATGATGCATGGCAATAATTGTTGTTTTTCCTCTTGCTTTTTTAACCAAACCTTCAAGTTCATCGAAGAATTTTGTTCTTGTTTTAATTTCGCAATTATCATTTATTGTTGGGTGGTTATCCCAATTTGTAAGGTACCAATGGGTATCAATAATAATTAAAACAATGTCTTTAGAGATATTTACCTTTTCTAAAGGGCATCCATTTTGAGGTAAAAAAGATTTTTTACCTAGAGCTTTCTCTACCAATTTCTCTTCACGTTTTAGTCCTTCTAAACCATTATACCAATCGTGGTTTCCTGGAATAAAAATAGAGTTTCCTTTAAAGCTCTTAGCGACATTCGTTTGAGCTGTAATTCTTCTTTTTGCTAATGGATAATTTTTAGATTTTTTGTCAGGAATTCCAGTTTCATAGACATTATCACCTAAGAAAATTAAGGTTGAATTTTCAGTCGAATTTTTTATTTCCTCTTTTAAAGACACTAGAGCAGGAGAGTCTTTAGTTAAAGATGAATTCCCTGCATCACCAATTAAATAAAAAGAGTGTACAATCTTTGAATTGTCTTTTTTAACCTCGAAACTTTCATTTTCTGCAATTTGCATTTTTAAATTAGCACAAGCAGATGTAAAAAAGATGATAAGTAGGTAAAAATAATATTTGAATAATTTCATGAACGTAAAGCTAACTATTTTTAAATTGATTTTTAAAAAGTATTAAATCTTCTTTCGTATCTATATCAAAAAAGTTTGTAGTTTTTTTTGGACAAATGACTGTTTTTTTTCTTTGATTGATAAAATCTTTGCACCCTTATCTCCTTGTAGTAATAATAAATCGATGAAATTTTTTTTCGGAAAAATTGCAGGAACTCCTAGTTTGTTTCCATAATTTGAAGCTATAATTTTGTCCATATTTTCTTCAAACAAAGAAATTATCGATTCTAAATAAGAGATTTCAAGAGCTGGTTGATCTGCTAATAAAATAAAAACACCATCAAAATTATAATGATTTTTTTTAAAATACTCAATTCCAGCAACAATGCTTGAACTCAAGCCTTTCTCAAAATTTATATTACTTATAAATTCAATATTTTTTGTTGTGATCTCATGTTTTATTTTGTCCGCATTTGAACCTAATACACAGAAAATAGTACCTGAAAAAACATCTCTAATTTTGTTTAAAGTAATATCTATTAGGTTCTTATGGTTAATTTTTTCGAGTTGTTTAATACTTTTCATTCTGGATGATTTACCCGCAGCTAGAACTAAAAAAGCAATATTTTTCATCTAACAACTGTGAATTTTCCCTGTAATAGTTCTCAAAGAAAAGGGCTCTTTTTTTCTGATTACTGATAAAATTTCAGCAACAATAGAAATTGCAATTTCTTCAGGAGTTTTTGCACCAATGTGCAAACCTGCAGGAGCATATATGGTATCGAAAAATTCATCAGAAATATCAGGAACAAATTCTAACAATTCATGAAACAATTGTTCCCTTTTTTTTATTGAGCCAAGAATACCTATGTATTTGCAATGAAAACTAGTAAGTTTTACCAAGTATTTTAAGTCTTGAACATAACTATGGTTCATAATAACAATGGCCATGTTTTTATCAGTATTTTCAAAATTTATAGTTTCAGAACTTTCTCCTAACACAGAATTTGCTCCTGGGAAATGAGTAATATCGGCACTATCTTTTGCAGAAGTAATCACATTTACTTCCCAACCTAGGTTGGCAGAAATTTTACACAATGAAACAGCATCGTGTTCTCCACCAATAATCATTAAGCGAAAAGCGGGCTGTAAGATTTGGATAAAAGTGTCATTTTCATCTTTTGAATTGACTAGGAAAGTTGTTGAAAATGAAAACTGTTTTTTATTTTCTAGCGTAATTTTAGTTCCGAAATTCCCAAGAGATTCGTCTTTTTTTACAAATGTACTTTCAATTTTTAAAGTTTCTCTTTTTAAATTAGCATTGTAAAACTCAGAAATAAGTTCATCAGAAATATAAAAAGGCTCAATTAAAATATAGAGTATGCCTTCACAACCCAATTTATATCTGCCATCATAAGTAATTACTTTTGGTATATGGTCTCTAAAAACACTTTTTGCCCTGTGAATAATTTCTTTTTCTACACAACCACCACTCACTGCTCCTACCGAGCTTAAATCTTCAGAAATTAACATTCTTACTCCTGGTTTTCTGTATGACGAACCCTCTAGATCAACTACAGTTGCCAGTACATTTTTCAATCCTTTTTGTTGATTGAAGATTGCTTGATTGATAATTTCTTTAAGTTCGTGAATCATTGATACAACCTAATTTTGAGCTTAAATATAAAGCTTTTAATATTATTATTAATAGCTTGTTTTACAAGTTTCACATTCGTAACTATCTTTATTTATCACTATTCCGCTAATCGTACTCTCTACAATTTTATTGATGAAATTATTATATGTTTGATCGTTGCCAACAAGTCTATTTCCTTTTTTTAATTTGTAAAATTCGCCATCCCATTCTTCTTTTCCCCAGCAATTAGGACAAATTCCTTTTGGTGCTTTTTTTATTTCTTTTCCCTCTGATTTCGCTGAAAAATAGTCTTTGACATTTTGTAGTATGCTCATAATGTAATTTTTATTTTTTTTTAATACTATGCTTAGTAAACAAGATGTTTAAGAGCTACTTACTTTAGTATTACGACCCTTTCTTGTTTTTAAATGTAATTTATTGCTATGAACTACAAGATAGCATGGAACAACCTGCTTTATTTCTTGCCCATTCGGGTCTTTTGGCAAACCATTTCTCATTTTCTTGGCTGCTCATCATAGGGTTTTCTTAAGAGTTGAAATAATTCATCAATTAAAGAATAGTCGCCTTTATCTGCTGCATCGATGGCCAATTGAGACATGTAATTTCGCAATACATATTTAGGATTTACAGCATTCATTTTTTGTTTTCTTTCTTCGAATAAAAGAGATTCTATTTTTAACCTTTCTTCATACTTTTTGAACCATAAATTCCAATTTTCTTTTATTTCGTCAGTAGTGTTTTTGAAGTCATAAAATGAATTTTCAAATTGACTTAGACTAGATTCGGCATCTGTAAAAGAACTTAAATTTCTAAAGAAGATAGTCATGTCTATTTCTGCTAATTGTAAATTATCTTCTAGATGCTGAATTAGTTTTAGGTCGTTTGCATCATCAACACATAAGCCTAATTTCGATTTCATCATGGCCAATGAGTCTTGCTCAAAATGAACTTTATATTGGTCTAAAATGGCTTCCAAAGGTTTCACTTCTTCAATAATCGGATACAAGGCATTAGCGAGCTGATACAGGTTCCATAGACCGATATTTGGTTGATTTCCATATCGATATCGCTTGTGTTGCCTGTCTGTTGTGTTGGGAGTCCAGCCAAAATCAAATCCTTCTAACCAACCATAAGGGCCAAAATCTATAGTGAGTCCTAAAATAGACATGTTATCGGTATTCATAACGCCATGTACAAAACCAACACGTTGCCAATGTATAATCATGGCTAACGTTCGTTCTGAAACTTCTTTAAAAAATTGGATATAGTTTTCTTTAGAGGGATTTCCTAAATGTGAAAAATGATGTTTGATGGTGTAATCTGTTAAGGTTTTTAAATTTTTTATATCTTTCCTTGCAGCAAAAATCTCAAAATTTCCAAAACGTAAAAAAGAAGGAGAAATTCTAGATACAATTGCACCTTTTTCATAGGCTGGATTGCCATCATATAGCATATCACGTAAAACATCATCGCCAGATAAACTTAACGATAAAGCTCTTGTAGTTGGTATGCCCAAATGAAACATGGCTTCGCTACATAAATACTCCCTAACCGAAGATCGTAAAACTGCCAACCCATCTGCAGTTCTTGAGTAGGGTGTTTTACCAGCCCCTTTTAATTGTACTTTCCAGTTGTTGTTTTGATGTACAACTTCAAATAAATTAATGGCTCTTCCATCTCCTAATTGTCCTGCCCAATTTCCAAATTGATGTCCGCCATAACACATCGAAAAGGGTTCTGTATTCGGGTACACCTTATTTCCAGTAAAGATGTTTTTAAAAAAAGTGGAGGTTGTTTCTTCTTCAGAAATCCCTAGTTCTGATGCCATTTCTTGAGAAACATGCAGTACTTTTGCAGCCCTTGTTCTCTTTGGTGTTACAAAAGAGAATACGGAATTTTCTACCTGTCTTATCGTGTTCTCCTTGTTTAGATCAGCAGGCAATTCAGTAGTAAAAGTTTCTTTTATATTGAGTTTCATCATTTTGTATCGAGCCATTTTTGTAGCTCTTTATCAGAAGGGTTTCTTAATTTTTTATTACCTATGGTAATGGTAGGGAAATTTAGTTTTCTATTCTCATACAAGGTACGCAATTCTGCTGCATTTTTAGTGCTTTTTTCTACCTCTAAAAACACATAGTCTACCTCATTCGCTTTAAGAAAATCTTTATAATAATTAGTTTTATGACATTTTTCTGTACCATAAAGTTTAATTAGATTTTTCATTTTTCTTTAGAATTGTGGATGTAAAAATTTTTGGTTTCGGCTGTAACGTGTCATTTTTATTTCAACTTATCTGCATGTAGTTTTCTTAGTGCAGCCAATTTTGGTTCAATGACATAACTACAATATCCTTGTTCTGTATTTTCTCTGTAGTAATTTTGATGCTCTTGTTCCGCTTCATAAAAAACTGGCAAGGCACTTAGTTCTGTGGTTATTTTATCGGAATAATACCGCTGCATCTCTTGCAATACTTCTGCTGCAATCCTTTCTTGGACTTCATCGTGATAATAAATAACCGATCTGTATTGAGTGCCTCTGTCTGCACCTTGTCTGTTTAAGGTTGTTGGATCGTGGGTGGTCATAAAAATAACTAAAAGATTTTCATAAGAAAGTATCCTTTCATCAAAAGTGATTCGAATTACTTCTGCAAAACCAGACAAACCAGAACATATTTCTCTGTATGTTGGTCTTCCTGGAGCATTTCCACCAGCATATCCAGAAACAACTTTTTCTACCCCTTTTACTTTTTGGAATACTGCTTCAGTACACCAAAAACAACCTCCTCCTAAAGTGGCAATTTGCAAATATTTACTCATTGTAAGAATCGCTTTTTTCTAATTTCATAGATACAGAATTAATACAATAACGCAATCCACTTGGTATGGGGCCGTCAGGAAAAATATGTCCTAAATGACTGTCGCAAGAGTTGCATAGTACTTCAACCCTAATCATCCCCATAGTGACATCTTTATGATATTGAATGGCGTTTTCTTTAATGGGTTGGGTAAAACTTGGCCAACCAGAATGAGAGTCGAACTTAATAGTAGAATCAAACAAAGGGGTATTGCAGCAAACACAATTGTATTGACCTTCCTCATAGATACTGCACAATTCTCCAGTAAATGGTCTTTCTGTTCCTTTTTGCCTTGTAATTCTATATTGTTCTTCAGTTAATAATGCTTTCCACTCTGCGTTACTTTTCTCTACGCGATTGTCTGGGGTTGGATTTCCTTTTACGGAAAAGTTAATGACTTCTTTCCAAGTTAACATATGTATACTTTTCTTTTTTTTGAATTAATAGGATGCTTTTTTACAGGGATGTAGTCGTAAAATAATAGGTTTTCTTACAGCCAGTTTCCTTATTTTAATATGAAAAAAGCAATGCTTAAATTTACGAAAAATCTGACGGTTATTTATAAGATTTATAATACATACATTTGTTTAAATAATTTTTTATGATGAAAGACTTATTAATTGAAGTAGAAGAAAATGTTTTTAGCTTTTTAAATGCGAAGTTAAAAGGAAGCTATGTATATCATAATATATCGCATACACAAAGAGTTGTTGAGAAAACAAAGGAACTTATTGAAGGGCTAAAAATTGAAGGAGATGCTGCTGTAGATTTGATTATTGCCTCTTGGTTTCATGATACAGGATATACTGAGGGACCAGAGAATCATGAAGATCGAAGCGTGCAAATTGCGACTATATTTTTGAAAGAAAAATCCTTTCCAGAACCCAGAATTCAGCATATTTCAGCATTAATTATGGCAACAAAAATGGGATCTGAACCCAAAACAGATTTCGAAAAAATTATTAAAGATGCTGATTTGGCTCATATAGGAAGTAAGAGTTTCGACGAAGAGTCTGAGCTTTTGAGAAAAGAATGGGATTTAACAAAGGGAAAAAAATTAACAGCCTCTGAATGGGTGGATGTAAATATAGAATTCTTCACCAAAAAACATAAATTTTATAGCGATTTCGCTATTAAAAATTGGTCTAAAAGAAAAAATAAAAATTTAGCAACGCTATTAAAACAAAAAAATAAAATTAACCAAGAGAATAAGAAGTTTCATCACAAGCAAGAAGTTTTTAAATTAAAAAAAGTAAAAGGCGATGTGCCAGAACGAGGTGTAGAAACCATGTTTAGAGTGGCACTTAGGAACCACATGACATTAAGTGATATTGCAGATACCAAAGCCAATATTCTTCTTTCTGTAAATGCAATTATTGTTTCTTTAGCGTTATCTAACCTATTGCCAAAGCTAGATAATCCCTCAAATTCACATTTATTAGTGCCAACAATTATCTTTATTGTTTTTACGGTTGCATCGATTATTTTATCAATTACCGCAACAAGACCTAACGTAACAGAAGGTAAATTTTCTAGAGAAGATGTAGCTAATAAAAAGGTGAACCTGCTTTTTTTTGGTAATTTCCATCAAATGAAATTAGATGATTTTGAATGGGGAATTTCTGAGATGATGAACGATAGGGATTATTTATACAGTTCTCTAACCAAAGATTTATACTTTTTAGGATTAGTTTTGAATAGGAAATATAAAATTTTAAGACTTACTTATACAGTTTTTATGATCGGTATTATTGTAAGTGTTTTAGCTTTTATAACTGCTTTTTCTATTCAAGCAACCGCAAGTTAATTTTCGATTTCTTTAATTAAATCCCTAAAAGTTATGGTATTTTGTTCATCAAAATCTTTTTTATATATAACCTCTACTCGCAAAGCTTTAAGACCAGATACTCCTTGTAAATCTTCTAGAGATATGTATTCTATTTTTCCAAGTTGATTTTTAGATTGTAGGTAATTAATATATTTTTCATATTCCAAAGCGTCTTTGTCTTGAGAATATACAATGGCAATTTTACCTGGAGCAGTTAATCGCTCATCAGTTCCTATTATGTGGGCTTTATCGATGCGTTTTTTTATGATTTCGTATCTGATATTGTAAGCTCCGTCGACATCAAATTGCTTTTCATCCATTCTAAACCGTATCGCCATAGGATTGCTATGTACTAAAATTAATGAAGCAACTCTTAGGTCGTGTTTCATGTTTTGACGAGAGGTGAATGCAAGGTTTTCTAATTCGTACATAGTTTGTAATTGCCACAAACGAAGGTTGTATAAATACAAATCATCATAGGCTTTATTATTTATGAGTGATTGCCCTATGTACATATTAAATTCAACACCATCAGTTTTATAACGTTCAAAATAATGTGGAAACATTTCTTGCGCTTGCAATTGTTGTTTGTCGAGGTATTTAGCAAGTTTGTCATTTAATAGTGTAACACTATTTTCATAATTTTTTCTTTTCTCATAAACAACGTTTAGATTTTTATCCAAACGATTCATATACACATCTACCTTGTTTGAAAGAACTTTACTAATCTCTTTAATATGATTAAAAACAGGGTAAATATCGCGTTTTAAAAAATCCAAAATAGAAATTTCGTCACCTGCATTTAACCCTCTAGAGACCTCTTTTAGATAGGTGCTTACTCGAAACATGAGTTCTTTGTAAATAGGAAGTTTTTCTGATTTGCAGGCCCAATCCAAAACATGTATGGCCAAAGTTAATTGCGTTGTTAAATCTTCTTTAATGGCAGTATTTCTTGCATTGGAAGATCCTTTAATGTCACTTTGTCCAAATAAAGGATAGACATCTGCAAATACAATTTCGTCTAACTTTGCATCTTTATTGGTTTGTGACTCCATATAAAACTTTTCTGCAGCTTCATAAAAACGCCATTTTACAGCACTGTGAATAGAGGTGTAATTTTCTTGAATAGTTGCTTCTAAAACATTTTGATGTTCTTCGGAGGTTCTTTTAACCGCCGCCTCAAAAACAGGAATGATGTCTTTTAATTTATTAATGTTTACAGAGTTTAAATCGTAAGCTCTTGGTGAAGCAATCTCTACCAAAGCTAAATTTCCATTAACACTCGATTTAATTGGAATTAAAAGAATACTTTGTATGTTTTGTTCGTGTAAATTTTTGTAAAAAGGGTTTTTGTTAGTAGCAATACCATATTGTTCTACATCTGAAATTATAAAAGTTTCATGCTTGGTGAAAACTTTTTGCATAATTCCATTACAAAAATAACTAACATCGCAAGAAGATCCAGTATTTTCTCTAAAGATGATACTTTTAATGTTTTTGGTAGCCGCCCCTGAGACTTTTGAGTTTGTTTTATCGAAAATGGAATACCCTAGTATTAAATCTTTGATGCTATAAAAATCTCTTAAGTTATCTTGAAGTTTAAGGGTTAATTCATTACCACCAGAAAGCAAATTAGCTTTAATTGAAGATAGCATTTCTTCTGAGGTAACATCAAACAAACTAATCAACCCAAATCCTTTATAGGTATAGCTGTTTGGGGGAATTTTTCTTTCCAAAGATCGATATCATCAAAATTATTTAATAAATTTTTAAAATCTTTTTCAGTGATCTTTGGTGCGTTTTTACTTGGAGTGATTTCTGTAAAATCAGCATTAAAAGTAGCTCTGTAGTATTTTAAAGTACCTGTATTTTTATCTGGGATATCAAAGTAAAAAGGCCTTTTTAGATTAATATCATACCCATAAACAAAACCTAAAATAAAGGAACATGCCATAATGTACATGCTGTCATCTTCAAGATTTCTAACATTTAGTTCATATTCTTGTCCTGCATTGTGTAGTATGTTTTGAAAGCGATTGGAAAACTTAAAAGAAGCGAAAGAAAAAGGAATTGTTGCTGCTTTAATTTCGTTATCTAATAAGGCTTCTGGGAAAATAGGCTCTAGAAGAAGGTTAATTATTTCTTTATGCTTTTCCAATAAAGAAAAATCAGAAAAACCATTAATAAGTTTTGGATATTTTTCAATTTCACTTTTCATCACAATCGCAGCTTTGTGAAAAGGATGTTCTTTTAACTCTACACTAGCATACTTTTCAAATACCTTATATACTTTCTTGAAGCTAATATTAAGTTCTAGAGGAAGTTCTATGTTTTTCTGTTCTTCAGATTTTTTACTTACCATAAAGATTTATTATCAGTTACAAACTTACGAAATACTAAATTAGTAGTCGTTCTTGAATACGCTACCTTTCAAAAAGTAGTTTATTTTTGCCTAAAGTAAATGGTAATTGGCACCCCGTTAAAGTTGTAAATTTCACGTAGTTTATTTTCTACATAGCGTTTGTAAGGATCTCTAACATATTGGGGTAAATTACAGAAAAAAGCAAATTGCGGTGTTTGAGTAGGCAACTGCATACAGTATTTAATTTTCACATACTTTCCTTTTATGGCAGGAGGAGGGAAGTTTTTAACAACTTCCAACATAGTTTCATTAAACTTGCTCGTTTGTATTTTGTTCTTCCTGTTTTCGAAAACTTCTACAGCAGTTTCCATGGCTTTTAGTAAACGTTGTTTGGTTAATGCAGAAATAAATACAATTGGCACATCAGTAAAAGGCGCTATTTGCCTTCTAACTTCAGCTTCAAAATCGCGCATTGTATTGGTTTCTTTTTCAATTAAATCCCATTTATTAATTAAAATAACAACTCCTTTTCTGTTCTTTTCTGCCAACCAAAAGATATTTTGGTCTTGGCTTTCAAACCCACGAGTAGCATCAACCATTAAAATAATAACATCAGAATATTCAATAGATCGAACTGCACGCATTACAGAATAAAATTCTAAATCTTCTTTTACTCGAGATTTTTTTCTAATTCCAGCAGTATCAACTAAATTAAAATCGAAACCAAATCTGTTATATTTTGTATCTATTGAATCTCTGGTTGTACCTGCTATATTAGTTACAATATTTCTGTCTTGACCAATTAAGGCATTTATAAAGGAAGATTTTCCAGCATTTGGTCTTCCAACAACGGCAAATCTTGGTAGTTTTTCTTCGTCTATATCTATTTCTTCTGCTATTGGCATTTTTGCTGCAATGGCATCTAAAAGGTCTCCAGTTCCGCTTCCATTGATCGACGAAATAGTGTGATAATCTCCCAATCCTAAATTATAGAATTCTACAGCATTTGCATCACGCATGGCATTATCTACCTTATTTACAGTAACAAAAATTGGTTTTTTTACTTTTCGAAGAAGTTTAGCAACTTCAGCATCCATAGGAGTAATTCCTTCTTCAACATCTACAACAAAAACAATAATATCTGCTTCATCGATAGCAAGATTTACTTGTTTTCTAATTTCACCTTCAAAAATATCATCTGAACCAACAATATATCCACCCGTATCTATCACAGAAAACTCTTTTCCATTCCAATCGGATTTTCCATAATGTCTATCTCTAGTAACTCCACTAACAGAGTCTACAATGGCCTCTCTACGTTGAACTAAACGATTAAAAAGTGTAGATTTTCCTACATTTGGTCTTCCTACAATGGCAACAATACTGTTCATCTGTGATTACATTTTTTGCAAAGGTACTAATTAGCAAAAGAATAGCGTATGGATAATTATCTAATCTTTATACCCAAAACGTTTTAATTGGTTCTTATCGCTACGCCAGTTTTTATTCACTTTTACATACAATTCTATGTATACTTTTTTCTCAAAGAATTTTTCTAAATCTTTTCTAGCTTCTGCACCAACTCTTTTTATAGCTGCACCTTTATGGCCTATAATAATCCCTTTTTGTGTTTCTCTTTCTACCATAATTACAGAACGAATTCTAACAATATGTTCTTCTTCAGTAAATTCTTCTGTTTCAACCTCTACAGAATACGGAATCTCTTTCTTGTAATGGATTAGAATTTTTTCTCTAATTTTTTCATTTACAAAAAAGCGTTCTGGTTTATCTGTTAATTGATCTTTTGGATAAAAAGCAGGGCCCTCTGGTAATAATTCTTTAATCTTCTCAAAAACAGCAGAAATATTAAACTTCTCTAGGGCAGAAATCACAAAAACATCTGCATTGGGAACTTTTTCTTTCCAATATTCAATTTTTTCTTCTACTTCATCTTGAGAAGATTTATCAATTTTATTTAATAATAAAATAATCGGAATTTCACTGTGAATAATTTTTTTGAAGAAAGCCTCGTTTTTGAGTTCTTTTTCACCAACTTCTACCATATAAATTAAAATATCGGCATCTTCGAAAGCAGATTTTACAAAATCCATCATGGAAGACTGAAGTTCATAGGCAGGTTGAATAATTCCTGGTGTATCAGAAAATACAATTTGATAATTATCATCATTCACTATACCTAAAATACGATGCCTTGTTGTTTGTGCTTTTGCAGTAATAATAGATAGTTTTTCACCAACCAACGCATTCATTAGTGTCGATTTACCTACGTTAGGATTTCCTATAATATTTACAAAACCAGCTTTATGTATCATACTGCAAAGATAATTCCTTTTTACAGTTGATTAGATTAAAAAAATAATTAAAATAATGTTTGGTTTTTATTTACATTGTATTGTATCTTTGCAGTCCAATAATTTCGGCGACATTATGAATCGCAAAGTTAATAGCTTAATTGAGATAATTGGAGTTTACAACGCGGGATAGAGCAGTAGGTAGCTCGTCGGGCTCATAACCCGAAGGTCACTGGTTCGAGTCCAGTTCCCGCTACAAAGAAAACCTCTTGAGAAATCAAGAGGTTTTTTATTTGAAATCAAGTGATGCTTGCATCGTTTTGAGAACAAAATAAAAAATTAGATAGCGAAGCAATTAGATGTTGTTTGGGCTGATCTCTTTACTGGCCAATTTCGGAATAAGGTGGAGAAATGAATCCAATTCCCGCTACAAAAAAAAGCTTTCAATAAATCGAAAGCTTTTTTATTTAATAAAAACAATAAATATATTTTATTAAAGTTTAATAGAGTGTTAAATCTTTAACTCCAAAGTGTTTCTTAATGAGAAAAACAATATATTTGGAAGCTTAAAAATAATCGGACTTTAATGAAGTTAACTTACATAAAATTAAGTTTTTTATTTACTGTTTTTTTTGTATTTGAAGGATTTTCTCAAGGTACCTTGCCTATTTATTCAGATTATTTATCTGATAATGTCTTTTTAGTTCATCCATCTGCTGCAGGAATAGGTAATTCTAGTAAATTACGTTTTACAGCTAGACAACAATGGGCTGGTATAATAGACGCTCCAACCTTACAAACGCTAAGTTTTCATACCAAAATGGGAGAAGAGTCTAAAGCAGGCTATGGTTTTATTCTATTTAATGATAAAAATGGAAAGCATTCTCAAAAAGGAGTACAGGGTGCATATGCTTATCATTTACCTCTAAGTGATGGAAGGTTTTTTGAACAACTTTCTTTTGGACTTTCATTTACTTTCGTTCAAAATCAATCAGATCAACGAACATTTTCTGGAGATCCAGCAGTTGCTCAAATAATAGAAAGTTCAAGTTATTATAATGCAGATTTTAGTGTTGCATACCACAGAGGCGGACTATCTTCTTATTTTACAGTTAAAAATTTATTATTAAGTGCAAAAAATAATTTAAATCAATCTGAACCTTTAGATTTAAGAAATTATATTTTCTCGGCAGGGTATTATTATGGAGAAGGTAACTACATTCAGTTAGAGCCATCAGTAATGCTTCAATTTAGGGAGAGCACAGGTCAAAGAGAAGTAGACTTTAATATAAAAGCTTACAAGACCATCTCTCAAACTCAGCTATGGGCTGCTTTATCGTATAGAAGAAGCTTTGATGCTAATACAATCGATAATTCTCAATTCTTCTCACCAATTATTGGTGTTAATTACGAAAATCTTATGTTTTCTTATACGTATACAAAGCCATTTAATGATATTGTATTAACTAACTCAGGCTTTCATCAAGTATCTGTTGGTATTAATTTATGGACAAGAAAACAGCGAGGAGCTGCATGTCCAAATATTAATTAAGTTTTTAAGGTTTCTAAAAGTTTTTATTAATAATTTTTATATTGTCAGCATGCTTAGAAAGTAATTTTTCTAAAGTGTTATTATTTTTATTCATAAGAAACAAATGTTTACCAGTTTTCGTATTATCATTTAATAACTTATTAGATTTTAATATTGCTTTAGTCTCTTTGGCAACAGCTTCACCGGAATCTATTATTTGAATTCTATCACCAACAATTTTGCGAATTTGAGGTATTAAATAGGGATAATGTGTACATCCTAAAACTAAGCAATCTATACTTTCCTTAATCATTGGTTTTATATAGTGAGACAGTAATTTATCCATATCATTAGAGTTAAGTTTTCCGTCTTCAATTAACTCTACCAATCCTTTTCCTATGGTTTGTTTAATAATAATTTCTTTTTTTATAGATTTAGATGTTTTTTCAAATAATTTGCTGTTTAAAGTTCCTTTTGTGGCCAGTATGCCTATAGTATTTGTTTTTGTTTTTAATGCTGCTGGTTTAATTGCTGGTTCAATTCCAATAAATGAAACAGGATAATTTTCCCTTAAAAAATCAATAGCATTAGTTGTAGCTGTATTACAGGCTACAACAATTAATTTACATTTTTTTTTTAATAAGTATTCTGTATTTTTTACAGATAAATTAATAATTTCTTGTTTGCTTTTTTCGCCATACGGAGCGTTTTTATTGTCCGACAGATATATGATATCCTCAAAAGGTAATAGTGCTGAAATTTCTTTCCATATAGATGTACCACCTATGCCAGAGTCGAAAATACCAATGGGAGAATTATTTAATTTCATATTAATGTAAAAATAAAAAAAACCTACTTTAAAAAGTAGGTTTTTTTTATAATCTTATGTTCGGTTTTTTAGAATCCTAATTTAGTCTTAACAGCATTAAATAAGTCTTCACCTTTTCCTACTAACAATCCTTTTCCTACTGATGAGTCAAGTACGTAAAGAATTCCTTTAGAGGCTGCAACCTCGTCAATTGCCTTTCTTGCTTTTTCTACAATAGGTGCTAGATCATTATTTTGTTTTCTTTGCATTTCTTCATAAGCAACTTGTCTTGCCTGATCAAACTGTGCTCTTTCTTGTTGAACTTCAGCAGCTCTTTTTTTGTTTGTATCCTCAGTTTGGGTAGCTTGTTCTGCTGTATATTTTTTCATTTTTGCTTCAATTTTCTTACCCATTCCCTCAATTTCATCTTGATACGTTTTACCAAGTTTCTCAATTTGAGATTTTAGAGCTTTAGTTTGAGGCATATCTGCAACTAACTTTTCAAAGTTTATATGACCTACTTTTTGTGCATTAGCAACACCACCAACACCTAAAGTAAATACAGCAATTAATAGTAACGTTTTTAAATTCTTCATTCTTGTTTTAATTTAATTATTATTCTTGTCTTTTTTATTTTCTTCTTTTTTCTTTCTTAATGCTTCCTTTTTTTCTCTTAATATTTTTCTCTTTTCTTCACGGAGTTTTAATTGTGCCTCTCTTTTTTCTATTATAGCTTTCTTTTTTGCCTCTCTATCTGAGATTTTTTTTAAGTTAGCACTTTCTTTTTTTGCCAATGCAGCTTTTTGGTTCTCAGTTAACTCTTTTTTAGGAGTATTCTTTTTTTTGTTCTTTTCGTCTATTTTTCTAGTTCTACTTATGGTTGATAAAACGAGTTCGCTAATATCGTAATTTTTGTTTGAATATAGCATAACCAAATCACTAGATTTATCAAAAACAAAGTCATATTTTTTTCTTTTCGCAATATTTTGTATTGCATTATAAACTTGATCTTGAACCGGTTTTACTAATTGCTTTCTTACTAAAAACATATCTCCATTTGGACCGAAGTATAAAGATTCTAATCGTCTTAATTCTTCTTGCTTTAAAGATATTTCTTCTTCTTTTTCTTCAATTAAATCTTTAGTTAGAATTGCTTTTTCATTTGCTAAATCGGTTTTTAAAACCTCTATATATCGAGCTTGAGTATCTAACTTTTTTCGCCACTTTTGTATTTTAGCGTCTAAAGTGTTTTGAGCTTCTAGATATTCTGTTACATTTTCTAGAATGTATTCCATATCTATGTATGCAATTCTCTGATTTTTTTGAGCCAAAAGAATTGTTACGCTAAATAAAAGAACGAAGGTTAAAAATATTTTTTTCATTTATATAATGTGTTTAGAAAAAACCATGCTAAAAAATAACAACATTACAAATGTACAGTTTTCTTAGAATTGTCTTCCAATAATAAAATGTGTTTGCCACCCAGATTTAACAGTTTGTCCCGGTAAAGGATCGAAACCATGAGCAAAATCGATACCTAAAAGACCAAAAGCAGGCATAAATATTCTAATACCTAATCCAGCTGAACGTTTTAATTCAAACGGATTATAATTGCTAAAATTGTCATAAGAATTACCAGCTTCTAAAAACCCTAACGTATAAATAGAGGCTGATTGTGCATCTGTTATAGAATATCGTAATTCAAGTTGAAATTTATTATAGATTGTACCTCCTTCAATAGAAGAAAGTCTACTATTTTCGTAACCTCTTAAACCTACTGTTTCTCTTCCGTCTAATTGGAATGCAGCAATTCCATCACCTCCAACAAAATATCTTTCAAAAGGAGAGTGCCCTACCTCTTCATTATAATATCCTAAAAAACCAATTTCGGCATTGGTCATCAGAACTAATTTTTTTGTAAAAGCTGTATACCATTTCCCTTTCGCACTAACCTTGTAATACTCTAACCACTTATATTTATCTGCTAACCAATCTCTCTTTTCTGCGTCGCTTAAATTAGCGGGCTCTTTATAATCCTTACCATTTACTAGAGAATAAGGGAATGTTGCTTTTAAACCCAAAGAAAATTCAGATCCATATGTTGGAAAAATTCTTCCTGGACCAGCAGAATTTCTAGCCAAACTAATACTATATGATAAGTTATTTAGAGTTCCTTCATTTAGAATATCTTGTCCAACTCTAAAGCCATAATTACTTAAGTTAAAACTCTGATAAGCAATTGTTTGAGATAATTGAAAGAAGTCATCTGGCCATTTTAAACGTTGTCCTAAACCTACAGATGCTCCAATAATTCCTAAACTTCGACTTCTATCTACATCAAATGTTTGTGGGTTTATTTGGTATTGATTTGAAGAATAAACAGAAAATGATAGTGATTTTGGAGTTTTACCACCAAACCAAGGTTCAGTAAATGAGAAACTATATGTATTGTAGGTTCTACTAGATTGTAATCTTAAAGATAATTGTTGTCCATCTCCCATTGGAAGTGGCTTGTATGCGTCTTTATTAAAAATATTTCTTATTGAAAAGTTGTTAAAAGATAAACCAAGCGTCCCAATAAATGAACCACCACCATAACCACCTTGTAATTCAATTTGGCTACCACCTTTTTCTGCAACATTAAAATTGATATCCGCTGTTTTGTTTTGATAATCTGGAACAACATCTGGCGTTACATTTGCATCAAAAAAACCTAACTGACCAATTTCTCTAATAGACCTAATTATAGCACTCCTGCTAAATAAATCTCCTGGTTTTATACGAAGTTCTCTAAAGAGAACATGATCATTTGTCTTATCATTTCCAGATACTGTTACTTTTTTAATTCGCGCTTTTTCATCTTCTCTAATTCTAATTTCTACTGTAATAGAATCGTTTTTCACTCTAGTTTCCACAGCATTTACCTGCGAGAATAAAAATCCGTTATCTTGGTATAATGTAGATAAGTCCTCAGAGGTTGGAGAGTTATCTCCTTTTACACGTTCTTTTAAAACTGCTCCGTTGTATATATCACCTTTTTCAATTCTTAAAATTCTATTTAATTGTTCGTCTGTATATTCTTTATTTCCTACAAATAAAATTTCTGCAAAGCGGTACTGCTTTCCTTCTTCTAATTCAATTTCTAAGTTAATGGTATTATCATCATTCCACGTTAACTTGTCGCTTAAAATACGTGAATCTCTATACCCCAGTCTGCTGTATTTATCTAGAATACTTTCTAAATCTTCCTTATAATCATCTTCAATATATTTTGATGATTTCCAGAAACGCCCCAAAAATTTCTCTTTGGTATTAGACATTGCTTTTCTAAGTTTAGAACTAGAAATTGCTTTATTACCTGTAAAATTTATATCTTTTATTTTTATTCGTTGACCTTTGTCTATAAATACAGATAAGTTTACCGAATTAATATCTGAAGTATCTTTTTGAGTATTTAAGCTTACTTTGGTTTTTAAGAAGCCCTTGTCCGTGTATTTTTTTGTGAAGTAATTTTTTGAAGTTACAATCAAATTATCAGTAACCATTGCACCTTGTTTTAGTTCTGCTTCTTTGACTAATTCTTTTGCTTTAGATTTCTTTACACCATTAATTTTAACCTTATTAAGTTGTGGTAATTCTTGGACGTCAAATTGAAGATAAGCAGCATTTGCATCGATTTTAGCTAAGTAAACGTCTACATTACTAAATTGTTTACTCTCGTATAATTTTTTGATTGCACTTGTTAATTTATCGCCCGGAAGTTTTATTACTTGCCCATTTCTTAAACCAGTAAAAACTCTTACTGTTTCTTCACTAAACTTCTTTAAACCAGTAATAGTTATTCCTCCTAAAATATATTCCTTTCCTTTTTCAAATGAAAAGTTTTTAACAGGAATTGTGTCTTTTTTTACTATCGAGGTACTATCTTTTTGAGTTTGTGCTTGTACGCTAAACGTTAAAAAAAGTATTGTAATTGCTAATAAAGAAATAGATTTATTAAAAAATCTATTCTGTAATTTGTTCGCTTGTTTTTCCAAATCTTCGTTCTCTGTTCTGATATTCAATAATTGCATCATAAAAATGCTCCTCTCTAAAATCCGGCCAAAGTATATCTGTGAAATATAATTCAGCATATGCCATTTGCCATAATAAGAAATTACTGATGCGTTTTTCTCCGCTAGTTCTTATCATTAAATCAACATCGGGCAAATTAAATGTATATAAATGATTATTTATAGTGTTTTCTGTTATTTCTTCTATAGAAAGTTCTTTATTAACAACTTTTTTAGATATGTTTTTGATTGTATTAACAATTTCGTCTCTAGAACCATAGCTCAAAGCAAGGGTTAAAACAATTCTTGTATTATTTCGAGTCTCAACAATAACATCTTTTAATGCATTTTGCGCTTTTTTAGGCAAACTATCTATAGATCCAATTGCGTTTATTTTTACTCCATTTTTCATGAAGTTTGCCAATTCTTTTTTTAATGAATTAATTAACAAACTCATTAAAGCATCTACTTCTAATTTTGGTCGTTTCCAGTTTTCTGTAGAAAATGCATATAATGTAATAGCTTTTACCCCTATTCCTGCAGCCCCTTCTACGGATTCTCTAACGGCATTTAGGGCATTCCTATGACCAAAAACTCTACTCATTCCTTTCCCTCTAGCCCAACGTCCGTTGCCGTCCATAATAATGGCAACATGTTTTGGAACTCTTTGTAAGTTGATGCGTGATTTTTTATCCATATTTTTATAATCCGTTAGTATAACAAGCGGGTCTTCCAAAGGTGTATACTAGAGAAACGCCTGTAAACATATACCAATCTTTTCCATTTGTACCAAAGTCTAACGAAGGTATTCTACTGGTAGAATAGTCTAAGTCGTCTTCAAACGTATATCTAAACTTTGCTTCGATAGCAAAAGCTAAAGCTCTGTAAAGTTTAGATTTATATCCAATTCCAAAAGGAATTGAGTATGAAGTTTTATTCGTAAAAAGATATTGGTTTGGTGACGTTTCAATAAGAGGCGATTTGTAATTAAAAGCCGCTAATTCTAGCAAAATATAAGGTGTAGATGATTTGTCATCCGAAGATAAATCATATTCATAAAAGTTATATTCCATTCCTATCGCCAATTCATGTATTGTATTAGAGAATTTTAGGCCCCTATTAATTTTAAAATCTGTGTCTGCATTTACATCATTACCTTCTATGGGCAAATAGCTATATGTTGCTCTTAAAGCTATTCTTGGATTCCAGTTTAATTTATATATTATTGCTCCAGCAGGCGTATTTGGATAAATGTAATTAGTTCTTCCAATATCACCAACATAATTTGTTCCACCAATAAAGGCACCAACTTCATGAACTTGACCTATCAAAGCTATTGATAAACAAGTGAAAAATACAAATAAAAAACCTTTTTTCATCCTAAAAAATAGCGTGCAAATATAGGTATTTCAATTTGCTTTATAATGTTAATATTCAGTCTTTTTTGAATAACAACTATTTTAAAGATTTATTGTTGGATCTTAGTTAAGAGTTTTATTCATTTCTTGTGTCCTCTCCCCATAATAACTTACTTCGTAAAGTTTCCAGAAATGATTGATTTTTAGGTAAAATACTTTTGATCGTGAAAGGAGCTTTTTTAATAAATACTTTTGTGTTTTCAGATACGGAAGTAATTCTTGAATCTAAAGAAATTAAGAAATCTTTTTCCCTAGAATTCACTTCTAGTTGTATTGTTGTATCATCTGAAATAACCATTGGTCTTGCATTTAAGTTATGTGGTGCAATTGGTGTTATTACTAGATTTTTGGAGTTTGGTAGAATTACTGGGCCGTTACAGCTTAATGAATACCCTGTAGAACCTGTTGGTGTTCCTACAATTAAACCGTCTGCCCAATAATTAGTTAAATATTCATCATTTAAATAGGTTTTTACACCAATCATAGATGTGGTGTTTTTACGTGCAACAGTTACTTCGTTTAGAGCGAAATCTAATCCTAAAAAAACATCTGTTTTTGGGGATGTCCTTACGGAAAGTAATGTTCTTTCTTGTATGGAATATTCACCTTTTAGTATAAGTTTTACACTTTCTTTTATTGCGTCTTTCTTTATTGTTGCTAAAAAGCCCAATCGTCCTGTATTAATTCCTAAAATTGGAATTCCTAAATTTCTAATGAAGGTTACGGCTCTTAAAATTGTACCATCACCACCAATAGTAAACATGGTGTCAAAAGATGTATTTAAGTCTGAAAAATGAGAAAAAGTGGGGTATTTTTTATGAATAACATTGTTGTTAATCAATAAATTATAAAACTGTTTCTCTATAAAAACTACAATATTATTTTCGTGTAAAACTTCTAATAAAATTTTTACTTCTTTTTCAGCAGAAATAGAATAAGACTGCCCGTAAATTGCAACTTTTTTCAAAATAGTATTTTTTATTAATGATCCGAAGGGACTTACATTTTTAGGTATTTTTTTAGATATTCTGATCTGTCTTTTAAATCTTCTAAATAAACATCGTCTTTGTGATCTAAAACTAGATTGTAATTATATCTCCTAAAAGTTTGAATAATTTCGTTCATATCTTTGGTTAAAATTCTAAGTGTTACCTGAATATTATCAGATTTTCTTAATGAAATATACATTCCTAAAAGTCTTGCATTGTTACTTTCTACAATTTGAGCAATTTCACTCATAGAGTATTCCTTTTCATTTTTTTCTATGATAAGAGTTGTACTTTCATCATACAAAAAAGGGCTATTAGAAAAAACATCTAAAACATCAGCCAAATCATAATACCCAATATAAATTTTATTGGAATTTAAAACAGGAATTATGTTACAATCATTGTTTGCAAATAATTTTAATAACTCTAAAACAGTCGCTTCACTATCAGTAAAAAAAGAGCTTAATAAATAAGAATAATTAGAAAGTAAATCTTCTTTTTTTTCTATAGTTTGTAAATCGCTTTCTGCAAAAGAACCAATTAAATTTCCCTTTTCTACAACAGGAATATGACTAATAGAGAAGTTTTCATACTGCTCTTGAGCACTTTTTACAGTGCTTTTTAACTGCAACGTTTTTAGGTCTTTTAAGATGTAATCGTTAATATTCATTACTACGAATATAGGTTAAAATGTTTTAATGATTTATCTTTGTAATCTAATTTAATAGGATGACAAAGTTAAGTGTAAATATTAATAAAATAGCAACATTAAGAAATTCTCGTGGCGGAAACCTGCCGAATTTATTAACAGTAGCAACCGATATTCAACAATTTGGGGCCGAGGGTATTACCATTCATCCAAGACCAGATGAACGTCATATTAAATACCAAGATGCAAGAGATTTAAAAACTATTGTTACCACAGAATACAATATTGAAGGAAATCCTATTAAAAGTTTTATGGATTTGGTATTAGAAGTAAAACCAACGCAAGTTACTTTGGTGCCAGATGCAGTAGATGATTTAACCTCTAATGCAGGTTGGGACACCATTAAAAATCAATCTTTTTTGCAAGAAGTAATTAAAGAATTTAAACAACAGGGTATTAGAACTTCAATTTTTATTGATACTGATTTAAAGTTGATAGAGGCTGCTGCTAAAACAGGAGCAGATAGAATTGAATTGTACACTGAAGATTTTGCAACGCAATTCGGTTTAGGGAATAAAACGATAGTAAAACAATACACTGAAGCAGCTGTTTTTGGTAATACGCTTGGTTTAGGAATTAATGCAGGACATGATTTAAGTTTAGATAATATTCAATTTTTTAAAGACAACATCCCTCACCTAGCTGAGGTCTCAATAGGACATGCTTTAATAGCAGAAAGCCTTTATTTAGGTCTTGAGAATGTAGTAAATATGTATTTACACCGATTAAAATAACATGAAGTTACTAAACTCAAAAATTTTAGGTGAAGGAAAACCTTTATTGATTTTACATGGTTATTTTGGAATGAGTGATAATTGGAAAACTCTAGGTATAAAGTTTGCAGCAAATCATCAAGTTCACCTAATAGACCAAAGAAATCACGGGCGTAGTTTTCATACAGATACATTTAATTATGAAGTTTTAGTAGAGGATTTATACAATTATATTCAAGAACATAAATTAGAAAACTGCTATTTAATAGGCCATTCAATGGGTGGAAAAACGGCCATGTTATTTGCTGTAACCTATCCAGAATTAATTGATAAATTAATTATTGTAGATATTTCTCCAAGAGAATATAAACCCCATCATAATGAAATTTTAACGGGCTTAAATTCTATAGATTTTTCTATTCAAAATACCAGAAAACTAGTAGACAAAAAGCTATCTATTTTAATTCCTGAACTTGGTGTACGGCAATTTTTATTAAAAAATGTGTACTGGGTAGAAAAAGGGAAATTAGCTTTTCGTTTTAATTTAGAGTCTCTAACAATTAACAATCCCGAAGTTGGTGTTGGTTTACCGCCTTTTACAATTTTTAAAAATGAAACTTTATTTTTAAAAGGGAGTCATTCTAATTATATTTCTAGCAAAGATGAGCCCATCATAAAAAAGCATTTTCCAAATTCTAAAATTTTAGAAATTGCAAATGCTGGCCATTGGTTACATGCTGAAAATCAAAAAGACTTCTATGAATCGGCGATTCATTTTCTGAGATAATTTAGTATTCTTTATCAAACAAACCACTCTTTTATTTTATTATAAACATTAGGATTGTTCAATAAATCTAGATGACTATTTTCATAAGCAATCCAAGTATTTTTCTTTTTAAAGTGTAAATCTTTATTAGTATCATTATGCTGCCCTAGAGCACTTTTCACCCCTACTAGGGTGTCTCCAACTATTTTGTTAGAAATAGTAGCGTTTGATTTTCCAATAGATGCAGCTATAGAATAACAGTCTGTCTTTTTAGGGAGGGGAATATTTTGTCTTTGATCACCTTTAAATTCAAACCGATCATTGTTTTCCCAATCTTCATCAATTATATTTCCATATCTTAAATCTGTAACCCCGGCACTTCTTATTTTTGCTAATCGAGCAAAGGGTTTAGTGTAAGGAATAGATTCTAGGGTAATATCTAAGTAATTACCTGTTCTCTCTAAAGGAGTTCCATGATGAGGAGTTCCTAAAAATACAATTTTCTTAAGATGTTTTACCCATGTTTTTTTTTGTCCATAATGTACTGCGCTTCGAGCAACCAAACCCCCCATGCTATGAGCAACGATAACGAGTTCTTCAACTGGAACTGGCCAATGAGATATTAACTTTTCTAATAATTCATTAAATTTTTGCCCATTGGTAGAGATATGTAGCCCGCTGTTATAGTTAAGATACATAGCTGTTTTATCGAGTTCTTTTGCTAGCATTAATCCATGGTTATGTTCTTTTCGTGTCCATTGAATATCATTCATACAAGAACCATGAACCATCACAAGAATTTTACCATTAATATTGGGATACGCAACACCTAGACTTTTACTATCAATTTTTACAGGCTTAGAATGATGCCGGAATTGCATCGTAATTTTTAATGAGTTTTCCTTCTCTTCTAGGTAATCACCTATCACACCATTTAAAGCAGCGCGAATTGCTTCACTTTCTGGAGTTGCCTTTAGGTTTCCAATTACTGGATCTAATTTGCCTAATATTTTATCTAAACCACCACCAATAAACTTTGTACTCCATCTAATATTTTTATAGGTGAAACCAGCAATATTGGTAACCAATTTTTGAATAGGAGTCGATGGTAAAAAAGAAGGATGGACAATTTTATTGTGCATGTCTTCTACCAAATTAGTTACTTCTAAAGTAGCATTAACAACTAAACTATTAATACCTTGTAAGTCAGATTTTATATTTGTTTTTTTTGACATTTCATTAATTATATTTGCTGAGTTTCGACTGACTTAGCGGATGTTTATAAAAAAATAAAAACACTTAATTTTACTAATAAAAGTCTCTAACGAAGTTATATTTTTTTACCTTTAGAAACAAACCAAATGATTTTAAATTTTTTTATATTTGAGTCTTTAAAATTCTTCAATATTATATTAAAATAATTATGAACATAGAAAATGCCCAAAAACAAGTTGATGATTGGATAAAAAATCATGGTGTCCGTTATTTTAATGAGCTTACAAACATGGCGCAATTAACAGAAGAAGTTGGTGAAGTTGCACGTATTATAGCAAGGCGTTATGGAGAGCAAAGTGAAAAAGAATCTGATAAAAATAAAGATTTAGGAGAAGAATTAGCAGATGTTTTGTTTGTAGTTTTGTGTTTGGCAAACCAAACAGGTATTGATTTACAAGATGCTTTTGAGAAGAAGCTAGATGCCAAAGCAAAGCGCGATCACAATCGTCATCATAACAATCAAAAATTAAAATAAATGACTTTTTTAGAGAAAATAAAAAGCGTTCAGTTTTGGACTAATTTCACAAAAATAACGTTACCCTTTTTTATCATTTTGACAGTAATAATGTTATTTTGGAAAAGTTGGAGTGAAATCTTTGCTGGCGATTTCGTAACTGTTTCTAAAATGAATTTCGATAACGGAAAATGGAAGCCTTTTTTTGGAATTAAAATTGTAGCAAGTGTATTATATGGTTTATATACAACGAACAAGAATATGAAATAAAAAAGCGGCTTTTTAACCGCTTTTTTATCATAAACAAATAATTATTAATCTAATTGAATCAAATCAATATCACTTTCTTTTACTTTTTGATTTAATACTTTAACTCTATTTTTAAATAAGATATTTAATTTTATTAATTCTGAATCTATATCTTTAGTTATTGCATTTTTAAAATCTATTGCTTGTTGAGTAGGAGCATAGTTTCCTATTCTAGTTAACGAATTTAAATGGGCTAATTTATTATTTAATCTAATAGGATAATTTAAAGGATCTTGTCCACTTTTAGATTTTGTTTGGTATAAGGTTTCTTCAATTTCAGTCATATCTTTTACTAAAGTGTCAGCAAAGTCTGAGTAATTCTTTGTGTACTTCTCTTTGTCCTTGATAGATTTCTTTAAAGCTTTCACTTGAGCTCTTACTTTTTTTACTTTTTTTAAAGAAATATGAATTTCTGTCATTTTCTTATTGATTTCGTTAATAAAATCAAACTGAGCCTTCATATCTTTTTCAGTTGCTTCTGAAGTTGGATTTCTTAGAATAGTAAAATTCTGATTCATCTTTTTTTCATTCACAGCCAGTTCAACTTTATAATTCCCTGGCAAAGCCATTGGACCATTTAAAGAGGCCCACCAAAGAATCATTCCTTTTACTTTTTCTGCACCAGAATACATCATATCCCAATAGAAAATATTATTTCCATCTTCTAGTTTTAGAGTTTCTTCTTTATTTATTTCATCAGGTTTTGTAGAATATTTTTTTATTAGATTATCATTATTATCATAAATAGATAAGCTAACAACATCTTTTTCTTCTTTCTTTTTAATGAAATAATTAATAGCAACTCCCCCTGAATGATTTGTTCCTGAGGTTCTAGAAGTTTTTCCACCACCACCACTCATATTATAAGCGTTTTTCGGTTTGTATAATACCATATCTTCATTTAAACTTGACGAAGTTAATTGATGTAATGGTGTTAAATCGTCAATAATCCAAAGTGAACGCCCTTGAGTTGCAGCAATTAGATTATCGTCTTTTATCGTTAAATCTGTAATAGGGACAATAGGTAGATTTTGTTTAAAAGATTGCCAGTTTTTACCATCATTAAAAGAGATATACATGCCTCTTTCTGTTCCAGCATATAACAATCCTTTTCTTTTTGGATCTGCTCTTAAAACTCTTGTAAAATCTTCATTTCCTATGCCATTTGTAATTTGTGTCCACTTTTTACCATAATTTTCTGTTTTGTAGATGTATGGTTTATAATCTCCAGATTTGTATTTAGTTCCAACAATATAGGCACCACCTTTGGTAAACGGATCTACTTCAATAGAATTAATCATCATCCATTCTGGCATTTTTTTTGGGGTTACATTGTCCCAAGTTGTCCCATTATTTTTAGATATATGAACCAATCCATCATCAGAACCTGTCCAAATTAATCCTGGTTCAAATAAAGATTCTGTCGCTGCGAAAATAGTACCATAATATTCTACACCAGTATTATCTTGCGTAATTGGACCACCAGAAGAAACCAAAGTTTTAGGATCGTTTCTAGTTAAGTCTGGACTTATTAATTCCCAAGATTGACCTTCATTTTCAGTTACGTGTAAATGATTAGAGGCAGCATACAAACGTTTTTTATTATTTGGTGAAAAGAAAATTGGGAAATTCCATTGAAAACGGTATTTAAAATCTTCAGCTCCGTGCCCCATTGGATCATCAGGCCATACATTTACTGCTCTAGTCTCTCCGGTTTTATGATTTTTTCGGGTTAATAAACCACCATAACTTCCACCGAAAACAATTTCATCATTTAGAGGATCTACAGCAATATGTGCACTTTCTCCACCAGCTGTAGATTCCCAATCTGATTCTGTGATAAATCTACCAGAAGTTCTGTGTGAAATTCGAACAGTAGAATTATCTTGTTGTGCAGCTAATATTCTGTAAGGAAAATGATTATCTGTAGTTACTCTATAGAATTGAGAAGTTGGTTGATTCATATAGGTACTCCAGTTTTCGCCAGCATCAAAAGAAACTTGTGCTCCACCATCATCACCAATAATCATCCTTTGATTGTCTTTTGGTGATATCCATAAATCATGATGATCTCCATGAGGAGCATTGTAAGTTTTATAACTTTTACCACCATCTGTAGATTTATGATAGCGAACATTTAATACATACAAAATGTCTTCATCTTGAGTATCTGCATACAAACGAGTATAATACCAGGCTCTTTGGCGTAATTTTCGTTCAGAATTAATTAATTTCCATGTTTTTCCTGCATCTGTAGATTTGTAAATACCTCCTTTTTCATTTTCGATTAAAGTGTATACGATATCAGAATTTACTGGTGAAACTGTAACACCGCTAATTCCCCAAATTCCTTTAGGCAACCCTTTATTAGAAGAAATATTTGTCCAAGTTTCTCCTTCATCTGTGCTTTTCCATAATGCAGAACCTTTTCCTCCAGAGGATAAACTGTAAGGTGTTCTTCTAACATCCCAAGTTGTTGCAAATAAAATTCTTGGATTATTTGGGTCAATAATTAAGTCGACAACTCCAGAGTTTTCGTCAGAAAACAAGACTCGTTTCCAGTTTTCTCCACCATCTGAAGATTTATAGACACCTCTCTCTTGTGTTGGTTTATACAAATCTCCCATAACTCCAGCAAAAACAATGTCTGAATTTTTTGGATGAATTTTCATTCTTGGAATATGACGAGAGGTTTTTAAACCGACATGTCTCCAAGTTTTTCCTGCGTTTTCAGACTTCCAAACTCCATCACCAGAAGAGACATTGCCACGAACAGTTTTTTCTCCCATTCCTACATACATAACATTATTATCTGATTCAGAGACTGCAATGGCTCCAACAGAACCTCCAAAGAAACCATCAGAAATATTCTGCCAAGTATTACCTGCATCTGTTGTTTTCCATACTCCACCACCAGTAGAGCCCATGTAAAATAAATTAGGTTTGTTTGGAATACCAGTGACAGCTGCGCTTCTTCCGCCTCTGAAGGGGCCAATGTTTCGCCATTTTAAAGCGCTAAAATATTCTTCAGAAACTTTGGTATAATTTTTTTGTGCATTAACTTTGAGGTTTGCTAATAGAAATAAGCAAACTCCCATAAAAAAATATTTTTTCATAATGATTAGTTATAATTTGGGGAAATAAAAGTAAGAATTAAAATCAATCTTTAGAATGGATATATTGTTAAATGTTTCAGAGGACAGCTCAATTAATGAAGAAATAATAATTTCTGGTTCTAAAAGTGAATCCAATAGATTATTAATTTTACAAAACTTATTCCCAGAAGTTTCTCTTGAGAATTTATCAGATTCAGATGATTCTGTTCATTTGAAAAACGCACTCTCTAGTGAAGATGAACTTATAAATATTGGTCATGCAGGAACAGCAATGCGTTTTTTAACTTCGTATTTTGCAATTAATGAGGGTAGAGAAATTATATTAACTGGTTCAGAGAGAATGCAGAACCGACCTATCGAGGTTTTAGTAAATGCACTAAAAGACTTAGGTGCAAAGATTTCTTATGAAGATAAAATAGGGTATCCACCAATAAGAATTAAAGGTGCTAAAATTGAAAAAAATAAAGTTCAAATAAATGGCAATGTTAGTAGTCAATATATTTCTTCTTTGTTGTTGATTGCATCAAAACTTGAGAATGGTTTAGAAATTGAATTACTAGGAGAAGTTACCTCTGTTCCATACATTAAAATGACTTTAAGTTTGTTAAATGAAATAGGGATTGAAACAATCTTTAACGAAAATGTCATCAAAGTTTCCCCGAATAATTTAATTAAAAAACAAACTTTAGTTGTAGAGTCTGATTGGTCTTCTGCAAGTTACTTTTATTCTATAATTGCTTTGGCAAAAATAGGATCAGAAATTAAATTATCGGCTTATAAATTTGAAAGTTTACAAGGAGATTCATGTTTAGCTGATATATATACTCATTTTGGAGTGGAGACAACGTTTGGTCAGAATTTTATAATTTTAAAGAAATTAAGAGAAACTAGTTCCAAAACTTTATCATTAGATTTAAATAATGCGCCAGATATTGCTCAAACGATTGTTGTGACATGTTTTGCTGAGGGAATTAAATGTAATCTTCAAGGTTTACACACGTTAAAAATTAAGGAGACAGATAGGTTGGAAGCTTTAGAAAAGGAACTAACTAAATTAGGTGCAATTATTTCCATAACGAACAACAGCCTTTGTCTAGAAAAATCATTAAGAATAAATAAAAATATTTCTATTAAAACCTATGAAGACCATAGAATGGCAATGGCTTTTACTCCACTTTCTTTGAGGGTTCCAATTATAATTTTAAATGCAGAAGTAGTAACTAAATCCTATCAACAATTTTGGAGTCATATGAAAAAGATAGGTATTATACTAAAAGAACTTTAAATTAAATAGTCAAACACTTGACAACGCATATTCCGATATCGTATATTTGCCGCTTTTATAAGAAAATACACATATGAAATTATCGCATTTTGAATTTGAATTACCAGAAGAGTTGCTAGCAATATATCCTGCTGAAATTAGAGATGAGTCTCGTTTGATGGTTTTAGATAGAAAGACAAAAACTATTGAGCACAAAAAGTTTAAAGATATAATTGATTATTTTGACGAAGGAGATGTACTGATGTTGAATAACACCAAGGTTTTTCCTGCCAGAATGTATGGTAATAAAGAAAAAACAGGTGCAAGAATAGAGGTTTTCTTATTAAGAGAATTGAATGCAGAAAATAGATTGTGGGATGTTTTAGTAGATCCTGCAAGAAAAATTAGAATTGGAAATAAATTATTTTTTGGTGAAGATGATAGTTTAGTTGCAGAAGTTATAGATAATACAACCTCTAGAGGAAGAACGTTACGTTTTTTATTCGATGGAAGTTATGATGAATTTAGAGCTAAATTATTACAATTAGGAGAAACACCATTACCTAAAATAATTAATAGAGAAGTAGAAGCTTTAGATAAAGAACGTTATCAAACAATTTTCGCAAAACATGAAGGTGCAGTTGCAGCTCCTACTGCCGGTTTACATTTCTCTAAACACTTGCTTAAGCGTTTAGAAATTAAAGGGGTTGACTTTGCAGAAATGACATTACATGTTGGTTTAGGTACTTTTAGCGCTGTTGAAGTTGAAGACTTATCAAAACATAAAATGGATTCAGAAAAGATTAATATCCCAGAATCTAGTGCAAAAATTATTAATAATGCTAAAAAAGAGAAAAGAAGAATTTGTGCAGTAGGAACTACAACAATGAGAACTGTAGAATCTGCTGTGTCTTCAAAGCAAGAATTAAATGCTTTTGAAGGCTGGACTAATAAATTTATTTTTCCTCCTCATGAATTTAGTATAGCGAACTGTATGATAACAAATTTTCACGCACCAAAATCAACATTACTAATGCAAGCTGCTGCATTTGGAGGGTATGATTTTGTAATGGATGCCTACAAAGAAGCTATAAAAGAAAAATATAGATTCTCTACTTACGGAGATGCTATGTTAATTATATAACTCTAAATATTTAGATATTTTACAAACCTCGCAAGTTTCTTGTGAGGTTTTGTATTTTTGCACAGAATGAAAATAAAAAAGAAAGACATAAGAGCCTTAACGAAAGACCAGCTGCGATATTTTTTTGTAGAAAATGGAGACAAAGCTTTTAGGGGAAATCAAGTTTATGAATGGCTTTGGAGTAAGTCTTTGCATACCTTTGAAGAGATGACTAACATTTCTAAAGAAACGAGAGAAATGTTAGAAGAAAACTTTGTTATTAATCATATCAAAGTAGATTCCATGCAAAAAAGTAAAGACGGAACCATAAAGAACGGAATTAAATTACACGATGGTTTTGTTGTTGAATCAGTTTTAATACCTACAGAAAAAAGAACAACAGCTTGTGTTTCTAGTCAAGTTGGGTGTAGCTTAGATTGTAGGTTCTGTGCAACATCTCGTTTAAAAAGAATGCGGAATCTAAACCCTGATGAAATTTACGATCAAGTTGTAGTTATTGATCAGCAAAGTAGATTGTATTATGACAAGAAGCTAACAAATATTGTTTTTATGGGAATGGGAGAACCATTAATGAACTATAAGAACATGATGAAATCAATAGAAATGATTACGTCTCCAGAAGGTTTAGGAATGTCCTCCAAAAGAATAACTGTATCGACTTCTGGTATTCCAAAAATGATAAAAATGATGGCAGATGAAGAGGTGAAATTTAATTTAGCTGTTTCTCTACATTCTGCAATAGATGAGGTTAGAACCTCAATTATGCCTTTTAATACAAACTTTCCTTTAAAAGACTTAAGAGAGTCTTTAGAGTATTGGTATGAAAAAACCAGCAGAGCAATTACCTATGAATATATTGTTTGGAAAGGAATTAATGATAGAAAAGAAGATATAAAAGCCTTAGTAGATTTTTGTAAAGCAGTGCCTTGTAAAGTGAATTTAATAGAATACAATCCTATTGATGATGGTGAGTTTCAACAAGCAAGCAATTCTGTGATAAATAATTATATTTCTAATTTAGAAATGCACGATATTACCGTAAATGTTCGTCGCTCCAGAGGAAAAGATATAGATGCAGCTTGTGGGCAATTGGCTAACAAATCTTAATTTATCCTTTGTAATTTTGGTTTATAGAGTTCGGTTTATCTTTTAGCATCTAGAAATAAATTTTTAAGAATGAAAACATTAGAACTTATAAAACTTCCTATTAAAAGTGAGATGGAGCTTTTTGAAAAAAAGTTCAAAGACTCCATGCTTTCTAAAGTGCCGCTTTTAAATAGAATTACATATTATATTATTCGTAGAAAAGGAAAACAAATGCGACCAATGTTTGTTTTTCTGGTTGCTAAAATGGTTTCTGACGGTGGTTTTGATGAGCGAACCTATAGAGGAGCCTCTGTGGTAGAGTTAATACACACGGCAACTTTAGTTCATGATGATATTGTAGACGATAGCAATAGAAGAAGAGGTTTCTTTTCAATCAATGCGCTTTGGAAAAATAAGATTGCAGTTTTAGTTGGTGATTACTTATTGTCTAAAGGCTTGTTATTGTCTATAGATAATGAAGATTTTGATTTGTTAAAATTAATTTCTATTGCCGTTCGTGAAATGAGTGAGGGAGAGCTTTTGCAGATTGAAAAAGCTAGAAAACTAGACATTACAGAAGATATTTATTTCGATATAATTCGTCAGAAAACTGCAACATTAATAGCTGCTTGTTGTGGAATTGGTGCAGCCTCAGTTGGAGCTAATCAAGATACAATCCAGCAAATGAGAAAGTTTGGAGAATATATTGGTACAGCATTTCAAATTAAAGACGATTTATTTGATTATTCTGATGAAAAGATTGGCAAACCAACTGGCATAGATATCAAAGAACAAAAAATGACTTTGCCCTTGATTCATACTTTAAACACCTGCACTAAAAAAGAGAAAAGTTGGATTATAAATTCAATAAAAAAACACAATAGAGATAAAAAGCGTGTAAAAGAAGTGATTGCTTTTGTAAAAGAAAGTGGAGGTATTAAATACACAACTACTAAAATGCACGATTACAAAAATAAAGCATTAGCTATTTTAGAAAACTACCCTACTTCAATTTACAAAAACTCACTGATACAAATGATTGATTATGTTGTTGACCGTAAAATCTAAATTTATTGTTGTAGTAATCTAAAAAGATGTTTTAATGAATTAGAATATTTTAATATTCATAATTTTAAGTATTTTTGATTTTATCATAAATTAAAATACTATGAAATACAAAGTATCCTTTTTTATAATATCACTTATTTTTTTGTCAACTCTTAAAGCACAAAATAGTTATGATATTATATTCTCTGCTAATTCTAGTCAAGATGCTAGATGTGGTTACTTTTTAAATGCGTTTAAAAATAAACCAAAGGAAGTAGGTTTTTCTATCGTTAAAGATGATAATAAGTTATACTTCGAAGTAACAGATAAAGCTTGGGCTATTCAACTATTTAAAAAATCTGGGGATGGAATTGCAATTGATGTAGTTTCAAAGTCAAGATATAATTGTGATAACATTTTAGACAAATCTCAAATAAAGGGAAGTCTATTAAAGCCTGTTTACGCAAAACAATTGGTAAAAGGCTTTAAGCCATCAATAGGAAATAAGCTTCGAACTTTTGTTGGTTCTATTCCAGAAAATTTAAAAAATGAAGAATTAGAGTTTAATATTTTGTTTTTGAATAATAAGGTGCTTTGTAGGTATCAACAAATTTATAAATTAGAATCTTATCCTTGGGACTTGTTAGATATGGGTGTTTATTTAGATTCGCTTACCTATAAATCAAAACAAATTACAAACAAAAAAGATAAGTTTGTTACAAAATACAAGAAGTTAAAATTTATAATCCCTTTTAAAAAAAATAAATCAGAATATGTTCCAGAGGATATAAAGCCTTTATATGACTCTCTAAAATTGACAGATTTTAATATAAAAAAAATTAGTATTAAAGCTTATTCGTCAATAGAGGGAAGTTTAGAGAGAAATTTAGAATTACAGCAACAGCGAGCAAACAGTATTGCTAGATCGATGCAATCATTTCAAAGTCCTGAGATTATTACAGAAATTTCTTCATCAGAAAATTGGGTAGAGTTTTTAAATGATATTTCAAAAAGCAAGTTTAAAAACTTAAAAAAACTCAATAAAAAAGCAATTAAACTAAAAGTAGTTGGAGCCGTATCCAACGAGTTAGAAATTTATTTAAAAAACCATAGGAAGGCAGTAATCATTCTTTCATTAGAGAAGAAAGATAAGTATAAAGAAATGACTACAAGTTCTTTAATAGCGACCTTTAACAAATTAATTAAAGAAGATAATATAGACGAAGCTTTAGTTGTGCAGAATTCACTTTTTGATAAAATTAAATTAGAGAAATCACCTGAAAAATTAAAGCAACTTACTATTCCTAAACAAAAAAAGTTAGTGCCTATTTTAAATAAGAATAGTATGTTTTATTACTTATTAAATAGAAGTTATTCTAAAATTGCTTTTGACGAATTAAAAAAACTTGAAAAAATAGACCCAAAAAATACAAGAATAAAATATAATTTAGTTGTTCTAAAATTTATTATTTGGAGAAATAATTGGGACAAAATTAAAGCACCAGATTTTAAAAGTGAAATACTAAATTTAAAAAAGTATAATATTAAAAAACCATTAGTTGATAGAATGCTAGTGAATTTTCATATCGTAAAAGCTGAAAAAAATATGAGAGCTAGAAAATATGATGAAAAAGATTATTCTGTAGAATTTATTATAGATACTTATGAGAACTTTAAATTTTCTAATTATGATTATTTAAGTTTAGCTCAATTTTTAACCTATTACTCGAATATTGATGATGCAACAGATCTATTAGATGACAAAGTACGAACAATAACTGTAGATGAAGATTTACTGTTTTACTATTTGAATTTAACTATAACTAATAAATACAATGTTGCTTCAGATAATTATAGAACAATTATGTTGAACGCAATTAATATGAATAAAATAAGATTCTGTAAATTATTTAATTCATCATTAGAAAAAGGCGTTACTTTTCAATTGTTAGAAAATGAATATTTGAAAAAAACCTATTGTGAGAATTGTAGAAAATAATGTATAAATCCAACACCTACCATACTATGAGACATACTCTAGGTTATCATCAATAAAAAATTGCTTTTAGGTTTATAGTTTTTCTCTATAAATATTTTAAAAACTCGGTTACAGTTTTAATAATTCATCCAAAAACCATCGCGTATTAGATAATCTTGGTACTTTGTGTTGCCCTCCTAATTTACCTTTTTCTTTAAGCCAATCGTAAAATAAATTTGTTCTAGCTTGATGAATTTTGGGGATTGCCAATGTCATGTTATGATACCGTTTTGCTTCATAATCTGAATTGATTGATTTTAGTGCATTGTCTAGCAATTCTGTGAAATAGCCTAAATTACTTGGCGCTTTGCTGAATTCTATAATCCATTCATGACCACCATTTTTTGTTCCGTCCATAAAAATTGGTCCAACAGTATAATCAAGAATAGATGCATTTGTTTTCTCACAAGCCAAACGTAAACCTTCTTCAGCATTTTCAATAATTAACTCTTCACCAAAAACATTAATATGGTGTTTTGTACGACCTGTAATTTTTATTCTATATGGATTTGTAGCCGTAAATTTAACAGTATCTCCAATTAAGTATCTCCATAACCCGCCATTGGTTGTTATTATAATTGCGTAATTAATCTCTTTTTTCACATCAGAAAGAGGAATGGCTTTTGAGTTTTCGCCATTATACATATCCATAGGAATAAACTCATAAAAGATTCCATAATCTAACATTAAGAGCAATTCTTTGGAACCATTTTTATCTTGAATGGCAAAAAAACCTTCAGAGGCATTGTAGGTTTCGTAATATTTAAAATCCTTCTTGGGAATCAATTTTTTGTATTGTTCTCTATATGGATTAAAGTTTACACCACCATGAAAATAGACCTCCAAGTTGGGCCAAACTTCTAAAATATTATCTTTTCCAGTTTTTTCTAAAACTCTATTTAGTAAAACCAACATCCAACTCGGAACACCAACTAAACTTGTAATGTTTTCGTTGATTGTTTCATTAATAATGGCTTCCATTTTGGTTTCCCATTCAGCCATTAATGCTACTTCTTGACTAGGAGCAGAGCTATAATCTATCCAAAAAGGAAGATTTTCTGTAATAATTGCAGACAAATCACCAAAGTAAGAATCCTTATCTTGATATACTTCAGAGCTTCCTCCTAAACGCAAACCTTTGCCTGTAAACAATTGTGTTTTTTCATTATTATTAATGTACAAACACAACATATCTTTACCAGCCTTTAGATGGCAATATTCCAAAGCTTCATCACTTACAGGAATAAATTTACTTTTTGCATTTGTTGTTCCGCTACTTTTTGCAAACCATTTAATGTTTGTTGGCCAAAATAAATTCTGCTCACCTTTTCTACATCTGTCAATTAAAGGCTCAATACTCTCGTATTGTTGAATAGGAACCGTATTTGCGAAGTCGTTATAATTTTGAATGAATGAAAAGTCATATTTTTCACCAAATTCAGTTTTTTTAGCGGTATTTACTAATTTTAATAATAATTCATGCTGAACATCAATAGGGTATTTTAAAAACAATTCTATTTGATGTTTTCTCTTTTTTAAAAACCAAGAAATGATAGAATTAACTAATGTGAAAGCCATGAAAATTCGTAAGTTTGTTTAGTTCGATTTTTAAGTTATTGACTTTTAAAATCGTTTGCTAAAAATAGTAAAATCTTTTATATGACCTACCAAGGAGTTTTAAAAAAAAATGATGACTGAGAATTCTGACGAAATTCAGTATTATTTAGATATGAAATCTAATTTTTTAAACGTAAATCAACTCATAAACAAAGAGATAACACTTTCTTTTGTAAAGTATGAATGTTTGAATTGTCATTTAAACAAACAAATTTACAGAATGGGTTTCTGTAAATCTTGTTTTTTTGACACACCAAATGCAGGTGATTGGATCATGAGACCAGAGTTAAGTACCGCTCATTTAGATATTGAAGATAGAGATTTAACCTATGAAAAATCTGTTCAATTAAAGCCTCATATTGTGTATTTGGCAAATTCTAGCAATGTAAAAGTTGGTGTTACCAGAAAGCAACAAGTTCCCACACGATGGATAGACCAAGGAGCACACGAAGCTATAGAAATTGTTGAAGTACCGAACAGATATTTAGCAGGAATTACTGAAGTTGCTTTAAAAGCTCATGTTGCTGATAAAACTAATTGGCGTAAAATGCTAAAGAATGATATTGAAGATGAGAGTCTTGTGGAGTGGAGAGATAAACTAAAAGAGTTTATTCCTGATAAAGCAAAACAATATTTTATAGAAAATAATTCTGAAACAAATTTAAACTTTCCAGTAATAAAGTATCCAGAAAAACCAAAGAGCCTAAACTTAATTAAAACGCCAAATTATACTGGAAAATTAGTTGGAATTAAAGGACAATATTTAATTTTTGATGACGAAACGGTTTTTAACGTTAGAAGTAATGAGGGTTTGGTAGTAGACATTTTAATTGTATAAAAAATGAAAAATAATTTACTAAAGGTAGCACTAGCACAAATTTCACCTGTTTGGTTAAATAAAGAAAAAACCATTGAAAAGATATCGGAATCAATTCTGGAGGCAGCGAAAGAAAACTGTGAACTTATTGTTTTTGGTGAAGCTTTATTGCCTGGTTATCCTTTTTGGATTGCATTAACAAATGGTGCAGAATGGAATTCAAAAAAGCAAAAAGAAATTCATGCACATTATGTTCGCAATGCTATAACCATAGAAAAAGGCGAATTAGATACTATTTGTAAATTAGCAAAAGAACATGGTATTGCTATTTATTTAGGAATTATGGAACGCGCTCAAAATAGAGGCGGACATAGTATTTACGCTTCGTTGGTGTATATTAACCAAGAAGGAGAAATAAAATCTGTACATAGAAAACTACAACCTACATACGATGAACGTTTAACCTGGGCTCCAGGAGACGGAAATGGTTTGCAGGTTCACCCATTAAAAGAATTTACTGTGGGCGGCTTGAATTGCTGGGAAAATTGGATGCCTCTGCCAAGAACTGCACTCTATGGTTTAGGTGAAAATTTACACATTGCTGTTTGGCCAGGAAGTGATCATAATACCAAAGATATTACCCGTTTTATTGCAAGAGAATCTCGTTCTTTTGTAATTTCTGTTTCTTGTTTAATGGTAAAATCAGGTTTTCCAAAAGAGGTTCCTTATTATAATGAAATTATTAAAGATGCGCCGGATATTTTAGCAAATGGAGGTTCCTGTATTGCTGGACCAGACGGAGAATGGCTCGTAGAACCGGTGTTACATAAAGAGGGTTTAATTATAGAAACCTTAGATTTTAATCGGGTTTTAGAAGAAAGGCAAAATTTTGATGTTGTAGGTCACTATTCTAGACCAGACGTAACGAAGTTAAAGGTAAATAGAGAAAGGCAAAGTACTGTTTCCTTACGACGATTAAAGAGTTGTTTCTCGAGCCTCTATCAACTTTTCCAAAATACGCTCTACACCCAAAATTATCATTACTTTCTGTGCCATAGTTTGCCTTTTTTTTAATGTCTTTATGTGCGTTTTTCATAGCGAAACTAAAATTTGCTTCTTGGAGCATTTCTAAATCGTTATGATAATCGCCAAAAACCATAGTTTCTTCTTTGGTAAGGTTTAGCTTTTTTTGAACTGCTCTTAAAGCATTTCCTTTATTCGCTTTTACATCAGAAATATCTAACCAATTTTTACCGGAAATTTTTAAAAGATATTTGTTTTTTAAATAACTCGATTTTCGGATAGATATGCTTTTCTGAAGACTTAAAATGATAGATAGCAATCTTTAAAAAGTCAGTATCTGAAATCACTTTGGTTAGATCGGGTACAATTTTAAAAGTAGTATAATATTCCTCAAACATAGAAATAAACTTTTTATTTGTAGTTTCTATATAGGCGGTATCTTTTCCACAAAGAACAATATAAGTGTCTTTAATAGTTCTTAAAATTGGAATGATCTCTGTAATTTTTTTTGGTGCAAGTTTGTTTAGCAGAAGTATGTTGTCTTGTTGTTTTACAATTCCACCATTTTCAGCAATGATCGTAATGTTTTCTCTTATTGGATCTAATTTATGAACAATGCTACTGTATTGTCTTCCACTTGCGGCACAAAAATGAATATGGTGTTTTTGAAGTTTTTTAAATAGATCAAAAAAAAGTTTGCTAACCTCTCCTTTAGAGTTTAGTAGCGTTCCATCCATATCAGAAACTACTAATTTAACCTTAGATAGATTCATTTTGAAAGTATTTAAAACCTCTAGTTGATTTTCGCTCAACTAAATCTGTTTTAATAACGATAGTCTCTATATCTTTTTTCTCGTCTTTATTTTCTAACCTGTCAATTAATATTTTTGCTGCAGTTGCTCCCATAATTTCACCATGTTGACTAACTGTAGTCATTTTTGGACTGGAATGCCTTGCTAAAATCCCGTTGGAAAAAGAAATAACAGAAAAATCTTCTGGTACTCTTTTACCGTTTTCAATAGCTACTTTCATAGCAGCAATTGCAGAAGATTCATCAGTTGTTATCACAGCATCAACTTTGTTTTTTGAGAAAATAGGGGCTAAAATACTTTCATATTTTTTATAATCTTCCTCATGAATATCAATGATAAGATTTTTATTAATATCTAAATTCCCTAATTCTAGACCCTTTAAATATCCTAGCTTTCTTTTTTGTCCAATATTTAAATTGCTTATTGTGGAAACAAAAGCAATATTTTTATGTCCTGTTTTTGTAAGGTGCTGAACAGCGTTTACAGCGCCATTAAAATCATCTGTTATTACCTTATCACACTTAATGTTTTCTGCAACTCTGTCGAACATTACAATTGGAGTTCCATTATCTATAATATCTTCAAAGTGTTTGTAATCCTTTTTTAAAAGAGTTTCTTCTGCAATCGATAAAATAAAACCATCTATACTTCCATTAGATAGCATTTCGATAGTTTCAACCTCTTTTTGGAAAGATTCGTTAGAAATGCAAGAAATAATTTTATAACCTCTTTCATTCGCTACTTTTTCTATGCCATTAAAAACTTGTGCAAAAAAGTAATTTAACATATTAGGAATAAGAATACCTATTGTTTTTGTCTTTCTGTTTTTTAAACTTAGTGCGTTGAAGTTTGGCTTGTAGTTATTCTCTTTAGCATATTTCTGAATCTTTTCTTTGGTGCTTTTACTAATTTCATAACTATCATTTAATGCTTTAGATACAGTAGATATTGAAACGCTAAACTCTTGTGCGATATGCTTTATTGTAAGTCTCTTCATGAAAAAAAGTATAAGTTCACAAAGTACAAAAATCTAATTATTTAAACTTGAATTATAGATGATTTATCTTTATTCGTTTTATTTTTATATATTAATTCCCAACATAAAAATAAAAAAACAATAAAATATTCAAGACCAATAAGCCATAAATCTTCTTTCCAAGGTGAATTTGCATATGCTTGGTAACTTAAAACTATAACAAAACTCCATATAATTGGGAATCTATATTTTGTAAATATGGATAATATAATTAACGTTGATAAATACCATGGATGCACAGTTGTTGTTGTAAAATAATAAAAAGACAAACCAAATAACATCGAAGTTATTAACCCTTTTAAGGATGTGTTTTTTCTAAGAAACGTGATAAAACCTAGAAATATAATAGTTAGTATTGGCATTAATTTTCCAATAATAGCAATTTCATTCCAGCCTCTAAATTGATATCCAATTTCTCTAAATACATAATAAAAACTTGCATTGAATTCAAACTTTTCAAACCATAACCCCACTGAATTTAGGTAATTATTTAAGAGTTCTGATGAATAGAATGGTAGAAATAAAAGAATTGTTGTCACTAAAATTATTGTGTAAAAAATTAATAATTCTAGAAATGATTTAGTTCTCGACTGCGTTCGAATTGATACCTCACTATTACTGTTTACAGTTTTATTTTTTATAAACCACTGAAAAAATAGCGGTAAGAACAACAAAGGAATTAATTTTACAGAAATTGAACAAGCTAATAAAACTGAAGACCAAAGCCATTTCTGTTGTTGTAATTTATAAATACTCCAAATTAAAAAGAATAACATTAATGGTTCAAAATGTAAATTCCCTGTCAATTCTATAATAATAAATGGATTTAATAAATACCAAAAAATGTTTTTAATTGGGAGGTTTGCCTTCTCTAATATTTTTTTACCAAAATAGAGAATCCCAATATCTGCAAGAATAATAATTATGCGAAGAACTATTACAGATCCAAAAATACTTTTATTTGCTATAATTCCTGCAACTACAAAACAGAGTTGATTTATTGGAGGGTAATTGGTGTAATGGCTTCCATTCATTTTCCCCATACCATCATATAAGTTCAATGCTTCAGGAATTGGGTAAATACCTTGCTCTATGAATGTCTGAGGCAATGATAAATATGGATTTAGCCCCTCAAGAATCATACGTCCATCCCATATAAACCGATAAAAGTCTTGTGATAAATTTGGAATTGCAAAGAGGAATATTAACCTAAATAAAACGGTTAAACCTACTAATGTTGAGATGTGAGTTGCATTGTTTTTCATCAAAAGATAAAAGCAAGTAAACAATGATATCCATAGAAAAAGTAAGCTGTTAAAATCTATTCTTTCCAAGAAATAAGCAAATAAAAAATATAAAATAACGCTTAAAGAGATAAGAAGAGTTGCACTATACTTTTCTGGAATTTTCATTTATGCTTTAGAAAATATGGATTTAAAAAAAACATAACTAAAACCAATAAAAAGCATTAGATGAAAAGGAAATAAACCGAAATCACCTCCTTGACTTCCAACAACAAAAGCACTGTACATTCCAAAAGCAAAATAAATAGCTAGTAACCCTTCAATAATAACATTGGCAGAAGGTCTTTTTTTAACATATTTATTTTTTTTCCATTGATCTTTTGTAGTGATAATATTAAATTTTGGTGTCCGAATAAATTCACTCTTTTTACCAAAATGACCTTCTAAAACAGCAATTGTATTGTGAAGAGAAAAACCCATCACAACAGAAAAGAAAGTGAAAAAAGCACCAATATATTTTAAGAAATTTTTAAAACCACTACCGTATGTATTTTTGTACATAAACCAATAACAGATAAAAAAAATAATAGAGCTTATTACAAAGAAACTCATTACATAAAAATAGATTTTTAAATGTGCGTATTCATTCTTTATATAGAGCATTGGAATGCTTAAAACTGAAACCAAAAAGATACAAGTAAACATAGAACTATTAAGTAAATGTAATAGACCATGAATTTTTGTTTTTGCAGGAATTGTTTTACTAAGAATGATTTTTTTCATCATTTTTTGAAAATTTTCTGCACCTCCTTTATTCCATCTAAATTGCTGCGAGCGCGCAGCACTAATTACAATAGGTAATTCTGATGGAGTTTTTACGTGTTCTAAATATTTGAATTCCCAATTTTTAAGTTGTGCTCTGTAACTTAAATCAATATCTTCAGTAAGCGTGTCTCCTTCCCAGTTTCCGGCATCTAGAATACACTCTTTACGCCATATCCCAGCGGTTCCATTAAAATTTATAAAATGCCCTTTACTATTTCTACCAACTTGTTCTAAAGTGAAATGAGCATCTAAAGCAAAAGCTTGTATTTTTGTAAGTGTAGAATACTCTCTATTAATATGTTCCCAACGAGTTTGAACAACCCCTATTTTTTTCTTTTTAAAGTATGGAACAGTTTGTTTTAACCAATCAGGTTTTGGTAAAAAATCAGCATCAAAAATAGCGATGAATTCTCCTTTAGAAATTTTCAAACCTTCTTTTAATGCACCAGCTTTAAAACCTTTTCTATTTGTTCTACAAATATGGATAATATCCAATCCTGTTTTTTGAATTTTTTTAATATGTTTTGCAGTTTGCTCTAAAGATTCATCTGTAGAGTCATCTAAAACTTGAATTTCTAATTTATCTTTAGGATAATCAATTTTAATGATATTATTTAATAAACGTTCCATAACGTACAATTCATTAAAAACAGGGAGTTGAATTGTTACGTAAGGAATTTCTTCCTGCTTATCAAAATTAAATTTTGGAGAATTATCTTTCTTTTTCTGAGCAGCTAGATAGTTAAATAAAAGATTTAATTGCGCTATTGAATATATAAAAATAAGCAACAACGAAATTGTATAAATGAGAATAATAAAGTACTCGATAACCATTATTTAAAACTGTATTTAAAAATCCAACCCAAAATTTTTACACCGGCTAATATACTACCTTTTAAGGTGCCAGAGACTTTTGAAATTCCAATTCTATTTCTATATTTTACAGGAACTTCTATATAAAGTAGTTCTTTTTTTAATGCTTTTAATTGCATTTCTACAGTCCAACCATATGTTTTATCTTCCATGTTTAGGGCTAGTAATTTATCGTATTTTATAGCTCTAAAAGGACCTAAATCTGTAAATTTTGCACCAAAAAAAAGCTTCATTAAAAAGGTCGCTAGCCAATTCCCAAAAACCTGTTGAGGTGTCATAGAACCTTCTTCTCTAAGTCGTTTAACTCTAGAGCCAATTACAAAGTCTATATCATTATTTATAATTGGAGCAATAATTTCTGTAAGCTGTTCTGGATAGTCTGAGTAATCTCCGTCTATGAAAACAATAATAGCTGGTTTGTCTTTTAGCTTAGCAATGTAATCCAATCCTTTTAAGCATGCGAACCCATACCCTTTTTTAATTTCTTTTAAAACAGTTGCACCTGCATTTTTTGCATTTTTCTCCGTATTATCTGTAGAATTATTACTAACAACTATAATTTCATCTACAATATCTGGAATATCATTTATAACATTGGCAATAGCATCTTGCTCGTTATAAGCGGGAATAATTACTTTAATTTTTGATTTCATTTAGTGTCGTAAATCATTTAAACTATTCTCTTTTGTAAAGGATGAAAAGTTTGTCCATTCTTTTATTTTTTGTCCATTTTTAAATTTTGAAGCCCTCACTATTTTTTTATTTTTATACAAAAGGCAATACCCGTTTTTTTTATTCTTTTTTAATTGACATTTATGGTTTATATTTCCTTTTTTATCATAAAATAACCACCAATTATTTTTTTCACCTTTTTTATAATGCCCCTCTTTTTCTAGAGTTGAATTTTTGCCGTAAAAATACCAATATTTAGTCTCTAAATTATTTTTAAAACGACCTTCTTTTTTGATGTTTCCATTTTTGTGATAGAATTTCCAGTAATCGTTTTTCTGATTGTTGTATACCCAGCCTTCTTCCTTTAAATTACCATTGGAAAAATACTTTTTTTTATAGGTTTTTTGAGATAAAAGAATCGATGGAATTAGTACTAAAAGAGTAAGTAAAGGTTGTTTAATAAACATTATTTATTATTTACCAACTCCATTAAGTCTACATCATTTCCTAATAAAATTTCTGTAGGATTTATACGCCCTTTTTCTGGTCCGTTTTCTAATTTTAAAACTCCTCTTGGGCAAACCGCAGAACAAATACCACAACCAACACAGCTAGAGCGAACAATATTTTCTCCTTTTTGAGCATAAGCTCTTACATCTATTCCTTGTTCGCAATAGGTAGAACAGTTTCCACAAGAAATACATTGACCTCCATTGGTTGTTATTCTAAATCTTGATTTAAAACGTTGAATAAAACCTAAGTATGCAGCTAAAGGACAGCCAAATCTACACCAAACTCTATTTCCAAAAATTGGATAAAACCCTGTACCAATTACCCCTGCAAATATAGAGCCAATTAAAAAACCGTAAATATCTTGAATCGTTTGTGTTTTAATTCCTAAAACCTGGTCTGCTCCATAGAAGAACGTATACAGTGCAAAACCTGTCATTACCAAAACAAAAATTAAAACGGTATGAATTATAATTCGTTCTAATCGCCAAGAAAGTAGTGTTTTACTGGAGAGTTGTCTGTAAGGATCTCCTAAAGTTTCTGCCAAACCACCACAACCGCAAACCCACGAGCAGTACCATCTTTTTCCAAAGAAATACACCATTATTGGAACCACTACAACTGTTAAAAGAATTCCCCAAACTAAAATAAATAATCCAAAACTACCACTAGCTATAAGTTCATCTAAATTCCATTTGAAGAAGAAATCATAATCTAAAGGAAAAGCATTTTTAAAGTCGTACCAAGGTTTCTCAAAACGAACTAAAATCTCTGGAATTAAAAAAGCGAATACAATTTGGAAGAACAAAACAGAAGTTGTTCTTAAAATTTGATATTTATTGTGACGGTACTTTATGTACATCCTCACTGCCATAACACTCATAACCACACAATACAGAAAACCGTACAAAAACCATTGGCTGGCTGGGTTTCCACTAATAGATGTACTAATTGGGTCGACTAAGAATACCCAATTTACAATGATGTCTGGATAAAAATATAAGAGTATGTAAAAAGTAACTAAAAAGACAAAAGCAAACCAACCAATCCAGCCACGATTTGTAGCAGCGTTTAGGAAGATTCCGTCATTTTTTATACCTGGTTTCCCTAACAAAACAACATCAGGTACTATAAAAAGAAGTGCACCAATAATACCCAACCCAAAAGTTAAAAACCACATCAAGGTTGTATTGTCTGGAGCGAACCCTTTTCCTGCTTTCTTAGCAAGCATAAAACTTAAACTATGAGGCTTGCCAAATATTTTATATTGATATTGTTCTCCTTTTTTATCCCATTTTTTCTCTGAGTCATATTTTGCAATAAGACCATCATAATAATTGTTAGAAGTTTCATATGCTTCTATAACTCGGCTCGAAAATTGAAAAATATTTATTTCCTCTGAAGTTACAACTGCTTTTTCTAAAGTACCTTTGATAACTTTACTCTTATAATTCTGTTCTTTAAGAAACGTATCTAATTCGGATTGTTTTAAATTGAAAGAACCTGTAAAAATACTTCCAACAAAGAACATTAATCCTATTAAAAAAAATATTAAACCTGATTTTTTTATGAGTTTCAAAATAATATATTTGTTTTATTATGTATGTTTTATGAAATTAAATCGAATTAAGAGCTGAAAATTCGTTTCCAACTTTTCTTTTTCAATTTAATATTTGTTCCATTTTCTTTGTTAAATTTTTCAACAATCTTTGTTTCATGTAGTTTGTAAAATTCAGGATCAAAATTAGCATCTGCCAAATGCTTTAATACATATTCTACAGATTGCTTTTCTGTTAAAATGTTATCGAAAAACTCATGTCGCATTCTAATTCCGAATGTATTTATTCCTAAAAATTTTCGTGAAATATTATCATAAGAAAGAGTAATACATATATTTTCTTTTGGATGCTGCCATTGAAAATAAGTTTCATTTTCTTTTTTATTACGCTCGCTAAATACCCATCCATAGGTTTGGTACTCTATGTCCAGAAATTTTGCAGAGTTAAACCAATGACCGGGTTTATATTCTGTTCTATTATTACAAATAGTTTGTGCTATAGTTTCTCCCATCATTCTTCCTGTATACCAAACTGCTTCAATATTTCTCCTTTGTCCAATAGCATTATGTTGTTCTGCACAATCTCCAATGGCATAAATATTTGGAATATTCGTTTCTAAAAAACGATTGACTTTTATACCCCGGCCTAATTCAATTATAGAATCTTTAAGGAAATTAATATTTGGTGCAACTCCCGCTGTTAAACCAACAACATCACATAAAATCTCTTCTCCTGTTTCTTCAATAATTACTGATCTTACTTGTCCAAATTCATCAGACTTTATCTCTTTTAAATTTGTGTTTAACCTTAAATCTATATGATGTTCTTTAATATGTTTATTGATCATTTCTGACTCTTGGACTGGTAAAACTCCATCCCAAAAACTATTTTCGCGAACTAAAAAAGTAACTGGAATTTTTCTGCTTCTTAGCATTTCTGCTAATTCAATTCCTATTAAACCGCCTCCAACAATTACGGCTCTTTTACATACTGTATTATTTGGTGCAAATTTCTCTAATTTTTCTAAATCTTGTTTATGATACATTCCCATAACACCATTTAAATCTTGTCCCGGCCAGCCAAACTTATTGGGTTTTGAACCAGTAGCAAGAATTAATTTATCAAAAGAAAGAATTTCTCCATTTGAGAACTCGAGTAGATTTTTATCAAAATTTACTGAGTTTACATATCCTTTTTTTAACTCGATATTGTTTTTTTTCCAAAACCAGTTTTCATAAGGTTGTGTATGTTCAAATTTCATATGCCCCATGTATATATACATTAATGCAGTTCTTGAGAAAAAATATTTGTTTTCTGAAGAAACAATGGTGATTTTTTTATCAGAATTTTTTCTGATATGTCTGGCAGCTGTAACTCCAGAAATTCCATTTCCAATAATAACAATATGTTCCATAGTTGATAAATTGTTGCTTATATGTCGAAACGAAAGTTAAGAACTTAAAGGCAAATAATAATTTAGAATAATTATAAATAAAAAAACCAAGGAAACTTTGTAAGCATATTATTTTGTTAAAGACCTAAGCTATAAATTAATTTAAATACAGATGACGAAAAAAAACTTTACTAGGATATTATTTACAGCAGTACTTTTATTTGGATTACAATTATTTGCACAGGATGATTTAGACTCAGAAAAGAGTAATATTCAAACATATACACCTTCTAAGCTCCTAAATAAAGGCGATTGGGATTTTAAAATATTTAATAATTTATACACTCAAACAAAGTTTGATGAAAGAGGTGTTAAAAAAATAGGTGTTAGACAAAACTTTTTTACAACGACTGTTGAAACGTATACAGGAGTTTCCGAGAGTTCTCGATTTAACATAGGTTTCATTTTAAATATAAAATCAAATACTTTTGATAAAAGCGCCACAAGTGTTTTTTCATATGGGAATAATAAGGTAGATTCAAGAAGTGGATTGTCTAATATTGGTGTAAGTGTAAAATTTCAACCCTTCAAAAAGGTGTCTAATTTTTCATTACAAAGTACCTTTTATATCCCTGTTTTTAAAGATACTGCTGGCTTTTATTTAGATAAAAGAAGTTATGTTTTTGAAAATAGATTTTTTTATGATAAGACATTTGGTCGTGGAAAATATCAATTTTTTGCTGAACTAGATTTGGTATATAATTTTGGAGAAAAATCAGCAGACGCTAGTGTAGATGAGAACTCTGGAGAACGCTTTGCAAACAATAGTTTAGGTGTTCCTGTAAGTGTATTTTTAAGTTATTTTTTGTCAGATAATTTTACAGTATATGTAAATACACAACATTATGAGTTATTCGATCTTGGAAATAATTTTACACAGAATTATACCTTATTAGGTTTTGGAGGTAAATATCAATTAAATGATTCCTTGAATTTAGAAATGTCATACGGTAATTTTGTTAGAGGAAGAGACAATGGTTTAGGTCAAACATTTAACTTAGGATTAAGATATTTATTAACAAAATAAAATTTACACAATTTTTTTATTGATGTAGAAGGATAAATTACGATTATTCCTATCACAAATAAAAGACGAATCAAGAAAATTGCTTTTACTATTTATAGATGAGGTTGTTCTTCCACTTTATCTTTAAAGTTTAAATTATGAATAAGTTACATAATTATAAAAAGGAAACAATTACATTTATAAATTCTAGTATTTGGTTGAAAATTAAGAATATTTAATAAGGAAACTTTAAATTATGTTTTTAATTACATTTTTTTAAATAAATTAGTGGTGATGTCTAAATATATAATATTACTATTTTTCTTTTGTACTAGTTTATTGTTTTCGCAAAAAACTGAAAAGCCAAAAATTGCGATTGTTTTAAGTGGAGGTGGTGCTAAAGGAATTGCGCACATACCATTGCTTCAAGCTTTAGATTCTTTGGGTATTGTTCCAGACCTAATAGTGGGTAACAGTATGGGAAGTATCGTAGGTGGACTTTACGCAATGGGATACTCAGGTAATCGGATTGCTGCAATTTCTAAAGAGGCAAATTGGAATCTGCTACTAGGGGGTAAAACATCTTTAAAGGATGTGAGCATCGAAGAAAAGAGTGAATTTGCAAAATACTTAGTAGATTTTGATATACGAAAAGGAAGACCAAAAGTAAAGTCCGCTTTATTAAATGATCAGCATCTTAGAGAGTTTATTACAACGTATACCCATCCATCCTATAGTATTTTAGATTTTGATAAATTACCAATTCCCTTTAGAGCTGTTGCCACAGATATTGTGAATGGAAAGGAAGTGATTCTTAAAAACGGTAATTTGGCTATTGCAATGAGGGCTAGCATGTCTATACCTAGTGTTTTTAAACCCGTACCTTATAAAAATGTATTATTAATTGATGGTGGCATTCTTAATAATTTTCCTTCAGATATAGCTAAAAAATGGGGTGCTGATATTATTATTGGGAGTGATGTAGGGGGAGGTATGTTGCCTAAAGAAGAATTAGAAGGAATTACAAGTGTACTTTTTCAATCTTCGATGCTAATTAGTAATAAAAAGAATCCAGAAAGTAGACTACTATGTGATATCCTAATAGATCATCTTCCTCACTTAACACATTCTACTGGCGATTTTGATGCAAGTGAACCCATATATAAAGAAGGAATTATAGGAACTAATCTAAAACTAAATGAACTTGTAGCGTTATCTAGGACATTAAAAAAATACAATCAAAGAAAAATTGCAACTCCATTAATTAATAAAAAAATAGTTTTTGATACTATTTTATTCAAAGGTGTTAGTGCTAGTAATTTGTCTCTAGTAAAATCTAGAACAAATATCAAGCCTGATAAAAAATATGATATAACGGAAGTTCTAAATGGAGTTAATAGAGCTATGGGAACTACACTATTTGATCAAATTAACACGAGTGTTGTTAAAAAAAACAATGTACTCAGTCTTGAGCTCATCGGTCAGGAAAATTCAGAACATCAGCTTAAAACTTCTCTACATTATGATGGGTATAGAGGTATTGGAGTAATTCTAAATTATAATGGAAGAAATGTTTTAGGAAAGTCTTCAAGGTTTTTAGTTACTGCAGATATTGCAGAACAGCCAAGGTTTAGGGTTCAGTATCAAAAGCAATTTGGAGATAATAAATCATGGTGGTGGAGAAGTGAGATTATGGGAGAGTTTTTAAATCAAGAAATTTATATAAATGGAAATTTTGCAGATGAATTGTATTATAGATACTATCAGTTTGATAATGAGTTTAATAAAAACTTAAACTCACTGACTAGTTATGTTGGAGTTGGCTTTAACTACGAAAGAACTTTTTTAAAACCGAAAGTAAAACCAGAGATTAATGATAATACTCTAGTTTTAAATAAATATCATTTTAACAATTTAGAAATAAATGCCCATTTTGTTTACAACAACCTGAATAGTGTATTTTTTGCAAAAAGCGGTAGTCTAGTTAAAGCAAAAGTTGTGAGGTCATTATACACCAATGTAAATGCAGATTTTGATATAGAATCTGTTGATAAAATTAACGGCAGTACAAACGGTTTTACCAAACTTATCCTTTCTTATGAAAATAGAATCCCTCTCCAAGAAAAGCTATCTCTAATATTAAATGCAAATATGAACTTTATCTTTGAAGACGACTTACAATCCAATGAGGTATCTTTTGATGATTATGGTTATGGTTCTAAGTACTTTTTAGGAGGTAATCTTATAAGTCCTAGAGAGAATAGTTATGTTTTTCCTGGATTGAAAGAAAATGAACTTGGCGTAAATCAATTTATAAAATTAGATGTTGGATTTCAATTTAACCCAAAACCTAGTCTATACCTTACTCCGCATTTAAATTATGCATCTGTAGGTTTTCAAGGATTTGAAACCTATATTAATAGTGTTTTTTCCTCAAAAGGAAGCTGGACAGATCAATATAGCACGAGTAGTTTATTTGCAATTGGAGCCACAGCTGCTTATGATTCTTATTTAGGACCTATTAATTTTGATGTTTCTTGGGTAAACGATATTAATAAAGTTAGGTTGTTTTTTTCAGTAGGTTTATTTTTAACCATTTCAGATTAAAAGTTACTTTTAGAATGGTATCTTTTGTCTAATAATTTTCACATTCTATATGAATACTTAATATTATAAGTTGTTTAATCTTACAAATAAATTTTCGAAAAATTATACTATACTTGACTTTGGAGGTAAATATCAATTATATGATTCTTTGAATTTAGAAATTTATTATGGTAATTTTGTTAAAAAATTTGGTGCTGATTTAAGACAAACATTTAACTTAGGTTTAAAGTATTAATTAACAAAATAAGGTACTTTACGTACTAATTATGAAAAAACAAAGACTCCTTTTTTTACTCCTTATCTTTTTATTTTTTTTATGTGAAGGGCAAACAAAAAAAATAAATGGGTTAAGT
>CAXYCO010000042.1:0-57841 GCA_964275545.1 uncultured Polaribacter sp.
CTCCCCAATGCCCCAGTGAAAAAACATCTCCTAATTTTTCAATATCATCAATCACTGCCATTTGCCTGGGATGCGTAAATTCTGAATAACAAGAGTTGATCTTCGCTAATTCATCTATTTTATTCCACAAATAATTTTTAGGGATTGTAAATTCTTGGAATGAAAAATTACATTTTTTAGCAATTTTTTTTGATATTCCTGCTTCATTATATCCGTTTTCAAAGGAATAACTATAGGTATTTACTTCAACCCCTAATTTATGCAATGCAACAGCTTGACTTCGACTGTCTAAACCACCTGAAATGGGTAAAATGACTTTTTTATCAATACATTGCTCACTAACTATTTTCTCAAATAGGTCACTAAACTCATTCGTAACATTTTCTAAAGATCTATTTTTAGGTTTATAATGCCACTCAAACCATGGTTCCGAAGAAACTAAAAACCCATCATCATCTATTTTATTGATACTAGCAGCAGGTAACACTTTTTTATCTTTCCAATACGTATCCGTGTCCAAGAAAAAACCCAAAGCACTAAACACACAAATAGCTTTATAATCTAACTCATGCTGTGATCTTTCACGTTTATGAAAGTTTGTTCTATGGGAATAATGGGGGTTTTAATTGTTTTCATAAACTTTTTTATAAAGTAAAATCATGTTATCAACCATTTGCTGATTGTTATGTTGAAGTTTAGCTTTATCGTAGGCTTTATTTACCATTTTAATAATTTCAGTTGTTTGCATCTCAGAAAAAATCTCAATTTTATTAGCTATAGATTCTGGACTTCTTGTTGGTACGAGAAAACCGGTTTCTGTATCTGATATTAATTCTGACATACCACCACAATCTGTTGAAAGAACTGGTAGTTTAGACAACATTGCTTCTATGCATACATTTGCGATACCCTCTTCCACAGAAGGTAAAAGAAATATATCTGAAGTTAGCATTTTTTCATATACTTCTTCTTGAGGTATTGTATTTAAAAACGTTACGTAATCTGTCAAATTCAATTCATTGACCAAGAACAATAATTCTTCTGATTTATTGATACCCACAACGGTATAATGAAAAGAAATTTTATTCTTTTTTAGAATTGACATAGTTTGTAATGCAGTTCTATAATCTTTCACCCAGTGATCCCTGCCAATTGATAAAATCTGTATCTTTTTATTTGTATTCCAAGTACTTTTGAAACGAAACGAATCTACATTAAATCCTGAATAAACAACATGATCAATCTTTAATGGTGAGGCATAAATTTCATTAGATTTTTTTGAATCGCGTTAGAACAGAATGGAAACCATCTAATTTGCTAAAAACCTCATTTAAAAACACTTTATTGTCTTGATTAATAAAAGGGCGAACATTAATGTGATACCCTCTTTGGCTTAAGATAGTCTTAGTATGTTTAGGTAATTTCAAAAACTCTAAATACACCAGTAAACCTTACCCATTGAAAATGTAAAATATCGGGTTGTATTGTATTAATTGCCATTTGAATGTTCTCATTGCGAATAGCGTTCTTTTCTCTGTTAAAAAGCTGCAAAAACAATTTACATTGCAGTACTATATTAAAACCTCTTAGCTGTAAACTGCGTATTATAAATGTTATTATAGAAGTATTAGACCCCAATCCAATATAGTGAATGCTTGCTATTTTAATTTTGGTGTTTTCATTGAAACCAAAACAAAAACTTCGTGTTCTTTTGATAACCCCTCTATCAACCTATTGATAAAAGTGGTCGTTTTAAATGAGCCATCGAAAATGATTATTTTCATGTTATTAAATTAGTGAATTATAAAGCTTTTCAAACTTATCTAATTCTACTTCAGATGAAAAACCATCTAAAAAGATGAATTAAAATTCGCAACTATATTTTTATCAAGGTTTAAACATCTTAGATTGCTTTTTCTAAAGTATTTGGCTGATTTATATCAAAACCTCTCCGTTAACACCTGGTTCTATCAATTCCATCATACCCCCTTGATTTGATATAACACAAGGAATATTATGTGAAATTAAATCAAGAAGACCATTTGAAAGTGCTTCATAAAAAGAAGGTTGAATTGCTAAATCATAACTTTCATATTCTTCCTTAAGCAAATTGTTATCAATAAAACCTTTTAAAAACACATTTGCTTCCAAACCTAATTGTTTGATTCTAAATTCATAGAAACTCCTTAAGTCACCTTCTCCATATATATCAAGACAAAAATTAAAACCTTCCTTTTTTAAATTGTACAGCGCATCCAACAAATAAAAATGCCCCTTAATCCAAACAAGTCTTCCTACAGAAATAATTCTAGTAATATCAGTGTCATTTTGAGTTACTATCTGGACAGAAGGGTTTTTATCTATACTTCGGTAAATAACACTCACGGGAATATTTAATGACTTGTCTTTAAAAAGAGATTTCATATAATAACTAATTGTATGAATATGTGAAACATATTTTATTTTGTTATAAAAATCTTCGTCTTCACTTCTAATAATTAAATCTGTTCCCTAAATGATATAACAACAGGTATCCCCTTTAATTTAAAATATTTTAATATTGTTTCCGAGACAGTTTGAAAATGATGAATGTGTATTATATCTATATTAGATTTTAATAAATACTTCCATTTCAATGCAAATTAATTTTCTGCTTTAATTTAAATTTTTTTGTAACATCTTTAAATTCATCATCAAAAAAAAGAGTTTTAAAAAGAAATTTAAAGACGTGAACCCCATTTCTAAGCCATCAATAGTACCTATTGATAAAACTTTAACCTTATTTTTATTCTTAAATATATTGGAAGCAAAACCAATTGAGTAGTTTCGTTTGATTTTACACTTATTTGTTCAAAAAAATTAGAGCTATAATGCTGGTTAGGTCCCCGTATGACATTAATATGTGGCTATTTTAATCAAAAATTAAATATATTTTTTAATTTATTAATTACTTTCTTGTACTTTTTATTGAGACTATACAATAAATAACTTAAATGAAATGAAAATGGAAGATTTAAATCAAATTGCTTGAAAGACCAGTACAATTCAATACAAACGTGGAATTAAATATTTCAACAAACTCTTTTTCATGCAATACATCTCCTATTGACATTTAATCTCATCAAACGAAATACTAGAGTTTTCTTTTAATTGTTTTTCAGTTAATTTTTTACCTCCTCTTACAACACCTATGTGAAAACCATGCCATGGTCTCTCTGTTTTCGTGAGTAGTAAAGGGTCAAAATTTAAAACAATCCATAGCTAATCTGTACAATGTGTGTTCATCTCGTTCTAATTTTTTTAAATACTCTTCTGAAAAAACTTTATCATTCAATAATCTAAATATTAAGTCTTCTACTTTATCATAGTATGGAGCAACTTCAAAAAAATGTAAACCAGTTAATCTTTCAGAAATACCTCCATTTGGTAAGAATCTAACTTTGTTACTGAATGGTAAATTTATTTTTTCCATCTGTGATTTATGAAAATCAAAAGTGATTCATTTTCTTTTAAAATTAAAATATCAACATCTCCAACGTAAACATATTCATAATCCTTTAAATAATCTCTTGGTAGTAGGTACCTTAAAACTCTTGGGCACCTCCAAGAATATCTTTATGTTCAAGTAAAATATTTTCATAAATTTGATAGTTATTTAAATTACGTATGATTTTTTTATATTTGAACCTATTTGACCTTGACTAAATACTAGAATATCATCGTCTGGATAATTTTTATTTATAAAATATATAAAAGAAGGAATATATTTTTCATAAGTCCCGAAACATATACAACAAATGCGTTTCTAAGGCTGAAATTTGATTTTGTCATATGTTATATTGTTTGATTTTGATAGAATATGACCTAATTTTTTTTGTTTTGGAAACTTACCTGTTCCAAAATAATTAGATTCTAAAACTTCTACTTTAAAACATTCTTCAATTTCATCAAATTTATTATGATCATCAAAACCTACAATTGTAAAAAGATATTCACCAGCTATCAAATTAAAATCATCTATTTCAAATCTAATCTCATTTTTATTTTTCTTTAGATATAATTTATTTAATGTAAATATATTACTGTAAGATGTTATCGGTACACCTGAAATATCTTTGACTATAACAGTAATCGATATATCACGTTTAACTTTAGTTTTATTCAAATTTGAAGATCTAAATAAACTCTTGATCCTGAGGGTATTTGATTGACTCCTTCTAATAAATCATTTTCATATTCATATGAAAATTTATAATCTGAAAACAATGCTGTCCTTGATCCTGATCTATTTTTTTTATCCAATAATGTATTATTAAGAGGGTCGATTTTAATTTTAAGATAGTTTTTAATACCATCAATAACTTGACCATCAAAAGTAATAATACCATTATTTAAAACAATCAATCTTGAACATAAACTCTGAATTGCCGCCATATCATGACTCACAAACAATACCGTCCTTCCTCCTTGGCTAGAAATATCTTGCATCTTCCCAATAGCTTTCTTTTGAAACTCTGCATCTCCTACTGCCAGCACTTCATCTACTACCAAAATATCTGGTTCTAGAGAAGGCTGCTACCGCAAATGCCAAACGCACTTTCATTCCGCTAGAATAGCGCTTTACAGGGGTTTCTACATAACGTTCACAGCCAGAAAATTCAATGATTTCATCTAGTTTACTAGCAATTTCTTTTTTGGTCATTCCTAGAATAGCACCGTTTAAAAAGATATTCTCTTTCCCTGTCATTTCTGGGTGAAACCCGGTACCAACTTCTAATAAAGAAGCAATTCTTCCTCTAGATTTTATAGCACCTGTTGTGGGGCCAGTTACTTTTGATAGTATTTTTAATAAGGTAGATTTACCAGCACCATTTTTACCAATAATACCTAGTATTTCTCCACGTTTTACTTCAAAATTAATATCCTTTAAAGCCCACACATATTCTGAGGTTCCTTTTGTTGATCGGTCATTAGATTCTCCAATTTTTAAATACGGGTCTTCTTTTCCTCTAATTCTAGCTAGAAATCTATTAAAATCATGACTAATAGTACCGGTACCAACAAGGCCTAAACGATATTGTTTGGATAGATTTTCTACTTTTAATATAACATCATCTTTCATCATTATATGGTATCTATAAATGTTTTTTCTGTCTTATTAAAAATAACAATCCCAAAGAGTAATGCCAGAATTGAAGAAACAACAGTGTATATAATCCCAAATTGAGAGATATTTCCTTCGTTTAATAAAAGAAAACGAGCCATTTCTATAATATATCCCATAGGGTTGTACATCACCAACCATTCTACTCCTTTATCTTGAAATAAAGAGAGTGGTATGACCACCAAAGAGATATACATGAGTAATTGTATTCCAAAACTTACTAAGAATGTTAAATCTCTATATTTTGTAACCATAGACGAAATAATCATCCCTAGACCTAAACCTAACATACCCATGCATAGTACTAATACAGGAAATAAAAATAAGTATTCACTAGGTCTAATAGCTGCACCAGCATACAATGCATAGTAAAGATAAAAGGCAATTAAAATAAGTAATTGTATTCCAAATTTTAATAAATTGGAGAGAACTATAGACATTGGCATAATAATTCTTGGAAAGTATACTTTTCCAAAAATTTGTTCATTTTTCTTAAAGGTATCCGAAGTTGCTGTAAGGCATTCTTTAAAATAATTCCAGGTAGTAATTCCTGCTAAATTAAACAAGAAAGGAGGAATACCTCCTGTTTGTATGCCAGCTACATTATTAAAAACCAAGGTAAAAATTACAGAGGTAAACAAAGGTTGAATTAAATACCAAAGTGGTCCTAAAATTGTTTGTTTGTACAACGTAACAACGTCTCTTTTTACAAAGAGCATGAGTAAATCTCTATACTGCCAAACTTCTTTTAAGTTTAGATCAAATAAACTTGTTTTGGGAGAAATTTCAAAAAGCCATTTTTCGCGCTGCATGTATCTAATTTGGGTCTCAAACAAATATAATTTATTTTATGAATTTTTAACATTTCTAACATGGTTTAATTCTTTCTTTTTTTATTTTTGATAAAAATATTTTCCAATGAACAAGCAACTTATAGAATGTGTACCAAACATCAGTGAAGGGAGAGATTTAAAAAAAATTAACCAAATCGCGAATGTTGTAACCGAAGTAGAGGGTGTGAAGTTATTAGACATAGATCCCTGGTAAAGCAACAAACAGAACCGTAATTACCTTTGTTGGCGAAACCCCAAAACGTAATTAATGCCGCGTTTTTGTTAATTAAAAAAGCTTCAGAACTCATCGATATGAGCAAACAAACTGGCGAACACCCTCGTTTTGGTGCCACCGACGTTTGTCCGCTTGTGCCCATTGCTAATATTTCTATGGAAGAAACGGCAACATATGCACATCAATTAGGAAAAAGAGTTGGAGAGGAATTGGGGATTTCTGGTTATTTTTATGAAAATGCTGCCACTGCTGATGATAGAAAAAACCTAGCCACTGTTCGTTCTGGAGAATATGAAGGCCTACAAGAGAAATTATCAAACCCTAATTGGAAACCCGATTTTGGACCCACTGAATACAACGATCAAATTGTTTCCTCTGGTGTGACTGCAATTTCTGCCCGCGATTTTTTAATCGCCTACAACGTAAATTTAAATTCTACCTCTACCAGAAGAGCCAATGCCATTGCCTTTGATATTAGAGAAAATGGACGCGTAAAAGTAGTGGACGGAAAAAAAGTGTTGGATACAAATGGAAATCCTGAAAGAATTCCCGGTAAATTAAAAGCGGTAAAAGGGATTGGGTGGTTTATTGAGGAATATGGAATTGCGCAAATTTCTTACAACTTAACCAACATTTCAATTAGCTCCATGCACGAAGCTTTTTATGAAACTTGCCTCTCAGCAAACACCCGTGGTTTGCGCGTAACAGGTTCTGAATTGGTGGGGCTAGTGCCACTTCAAGCAATGTTAGATGCAGCAGATTTTTATTTACTAAAACAACAACGTTCTTTAGGAGTCTCTGAAAGCGAGAAAATAAAAATCGCCATAAAATCCTTAGGTTTAGACGATTTAAAACCTTTTAATCCGCAAGAAAGAATCATCGAATATGTGATGAATGGGGGTGCTGAAAAGAAGTTGATCGACTTTACCGTAAAAGATTTTGCAGAAGAGACTGCCTCAGAATCGATGGCTCCAGGTGGTGGAAGTATTGCGGCCTATGTGGGCGCATTAGGTGTATCATTAGGAACTATGGTGGCCAACTTATCGGGCCATAAGGCGGGTTGGGATGCCAAATGGGAATATTTTTCTGATTGGGCAAGAAAAGGGCAGCAATACAAAGACGACTTGTTATTTTTAGTGGACGAAGACACCAATGCCTTCAATAAAATAATTTCCGGATTTCGAATGCCAAAAACAACTTCCGAAGAAATAGAAATTAGAAAGCAGGCCATTGAAGACGCTACAAAATATGCTACTGAAATTCCTTTTCGAGTGATGGAAACCTCCTACAATTCTATCGAAGTGATGCTCGCAATGATGAAGAACGGGATTAAAAACTCTCTTTCTGATGGCGGTGTGGGTGTGCTATGTGCCAAAGCAGCCGTAACAGGTGCCTATTTTAACGTGAGAATCAATGCAAAAGACATCAAAGACCAATCCTTTGCCAAAGAGATACTAGCAAAAGCCGAAGATATTTACCAGAAAACCATCGTTTTAGAAAATGAAATGATGGAAATCATAAACAATAACATCTAAAATTATAAAAACATCCTATTCAAGAGTTTCTAGAATTTGAATGGGATACGTATAATTTATAAAAAACTTTGAATAGCCAATTCGTAGCCCTTTAGGCCAAAACCAAACAAAACACCTTTGGCATTTTCAGCAATATAACTTTGCTGCCTAAAATCTTCACGGGCATGAATATTTGATATATGCACTTCTACCAAGGGAGTCTCTATTCCTTTTACGGCATCTCCAATACCAACAGAGGTATGTGTATAGGCTGCTGCATTTAAGATAATTCCGTCATAAGTGAAACCAACTTCATGTAATTTGTCGATAATCTCACCTTCGATATTCGATTGAAAATAAGAGAGTTCTAGATTCTTAAACTTTACTTTTAGGTCTCTAAAATAATCTTCAAAAGTTGCAGTACCATAAATGTCTGGTTCTCTTTTTCCTAGTAAATTTAAATTGGGTCCGTTGATAATGATTAGTTTCATTTTGCTAAAATACTATTATATAATAAAAAAAGGAAGTCAAAAGCTTCCGTTTAAAAAAAATCCAGAACAGAAGTGAATTATTTTAACACGTATCAAACAAATAGGTGGTAATTTATAAAAATAGATAGTTTTGGTGTATCAATTTTAATACCTTTAGGTGATGATTTGGAGAAATGCAATTAAAGACTATCAACTGTATTTAAAGTTAGAAAGAGGATTGTCTCAAAATACTATAGATAGCTATGTTAGAGATTTACAAAAGTTAAAATTATACCTTAAAGAGAATGGTATAATTAGTTCTCCAATTTCTGTAGATAAAACTATCATACAACAATTTATATATAAAATTTCAAAAGAAGTAAGTCCCAGAAGTCAAGCTAGAATAATTTCTGGTTTGCGAAGTTTTTTTGATTATCTAATCTTTGAAGACTATAGAAAAACGAATCCAACAGATTTAATTGAACCACCAAAAATTGGAAGAAAGTTACCAGATACATTATCAGAAAATGAAATAAATGAATTAATTGCTTCCATTGATTTAAGTCATTCACAAGGAGAAAGGAATAGAACTATTATAGAAACAATGTATAGTTGTGGGCTTCGTGTTAGTGAATTAATTACTTTAAAAATTTCAGATTTATTTTTTGAAGAAGGATTTATAAGAGTTATTGGAAAAGGAAATAAAGAACGTTTTATTCCAATACACCAAACTGCTCAAAAATATATTTTATTTTATATTAGAGACATAAGAAGTCATATTCAAGAAAAAAAAGGTTTTGAAGACACTTTATTTTTAAATAGACATGGTAAAGGATTAACGAGACAAATGATTTTTATGATTCTAAAAGATTTAGCAATCAAAATTAATTTAAATAAAAAAATAAGTCCACATACATTAAGACATTCTTTTGCAACTCATTTATTAAAAAATGGTGCAGATTTAAGAGCAATTCAACAAATGTTAGGTCACGAAAGTATTACAACAACAGAGGTGTATATTCATTTAGACAAAAGCTATTTAAGAGAAGTTGTAGATACTTTTCACCCTAGAAAATAAAAAATCCCGCAAAGAGCGGGATTTTAAAATAGTTTTTCTATAATTTTTATTTTGCTACATTCACAGCTCTAGTCTCTCTAATCACAGTAACCTTTACTTGTCCTGGATAGGTCATATCATTTTGTATTTTTTGAGAAATACTAAAAGATAACTCTGATGCTTTGGTATCACTTACCTTTGTACTTTCTACCATTACACGTAATTCACGTCCAGCTTGAATTGCATAGGCTTTTTGAACTCCTGTAAAACCAAAAGCAATATCTTCTAAATCTTTTAAACGTTGAATATAAGAATCTAATACTTGGCGCCTTGCTCCTGGTCTTGCTCCTGAAATAGCGTCACAAACTTGAACTATTGGAGAAATTAAACTCTTCATTTCTATTTCGTCGTGGTGAGCACCAATTGCATTACATACGTCTGGTTTTTCTCCGTATTTTTCTGCCCATTGCATTCCTAAAAGTGCGTGAGGAAGCTCGCTTTCTTCATTGGGTACCTTACCAATATCATGCAGTAAGCCTGCTCGTTTTGCAACTTTAGAATTTAAACCCATTTCTGCTGCCATAATTCCACAAAGATTAGAAACTTCACGCGAGTGTTGTAGTAAGTTCTGTCCGTATGAAGATCTATATTTCATTCTCCCAACTGCTTTGACTAGCTCTGGGTGCAATCCATGAATACCTAAATCTATAACAGTTCGTTTACCAACTTCTATAATTTCTTGGGTAATCTGTTTTTCTGTCTTCTTTACAACCTCTTCAATCCTAGCAGGATGAATTCTACCGTCTGTAACTAATTTATGTAAAGACAAGCGTGCAATTTCTCTACGGATCGGGTCAAAACAAGAGAGTATGATTGCATCTGGAGTATCATCAACAATAATTTCTACACCTGTTGCTGCTTCTATTGCTCTAATATTTCTTCCTTCTCTACCAATAATCCTTCCTTTTACATCATCAGAATCAAGATTAAATACAGAAACACAATTCTCTACAGCTTGCTCTACGCCTACTCTTTGTATGGTTCCTAAGACCACTTTTCTTGCTTCTTGTTCGGCTGTTAATTTTGCTTCTTCAATAGATGTTTGAACAAAAGCCATTGCTTCTGTTTTTGCAACATCTTTTAAAGAGGTTACCAATTCTTTTTTTGCTTCTTCTGCAGATAAACCAGAAATTTGCTCTAACATATCTACATGGCGGTTGTGCATTGTTTCAAGTTCACTTTCTTTTTTTTCTAGAAAGTCTAACTTATAATTATAGTCTTTTTCTTTATGCTCTAAAGAGTTATTTAATTTTTTATTCTTATCAACTTCAGATGCTACTTGAGACTCTCTATCTCTTATTCGTTTCTCTACATCAGAAATCTTTTTCTCTCTGCCAATAATAACTTTTTCGTGTTCTGACTTTAATTCTATAAACTTTTGTTTGGCTTGAAGTAATTTATCTTTTCTAATAGATTCTGCGTCTATTTTTGCTTCTTTTAGTATGGTTGCGGCCTCCTTTTTTGTTCCACTTATAATCTTTTTTTCTTTTGATTTCTCCATCGCTTTCGCAATAACAAAACCAATAATTACTCCTATTAAAATTCCCACAATAAGGGGAAGTATCATTCCATCCATAATTTAAATTTAGTATATAAAAAAAGCCTACATCAGTTGGGTTTTTAAACTCCTTTTATGATATTTATAGGACTAACTAAATGGTCAAGAATCCACTTGAAACTGATTAAAAATCAGCTACTATGGCTTGCTTTTACACTTAAGACTCATCCTTCATAATTGAATAATGTTGAGTTTAATAAACAAATTACTAACGTAGGCAGTGTGTTGTTAATGTATTTTAAAGAACTTATTCTAAATGAGAATTTACCAAATTGGTTAATTCATTTAACTTATCTATTGCTTCAGTATTTGTGAAATCTTTTTCTATGGATGCTATTTCCATTTTGGAAGCAAACTGTAATGCACACATCGCTAAAACATCTTGTTTATCGCTTACTGCATAATTTTGCTCATACATAGAAATTAACTTATTTATAGCGTTTGCAGCTTTTCGCATTCCTTCTTCTTCATTGATATTCTTTACACTTAAAGGGTAAGTTCTACCAGCTATGACAAGATTAATTTTTAGTTTTTCCACAATTTAATGAACTTATTCTTGTAATTGAACAATGCATTTATCGATTTCTCTAATTAGTGCATTTATTTTGAGTTTTGTTTCTCTTGTATTTGAACTACTGCCATCTATAGTTTTTGCAATTTTAAGCAAATCATATTCTTTTTTTTGATCTACTAATTTTTGCTCTTTTTCTAAAAGTTTGTATTGCAATTTGTTTGTGTTTGTTAGCAATACTTCGTTTTCACTCTTCAAAAACTCATAATTTGAAAGTAAGTTTTCTAACTTATCTTGCAGTAAATGAATTGCTTCTAATGTATTACTCATACAACCCTTTAGAATAAAACTATACCAACAAAGTTAAGAATCTGTTTTAAATACTGCAACATTTTATCGTTATTTTAATAAGTCACTAAAAAACAGACCACTAAAAACAAAAATGTTTTTTTAGTATTTTTACCAAAAATTAAACGCCTTTGAAGTATTCTATATTTGTTTTAATCTTTTTTTTTAGTGCATCATCTTTCTCTCAAGAAAAATATCCTACAAATTATTTTAGAAGTCCTTTAGACATTCCTATTGTTCTATCTGGCACCTTTGGTGAGTTAAGAAGTAATCACTTTCATTCTGGGGTTGATATTAAAACACAAGGAAAAGAAGGCTTCAAAGTTTATGCTGCGGCAGATGGTTATGTTTCTCGTATTAAGATTTCTCAATATGGTTTTGGTAAAGCAATTTATGTTACTCATTTAAATGGGTATACAACTGTATATGCACATCTAAGTGCGTATACAGATAAAATTGAAAAGTTTGTAAAATCAATTCAATACAAAAAAGAACAGTATTCTACAGGAAATATTTTTTTGAAAGACGGTCGGTTTTCAATAAAAAAGGGAGAAGTTATTGCTTTTTCTGGAGATACTGGTGGTTCTGGTGGCCCGCATTTACATTATGAAATTAGAAGTACCGAAACTGAAAAAATTATCAATCCAATGTTATTTGGTCTACTACCAGAAGACACAAAACCACCAACCATTCAAGCTTTAATGGTATATCCTTTAAATACTGATGCTAGAATAAATGATGAAAATTTAAAATTTAGAATACCAATTAAAAATAATGGAAATGGAAATTATACTACAGAAAGAATTTTTGCAAGTGGTTCTATTGGTTTTGGTATAAATGTTTTTGATAGATTGAATAAAGCGCTCAACAAGAATGGAATTTATAGTTTGGAAATGTTGGTCAATGGCCAACGTTTTTACTACCATGATGTAGAAACATTTTCGTTTCCTGAAAGTAAATTCATTAACTTATTGATTGATTACAAATACTATAAAAAATATAAAAGTAGAATTCAGAAAACACATAAAGTAGCTGCTAACAAATTATCAATTTATAAGAACCTTATTAATAATGGTGTAATTAAGATCAAAAAAGGATTAAATTATACTGTAAAAATTATTGCAAAAGACTTCAAAGGGAATCGTAGTTCTATTAAAATACCCGTTATCGGTAAAGAAAGTACGACTACTCTAAGCCAACAAAAAGACAGCACAGATTATAAAATTATTGCAACTAAATTTAACAAATTTAATATTGATAATGTGACTATCGCTTTTCCTAAAAACACATTTTATGAAAACGTTTTTTTAGATTTTAAAGTTGAAAAAGGAATTGCAAAAATTCACTCACCAACAATCCCATTGGATAAAAAATTTACATTAACATTTAATGTGTCTAAATATTCTGATGCAGAAAAACAGCAATTATATATTGCTAATATCGAATACCCAAAATATCCTAGATATCAATTTACCAGAAAAAAAGACAGTACTTTTTTTACCACAACAAAAACATTAGGAAATTATGTATTAAAATCTGATAAGAATAAACCTAAAGTCAAACTTCTATATTTTAAAAATGAAGATTGGATTTCAAGCTTACAAACTTTAAAGGTTAAAATTTCTGATATTGGCTCTGGCATAAAAAACTACAGAGCTACTATTGATGATAAATGGATTTTAATGGAATACAATCACAAAAAAGGAATATTAACCTATAAGTTTAGTGATAAAAAATTGTTTGGTAGCAAACATATCTTTAAAATTGTAGTTTCGGACAATGTAGGAAATACGAATACGCTTTCTGCAACGTTTTATAAAAAACAATAAAACAAATTTTCAGAAAATCTCACAAGCAAATATTAGTTACAAGGTAAACGGATGAAAAAAACAGTACTCTTTTTATTATTATTTCCATCAATTATAATTGCACAAAAAACAACTATTTTAAAAGGTGTTGTAAAAAATAAAAAGAATCAGTCCATAGAAAATGTCTCCATAAAATATAGAACTATTGGAACCACTACAGACAAAGATGGAAAATACCAAATAAGAGTCCCTTTCAAAGAAGAGATTACTTTAATATATAGCCATATCTCATATCGCACTTTTACAAGAAAGCTAATAGCAAAAAGTAGAAATGCAATTAGATATTCTCCTATTTTAACTTCAAAAACAGAACAATTAAAGGAGATTATTGTTAAAGACAGTAAAAAAAAAGCACAAGGAATTATAAAAATAGATCCGCTAAAGGCAAAAAATATTATTGGAGCAAATGCTGGAGTAGAGAACATTTTAATGACGCTTCCTGGTGTTAACAACAATAACGAATTAAGCACACAATACAATGTTAGAGGTGGTAATTTTGATGAAAACCTTGTTTATGTTAATGGTATAGAAATTTACAGACCTTTTTTAATTAGATCTGGGCAACAAGAAGGTTTAAGTTTTATAAACTCTAATATGGTGCAAAATATTAGTTTTTCTGCAGGAGGGTTTCAAGCAAAATACGGTGATAAACTTTCATCAGTATTAGACATAACTTACAAAAAGCCTAAAAAGCTTTCTGTTAGTTTAGATTTTAGTTTATTAGGAGGAAGCGCTACTTTTGAAAACCTTTTTTTAAATAAAAAACTAAGTGTAATTACCGGAATTAGATATAGAGACAATAGCTTATTTGTGAATAGTAAACAGATTGAAACTAACTTTAGACCTAAATTTACAGACGTTCAGTCTTATATTTCATATTCCGTTTCAGATTACTTAAAAATAAATTTTTTGGGAAACTTTTCTTTGAATAATTATAACTACAAACCAACTTTAAGAAGAACTCGTTTTGGAACAATAGCAAATCCTTTAGAATTAATCGTTTTTTATGATGGACAAGAAAAAGACGCTTACCAAACTATTTTTGGAGCTGTATCTGCTGATTTTAAAGCAAATGAGAACTTAAATTTCACAGGTACAATCTCATCTTACAATACCCAAGAAGAAGAATATTTTGATATTGCAGCCTCGTATAACTTAGGTGAAGTTGATGCAAATATTGGATCAGAAGATTTTGGTGAAGTACAGTTTTCTCAAGGAATTGGTTCACAATTAAATCATGCTCGTAATGATTTAGATGCTTTAATAAGTAATATTCAACTTAAAGGAACACATAAAAAAAATAAGCAAGAATTATCTTTCGGAATTAAATATCAAAAAGAAGATATTAGAGATCGAATTAGAGAATGGGAAGTTATAGATTCTCTTGGTTTTTCTATACGACCACCCGGTCATATAGGCAATAATGAACCTTACGAACCTTTTGAAGGAGCAATCACACCTTTTCAAAACATTAGGACAGCTAATAATGTAAAAATTAAGCGTCTTTCTGGATTTATTCAATTTAATGAACGTCTTTTCTGGAATGATAATGAGGTTTGGTACAACTTTGGTGTTAGAAGTCAAACTTGGACAGTGAGCTCTAACGGTTTATCATCTAAAAATCAATTTACAGTAAGTCCAAGAATACAATTTGCAATCAAGCCGAATTGGAAAAGAGATATGCTCTTTAGGTTTTCTGGAGGGTGGTATTCCCAACCTCCATCTTACAGAGAATTAAGAGATGCTAACGGAGATATAAATATTGATTTAAAAGCTCAAAAATCAATACATTTTGTAACGGGTATGGAGTATAGTTTTGATATGTGGGAAAGACCATTTAAACTAACTACAGAGTTATACTACAAAGACTTATCAAACGTAAATGCATATACTATTGATAACGTTAGAATTAGATACAGGGCAGATAATTTAACAACTGCGTATGCTCATGGATTGGATGTCCGATTAAATGGAGAATTTGTACCTGGAAGTGAAAGCTGGGTTAGTTTAGGGTATTTAAAAACAGAAGAAAATATAAATAACAGAGGAAATATCTCTAGACCGTCTGATCAGAGAATAAAATTTGGAATTCTATTTCAGGATTACGTCCCAAATTTACCAGATTTAAAAGTCTATTTAAACCTGGTATACAACACCGGTGTTCCTGGAGGATCTCCATCATATTCAGATGTGTACCAATTTAAAAATAGATTAAGAGATTATAAACGTGCAGATTTGGGTATTTCTTATGTTTTTACTGATGCTAAAAAAACCTACTCTAAAGGTTTATTATCTAACTTTAAAGAATTAACGGCTGGTATAGAACTTTTTAATATGTTTGACATTCAAAATTCTATAACAAATACCTGGGTTAGAGATGTATATTCTAAAACTCAATTTGGTATTCCTAATTTTATGACCGGTAGAGTTTTAAACTTTAAAATTGGAATGAAATTTTAGGAAATAAGCACACTTTAAATCCATTAACTTATTCTTAAATGTTGCATTTCAAATTTTACCCTAAAATTTGAGCTGTATGTGCTTTTGTTTTCACTTTTAGTATAATGTCTTCAATGACTCCACTTTCATCGATGATGAACGTAGTTCTGTGAATTCCGTCATATTCTTTTCCCATAAATTTCTTTGGTCCCCAAACGCCAAAAGCTTCAATCACAGACTTATCTTCATCTGCTAAAAGTGGAAAAGGTAATTGGTGTTTATTAATCCAGTTTTGTTGCCTTTTAGCAGAATCTGCACTTGCTCCAAGAATTGCATATCCTTTTGCTAAAAAAGATTGATAATTGTCTCTTAAATCACAAGCTTCATTTGTACAACCTGGTGTACTAGCTTTCGGGTAAAAGAACAACACTAATTTTTTGCCAGCATAATCTGATAATTTAATTGTATTTCCTTGATTGTCTAAGGCTGAAAAATTTGGTGCTTTATCCCCTACTTTTAATGTTGTCATTATTTTTAGTTTGATAGTTTATAAAGTGTGAAGTTAAAAAGTAAAAATGATACTAAAAACTTTTTAGTTTACAATGTGTAAAACTTTTAACTTTACAACTTTAGAAACCACATGTATGACAAAACAAGATAAAGTACAATTTGTAATTGATACACTTCAAGAAAAATACCCTTCAATACCAATTCCTTTAGATCATAAAGATCCATACACGCTTTTAATAGCCGTATTATTATCTGCGCAATGCACAGATGTTCGCGTAAACAAAATTACGCCACTTTTGTTTGCTAAAGCGGACAATCCTTTTGATATGATAAAAATGTCTGTGGAAGAAATTAAAGCAATTATTAGACCTTGTGGTTTATCTCCTATGAAAAGTAAAGGAATTTATGGTTTGTCTAAAATACTCATTGAAAAATACAATGGTGAAGTACCACAAAGCTTTGAAGGTTTAGAGGAGCTACCAGCGGTTGGTCATAAAACAGCAAGTGTGGTTATGAGCCAGGCCTTCGGTGTTCCGGCATTTCCTGTAGATACACATATTCATAGATTACTATTTCGTTGGAATTTAACCAATGGTAAAAACGTAACGCAAACAGAAAAAGATGCAAAAAGATTATTTCCTAGAAAACTTTGGAACGATTTACATTTACAAATAATTTGGTACGGAAGAGAATATTCTCCTGCAAGAGGATGGGATTTAGACAAGGATATTATTACTAAAACTATTGGTAGAAAATCTGTTTTAAAGGACTATTTTAAAAGGCGAAACATTTAAAAAATCATTATCAATTGCAATGAAATTTAATCATCTTTTTGCAACTTGTTTATAATGTAAGCTTTCTTGTTTTCAAATTGAGGAAACGCATTAATTAGATTGTTATTATTTACTTTAAAAACAAAAAGTTCTTTCGGTAAATTTTCTTCACCCTTTTTTTTTGCAATAGCATTTGAAAATTCTATTTTTTTTATTTCTAAATGAAGACTATCTTTTTTATGTAACCATGTACCGAAAGAAAAAATTCCACAAGTTTTATATAAATAGGTACTGTCTTTTTTTAAAACTAATGTTGAATTACCAATACTACTTTTAGTATTGTAAGTAATAATGTCACTCCATGAAGCTTTTGAACTACTATAAATCCCAGAAATATCCTCTCTATTAGAACAGGAATTAAAAATAATCACACAAAAAATTAAAATTTTGTTCCTCATAAAAAACCCAAAGTAATTTTGAATATGATAAGACTACAGCCAACATTATTTTAGAAATAACTTCCTCACCTAATTCTTCATTCATCAATTTAATGATTTTTTCTTTTCCATAGCTCAATTCTTCTCGAAGAACAGAAGATGAAAGTTGAATAATTAAAGTTTTGTTTTGTAATTTTACCGAGGATGTGTGAGAAGCAACTCCTGGTCCCATCATTTGAATCCAAGTTTCCTCTACTTTTAATTTTTGCATTCCTTTACTCAAGTTGTTTTCCTTGATAAAAGATTGCATTAAATCTTGAATTGAAAAAGAATCATTTTCTCTTTTTGCCATTACAACTTAAAAATTTGATACGGTTTATTACTTTGTTTTACGATATTTTCAGTTCTTTCAGAATGTGTGTCTGTTATAAAAATCTGTCCAAAATCATCATTATTTACCAAATCTACAATTTGTAAAACTCTTTTTTCGTCTAATTTATCAAAAATATCATCCAGTAATAAAATAGGAACTACGGAAGATTGTTGTTTAATGAACTCAAACTGTGCTAGCTTTAATGCTATTAAATAGGATTTCTGTTGACCTTGAGAACCAAATTTTTTAATAGGATAATCACCAATCTCAAAGCTTAAATCATCTTTATGGATTCCAGATGTTGTGTACTGTAAAATCTTATCTTTCTCAAGAGAATTGTGTAATAGATCCGTTAAAGAAAAATCATGAAGTTGACTTTTGTATATTAAATTAACTTGCTCTTTATCTCCAGATACAATTTGATATTTCTCATTAAAAATGGGTATAAAGTCCGCTAAAAAAGATTTTCGAGCTGAGTATATTTTGGTTCCATAATCTGTTAATTGTTCATCATAAACACTTAAATTTAAAGCATCAAAAGTTCTGTTGGCTGCAAAATATTTTAACAGTGCATTTCGTTGACTTAATACCTTATTATAATCAATTAAGTTTTTTAAATACCCTTTATTTTGTTGAGAAATAACACCATCAATAAATTTACGTCTAGTGTCACTTCCTTCGGTAACCAAATCTCTATCTGCTGGCGATATAATTACTAAAGGCAGCTGACCAATATGCTCAGAAAACTTATCATAACTTTTTCCATTTCTTTTTAATACTTTTTTCTGTCCGCGCTTTAAGCTACAAACAATTTTTTCTACTCTTTGGTTTATTACATAATCTCCTTCAACCATAAAAAAACCTTCACCATGTCTAATATTTTGTCCAGCAACAGAATTAAAGTAACTTTTTGCAAAAGATAAATAATAAATTGCATCTAAAACATTGGTTTTTCCGACACCATTATCACCCACAAAACAATTAATTTTCTCCTGAAAATCAAAAGATTGCGATTCAATATTTTTAAAATTAACCAAAGAAATTTTTTCCAAATACATAATAGAAGTTTCAAGATAAAAAGGATTTGCAAATTATTGAAAATTTTGCGAATTATCTGCTTTTACAATCCAATTAAAAAAACTATTTTTGCCGCGACTAATTTTTAAGTGAAGATGGCAACATACAAGAAGAAATATAAACCAGAAGGTAAAAAAGACGAAAATAAATTTGATGAATCTGAGTTTGAAACTGCTGGAGTTTTAAATACTTTAGACGAAACTGCTTCAAGATCTGAACAATGGATTGAAAAAAATAGCAAACCTTTATTTTATGGTTTAGTTATAATTGTAGGCTTGTTTCTTTCTTATTTAGCCTATAACAGCTACGTTTTAGAACCAAATGAATTAAATGCCTCAAATGAGTTAGCTTTTCCTAGAAAACATTTTGATGAAGCTGCTACTGCCGGTTCTGGTATAGACTCTCTACTTACTTTAGGTTTAGAAGGGGCAGACGGAAAATACGGGTTTTTAGACATTGCTTCTTCTTTTAGTGGAACTGATGCTGGAAATTTAGCAAACTATTATGCTGGTGTTTCTTACTTACAAATGAAACAGTATGACAAAGCAATTGAATATTTAGGAAAGTTTGATTCTGATGATGAAATGCTAGGTCCAGTTGCATTAGGTGCGATGGGAGACGCTTTTTCTGATATTAACCAAGCTAAAGAGGCTTTAGAATACTACGAAAAAGCTGCTGATAAAAGATCAAATGAATTTACAACTCCTCTATATTTATTCAAAGCTGGTCAAACTGCAATGGAATTAAAGGAATTTGATAAAGCGGAGAAATTGTTTACACAAATTAAAAATAACTATTCAAAATCAGATCAAGGTAAAGATATTGAAAAGTTTATTAATGCTGCTAAATACGCTAACTAATTTTCAGGAATACAGTAGCCTTTAGCATTTGCTCACTGAATATAAAACTGAATACTATTTCAAATGGCAACAACTAACTTATCACATTACGATAAAACGACAATCCCAAATGCGAAACCTTTTCGTTTTGGGATTGTTGTTTCAGAATGGAACCCAGACATTACAAGAAATCTTCAAAAAGGGGCTATTGAAGCTTTAATTGATTGTGGTGCATTAGAAGAGAATATCATTTCTTGGGATGTACCTGGTAGTTTTGAGCTTATTTTTGGTTGTAAAAAAATGATTAAATCTCAACAAGTTGATGCTATTATTGCTATTGGAAATGTAATACAAGGAGAAACAAAACATTTCGATTTTGTCTGTGAAGGGGTTACCCAAGGTATTGTAGATTTGAATATTAAATATGATATCCCAATTATTTTTTGTGTTTTAACGGACAATACAAAGCAACAATCTATAGACAGATCTGGTGGTAAATTAGGAAATAAAGGAATAGAGTGCGCTATTGCTGCAATAAAAATGGCTGTTCTTAAAAACTTAGATAGAGCAAGCGATAGTATAGGATTTTAGTAAAAAAAATCTTCCTATAAATTAAGAATACTTTTAACATCATTTTTTGAGGAATTACTTTTAATTCTGTAAATTTGGCTTAGGTTAAAATTGGTCTAATATTTGATTTAATCTAATCATTATTCACCGTTAATTTTAGAACTATGGGATTTTTAAAACGCACGAACAAAAAATTTGATTATCAACCTAGATATTATAAAGGTGAAGGAAATCCTTATAAAATTGAACATAAATTTGATGAATTCAGAGTTACGGCGGGATCTAACAAAGGGTTAAAAGGAAAGTTTAGTGATGCCTTTGATGAATTAAAAAGCTCAGGAAGAAATGTTAATAAAACAATTTTATACATCATATTCTTTTTAGTTCTTATCTTCCTTTACATCATAGACTTTGATTTATCAATTTTTTACAAATAATTAATGTCAGATATAATTCAGCTTTTACCAGATCATGTCGCAAATCAAATTGCTGCGGGAGAAGTTGTGCAACGTCCTGCCTCTGTAGTGAAGGAATTATTAGAAAATGCTATTGATGCTGGTGCAACTTCTATAAAGTTATTACTAAAAGATGCTGGAAAAACATTAATACAAGCTATAGATAATGGAAAAGGAATGAGTACTACAGATGCTCGTTTGTCTTTTGAGCGTCATGCAACCTCTAAAATTAAAAAAGCTGAAGATTTATTTAATTTAAGTACAAAAGGTTTTCGTGGAGAAGCTTTGGCCTCTATAGCTGCAATTTCTCATGTTGAATTAAAAACGAAACAAGAAAACCAAGAACTAGGAACTCAAATTAAAATTGAGGGTAGTAAAGTAATTTCGCAAGACTTCATTTCTACTGGAAAAGGAACAAGTATTGCAGTAAAAAATTTATTTTACAACATTCCTGCGCGTAGGAATTTCTTAAAATCAGATACAATTGAAACGCGTCATATAATTGATGAATTTCAACGAGTTGCATTAGCACATCCAACAATTTCATTTTTATTACATCATAACAATAATGAAGTATATCACCTAAGAGAAAGCAATTTAAGAAAGCGAATTGTTGCTGTTTTTGGTAGTAAAATGAATGAAAAACTTGTACCTATTAGTGAAAAAACAGATATTATAAATATTGAGGGTTTTGTTGCTAAATCAGAGTTTTCTAAAAGAAAACGTGGCGAACAATTCTTTTTTGTAAACGATCGGTTTATAAAAAATCCTTACTTACATCATGCTGTTGTAAATGCTTTTGATGGATTGATAGAACATGGCTGTCATCCCTCCTATTTTTTATACTTAACAGTTCCTGCGAGTAGTATAGATATTAATATACATCCTACAAAGACAGAAATAAAATTTGATAATGAAAAAGCATTATATGCAATTTTAAGAGCAACTGTAAAACATAGTTTAGGCCAGTTTAATATAACGCCAGTATTAGACTTTAATAGAGATTCTACATTAGACACCCCGTACAACTTTAAAAACAAAGGAGCTGTATCTACACCAAGGATAACAGTTAACCCAGAGTTTAATCCGTTTAAAGAAGAACAAAAGAGAGGATTTAGCTCATCTTATAAAGATCAAAAGCAAACTGAACGTTGGGAATCGCTCTACACGTCTGTTGCAATTACAGATGAAGAAAAACAAACTGAATTATTTGAAAACCAACAAGAAATAAAAACACAAACAACGTTTCAAATTCAAAAGAAATATATTTTAAGTTCTATAAAATCTGGTATAGTGTTAATTCATCAATCATTAGCACATCAAAGAGTCTTATATGAACAATTTTTAGAAAGCATAACAGTTAAAGAGGCAAATAGTCAGATATTATTATTTCCTGTTAAAATTAATTTTTCATCGGCGGAAATAGAAATGATTTACACAATAAAGACAGAATTAGAAAATGCAGGTTTTTCTTTTGATGAATTTAAAAAAGACAGTGTTACTATTAAAGGAATTCCAATTTCTGTAACGGAGAGTAAAATTACCATTATTATAGAAGAGTTATTAAATGATATTAATTTAGAAGTACCCGATGCAAGTTTTAGCCATTTTGATGTAATGGCTAAATCATTTGCAAAAACATTATCTATAAAAACAGGGACAAAGTTGTCTGAAAAAGAACAAGAAGGTTTGGTAAACGATTTGTTTTCATGTAAGGAGCCAACCGTTTCTCCCACTGGAAAATTAATTTTTAAGACACTTACAATGAACGAAATAGACAATCTATTTAATCACTAAAAATGAATAGACTTACAGACGCCATAAAACACTTAATAATTATCAATATAATTTTATTTGTTGCTCCACAACTTCTAAAATTAGACTTGACTAATATTTTTGCTCTGCATTTCCCAAAAAATGAACATTTTGGTCTATGGCAATATGTTACTCATATATTTATGCATGGAAGTTTTGCTCACATTCTATTTAATATGTACGGTTTATGGGCATTTGGAACTCCTCTGGAACAAATGTGGGGAAAAAAGAAATTCATTTTCTTCTATTTTTCTGCTGGTTTGGGTGCAGGAATTATTTATACTTTGGTGAATTATTATCAATTTAATGGTGTGTATGATTTGTTTATAAATGCGGGTTTAAATCCTTCAGAAATACTATCTATTTTAGAAAAAGGATCTACAAATGATTCGAGAGTCATTCAAAATATTAGCCAAGAACAATTCAATAAAATAACATCTTTATTTAATACTCCTGCTGTAGGTGCATCTGGTGCTGTTTATGGTATTTTAGTTGCGTTTGGTATTTATTTTAAAGATGCAAAACTTGCTTTGATATTTTTACCAATCCCAATTGCTGCAAAATACTTTATCCCAATTATGATTTTTGGTGATTTATTTTTTGGAATGACAAAGTATTCTGTTGGAAACATTGCTCATTTTGCTCATATTGGTGGTGCATTAATAGGTTTTATTATAGCCTGGTATTGGAAGAAGAATCAATTTAAAACTCAATAAATTGTCATTTATACAAAAAATACAAAATCGTTTTAAACAAGGCTCTATTGTAGAGAAACTTATCTATGTAAATATTGCTGTGTTTATTCTTACATTATTAGTAAGTGTTTTTCAGGGTTTATATAAGAATGAATCTAATTTTATTGTAGAATGGTTCTCTTTGAATGCAAATTACAACGAATTCTTTAGTAAACCTTGGGCAATAGTATCTTATGGTTTTTTACACGCAGGTTTCTTACACATTTTAATAAATCTTATTGCATTATTTTATATTGGTAATTTATTCATTGAATATTTCACCCAAAAGCAATTATTGACTTTTTATATTTTAGGAACCGTATTTGGTGGAACCTTATTTTTAATAGGTTATAACTATTTTCCATTGTTTAAAAATCAATCAGCTATTCTTGTTGGAGCTTCTGCAGGTATTTCTGCAATATTTGTAGGTATTGCAACTTATATACCAAATTATCAATTAAATATACGATTTATTGGTTTTGTTAAATTGTGGTATTTGGCAGCCATTTGGGTTGGTTTAGATATTCTTGGTTTGGCTGGAACAAATGCTGGTGGGCATTTCTCTCATTTAGGAGGCGCTTTATTTGGATATTTCTACATACGCCAAGCGGGTAGTAAAAAAACAGATATTTTAGAAAATATATCAACTATTTTTAGAAAGAAAGAAAAGCCTCTAAAGACTGTCTATAAATCAAAAACGAAAAAAAGTTTTTCTAAAAAAAGTACGTCCGTAAATCAAAAAGAAATTGATAGTATCTTAGATAAGATTGGCAAATCTGGTTATGAGGCTTTAAACAAAGAAGAAAAGGAATTTTTGTTTAAACAAGGAAAAAAATAACATGAAAAAATTATCTTTTTTAGACAAAATTTTTTATTTATTAAACTCGCTTTTAGCTACTATTTTACTACTCTCCTATTTATTGCCATTTGTTTCGCCAGAAACAATTCCAATATTTGCAGTTCTAAGTATTTTTGTTCCAATTTTAATTATTATCAATCTAATTTTTGCCCTTTATTGGTTGATAAAATTAAAAAAACAGTTTCTTTTATCAATTTCTGTTTTAGCAATTGGTTGGTTTTTTTCATCTCCATATTATAAGATTTCTGATAAAAACTCATCTTTAAATGATGATTTAAAAGTAATGAGTTTTAATGTTAAAGCATTCGACTTATTTATCAATAAAAAAGACACAATTTCTAATGAAAATGGTTTTGATTTTATATCAAAAAAGAATCTTGATGTTTTAGCAATCCAAGAATTTTATCAATCCAAAAAAATAAATTTTTCTTTTCCATATAGTTATATCGAAACTGGAAGCAGTAAAAGTAAATATGGACTGGCTATTTTCTCTAAATTTAAAATTATAAACTCCGGTTCATTAGATTTAAAAAACACTTCTAATAATATTATCTTTGCTGATATTGTAAAACAAAAAGATACTATAAGAATATATAATGTTCATTTAGAATCATTAGGAATAAAACCAAATGAAGAAAATTTTGGTGAAAAAAATTCTGAAAAATTATTACAAAGAGTTACTAATTCTTTTGAAAAACAAGCAGAACAAACAGAAAAATTTCTTTTACATGAACAACAATGGAATCGTAAAAAAATAGTTTGTGGAGACTTTAATAACACCTCTTATTCTTGGGTTTACAATCAAATTTCAGAAAGCAAAAAAGATGCCTTTATAGAAGCTGGTAGCGGTTTTGGAAAAAGTTTCGACTATATATTACCTACAAGAATCGATTTTATTTTAACAGATAAAACTGCTATTGTAAATCAATTTAAAACATTTTCTATAAAATATTCTGACCACTTTCCTATTCAGGCTAGAATAAATTGGTAGAATTATTACATTAGTTGCCTATTTATTAACATTATAAATTTGCTGAATTTCACAAATTAATGTTATGAAAAATATAGCATAATCATGATAAAAACAGATGTATGTATAATTGGTGCGGGGCCTTCAGGAACTAGTACATCATTGATGTTGTCAAAAATGAAAATCTCACATTATATTGTTGATAAATCAATTTTTCCAAGAGATAAAACTTGTGGTGATGGTTTAATATTATATGCTTACAAATCTTTATTACAAATAGATGAAAAACTATTTCAAGCATTTTTAAAAAACCCTAAATTTATTCATAGTAAAAAAATTAAATTACATATTAATGATAATCTTAATGTAAATATTCAAGAAAGTCAAGATAGAGATATGGTAATTACATATGCCAAACGCTTTGATTTTGATTATTTTTTAGTTAGTCATTTATCTAAAAAATATGCGAATTGTGAATTTGGAAATGGTTTAAAAAAAATTACGCAATTAAAAGAAGGTGTTTTAATAAAACTTAAGGATGGTAAAGAAATTCTTGCAAAAGTTGTGGTAGGTGCAGACGGTGCAAACTCAATTATTTCTAGAAGATTAGCCAAGAATACAACAAATAAAAGCTTAACATCTACTTTCGTGAATGCCTATTTTAAAGATGTCGTTGAATTACCCAAATCCAACGAAGCAGAAATCAGATTAATCTACAAAAAGACACCTCTGTTTTTTTATATTTTCCCTTTAGCAGATGGCACTGTAAATGTTAGTTTAGGGGCAAGAACGGATCTAATAAAAAAATATGATATAAATCTTTTGGAAGAAGCTAAATTAATTTTAAAAAAGCATAAAAAAATTGCACATAAATTTAAAAATGCAACTCTAGTTAATTCTTGGAGAGGTTGGAGTATTCCTTTCGATTTTAATTCAAAAAAGGTTTCTGGAGATAGATTTTTATTAGTTGGTGATGCTGCTGGCTTAACCAATGCATTTTATAAAGAAGGAGTAGGAACAGGTATGATGTCGGGAATTATTTGTGCTAAAAAAATAAATGAATGTTTAAAAGAAAATAATTTTTCTGAGTCATCTTTAGCTTCTTATCAAAATGAGTTGAAAAAAGAATTTAGCAGATTGCTAACTTTTAGTAATATAATGGTAAAAATGGCAAGTAGTAAACATATTTTTGCTGCAATGGTTAAACTATTTAAAAATCGTTTTCAACAAAAAGTACCAAATTTTATTAAGAGAAAAAGTTATTAAATAGCATTTTATGTTATCTCTTAAAATCATACTCACGTTCTACTTTACAAATTCGCAGTTGGTATTGTTTATACCATTTTTCTCTCCCTAAGTTTCTTACCTCTGTGTGTTCAACATTATGTTTCCAAGCTAAAATACTCTCTAAAGTTTGCCAATATGAAACAGTTATTCCTATTTCATTTCTTGCAGATTCTATTCCTAAATAACCTTCTTGCTGTTTGGCAAGTTCTTCCATTTTTTCTGCAGCTTCTTTATACCCCTCTGTATTTTCATTTAAAATAGTTGAAAATATTACAGCATAATATGGAGGTGTTAACTTGTCTTCAATCATAAAAATAATTCATATTTAGTTTCTGGTAATCGGACATCTTCACTTATAAAATGTTTGACAACTTTAAAATTAAAACGGTCTAATATTTTAGACGAAGCAAAATTTTCGTCAACAACATTTGCAACTAATTTTGGAATGCCCAAATATTTACAATAGTTTATTAGTCCCTCACAAACTTCTGAAGCATACCCTAATCTCCAATACTTTTCCAAAAATCGATATCCAATCTCATCATCTTTCTCATCTTTTACCAATGCAACAGTTCCAATAAATTTATGACTTAGCTTTTTTTCTACAGCATAAATCCAGAAATCATTAGCAATATTATCATATTTAGAAATCAGCTCTTTTAATTCTTTTTTATTTTCTCTTAAAGTTTTCACTTCTCCTGTAGCATATTTTAAAACTAACGGATTGCTTTCAAGCTCATGAAATGGGTATAAATCATCTAAACTCAATTTTCTAATAAGTAATCTTTCCGTTTCAAAAATCATGAATAATTTTGTAAATTTGTATTTGTTAAAAGTACATGAATGATTACAGATAAAAAAGTAGCTTTTTATACATTAGGTTGCAAATTAAATTTTTCTGAAACATCAACAATTGCTCGTAATTTTGTAAGCGAAGGTTTTAAACGGGTGGATTTTGAAGAAGCTGCAGATATATATGTAATAAATACTTGTTCTGTAACGGATAATGCAGACAACCGTTTTAAATCTATTGTAAAAAATGCATTAAAGAAAAACGATAATGCTTTTTTGATAGCTGTTGGATGTTATGCACAATTAAAACCAGAAGAATTAGCTGCTGTAGACGGTGTAGATCTAGTTTTAGGAGCTACTGAAAAATTTAATGTTACCAGCTACATTAACGATTTAACAAAAAATAATATTGGTGAAATTCATTCTTGTGAAATTTCTGATGCAGATTTTTATGTTGGTTCCTATTCTATAGGAGGGAGAACTCGTGCTTTTCTTAAAGTGCAAGATGGTTGCGATTATAAGTGCACTTATTGCACCATTCCCTTAGCTCGAGGAATTTCTAGAAGTGACACATTAGAAAATGTAATAAATAATGCCAAAAAAATATCTTCCAAAGGAATTAAAGAAATTGTTTTAACAGGCGTTAATATTGGAGATTACGGAAAAGGAGAATTTGGCAATAAAACGCATGAACATACTTTTTTAGATCTCATAAAAAAATTAGATACAATTGATGGTATTCATCGCATGAGAATTTCATCAATAGAGCCTAATTTATTAAAGGATGAAACAATTGATTTTGTTTCAAAATCAAATTCATTTGTACCTCATTTTCATATTCCATTACAATCTGGAAGTGATGAACTTCTGAAGAAGATGAAACGGAGATACCTTACAAAAACATATTCAAATAGAGTTCTTAGAATTAAAGAAACCATGCCAAATGCATGTATTGGTGTTGACGTTATAGTAGGTTTTCCTGGAGAAACTGATGAATTATTTTTAGAAACATACAACTATTTGAGTGAAATGAATATTTCATACCTCCACGTTTTTACATATTCTGAGAGACCAAATACAGAGGCAATAAGTATGAACGGAATTGTTCCTAAAAAGACACGAGCAAAACGCAGTAAAATGCTACGAGGCTTGTCGGCAAAAAAGAGACGCGCTTTTTATGAATCTCAATTAGGTAATACATTAACTGTATTGTTTGAAAACGATAACAAAGAAGGATATATTAATGGTTTTACAGAAAATTATGTAAAAGTAAAAACTCCATGGAATCCTGAATTAATTAATTCTTTAAAAACAATTACTTTAACCGAAATAGATGAAGACGGTCTTGTAAGATTTGATTTTAAGAAAGAATTAGTTAATTTTTAAATAAAATATTTCTTTAATGTTATTCTGGCACTTATTTTGCTACATTTAGATATTTTAAGCTATTTATTTTATTTTCGTAAAAAAAAATATAGCTTTAAAATACTAATCTAATATGAACACAATTAACAACTTATAGAATAATGACAAAAATACCTATATATTTTGTCCCAGGTCTAGCTGCTGGCCCAGAAATTTTTGAACATTTAGAATTGTCTTCAGAAAAATATGACCTCAATTATTTAAAATGGATAAAACCTCTAGCATTAGAAGAATCTATTTCTAATTACGCTATGAGAATGACAGATAATATTACTCATAAAAACCCTGTTTTAATAGGTGTTTCTTTTGGAGGTATTATGGTTCAAGAAATGAGTAAGTATATTGATACAAAAAGAATAATTCTTATATCTAGTGTTAAATCAAAAAATGAATTGCCTAAACGTTTTAAAATGGCAAAGTTCACGAAAGTATATAAATTTTTTCCTACTAAAATAGTATCGAATTTTGAAGATTATGCAAAGTATTTCTTGGGTAAATCTCTAAAAAAGAGAGCTGAAATCTATAAAAAATACCTCTCTGTTAGAAGTAAAACTTACCTAAACTGGTCTATTAATAGCATCCTAAATTGGAAGCAAGAAAAGCCGCAAAATAATGTAATACATATTCATGGAACTAGCGATCATGTTTTTCCTATAAAGTACATTCATAATGCGATTGAAATAAAAGGGGGCACTCATGTGATGATTTTAACAAAAGCAAAAAAAATATCAAAAATTATTGACGAAACTTTAACTTGTTAAAATCAGTTGATTTATATACATTTATAGTTAATAATTTTTTTTGCTATGAATAAGTATATGCGTTTCCTATCATTTTTCTCCATTATTATTTTGACCCTATTTTTTATAAATGCTACTAATAAATCTAAAACAGATCCAAAAACAGGCACCTCAAAAAGCTATAAAATAAAAGCGCTTAAATTACCTAAAAACTTGAATCTTGCAGGAGAAATAGTTCCTATAGAGAGAGCAGATATTAGAGAGCGAATGGATAGAGAATTATTAGTAAATACCTATTGGCAATCTAATGGGTTGTTGTTGATAAAAAGAGCTAATAAATATTTCCCTATTTTAGAACCTTTATTAAAAAAATATGGAATCCCAGATGATTTTAAGTTTTTAGCCATGGCTGAAAGTGGATTTATTGATGAAACTTCTTCTGCTGGTGCAGCTGGTATGTGGCATTTTTTAAAAAGTACAGGCAAAGAATATGGATTAGAAATAAATAAAAATGTTGATGAACGTTATCATATTGAAAAATCAACAAAAGTTGCTGCAGAATATCTAAAAAAGGCAAAAAAAAGACTTGGCTCATGGACACTAGCTGCTGCTGCGTATAATGCAGGGAATGCCGGTGTGTCTAGAAGACTAAAGACGCAACAAGTATCAGATTATTATGATGCCATTTTACCAGATGAAACAGAAAGGTATGTATTTAGAATTATTGCATTAAAAGAAGTAATTTCCAACCCTAAAAAATATGGTTTTGTATTTGATCAAGAAGATTTATATACATTATCTAAAACAAGAACTGTAAAAGTAGATTCAGCAATTACAAATATTGCTTCTTTTGCAAAGAGTTATGGTATAAATTATAAAGAGTTAAAGTTATATAACTCTTGGTTAAGAGAAAATAAACTTAACAACAAAAGTAAAAAATTATACGAAATTAAAATTCCTTTAAATAATTAATTTAAAAATACTCTAAACGCTTTTCGTGAGTCTAGTCTATAATTAAACTTAAATTTTGTGGTGATGATTTGAAGGTTTTTTTGGGTATAATTTCTACAAATAGGCTAATACTCGTATTCTTTTTTAGCCTTCAATCCATAAAGTTTAAATAAAAAAAGCCTATCAATATTGATAGGCTTTTAGATAAAAATTTAACTAGTAATAATATATGTATATTATATAACTTTTACGTTTACTGCGTTTAATCCTTTTCTTCCATCTTGTAAGTCAAATTCAACTTCATCGTTCTCACGAATTTCGTCAATTAAACCTGATACATGTACAAAATGTTCTTTGTTGTTTCCTTCTTCAGTAATAAATCCGAATCCTTTAGATTCATTGAAAAATTTTACGATACCTTTACTCATAATAATAATAATTAATGTGTTATCTACTTAATTGCTTGATAACGTTCTATTGAGTTGCAAATATAATGCCATTAATTCAATAATAGTAGAAAAATATACTGTTTTTAACAATAAGCGTTACACCTTGTTAATTAGTGATTTAACTAACTCTAACTCCTCAATTATCTCATTTACTACATCTTTTGCTGGTTTTATCTCATGAATTAACCCTGCAATTTGACCAATTTCGAGTTCTCCATCATCTAAATCTCCTTCAAACATTCCTTTTTTTGCTCTTGCTCTTCCTAGTAATTTTTTTATTTCTTCTATGGTTGGATGCTGTTTATATAGATCTTGCACTTCATTATAAAACTTATTTTTCACCAAACGTACTGGTGCCAGTTCTTTTAAAGTTAATTGAGTATCTCCATCTTTTACATTAATAATTGTGTCTTTAAAATTTTCATGCGCAGAAGATTCTTCAGTAGCTGCAAAACGACTTCCTATTTGAACACCATCTGCACCTAAGACCATTGCTGCTAGCATTCCTCGTCCTGAACCAATTCCTCCTGCAGCAATTACAGGAACTCTTAGCTGTTCTTTTACCATGGGTATTAGTGTAAAAGTGGTCGTTTCTTCTCTTCCATTATGTCCACCCGCTTCAAAACCTTCACAAACAACAGCATCCACCCCAGCGGCTTCAGCTTTCAATGCAAATTTTACAGAACTAACTACATGGACAACTGTAATTCCTCTATCCTTTAAGAAGGAAGTCCATGTTTTTGGATTTCCTGCAGAAGAAAATACAATTTTCACTCCTTCCTCAACAATAATATCCATAATCTCATCTATTTGTGGATATAACATTGGTACGTTTACGCCAAAAGGCTTGTCTGTAGCTTTTTTACATTTTTGAATGTGCTCTCTTAAAACTTCTGGATACATAGATCCTGAGCCAATTAAACCTAAGCCACCAGCATTTGAAACTGCGGAAGCGAGTTTCCAACCAGACACCCAAATCATTCCCCCCTGAACAATTGGATGTTGTATCTTGAAAAGTTGTGTTATTTTATTTTTCATACTTTGTATTACCTTAAATAAAAAGATTCTTTAACGAAAATTAATCAAATATAAATGGAATTTCTAAAGGGAATTGAACTTTCATATTTGCTATAATCCCTGGCTGTATGCCTTCAAAATTTTTAAAATACCTAATTATTTTATTTTCGAATTTAGCACCAATAGTAGGAATCACAGAAACATTTCGAACGCTACCATTTTTATCAACAGCACATTTTAGAATAAAATTAGTTTGATAGCCAGATTCTCTTAAATCTCTCATCAACTCGTTTTTTAATTTTAAATCAAGTTTTTTCGGACCTCCATTATATTGAGGTGTTCTAGATATAATTAAGTTTTCTTTTATGGTTATGCCTTCTTCATTCCAAAGATCATAATCTAGAACTTTTCCTTTTTTGAATACAATTCTGGCTCTAGTTGTCTTATTCTGATCTAAATATTTCCAAACACCTTCTTTTCTTCCTTCTGAAAAATATCCTTTGGTAATTCGCTCCCCATTTTTATTGTAGTAAGCATATACTCCGTCTTTTTTTCCTTTTGCATTATAGTTCTGGATAGATTTTAAATTCCCATCATCATCAAACATCCTAAAAAGACCAATTCTAGTTTTTAAATTTTTCTTTTTAAAATTTCCTTGAAGTTTTATTTTTCCATTTCCATGATACACAGTTCCTAACCATAACGATTTATTTTTTACAATAGCTTGAATATAAGTTGCCTGCTCTTTTGTTACTTTCTTATAATATCGATCTAAATAATTTACAATGGAATCTTGTTGAGAAAAAACTGAAAACGAAATACATAGGCTAAATAGTAGTAAAAAATTCTTTTTCATATTATTTTTTTTATGAAATAACACCAGAACCAATAAGTTCTTCATTCTTGTACCAGGCAACAAACTGACCTTCTTGTATGGCTGACTGTTTGTTTTCAAAAGCAACATATAAACCAGATTCAACTTTATATAATATTGCTTTTTCTAAAGTTTGTCTGTAACGGATTCTCGCTTCAACTTGCATAGATTCTCCCGAACCTAACATTAAATCTTCACGTACCCAATGTAATTCTTCATTTAAGATCAATAAAACATTTCTATAAAGCCCCTTATGGTTTTTACCTTCTCCTGTATAGATAATATTTTCTTTAACATCCGTTTCTATGACATACAAGGCTTCTTTTGTACCTCCAACATTCAACCCTTTACGTTGTCCTTTTGTAAAATAATGAGCTCCCTGGTGCTTCCCAACAACGGTACCATCTTCTTTTTGATATGAAAACTTTGTTGCGAAATATTTTAATTCTGCTTCTTTATTTTGAAACTTTGGAATTGGTTTGGTATACTCAGAAAAATTAGCTGGAACATTTACGATTACACCTTCTTTTGGTTGAAGTTTTTGTTGTAAAAATTCTGGCAATCTAACTTTACCAATAAAACATAAACCTTGAGAATCTTTCTTTTCAGCAGTAATTAAATCTGCTTTTTTAGCGATTTCTCGAACTTCTGGTTTTGTGAGCTCTCCAATGGGGAACAAAGCTTTTGCTAATTGGTCTTGAGACAATTGGCATAAAAAATAAGACTGATCTTTGTTTGTATCTTTACCGGCTAATAATTTATATGTCCGTTTTCCATCTATAGTTTCTTCCTTTTTTCTACAGTAATGACCAGTTGCAACATAATCTGCCCCTAACTTTAAAGCAATGTCCATAAAAACATCAAACTTAATCTCTCTATTACAAAGTATGTCTGGATTTGGTGTTCTTCCTTTTCCGTATTCATCAAACATATAATCTACAATACGTTCTTTATATTGCTCACTTAAATCTACAACTTGAAATGGAATTCCTAATTTTTCGGCAACAATCATCGCATCGTTACTATCTTCTAACCAAGGACATTCGTTAGAAATTGTTACTGAGTCATCGTGCCAATTTTTCATAAAAAGACCAATAACTTCATATCCTTGCTCTTTTAACAAATGTGCAGTCACACTACTATCAACACCTCCAGAAAGACCTACAATTACTCGTTTCATTATCAAATTTTAAAGCTGCAAAGTTACAAAGAAGATTCTGATTTATTGATTGAAATAATTAATCAAAAAATCTAGAAAACTAATTGTTTTTTTTCTTTACGTAGGTAGATTTTTTCTTCTTTTTTTCTTCATCTGTAGCAATCTCACCATCTAAATAATACTCCCAATTACCGATACGCCTCCCGTCTTTATAATGCCCGGTTTCCTTTAAGTTTCCATTAAGTTCAAAATATTTAGCCAATCCACTCTGCTTCCCTTCTTTGTATGTTATTTCTTCGATAAGTTTACCATTGCTAGCATATTTACTGATAACACCTTGCTTTAAACCATTTTTATAGGTTGCAAATTCTGTAACCTGTCCGTCTTTATAATAAATTATTTGTTCTCCATTTAGTTTACCATCTATATAATTCTCTTCAGACATTAGTGTGCCATCTCCGTAAAAATACTTCCAATGACCAACACGATTTCTACCATTTAAAACTCCTTCAGTTTGAATCTTACCGTTTAAACTATAAAACTGTACAAATAGAGAATCAGAATCTTCAAAAAACGTTTTTATAAGTACAGGTTGACTGGAAGTAGTAATATCATAAAATTTGAAGACTCCTACCTCTTTTCCATTTTTAAACTTCCCAACATAACGAATCCTTTTATTTGGATGGTACTTTTTCCATACACCTGTTCGCTTTTTATTTTCATCAAACTGATTTACTTTCTGGGCATGAGTGTTTATGGTTGTAAAAAAACAAGTAAACAATGCAAGAATAAAAAAAAGTCTTTTTATGGGTATCATTTTAATAAAATTTTATAGTAAATATACAATAAAGGTTTTTTTAAAATCTGTATTATTATATACATTTTAACGAAAATAATGCTTTTAATAGGAGTATATAAAGTTACTTTTATATTTCTAATTCATGAAGAAAAATATTGGATTCGTCCAGAATTTTCATGATTAATAAGTAGATAAACAATTCATGAAAACAAAGTATGTAAAACTAGTGGAAAATATATTGTAATATTGATATAAAAACATCAAAAATCGACTTTATAAATGTAGTAAAATGTCTATTTTTGCGACACACAACAACACAACAACATGAACCTAACACAACTCAATGCCATCTCCCCTATTGATGGACGTTACAGAAATAAAATTACAACCTTATCAAACTACTTTTCTGAAGAAGCTTTAATAAAATATCGTGTTCGTGTTGAAATCGAATATTTTATTGCCCTTTGTGAAATCCCTTTACCCCAATTAGTAGACTTCGACAAGGATTTGTTTGACGATTTGCGTAAAATCTATATTAATTTTACAACAGATGACGCACAAAAAATAAAAGATATTGAAAGTATTACAAATCACGATGTAAAAGCGGTTGAATATTTTATCAAAGAAAAGTTCGACACGCTTGACTTAAAGAAATATAAAGAATTCATTCATTTTGGATTAACTTCTCAAGATATTAACAATACTGCGATTCCTCTATCTATTAAAGAAGCAATGGAAGAAGTTTATGTACCTCAGTACGTTGAACTTTTAGAAAAAATGGAAACGTTGGTTATAGAATGGAAAGATGTTTCTATGTTGGCTAGAACTCACGGCCAACCAGCATCTCCAACCCGTTTAGGAAAAGAAATTAATGTTTTTGTAACTCGTTTAAAAGAACAATTTAAACTATTAAATAAGATACCAAATGCTGCAAAATTTGGTGGTGCTACGGGTAATTATAACGCACACAAAGTTGCATACCCAATAATTGACTGGAAAGAATTTGGAAGTTCTTTTGTGAAAGAGAAATTAGGTTTGCACCATTCTTTTCCAACAACACAGATAGAACATTATGATCATATGGCTGGATTGTTTGATGCTCTTAAGCGTATAAACAACATCATCCTAGATTTAGATAGAGATTTCTGGACCTATGTTTCTATGGATTATTTTAAACAAAAAATTAAGGCTGGCGAAGTGGGTTCTTCTGCAATGCCCCACAAAGTAAATCCGATTGATTTTGAAAACTCTGAAGGAAATTTAGGCTTGGCAAATGCAATCTTTGAACATCTTTCTGCTAAACTACCTGTTTCTAGATTACAAAGAGACTTAACTGATAGTACAGTTTTACGTAATATTGGTGTTCCGTTTGGCCATACCATCATTGCATTTACATCTACCTTGAAAGGATTGAATAAACTATTGTTAAACAAGCAAAAATTTGAACTAGATCTAGAAAACAACTGGGCAGTTGTTGCGGAAGCAATTCAAACAATTTTAAGACGTGAAGCCTACCCTAACCCTTATGAGGCGCTAAAAGGTTTGACCAGAACTAATGAGAAAATTAATCAGAAATCAATCGCAGATTTTATTGATACGTTAGATACTTCCTCTGTAATTAAAGAAGAATTAAAAGCAATAACACCCTCTAATTATACTGGAATTTAATGAAAGAAATCTGTAGGAATACTCGTAATTATTGTACTGTTTTCATCTTGTAACTCTAATCTTAAAGATAATTCTGATCGTTTTAGAAAAGGTGTTTTTGAAATTCCTGCTGGAAAAGGGTATAGCAAAACAACAATTGTTAGAATTGATAGTTTACAAATTGAAGAATATTCTAAAATAGTAAGTATTTCTAACGATAGTTCAAGATCAGAAAAAAGAATTAAACATATAGATACTTTATACATCACATGGAAGAATAATTTCTTCTATACCTTAAAGATGAAATCTCCAAAGAAGGAAATAGACAAAGATCCTATCTTTGTGCAAATAACTAATATTTCAGAAAATTCGTATGAATTCTCTGCTAAAATTGGTTTCAGTAAATTCAAACAAGATGGTATTGCTTACAAGATAAAATAGTTTACATTTTAACAAAAAATGTATGATACAATCATATAAATTACTAATTTTGTAGAAAAATTAAAATAGCATCAAAAGTTTAAAAAAACATATAAGCTTTTTATTGTTGATATTCTTTATATCACCAATACTTCTAGTGTCTTTACATGCATTTAGCAGCCATGATCATGGTGTTTGTTTTTCTAAAGTAGAAACTCATTTACATGAAAAAGAGGTAGATTGTGACTTACATCTATTAAAACATAATAACACCTTTTTTGAAAAACAAGATTTTAAACAGAGAGCTTTAGTATTTATTACTGAAAAAGAAGTTTCAAAATATATTTTTTTAAAAAATCATTATTCATTAACGTTCTCTTTAAGAGGACCACCTTCTTCACTTATTTAAAATATCATATTTCTTGAAACTAACAATATTTTTAATATTTTCTAGTCTCGTTTCAAACTATTTAATAAAAATAGAAATTTAATATTTTAAACTCCAACTTCACAGCAAATAAGTTTTTCATAAGAAACTATCTAAAAACTTCTGTGAGACCCTTCTGTGTAAAAACAGTCTTAATTAAAACAAAAAAATGATTAAACAATTTTGTTTTTGTTTGATTGTGTGTTGTATTAGTACAACTACAATTGCTCAAAATTGCCAGTATTCTTTAAAGGGAAAAATTAGTGATTTCCACGACAATACACCCATTGTTGGTGCATCTTTGCAGATCGTAAATTCAAATAAAAATACGATCACAAATTTTGATGGTTCCTTTGAGTTAAAAAACCTTTGTAAAGGAAAAATTACTCTACTCATAAAGCACGTTGCTTGCGAAACAAAGACACTCTCTTTTAGAATACATAAAAATATTTTTAAAGAAATTACGCTAGAACATCATTTAGAAGAATTAGAAGAAGTGGTTGTTAAATCAGAATCTAAGTCTGAATCCACTAGTATAGAGAAATCTATAAAGAAAGATATAATCACTAATTTTTCAGATAAATCTTTAGGAGATGCATTAAATACCATAAGCGGTGTCTCCTCATTAAATACCGGAAATACTATTGTTAAACCGATGATTCATGGTCTACATAGTAGTCGATTATTAATCATTAACAATAATGTTAGAATGTTTGATCAGGAATGGGGAGACGAACATGCACCTAATATAGATATGAATGCGAGTGATAGAATTGATGTAATAAAAGGAGCTAATTCATTAAAGTATGGAAGTGATGCCGTTGGAGGCTTGATTCTTGTTAGAGCAAAAAAATATGCAAGAAAAGACAGTCTATTTGGCAGCTCACTCCTTTCTCTAAATTCAAATGGATTTGGCGGCAATCTTAATTCTGAAATTATAAAATCTTACAAGTCAGGGTATTATTCAAAAATTCAAATGAGTTATCGTCGTTTTGGAGATTTTAGAGCAGCAGACTATTCGTTAACAAATAGTGGATTAGAAAATATCAATGCCTCATTTAGATTGGGTTATAATAGCTTTGAAAAAGGTTTTGAATTCTACTATAGCCTTGTAAATAATAAATTTGCCATCTTAAAATCTTCACATATTGGAAATGTAAATGATTTGGTGACAGCAATTAACAGTCTAGAACCTAGAGTGATTGAAGATTTTTCATATTCAATTGACAATCCTAAACAGTCAATTGTTCATCATTTAGGAAAACTTCTAGCCTATAAGCGTTTTCAAGGGGTTGGAAAGCTAACCTTTCAATACGACTTTCAAGTGAATAGACGTAGAGAATTTGATTTGAGAAGAGGTAGTTTAAAAAATACTCCTGTAATTGACTTAAGATTATTTACAAATAGTATACAATCTGATTTACAAGTAAAACCCAACGATAATCTTAAATTAAATATTGGTATTTTAGGAAGATTTCAACAAAACAAACCTATTTCAACTGGCTCAAGACCACTGATTCCTGATTTTGATAAATTTGATGCGGGTATATATACCATAGGCAATTACGCTTTAAATGAAAGTACAGAATTGAATGCAGGTATTCGATACGACTTCTCTAAAATAAAAGCTAGAAAATGGTATAACGTAACAGACTGGAATGAAACCTACAACTATGATGAATTATTTCCTGAATTTGAAACAGGAATCATAGACGGAGTTAGAATATATACAACACCTGAATATACTTTTCATAATTTTTCTGCAGGTTTGGGGCTTTTAAAAAAATTAATGATGACTTATCATTATTCATTAATTACGGGTTAGCCAATAGAGTTCCTAATCCTTCAGAATTATTTAGTGATGGTCTCCATCACTCCGCTGCAAGAATAGAAAAGGGGTTGTTAAATATAAACAAAGAAACTGCCAATAAGTTCATTATCTCTATGGAAAGGAATAACAGCAATTTTGGATTTGTTATTAGTCCGTATTTTAAAAAGATAAATGGATTTATTCAATTGATTCCTGTGGGAATATCAACAACGATTAGGGGTGCATTTCCTGTGTACGAATACAATCAGATTGATGCAGAAATATATGGAGTCGATATTGATTTGAATAAAAAAATTAACAATAGACTTAATTACTATGGAAATATTAGCCTTTTAAGAGGAAAAAATACCTCAGAGAACATCCCTCTTATTAATATGCCAGCAGCTAACTTTAATAATAAACTAACGTATTTTAATGAAGAATTTAAAAAGTTATCAGTTAGCATCACTCACAAAACAGTGCTCAAACAAAATAGATTTCCAGATTATAACTTCTATACATTAGATCCAGTTTTACAACAAGAAGTATTTGTAGATATCAGTTCTACGCCACCGACATATTCTATTTTTGGGTTGAATATCTCTAGCGCATTTAATGAAGGAAAGTTACAACTTGAATTGAATGTTGAAAACTTATTTAATACTTCATACAGAGAACATCTAAACAGGCTTCGATATTTTGCTGACGAATTAGGGAGAAACATCAACTTTAAAATTAAAATCAATTATTAACAACGAAAACAATCAAAACAATCAAAACAATCAAAACAATGAAAACAATGAAAACAATGAAAACAATCAAATTATTAGCAGTTCTATTTATCTCTAGCTTAGTTATAACAAGTTGTTCAGATGATGATGTTGTAGAAGACCCTAATGTAGAAGAGTTAATTACCACACTTACATATACTTTAACCAACGGAAGTGATGTTGTAACACTTAAGTATACTGACCTTGACGGTGAAGGAGGAAGTGATGGTACCTATGCTATTTCTGGCCCAATAACTGCAGGAGCATCCTATACAGGTTCTATTAAATTAGAAAATGAAACAGAAACTCCAGCAGAAAATATTACTTTAGAGATTGAAGAAGAAGATGACGAGCATGAGTTTTTCTATACCTCTACTGTTTCTGGATTATCAATCGATAAAACCGATGAAGATGGCAATGGGAATCCTGTAGGCCTTGAAACTTCACTAACTTCAGGTAACGCAGGCTCTGGTTCTATTACTGTAGTTTTAAAGCACGAACCTAGCAAACCTAATAATGGAACCTCTGCCGATGCCGGAGGAAGTACTGATATTGAAGTAACTTTTAACGTTACAGTTCAATAAACATTTTTAACTATTTTATATAAAGTCTGGAGTTTTTAAACTCCAGACTTTTTTTATTAAATAAAATCGTGATGTCTCACAACTTATTTTGAGTAATAAGAGTGCTCGAGTCTTAAATATTTTATGTCAAATGTTTCTATAGAAAAGCAATGTAAAGACTACTCAAATTTCATAATGCCCTTGTACAAAAATGATTACTAATTCTCTAAAAATACTTTTTTTCTACTTCTTTAGATATTCTATATTAATTGTTAATCTTGGTTGACTGGGAATATACATAGCAAATAGCACTAATGAATCTAACAACTTGGAAAGTGACATTGTAATTATGAAGATTAAATTATTACTTTTGTAAGTAATGGTATTTAACAATAAATAAAATAATATTGGATAAGGAGGAAATTTTAGAGCAAATTATTATTGGTTACCGAAATGTGATTGAGGAGCGTTATCAATATCATAAATTGAAGCAACATTATAATTTCCCTGAAACTATTAATGAGAATGTAATAAACAATATTAAAAATTATTTTTTAACCTATGTGTATCCTGATATTGAACAGAGAAAAGAATTAAATGAAGCGTTTAGCTCACTAGACGATTTTATTAAGCATCCAGAAAAACTATTAAACTTAGTGATAGATTCTATGAAATTAATTTTTTCTCATGGAAGGCATTTACCTAAAATTTTTAATGCAGGTTTAAAAGCAATGAAGTCTTTTAGAGGAGCTACAAAATTTGAAAATAATTTAGCTAAAAAAGCTAAAAAAACAAAAGTTAGTCCTCCGTATAGCATTGATAAAATAAATTCCTTAATTATACTTTTACCCCATAAAGACATCGAAGAATTTATGGCGAATACAGAAACTTTTTTTAATATTATTTATGATAAAATACTCGTTGAAAAAATAAAAGAAATCATAGCGTTTCTCATAATTAAAATGAAAAAAAAGCCGAATGTTTTTTCTAAAAAAGAAATTACAGGGTTAGAATTGGCATTAATAACAATTTCTAAGGGTGAAGAACTATTAAATCAATTAAATGAAGAAGATCAAGAAATTCTTATTTCTTCTGTTTTAAAAATAGAAAAAGACAATTTAAACCAAATATTCAAAAACTAGTTAATGCATTGTTTATGAGTTTTTTAATAAATTAAAACAATAAAAAAATTAGGGAAAAATTGCCCTCCAAAAAAAAACAGAACATTGCATAGAATCTGCATTCGAAAATAAAAAATACACATAAAAAGTTCGTAATACATTACCTACCTTTTTTGGTAATATCACAAAATTAAAATGTTTTGTATAGCCTTCTATGTCTACTAATAATTTAGAATAGGTATAAAGATTAAAGATTGAATTGTACCTTATGCGAAACTTAACAAACCTGACTAGAGAACATTTACTAATGCAAAAGCGAATCCTAATATAGAAGTAATTTTTAATATTACGACTTAATAAATATTTTTAATGTCTTATAAAAAGTCTGAAATTTTAAAATTTCAGACTTTTTTTTTATTAATTTTGTTTTAAATAAAATTGTGCTGTTTTATAACTTATTTTAAGTGATAAAAATGCTCGAATCTAAAGCATTTTATGTCAAAACTCCCCAAAGAATTCCAATTTATAGACTTGTCTGATTATGGAAGACCTATTGCAAAAATCATTGCTAATTCGTTAAAAAACACCTCTTTTACTCCTGTAGATGTCACTATTTCTTTCGTTATATCTGGTTTACTTAGTGTATTTTGCATGATTAAAGGGTATTATGAATTTGCGGCTTTTTTCTTGATTTTAAAATCAATTCTGGATGCAGCTGATGGAGAATTGGCACGAGTTAAAGGAACCCCCTCCTATACAGGTAGGTTTTTGGATTCTGTCTCTGATATTATTCTAAACTTCATTATTATAATCACCATTTGGAAACTGACAAATATTGGTATTTTATATAGCTTTTTAGCTTTTTTTGGAATTCAACTTCAAGGAACTTTGTATAATTATTACTATGTTATTTTAAGGAATAGGTTTGGTGGAGACACAACAAGTAGAGTTTTTGAGGATAAAACTCCTGTTGCTTTACCTGGTGAAAAACAGAAAAATGTAGATACTCTTTTCTTTTTGTATAAAGCTCTTTACGGTGTTTTTGATAAAATAATTTATGCCTTAGATAAAAACGCTTCCAGAGGAAAACCTTTTCCTAATTGGTTAATGACACTTATTTCTACTTTTGGATTGGGCTTTCAGTTGTTAATTATTAGTGTACTTCTTGTAGTTGGTTTAAAAGACTTTATTATCCCTTTTTTTATAGGGTATTCTCTTTTTATTTTTATTTTTATTTTTATCAGAAGAGTATTTTATTAACGAACATACTTCGTTTTCTTCAAGGAATTTAAAACAATAAAAGACGCTAGAAAGAATATTGCCATACATAAAACAGACCACTGCATAGAATCTGTAATTGCAAATAAGAACCCGTACACAAAGGTTCCCAATACAATGGCTATTTTTTCAGTAACATCATAAAAACTAAAATACGTTGCATGATCTTCTGTTTCGGGTAATAATTTAGAATAGGTAGATCGAGTTAAAGACTGAATTGCTCCTTGAACGAAACCCAACAAACCACCTAAACCGTAGAAGTAATAGGCTACATTTTCTTGATTTTTATCCAATAGAAATGCTGTAAAACAGACTAACATCCAAATTATAATTGTTAGTTTTAAAGCTTTTATATTTCCCCATTTTTCAGACAATCTAGAAAAAACAAATGCGCCAAATATAGCTACTATTTGGACCAATAATATGGTAACAATAAGATTCATTGCAGGTAGCCCTAATTCACTAGAACCAAATATTGCGGCCATTAAAATAATTGTTTGTACACCAATACTTAATAAAAAGAATGAGATTAAAAACATTTTTAAAGTTGGGTAATTGACAATTTCTTTGGAAACAATTTTCAATTCTCTAAAACCCTTCCATATATAGTCTTTTTCTGGTTTTTTTTCAAAAATATCATCAGGCAAACGTTTAAAAGTAATTTGAGCAAAACCAATCCACCAAAGCCCAACAAGTACAAAGGAAATTCTAGAAGCCATCCCTGACGATATTCCAAACCAATCTGGCTTTTGAATCATTAATAAATTTAAAATAAGCAAAAGAACAGATCCAAAATAGCCATACATAAAACCTTTGGCACTGGCTCTGTCTTGTTGCTCTGGATGAGCTACTTCTGGTAAATAGGCATTGTAAAAAACCAAACTTGCCCAAAAACCAATACTTGCTAAGATGGTAAACAAAATACCTATCCAAACAGTAGCAACACCATCAAAAAAGTACAAACTCATTACTGACAAAGCTCCTAACCAACAAAAGAATTTCATAAACTTTTTCTTACTACCTGTATAATCTGCAATACCAGATAAAATTGGAGAGATAAATGCCACAATTAAAAAAGAAAACGAGAGAGCATAACTATACAAACTATCTGGATGATCCCATTCCATACCAAGAAAAGAAACTACTTTTCCTTCTGTAATAGCCGAATAATATAATGGGAAAACTGCCGTACTAATCACTAATGAGTATACTGAATTTGCCCAATCATAAAATGCCCAAGCGTTTATTAATTTTTTGTCTCCTATTTTTAACATAAAATTTCATTTAAAATGCCGTTCTAAAATTTAAAACAACATACAATATAGGAAAACTATTTTTCTATTATATTGTTTCGCTAAGTATTAAAGATATTTGGAACTTATTTTACTGTTAGTAGCTAATAAATACTGTTTATGGTATGTTATAAAAATTACATATTCTATCTTTATAAAAAATTCATACTGATGAAGTTTCTCTCTCCTGATAAAACCCTGGCCCCAAGTTTATCAATTCCTAAAGCAGTTATATATTTTGCGCAAATTTTACAGTTCTTTTCTTATAAATTAACCGTCTTATTTGCAACTAAACTCTTTACCACCCCTTTTACTTTTACAACCCCTAAAAGAGAAAAAGTAATGGAAGAAAGTTCTCAAAAAAAGAAACATTTTGTTACATCCATTCAAAAAGAGGTACATGTTTTATCCTATGGATATTCGAAAAAGAAAGTTCTTTTGGTTCACGGATGGTCAGGAAGAAGTACACAACTTTTTATGATTGCAAATACCCTTCTAGAGAAAGGATATATGGTCATTTCCTTTGACGGACCCTCACACGGAAAATCTTCAGGTAAAAAAACCAATATCGCTAGAGTTTGTTGAAACTATTACCTCTATCAATAGTGCTTTTGGTCCATTTGAAGCTGCTGTTGGTCATTCTTTTGGTTCGATGGGGATACTGAATGCTTCCGCTAAGAAAGAAATTTTTAAATGCATTGTCACTGTTGGTTCTGGCGATAAAGTTTCTGACATTCTTACAAACTTCACTCATAGTTTGGGTCTAAAACCCATTATTAGTAAAAAAATGCAAGCGTACTTTAAAAAGAAATGGAATGTAAAAGTGGATGATTTTTCTTCTAGTATTGTTGCAAAAAAAGTAGACATTCCAACATTAATTGTACATGATGTTTTAGATGGTGATGTTGCTGTAAGTTGCGCAATAAATATTCGTCAAAACTTACAGAATGGTTCACTTTATATTACAAAAGGATTGGGGCACACAAAAATTCTTCGTGACAAAAAAGTTACGAATAGAATTGTAGATTTTATAACACTAAATACTTAAAAATGAAAAAAATTATTCTATTATTTATTATTGGAATACTAGTAAGTTGTTCTGGTAAAGCACAAACATCTTCAAAAGAAAAAAAAGTTTATACTGTTGTTAAGTCGAAAGCCGAATGGAAAAAAGAACTTACAAAAATGCAATACTATATTTTACGAGAGGCAGGAACAGAAAGAGCTTTTACAAGTCCTTTAAATAAGGTTTACAAAAAAGGAACCTATGTTTGTGCAGGGTGTAAAACAGCACTTTATTCCTCTGAACATAAATTTGATTCTGGTACTGGATGGCCCTCTTTTGATAGAGCTTTTGACGATAATGTAGAATTAGATGTCGATTATAAAATTGGATATGCAAGAACAGAATTAAAATGTAATACTTGTGGGAGCCATTTAGGGCATTCTTTTGATGATGGCCCTAAACCAACAGGAAAAAGACATTGTATCAATGGAGCTGCTTTAGAATTTGTTCCTAACACTACCTTTAATAAGAACAACTAAATAGAATCATTGGTATTCACTATCAGTTTAAAATAAACTTTACGGAGACATATAATGAGCGGCTATTTATTTACTTCAAAGAGACTTGGATTTAGAAATTGGAAGATATCAGATACTGACAGACTCTTTGAAATAAACTCCAATAAAGATGTAATGCAATTTTTTCCATCAACTCAAACTAAAGAGCAAACGGAGGCTTTTATTACTAGAATGCAAAATCAATTTGCAGAAAAAGGGTTTTGCTATTTTGCTGTAGAGGTCTTGGAAACCAAAGAATTTATTGGTTTTACTGGGCTTTCTTTACAAACTTTCGAATCAGATTTCACACCAGCAATTGATATTGGCTGGCGTTTGCATCCAAATTTCTGGCATAAAGGTTTTGCAACTGAAGGCGCAAAAAGATGTTTAGATTTTGGTTTTAATCAACTAAAACTAGAAAAAATAATTGCGGTTGCTCCAGTAATAAATATTCCGTCAATTTCAATAATGCAAAAAATAGGAATGAATAAAGTACAAAATTTTAAGCATTCATTGCTCAAAGAGTATACCCAACTAGAAACTTGTGTTTTGTACGTTAAAAAAAACACCTAAAAGAGCCTCACTATTCAGCCTACTTTTAGGTTGTTTTTTTTCAGAACCTACAAGCACAGAAAATCTGCAGTACTTTTCCTATAAAAACTATCAACATTTGCTTCTACCCTATTATAAGTTGTTTTTAACTATCTGATAAAATACCTGGCATATTTTACTATGTTGCCATTAACTTCTATTATTCAATTTTTAATATAACGGATTGTTAGTTCTAAAAAAATACAATTGATTTTACATGCATATAAACACAAAAGTTACCTATTAAATAATTCATTTCTAAGTTAAAACTTCTAATAAAAAAAAGAAATATAACACCAACGGAATAGGTTGTTGTTTCAAATCAATCTTTGTATATTTCAAATTAATTTAACCGAAAATAAATTGGAAAATAAGCTATGAAACTGTTACAAAAAATGATCTCAAAACCTCATCTTTTCTTTTTCGGAATCATTCCATTCAGTCTAATTTTGGGTTTGCTATTAAGAAATGAAACTGTAAACTTTGCATATTACGGTGTTGCTATTTCTTTTAATTGTGCAAGCATCTTCACTATTTCTTCAGTTTTCTTTAGTATGATTGGCCTCAACTACTTTTCTTTATTGCTTGTAAAAAAACAACCAAAAAAAGGATTAACAGTTTTACATATTGTATTTCAGATCATCTCATTAACGCTATTTATATATTATATTTTATCGATGATTAACCTTGAAATCAGTCAGGAAAAACAGCTATTGAGTTTTATTTTTTTTATTGGTTTTGTGTTCTTTTTAATGTCTATTTTAATACATTTAATTAACTTTTTCGCTAGTCTTTTACTCAAAAAAGAGTGAACAAAAAACTATGGTTAATCAGCGAACAAATCATCACTAATTATTATATTTGTGCTTCCAAAAAAGAACACAAATTATGTTTAGTAATTTAAGCGATAAGTTAGATAAAGCCCTACACACCTTAAAAGGTCATGGTAGAATTACAGAAGTAAATGTTGCCGAAACTTTAAAAGAAGTTAGAAGGGCCTTATTAGATGCCGATGTAAATTTTAAAATAGCCAAGGAATTCACTAAAAAAGTTCAAACTCAAGCATTAGGACAAGATGTTTTAACAACGTTAAACCCAGGTCAATTAATGGTAAAGCTAGTTAAAGACGAGCTTACTTTATTGATGGGTGGAGAAACTGTAGGTGTTAACCTTGCTGGTTCTCCAACAGTTATTTTAATGTCTGGTTTACAGGGTTCTGGTAAGACCACTTTTTCTGGAAAATTAGCAAATTTCTTAAAAACTAAAAAATCTAAAGAAGTTCTTTTAGTAGGTTGTGATGTTTACAGACCTGCAGCAATCAACCAATTACAAGTTGTTGGAGAACAAATTGGTGTTGAAGTATATGCTGAAGTTGGGAATACTAATCCTGTAGAAATTTCTGAAAATGCAATAAAATATGCCAAAGCAAATAGCAAAAATGTTGTTATTATTGATACAGCTGGACGTTTAGCTGTAGATGAAGAAATGATGAATGAAATTTCTAACATTCATAAAGCTGTAAATCCACAAGAAACATTGTTTGTTGTTGATTCTATGACAGGACAAGATGCTGTAAATACTGCGAAAGCTTTTAATGATATCCTAAATTTTGATGGAGTTATTCTAACAAAATTAGATGGAGATACACGTGGTGGGGCTGCTTTGTCAATTAAGTCTGTTGTTGATAAACCTATTAAATTTATTGGTACTGGAGAAAAAATGGATGCAATTGATGTATTTCATCCAGATAGAATGGCTGATAGAATCTTGGGAATGGGTGATGTTATTTCACTTGTAGAAAGAGCTCAAGATCAATATGACGAAGAAGAAGCTAGAAAATTACAAAAGAAGATTGCTAAAAATCAATTTGGTTTTGACGACTTTTTAAGTCAGATTCAACAAATAAAAAAGATGGGTAGCATGAAGGATTTAATGGGAATGATTCCAGGTGCCGGAAAAGCAATGAAAGATGTGGATATAGATGATGATGCATTTAAAGGGATTGAAGCTATTATTCACTCTATGACTCCTAAGGAAAGAAGCACACCAAATACTATAAACTCTAGCAGAAAAAAGAGAATTGCCAAAGGATCTGGAACCTCTGTTAACGAGGTTAACCAATTAATGAAACAGTTTACTCAAATGAGTAAAATGATGAAGATGATGCAAGGCGGTGGAGGCAAGAAAATGATGCAGATGATGCAAGGAATGAAATAATACTTTTTAAATAATACTCCATAATTATCTCTTTTTTATTTACCATAATATACTAAGAAAAATGACACTACTAGACGGAAAAAAAATAGCTGCAGATATTAAAGAAGAAATTGCTTTAGAGGTAAGAGAATTAAAAGATAGAGGATTTAAAACTCCACACTTGGCTGCGGTAATTGTGGGTAATAATGGCGCAAGTATTACCTATGTAAATGCAAAAGTTAAAGCCTGTGAACGTGTTGGTTATGAGTCTACTCTAATTCGTTTACCAGAAGAAATAAGTGAGGCAGATTTACTAAATGAAATTGCAATTTTAAATATTGATAATGATATTGATGGCTTTATTGTTCAACTTCCTTTACCAAATCACATAGATGAACAAAAGGTTTTAATGGCTGTAAATCCAGACAAAGATGTGGATGGATTTCATCCCACAAATGTTGGTAAAATGGCTTTAAACTTACCTACTTTTATTTCTGCAACTCCTTTCGGAATTTTAGAATTATTAGATAGATATAATGTAGAAACTTCCGGGAAACATGTGGTTGTTTTAGGAAGAAGTCATATAGTTGGTAGCCCAATGAGTATTTTACTATCACAAAAAAGAAAAGTGGGTAATGCCACTGTTACCATGTGTCATAGTAGAACTCAAAACTTAAAAGAAATAACATTACAAGCAGACATTATTGTTGCTGCAATTGGTATTCCTGAATTTGTAAAAGCAGATATGGTAAAAGATGATGTAACTGTCATCGATGTGGGAATAACCAGAGTTGGAGATTCTTCAAAGAAAAGTGGTTATCGTTTACTTGGTGACGTTGCTTTTGATGAAGTTTCTAAAAAATCAGCTTATATTACTCCCGTACCAGGAGGTGTAGGACCAATGACCATTGCTATGTTGTTAAAAAATACTTTAATAGCTTGTGAAAGAAATAATAAATAATACATCACACAGTTAATTAGCTGGTGATTCATAAAATTTATTGTAACTCTCTATTTACCGAATCGATTGAAAATGCTGGTAAACAAATAGCTATATATTCACATTCTTGTTCATAAGGATTTGAATATTGTACTCTTGTATTCTTCTCTATTTTAATGGATTGACCGGATTCTAAAACAATAATATCTCCATCTATTATAAATTGTTTTTTACCCTTTATAATGTATGTATATTCATCAAATTCTGGAGTTTGAAAAGGTTCACTCCAGCCTGAAGGTGCTACCATATGAGCTATACTAACATCTGGATTCTTATCCGTTGCATTGCCAAAATGTTCTTCAATAAGTTTACCATCTGAAGTAGGAACTACAAATGGCGATTTTTGAATTTTATAGTTTTTTTTCATTTAGAGTTTATTTTGGTCTTGGTGCAATAAATGACATACTTTTTATTATGCATTAGAAAACGCTTATCAGAATTAAATAAATTTACACAATGATTAAAAAGTGATAATGCTGAATTCTTATTCTAACTTAAATATAAAAAATATACAAGAATTAAATCTAATTAAACCATACAATAAAAGATTTCATTTTTGCTAAATCAGGAATTTGATCCAAACTTACTTTTTTAGTAATAATCTGTTTTAAACCTAACTCTTCTTTATCAATAGCTATTGTTGAATTTAATTCATCTATAAATAAGGTCGCAGAAGATAATGAAGATTCTACTCGATTGATAAGATTGTTGGAGTTTACTTCTGAAAAATTAGAATCTATCGTAATTCCTGTTTTGGTTATAAAACGGGTATCATGAATTTCTATACTTTTTATCGTAGATGTAGAATCTAGTTGCTCTTTAGGAATAATCGTTAGTAAATGTTTACCTCCTTTTTCGAAAACTAAATATTCATCATCATCTTGTAAGTAATTATCCCCTGTAGCTCCTTCACTTAAATTCTTTACAATAGAATCTTTTTTAAATATTTCACCCAACTCCATAACCATCGTTTTTTGAGTTAAGAAACCAACTTTTCCTTTTTCTACTTTAAATTTGCTATTGTTACTACAACTAATGATTAATAGAGAAAACACCAACGCTGTTATTGATAAAATATTTTTTTTGATCATTTTTTTTATTTTTTGTACGATTATTAAACGTTCTTTTTTTGATTTTGTTATTTCAAAACTTTTTTTAATATTCCAAAAGCAGCTCTTATAAAAGTTGCACTTGTTAATACTTTTACAATTGGGTTCATTTTGGTACTTCTCCTAGAATATGTTTTAGAGGACTTTTCTTTCTCTTTAATTATCCGCTCTCTCTCTTTTAATTCTGCGCGTTCTCTTGTTGCATCTGCTTCAGCTAAATTAACTTTTTCAATCTTGCTATTAAGCATTTCATAAGCACTTTCTCTGTCTAATACACCATTATACTTCTTAGTTAGTCTAGAATTATCAATTACTTGCTTTAACTCTTTATTAGAAAGAATATCCATTCTACTCATTGGAGCTCTCAACATAGTTCTGGCCAAAGGAGTTGGAATTCCTTTCTCGTTTAAAACAGAAACAAATGCCTCTCCAATTCCTAATTGTGTTAATACTTCTTTAGTGTCATAATATTTCGAACTCGGGTAATTTTCTGCCGCTAGTTTTATTGCTTTTCTATCTTTTGCCGTGAAAGCTCTTAATGCATGCTGAATCTTCAAACCCAATTGAGCCAAAATATCTTCTGGAACATCTTTAGGGTTTTGAGTTACAAAGTACAATCCAATTCCTTTAGAACGAATTAATTTTACAATACTTTCTATTTGATTTAACAAAGCTTTAGATGCTTCTTCAAACACCAAATGTGCTTCATCTATAAAAATTATAAGTTCTGGCCTACCACTATCTCCTTGTTCAGGAAAAGTCTCATAAACCTCTGCCAATAACTGCAACATAAATGTAGAAAACAACTTTGGCTTGTCTTGGATATCTGTTAAACGCAATACAGAAATAATTCCTCTTCCATTTTCATCTATTCTTGTTAAATCTTCTACTTCAAAAGATTTTTCACCAAAAAACAAATCTCCTCCTTGTTGTTCTATTTCTATAATTTTACGTAAAATGGCACCTGTTGAAGACGATGAAATTCGCCCATATTCTGCTTGTATTTCCTCCTTACCTTCATTGGTAATGTATTGTAATACTTTTTTAAAATCCTTTATATCTAATAACGGAAACTTATTATCATCACAATATTTAAAAATAATAGCTATAATACCACTTTGAGTTTCTGATAAATCTAAAATCCTTGATAAAAGCACAGGTCCAAATTCTGATATGGTAGCGCGCATTTTTGTGCCGTCTTGTTCTGAAATCGTTAAAAGTTCAACAGGAAATTTTTTAGTTTCAAACGGGAAACCAATTTTAGCATGACGTTCATCAATTTTTTGATGCCCAGAACCTGGTTGTGCCAAACCTGATAAATCTCCTTTGATATCCATTAACAATACTGGAATCCCTTTTTCTGATAAATTTTCAGCTAAAACTTGCAGTGTTTTTGTTTTTCCTGTTCCTGTTGCTCCAGCAATTAAACCATGTCTATTAAGTGTTTTTAAAGGAATTTTTACGATGGCATCTGTTATGGTTTCTTCACCCAACATTGCTGCTCCTAGAGAAATAAAATCTCCTTTGGTATTATAACCATTGTTTATATACTCGAAAAATTCTTCTTTCTGGTTCATCTTGTTAAGTTTTGATAAAAATAATCAAAGTTTAGTGGATGTGAAATTATTTAAACAGTTTATTGAAAAGAGGTTTGCTAATCGTTTGTGGATAAATTTGTGAACATCATTCACAACCAAAGTTCGAAAAGAAAAATCAATTTAAAAGGCTTAGAAGATGTTTTAAGTAGCTTCTAATTATTGTATTACCCTATTATATGCTTTAATTTAGTATTATTTTAAGGGGATTATCCAACTATTATTTTCTTCATCAATCTTACCTCCTAGTTCCTCTAATACAACACTGTTAGCTATATCTAGTCCCATTTTTGACATCTTTTCAAAGGTGTATATGCCATTTTCTGGAAAATTTTGTCTTGTTCTGTGAATATTAAATCGATTTGAAAATGTCCGTCCAAAGGCACTTTCTATTCCGTCTTTTCCAATCATAAAACCAATGAGACCTCCCCAAGTTGCGGTGGGGTTATCAGAATCCCAACCTGCAAGTGTTCCAATTTTAATTGTTTCTTTTAAATCTCCCTCTCCATAAAAAAGACTTACTAAACTTGCTGCAAAATTTATTCCAGCTGCAAAACAGCCGTTACAATATAAATTCCTTGCTGTTATGTTATAGCCGTCTTTTTGTTGTACTTGATATCTATAGTAAAGTGAATCTCTTGTTTGTTCCCAGGGAATCCCAGACTGGTATAAGTGTCTAGTATAATCATACATTTTTGCTGGATAGGAATTATTTGGCAGTAACTCTCTTGATGTACTCGACATCCAATGTATTTTTTCTTTCATACTACTCTTTGCATCTGTAGCATACACGAGTGAATGCATAGACACATAAAATTTTGAAATATCTTCTGCTTCTTTTCTCGCTGTAGTTTGTATGGGTAATTGGGCTAATTTTAATGCGATATCGGGTCTTGTAGGCGCAAATAAACCAAATATCTCAGTGGTTAATTGAGCGTCAATCATATCATAATGTTCATTGAGTGTTGGATTGCCTGTTTCGGGTGGAAGGACACCAGTTTTCATTAAATCGAATGCTTTTTGATTTGAAACCCATAGAAAATTTTCTTCTTCAGGCTTTATGTGTTTTAACCAACCATTTTGTATTTGTTTTGGACTAAGTATATGTACTTTATTCGTATGTAGAAGATATTGATACATGAATTCGATGTCTGTATCATCATCTGCACCCCAAATCTCAGTACTATCTTTGAATACATAATCTATTGTAGACGATAAATCGCTGGGAACTCCTTCCCCCCAAATACTGGGTTGGTCTGGTTTTCCCCAATGATCTCTGGTGTAAAAATTACCTGTTTTTATTTCTCCGATATTCCCTATTTTGTCCATTTCTGTAACCAAACCAGTCCAGTTAGCAATGCACTGACCAAGCCAAAATCCGTATAATTGGTTTTGATACTTTTCTTTTGAAATACGAATCGTTTTCTTTTCTCTTTTTGAAATACAAGAATTTAAAGTGACTAAAAAGAGTGATAAATAGGATGTTAAAATCAAGTTTTTCATAATTTATTTTTTTTTAAGTTGAGGAACAAACTATTGGCTTAATGTTTCACATTTTAAAATTAATTTTTTAAAATGTCTGCGTTAGTCAATCCAATTTTTAAAGTCTTTTACCCGTTCTCTGCTCACAATAATTTCTGTGTCTTTGTAGGATTGTAAGATTAACTTTAACGAGAATTAGAATACTTTATCATTTCTTTTATTGCTGTCTTTTTAATGATAAAAGTTCTACTAACTCTAAAAAATTCTTAGGATTTAAATCAATTTCTAAGCTGGTTAATGAATCAGTAATGATGTAATTATTTGTATCCATTTTTAAATAAGTTGCATTTTCGAAACTATAAAAACCAAATCACTTCATTCGTTTTTATAATTTTTATCTTATTCCCTACTTTTACAGTAAAGGAATCTTTATAATTTCAGTTTGATATTTGAAATCAAAAGTTTAAATTTTTCTAAATCTTCATCTTTTTGATGTACATCTTTGGCTTTATCTATGGCTTCTGAAAGTTTTTCTATATTGATTGGTTTCAATAAATAAGAAACACTATTATAATCGAAAGCTTTGATGCTATAATTGCTAAATGCAGTTGTAAATATAATTTTTGAGCTAATATTTACCTGATTAAAAATCTCAAAACACAAGCCATCTGAAAGTTGAATATCTAAAAAAATTAAATCGGGTTGTTTATTTTTTTTGAACCAAGTTACCGTTGATTTTACTGAATTCAATTTGTCTAAAATTCAATATCAAACACCCTCTAATAAACGCTCAATTCTTCTGGCTGAAGGCAATTCATCTTCTATAATTAAGGCTTTCATTATATGATTTCTAAAATTGGTAATTGAATTTTGTAACTATCATAGAATTATAATAACCACTTTTTGATCTGTAAAAAAAGCCACTCTCTTTTTAATGTTTTCAATTCCTTTTTGTGAGGCTTTTATACTTGATAATTTAGCATTTTTATTATTTTCCACATTTATAAAATTCCCTTTTGCTGAAATGCTAACTTCTACAGGATTTTCTTCATTGATTTCATTATGTTTTACTACATTTTCTAAAACTTGTTGCAAATAGTAGAAACTATATATTTTCACTCACTTTTTCATCAAAATTTATTACATAGGTGAAACCTGTTTCAAACCTATCTTTTATTAATTCTAGATAGGCTTGGGCAAAATTAATTTCGTCTTTTACCAAAACCACATCTTGTTTTTCTTGCTCTAGAAAATAACGATAAATATGAGATAAATTCTCTGAAAACCTAACTGCTTTCTTAGGGTTTTCTTCTATTAAACTAGTTAAAACATTAATATTATTAAACAAAAAATGCGGACTTATTTGATTTTTTAATTGTTGATAATTTAGCTGTGATTCTAGAGATTGATGTGATAAAAAAGATTTTTCTTGTTTATTTATTTCCAGTAAATAGCTAATCTGAACACACAACATAATCATAAAAGAAAATGGAACTCTAGACAATAAGTAAGTTAAAAAGTTCTGAATATTCATTGCTCCTGATAATTGACTGTACTTAAAATAACAACTTAATAAATAGAAAATAAAAACAGACAAATATGTAATTAATATCAACCATTTTTTATTGTTGTAATCTTTATAAATATAGTTGAAAAGAAAAATAGATAAAAAGTATAGTACAATTGCCGGTAACAGCAAAATACCGAAAAAGAAACGAACATTATCAAAAAAATTGGTAGTGGTAAAAGCAAAACCAAATAGCACCATATAAGCAACGATTATTGATAAAGAAAAAATAAACGCTTTTAAAAACGGATATTTTAAGGTATCTGATGGTTTTATTTGATTTGATTTTTCAAAATAACCATATAAATATATTAAAATACCAAGAACAATCGAAAATATAGAAAAACTATTAATACTATGGTTTAAATTTTTACCCTTAAAAAAAAGATAATCAAATAATATAAAATCAAAAAAATGAATTAAAATAAAAATGCTAATTGCCGAAATTGGAATGCCTAATGGAAGTATAATTTTAATTTTTGAAACATATAAACCACATAAAGATGCAATAAAAGAAGTAATGAAAATAACTGAAATTCCATCAAAAAAATCTTCTTTTAAAAATTCATTTGTTACAGATAAAACAATCACAATTGCCATTACAAATAAACTAATCCAGAAAGACTTCTTTAAAATTTTTACATACATTTTCTATTATTTAATTAATTGTAAATAATTCAGAGAGCTTCTTATTGAGTTTTTCTCCTCTTAAATTTCGAGCAACTATTATTCCTTTATTATCAATCAAAAAATTATCGGGAATACCACTTATACCATAAATCATTGATGCTCTATTGTTTTTACTTAAATCAGAAACATGTATCCAAGGTAGTTTATCTTTTTTAATTGCTTTTAACCAATTTTCTTTTTTAATATCTTCAGAAACTGCAAATATTTCAAAACCTCGAGGTTTAAATGTATTATATGTTTTTATTAAATTGGAGTTTTCAATTCTGCAAGGTCCACAATTTGAAGCCCAAAACTCAAGTAATATATATTTATTTTTAAATTTAGAAAACTGCAATAGATTTCCATTTACATCCCTCATTTCAAAGTCTACATAAGAATCACCTATATTGATTTCTCCTTTATTTAATTCTAAAAATTGTGCTACAGATTTACCATAAATAGATGTTTTATTTTTTTGGGAAAAATTATGGTACAATTGCCGAACATTAGCTTTATTAAATGTAGTTTTATAAGTTGATAATATACTCGCACTTATAATTGAGCTTGGATTATTTTTAACAAATTTTTGTTCAATTTTCAAACGCTCTTTCCTTGATTTCTCTTTTAATGAATTTGCTAGTTGATGAGATAACTTGTTTAAATCTCCTGAAATGACTGCATCTTTAAAATTTGAATTACTGGCATCAAGCGTCATATGATATTCGTCTAACCATAAAAAATTATAATTTTTATAGCTTTTATCGTGAATAATGACTCTAATTGGTAAACTATCAATTTTAGTTTTAAACTGAAAAATATTCTCTGTAACTCTAACTGAATCTAAAATAACATCATTGCCTGTATCTTTTAAATAAAGCCAAGTTTCATTTGGAATATTATTTGATTTCCCCTCTAAAATAAACACACTTTCATTTGTGTTATTACAAGATATAAAAGCACTCAATAGCGAAATAAACAGTATTTTCTTCATAATTTCTAATTTTCATCAAAAGTGAAGAATATCTACCTTTATAAAAAAATAAATATAGTGAATTGTAATTTTAGAATAGTGAATTGTAAAAGGCATCTAAATATAATTAAATAAACATATAGCGTATACATGCTATTCATCAAAAAAAAATCCAAAGTAATTTTCCCCTTTGGGGAATTGAAAGAGCATTAATCAATCCAATTTTTAAAGTCTTTTACCCGTTCTCTGCTCACAATAATTTCTGTGTCTTTGTAGGAATGTAATAGTAACTTTAAACGAGAGTTAGAATACGATATAATATCTTTTATCGCATTGATATGAATGATAAAAGTTCTATTTACTCGGTAGAATTTTTCAGGGTTTAATTGACCTTGCCAATGTTCTAAAGAATGATCTATTAAATAACTTCTACCTGTATTTGTATGTATATACGTAGCTTTATTTTCGCTATAAAAACATTCAATTTCATCTACATGAATAATTTTTATATGCTGACCAATTTTAATGGTAAACCGTTTTTTAAACTTTCTATCCACAGGATGAATTAGTAGTTTTCTAATATCATCTATATTCACTTGAATATTTGAGGGAGTAGATTGATTTGCTTTGTATTTGTTTACCGCAATCTTTAAATCACTATCATCTAAGGGTTTTAATAAATAATCTATGGAGTTTAGTTTGAAGGCTTTTAAGGCATACTCATCATAGGCCGTGGTAAAGATTATCGCAGATTTTACTTCTATTTCTTCAAAAATTTCAAAAGACAAACCATCTGATAACTGAATGTC
>CAXYCO010000043.1:0-79999 GCA_964275545.1 uncultured Polaribacter sp.
GAGCCTTTATTTCCATTAGTTATATCATACTCTTTATCACGAGTTACAGAAGTTACATTAAAACGCTTCATATAACTTGCGCCTTTTACTCCATCTTTATACATAAAGTTGTAAACAGTTCGCTTATCTTTCTTCTTAAATACGGCAACATGGATGATATCTTTACCTACAAATGTTTTAGAACCAACCTTTGTTACCATCATTTTACCATCTTTTCTAAAAATGATAATGTCATCAATATCTGAACAATCTGCTACAAACACGTCTTTTTTCAGGGAGGTACCTATAAAACCTTCTTCTTTATTTACATATATCTTTGTGTTATTCATAGCTACTTTAGAGGCAACTATATCATCAAAAATTCTGATTTCTGTTTTACGCTCTTTTCCCTTACCATAGGTGTCTTTTAATCGTTTAAAATAATTTACAGCAAACTCAATTAAGTTTGCTAAATGATTTTTCACAACTTCAATTTTATCCTCTAAACCTTCAATATATTGTTTGGCTTTGTCTATATCAAATTTTGATATTTTCTTAATTTTAATTTCTGTTAAACGAACAATATCTTCTTCAATTATTGGACGTTTTAAATGTTTTATATAAGGCTTTAATCCTTTGTCAATAGCTATTATTACACCTTTCCAAGTTTCTTCCTCTTCTATATCCCTGTAGATTCTATTTTCGATAAAAATTCGTTCTAAAGATGAAAAATGCCATTGTTCCTCTAATTCATTCAATTGAATTTCTAATTCTCTCTTCAACAAATCAACTGTTAAATCTGTAGAATGTTTTAACATTTGAGAAACACCAACAAAAACAGGTGTATTCTCTTCAATTGTACATGCTAATGGTGAAATAGAACTTTCACAGTTGGTAAAAGCATACAGTGCATCAATACTTTTGTCTGGAGAAATATTTGGTGGCAAATGCACCAAAATTTCTACTTCTGCTGCAGTATTGTCTTCAATCTTTTTTATTTTTATCTTCCCTTTATCATTCGCCTTTAAAATACTATCAATTAAAGAGGATGTAGTTGTAGAAAATGGAATTTCATTAATCACTAAAGTCTTCTTGTCTAATTGAGAAATTTTAGCTCTTACCCTTACTTTCCCTCCACGTTTTCCATCATTATAATTCGTGAAATCTGCAATTCCTCCCGTTAAAAAATCTGGAACTATTTTAAAACTTCTCCCTTTTAAATATTTAATAGAAGCATCAATAAGCTCAATAAAGTTGTGAGGTAATATTTTAGTGGATAAACCCACTGCAATTCCTTCTGCTCCTTGTGCAAGTAATAATGGGAATTTTACTGGTAAATCTATGGGTTCTTTTCTTCTACCGTCATAAGACATTTTCCAATTTGTGGTCTTCGGGTTAAAAACTACATCCAAAGCAAACTTTGACAATCGAGCTTCTATATATCGAGAAGCAGCTGCACGGTCTCCTGTTAATATATTCCCCCAATTTCCCTGCATGTCAATTAATAATTCCTTCTGACCAATTTGTACCATAGCATCAGCAATAGATGCATCTCCATGCGGATGATATTGCATGGTGTGACCAACAATATTCGCTACTTTGTTGTAACGACCATCATCTAAATCTTTCATGGAATGCATAATTCTTCGCTGAACAGGCTTTAAACCGTCTTCCAAAGAAGGCACTGCTCTTTCTAAAATTACATATGAAGCATAATCTAAGAACCACTCCTTGTACATTCCTGTAACTTTAGTAATGGTTTCTTGTTGAGGTAAATCATCCTCATGTACTGAATCTAAATTTTCATTTTGATTCTTTAAATTTTCTTCGTTGTCATTTTTATTTATTTCTTCACTCATATTCTAAACTTCATCTTCTAAAGTATCTAACTCAACCTTTAAATTTTCAATGATAAACTTCTGTCTATCGGGTGTGTTTTTACCCATATAAAATTGCAACATATTTTCTATGGACATCTCTTTATCTAGCATTATGGGATCTAAACGGATATCATCTCCAATAAAATGCACAAACTCATTTGGTGAAATCTCACCCAAACCTTTAAATCGAGTTATTTCTGGCTTTCCTTTTAGCTTCACTATTGCATCTCTTTTTTCTTCATCTGAGTAGCAATAAAAAGTTTGTTTTTTGTTACGAACTCTAAACAAAGGTGTTTCTAATATATATAAATGACCTTCTTTTATCAATTCTGGAAAAAATTGTAAGAAAAATGTAATTAATAACAAACGAATATGCATTCCGTCAACATCGGCATCTGTTGCAATTACAATATTATTATAACGCAAGTCTTCCAAACCATCTTCTATATTTAAAGCTGCCTGCAATAAATTGAACTCTTCATTTTCGTACACAATTTTTTTAGTCAATCCATATGAATTTAAAGGCTTTCCTTTCAAACTAAAAACCGCTTGTGTATTTACATTCCGAGATTTTGTAATAGAACCTGAAGCCGAATCTCCCTCTGTTATAAATAAGGTAGATTCTAAATAATTATCCTTTTTAATATCTCCTAAGTGGATTCTACAATCGCGTAACTTTTTATTATGCAGGTTCGATTTTTTTGCTCTATCTCTTGCTAATTTTCTAATTCCAGAAAGCTCTTTACGCTCCTTCTCTGCTTGCATTATTTTCTTTTGAAGCATTTCTGCTACAGCAGTATTTCGATGTAAATAATTATCGAGTTTTGTTTTTACAAAATCATTGATATAGGTTCTAACCGTAGGTAAATTACCTCCCATTTCTGTGGAACCTAACTTTGTTTTTGTCTGACTTTCAAAAACAGGTTCCATTACTTTTATTGCAATTGCAGAAATGATCGATTTTCTTACATCAGAAGCCTCAAAGTTTTTCCCATAAAACTCTCTAATGGTTTTTACCAAAGATTCTCTAAAAGCTGCTTGATGAGTTCCTCCTTGTGTAGTATGCTGACCATTTACAAATGAATGGTATTCCTCTGAATATTGAGTTTTACTGTGTGTTATTGCAACTTCAATATCGTCTCCTTGTAAATGAATTATTGGGTATAACATATCTTGCTGATTGTTATTATCTTCCAATAAATCTTTCAATCCATTTTCTGAAAAGAATTTCTCTCCGTTAAAAATGATGGTTAATCCGGGGTTTAAATACACATAATACTTTAGCATTTTTGCTACATATTCGTTTCTGTATTTATATTTCTTAAAAATACTTTCATCAGGAATAAAAGAAACTTTAGTCCCTTTTCTTCGTGATGTTTGTTCTAAAAAATCTTGATCTGTTAAAATCCCTTGGCTAAATTCTGCTGAAGCAGACTTACCTTCTCGTGAAGATTCGACTCTAAAAAAAGAAGAAAGTGCATTTACTGCTTTCGTTCCAACACCGTTTAAGCCGACAGATTTTTTAAAGGCTTTAGAATCATACTTACCACCAGTATTCATTTTAGACACAACGTCAACTACTTTTCCTAAAGGAATACCACGTCCATAATCGCGAACCGTAACCTTACTGCCTTGAATAGATATTTCAATGGTTTTACCCGCTCCCATAACGTATTCATCAATAGAGTTGTCTAAAACTTCTTTTACTAAAATATAAATTCCATCATCAGCAGACGAACCATCACCCAATTTACCAATGTACATTCCTGGACGCATTCTAATATGCTCTTTCCAATCTAAGGACCTGATATTATCTTCAGTATATTTTGTTTCTTGACTCATAAAGTGTTTGACTACAGTTAATTTTGAAGTACTTGTAAAAATAGAATTTAACAGATAAAAATGAAATGGCTTTATTAATTAGTTATCAACAGGATTTCAACCGTTTTATACTTTAATAAATTGAAGAAAAACACAATAAAAAACAATTTGTTATATTTTTAAACAAATTACAGGCCAATGAAACAAATCAGTTACTTTTGACGAGTAAAAAAATTATTATGATGGAAAGATCACAGCTTTTAGAATTGACAAAAAAATATGGAAGCCCTCTATATGTATATGATACAGATAAAATTGAATCCCAATACAATAGATTAACAGCTGCTTTTAACAGTGTTAAAAACTTAAAACTGAATTATGCTGTAAAAGCACTTTCAAATATTAATATTTTAAAATTCTTTAAAAAAATTGGAGCTGGTTTAGATACGGTTTCTATTCAAGAAGTTCATTTGGGGTTAACAACTGGTATCAATCCTAAAAAGATAATTTTCACACCCAATGGTGTTTCTTTGAAGGAGATCGAAGAAGTTGCAAAATTAGGAGTTCAAATAAATATAGATAATTTGTCTATTTTGGAATTATTCGGACAAAAGCATCCAGAAATTCCTGTTTGTATTCGTATCAATCCGCATATAATGGCAGGCGGAAATTCTAAAATTTCTGTAGGTCATATCGATTCTAAATTCGGAATTTCAATTCATCAAGTTCCTCATATAAAACGTGTTGTAAAAAATACAGGGATGAATATCAATGGGATTCACATGCACACAGGTTCTGATATTTTAGATATTGACACCTTCTTACGAGCAACTGAAATCTTATTTGATGTAGCAAAGCAATTCGATGATATTGATTTTATAGACTTTGGAAGCGGATTTAAAGTTCCTTATAAAGAAGGAGATATTTCAACAGATATAGAGCAATTAGGGTTGCAATTATCAGAAAGGTTTAATGAATTTTGTGTTGAATATGGAAAAGAAATTACTCTAATGTTTGAACCTGGAAAATTTTTAGTTTCTGAAGCGGGTGTTTTTCTTGCCAAAGTAAATGTGGTGAAACAAACAACTTCTACTGTTTTTGCACATGTAGATTCTGGATTTAATCATTTGGTGAGACCAATGATGTATGACTCTTATCATCATATTACAAATATCTCAAACACCAAAGGAAGAGATCGTTATTATTCTGTAGTCGGTTATATTTGCGAAACAGATACCTTTGGCTCGAATAGAAGAATTACAGAAATTTCTGAAGAAGATGTACTCTGTTTTCATAATGCTGGCGCCTATTGTTTCTCAATGGCTTCCAACTACAACTCTCGCTACTTACCTGCTGAAGTGATGTTAGTTAATGGAAAAGACTACTTAATTAGAAAAAGACAAACGATTCAAGATATTTTACACAATCAAGAAGTAATAGATTTTACTACTGTTGAAAAAAATGTAAAAGAAGCAATTCCAGCTTAAAAATAAAAAAAGTAAATTTAACCACAATTTCACAAGTCATAAAGTTGTGATTTTGTGGTTTTTTTTATTTAAAAATTCAAAATGAAAATACGACTTTCAAAAACTAAAGACATTCCTCAAATTATAGCAATTATTGATGATGCCAAAACCTATTTAGCAGCACAAAAAATAGATCAATGGCAAAATGGGTACCCCAATGCTGAGCAAATTGAAAATGATATTAAAAAAGGAGAAAGCTACGTGGTCTTTAATGATAACAATAAGATTGTAGCAACTTCTATGTTTACTATTACCCCAGAACCAACATACAAAGTAATTGAGGGAAGTTGGACTATGAATGAACAAAAAAAATATGGTGTTGTTCACAGAATGGCGGTTAAAAAAGAATTCAGAAAATTACGTTTAGCTACTTTTTTGTTTGATGAATTTCATCAACAATTAAAAAACAAATACATACAAAGTTTAAAAATTGACACTCATGAAGACAACCTAGGAATGCAATCTTTAATTAAAAAATTAGGATACAAATATTGTGGAATTATTTACACTGGTTATGGTGCTAAAAGATTGGCTTTTGAGAAAGTAATTTTAGAATAATTCAATATAACAAGTATATTAGCCTCCTCATAAAATCAATTTTATGAGGATTCTTATTTTTAGTAAATTCATATCAGACAATGCAAATTCTTCCATACATCATTCAGCAAACACAGCTTCCTTCTAAATCTATAGAAAATACTATTATGCTCTTAAATGAAGATGCTACTATTCCTTTTATATCTAGATATAGAAAAGAAATGACTGGTAATTTAGATGAAGTCCAAATTGGCGAAATAGTAAAATTTAAAGAGCTATTTGAAGCTTTAGAAAAACGAAAAAAAGCCATTTTAAAAGCATTAAAAGAAGTGCATGTTTTAACTCCAGAATTAGAACAAAAAGTACTTCGAACAAAAGATTTAATATCTCTGGATGATATATACCTTCCATTTAAGAAAAAGCGAAAGACAAAAGCAGAAACTGCACGTTTACAGGGGTTAGAACCGTTGGCGAGAATGATTATGAGTCAGCATGTAAACAACTTAGAATATACTGCCTCTAAATATATTTCCAACGAAGTTGATACTCTGGAACATGTGTTAGAAGGCGCTCGTTTTATCATTGCAGAATGGATTAATGAACGTTCAGATGTTCGAAATAATATCCGACAACAACTAACACGTTTTGCTATTATTTCTTCAAAAATTATTAAAAGTAAAATTAATGAAGAGAAAGCACAGAAATTTAAAGATTATTTCGATTGGCAAGAATCTTTAAAGAAAATTCCGTCTCACAGGTTATTAGCTATTTTAAGAGCAGAAAATGAAGGTTTTATTCGAATCAAAATAGCAATTGATTCAGACAGTGCTATTCAAAAAATAGAAGGTAACATCATTAGAACTCAGAATACCTGTGCACCACAGATTCAATTGGCTATTAAAGATGCTTTTAAACGTTTATTATTTCCTTCTTTATCTAATGAAGCGTTGTCTATTGCCAAAGAAAAAGCAGATGAAGCAGCAATCATTGTTTTCTCAAAAAATTTAAAGCAATTACTTTTAGGTGCCCCTTTAGGAGAAAAAAGATTGCTAGCCATAGACCCTGGATTTAAGTCTGGCTGCAAAGTAGTTTGCTTAGATGCGCAAGGAGCTTTAGAGCATAACGAGACTGTCTATCCGCATGCACCTCAAAATCAATCTACAGAGGCTATAAAAAAAATCAACTTTTTAATTAATGCGTATAAAATAGAAGCCATAGCTATTGGAAATGGAACGGCTTCTAGGGAGACAGAACAAGTGATTAAAAAAATTGAATTTAAAAATAATGTAGATACTTTTATTGTAAGTGAAGCAGGTGCATCTATTTATTCTGCTTCTAAAATAGCTAGAGATGAATTTCCTAATCATGATGTTACGGTTCGGGGATCAGTTTCTATTGGTAGACGCTTGCAAGATCCTTTGGCAGAATTAGTAAAAATTGATGCAAAATCAATTGGAGTTGGTCAATATCAGCATGATGTAGATCAAACCAAACTCAAAAAGTCTTTGGACACTTCTGTAGAAAGTTGTGTAAATAAAGTTGGTGTAAATATTAACACAGCAAGTCAATCTTTATTGAGTTATGTTTCTGGCATTGGACCAAAAATTGCAGAAAACATTGTAAACTACAGAAATGAAAATGGTTCTTTCACCTCTAGAATTTCGATTAAAAACGTACCGAGATTAGGAGGAAAAGCTTTTGAACAAGCTGCTGGTTTTTTACGAATTAAAAACGGAAAAAATCCTTTAGATGATTCTGGTGTTCACCCAGAAAATTATGTTTTAGTTCATAAAATGGCAAAAGATTTGCAAAAAAATATTTCTGAAATTATAGGAAACAAAGACTTGATTAAACAGATACAACTACAGCATTATATTACTCAAACTATTGGTCTACCAACTTTACTAGATATTGTTAAAGAATTAGAAAAACCAGGTGTAGACCCAAGAGAAAAAGCAAAAGTATTTTCTTTTGATAAAAATATTAAAACAATTAGCGATTTAAGAATGGGGCAAATAGTTCCTGGAATTGTAAATAATATTACCAATTTTGGTTGTTTTGTAGATCTTGGAATCAAAGAAAGTGGTTTAATTCACGTTTCAAATTTATCTGATACTTTTGTGAAAGATATAAATGCAATTGTTACTTTGCAGCAACAAATAATCGTAAAAGTTTTGGAGGTTGATGTTGTTAGAAAGCGAATTCAATTGGCTTTGGTAAAATAGTTCTGTTACTTATTAACTTTACTGTAAAAATCTTAAATATTTCCTTACTTTCGAATTCGTAAAAACACTCCATGAAAGTCTGTATAGCAGAAAAACCAAGTGTCGCTAGAGAAATTGCTTCTATATTAGGAGCCAACACAAAACGCGATGGATTTTATGAGGGAAATGGCTACGCGGTAACCTACACTTTTGGGCATTTATGCACACTTTTAGAACCTAAAGATTACAAACCCCATTGGAAAAGTTGGGATCTAAATAACTTACCCATGCTACCTGAACGATTTGAGACAAAAGTTACAGGCGATGAAGGAATAAAAAAGCAATTTAATATTGTACAATCATTATTCGATAAAGCTACTGTTGTTATTAACTGTGGAGATGCAGGAACTGAAGGAGAACTCATACAGCGCTGGGTAATTAACCAATGTAATTATAAAGGAAAAGTACAACGTTTATGGATTTCTTCTTTGACTGAAGAGGCAATTAAAGAAGGTTTTAAAAACTTAAAGCCCTCTAAACAATATGACAACTTATATTATGCAGGTTTCTCAAGAGCTATTGGAGATTGGTTGTTAGGATTAAATGCTACCCGATTATTCACTGTAAAATACGGCGGTTACAAGCAGATCTTATCGGTTGGCAGGGTGCAAACACCTACTTTGGCAATGATTGTAAACAGGCATATTGAAATAACTAATTTTAAACCACAACCCTATTGGGAATTACAAACTACCTATAGAAATACCCTTTTTAATTATGAAGATGGGCGTTTTTTGAATCAAGAAGATGGCCAAGTCTTAGCGACTAAAGTTAAAGAGTCTGATTTTGAAATTATTTCAGTTACGAAAAAGAAAGGAAAAGAATATGCACCAAAACTATTCGATTTAACGGGTTTACAAGTGTATTGCAATAATAAATTCGGGTTTTCTGCTGACGAAACACTAAAGATGGTACAGAAATTATACGAAATGAAAGTGGTCACGTATCCAAGAGTAGATACTACCTTTCTACCCAATGATGTGTATCCTAAAATTAGTGGAATTTTATCAAAATTAACTAAGTATAGCGAATTAATACAACCCTTATTAGCACAAAAAATAAAAAAATCGAAACGTGTTTTTGATGATAAAAAAGTTACGGATCACCATGCAATAATCCCCACAGGAATTCAAGGAAATTTACAATATAACCAACAACAAGTCTACGATATTATAACCCGGAGATTTATTGGGGTTTTTTTTCCAGATTCAGAGGTTTCTAATACTGCAGTGTTGGGAAAAGCCGCAGATGTTCCTTTTAAAACAACGGGTAAAGAAATACTTACCAAAGGTTGGCGAGTTGCTTTTGAAACAGAAAAAAGTAAGATTAAAAAAGAATTAAACGAACAAGTAAACTTACCTTCTTTTGTAAAAGGTGAAAAAGGAATACATGAACCTTCTTTTTTAGAAAAAGAAACCAAACCGCCAAGAAATTTCACAGAAGCTAGTTTATTGCGCGCCATGGAAACTGCAGGAAGGCAAGTTGATGATGATGAAATGCGTGAATTAATGAAAGAAAACGGAATAGGAAGACCGTCTACTAGAGCCAGTATTATTGAGACATTATTCCGAAGAAAATATATAGAGCGAAAAAAGAAATTAGTTTTACCAACTCAAACAGGTATTGATTTGATTCATATTATAAACAACGAATTGCTAAAGTCTGCTGAATTAACTGGGCGATGGGAAAAACGTTTAAAAGAAATTGAAAGAGGCGAGTTTAATGCAGGTACTTTTATTAATAATATGAAAAAAATGGTAGATGAATTGGTTTATGAAGTTCGTTCTAATAAAGCTTCAACTCGCATTTCACATACTACTGCTTCAAATGTTAAAGATGAAAACTCTTTAAAAAAGAAAATAACAAAAAAGCAAGTCTCCGGAAAAACCTGTCCAAAATGTAATAAAGGGACTTTATTAAAAGGAACAAACGCTTTTGGCTGTTCTAACTATAATGAAACATGTGATTTTCTAATGCCTTTTGAATTCTTAGGTAAAAAAATCTCAGAAAATCAATTGATTCGATTGTTAGACAAAAAATCTACTACAAACTTAAAAGGTTTTCAAAATGAAACTGAAAAAATTGAAGGGTTGATTCGTTTTGATCAAAACTTTAAATTTAAGTTAGAACGAAAGAAAACAAAAACAGAGGTGCCTGATATTATTGCGTGTCCAAAATGTAAAAAAGGGAGTGTCATTAAAGGGAAAAACGCTTATGGTTGCTCTGAGTATAAAAAAGGCTGTGACTTTGTTTTCACCTTCGAAAACATAAAAAAAATCGCAAAAAACAAACCTTTAACAAAAAAATTAGTAATTGAAATATTATCAAACTAATCAATCATATTTTTCAAATAAAACTGCTCTAGCTTTTCTCTAGCCCAGGGTGTGGTTCTTAAAAACTTTAAACTAGATTTATAAGTGGGGTTATTTTTAAAAGCATTAATATTTAAATTATATCCCAATTCTTCCCAACCATATTCTAAGAATAATTCTTCTAACATCGTTGCTAATTTTATTCCATGCAATGGATTATTTGGTTGTTCTTTACTCATTATATTTTGTTGAATTCGCTATTTCTACTATTTCATCAGAACTAAATATTGATTGATCTAGCTCAATTTTAGCAAGTTTTTGCATACAACTAGCTATTTTTTCGGGGTGAATCATTTTGTATTTTTTTAAACGCCCTAAAAACATAGGGTTTAATAAACTCATAACTCCTTTTCCTATCCTCTCTCCTATTCTAAATTCATTTCGATGTCCTCCTATTAATGAGGGTCTTACAATATAGGTGTTTTTAATATTTTGTCTTAAAACATCACGTTCCATTTCACCTTTTGTTTTACTATAAAAAGTGGTGCTTGAGGCATTTGCTCCCATAGAAGAAATAACAACAAATGTATCGATATTATTTTCTTTGGCAATTTTTACAGCAGTAACAGGAATTCCGTAATCAATTTGTTTGTACTTAACAATATCTTTTGTTTTTGCAGCTGTTGTGCCTACACAACAAAAAACTACATCGGCTATAAATTTATTTTTATATTTTTCTAATTGCAATACATCAATTAAATACTGTTCAATTTTATCTGATTTTATACTAACAGATTTCCTTGAAAATAATTTAATTTTTTCAAAAGAATTGTCTTCAATAAGATTATTTAAAAGAATACCTCCTGTTAGCCCAGTTGCTCCTAAAATAATAGCTGTTTTTAACATTGTTTATCTTAATTTGATTAAAAAAATTGTCTAAATCAGATACTTCAGATATTAATCCTTGAAATAACAAAACAATTAGATTAAATTTTCATTTGGGCTCATTTGTAGCTCTTTCGTCAAAAGTAAATTAAAATTATTTGAGGAGAGAAAATTATTAAAAAATTCATGACCAATATTATTCATTTTTTAATAATTTAGCTAAAATTTAAAAATATATACATGAAAAATGTTGCACTAAATGATATTCACGTTGCATTAGAAGCTAAAATGGTTTCTTTTGCTGGCTATAACATGCCTGTTCAGTATGAGGGTGTTACCGCAGAACATCTTACAGTTAGAGAATCTGTTGGCGTTTTTGATGTAAGTCATATGGGCGAGTTTTTAGTCAGTGGAAAAAATGCTTTAGCATTAATTCAGAAAGTAACTTCTAATGATGCTTCAAAATTAAAAATTGGCGATGCACAATACAGTTGTTTTCCCAATGAAGAAAATGGAATTGTAGACGATTTAATATGTTATAAAATTAAAGAAGATCAATATTTATTAGTAGTAAATGCCTCTAATATTGAGAAAGATTGGAATTGGATTTCTAAATATAATAAAAACTATAATGCTGATTTAAAAGACATCTCTGAAGCGTATTCATTGTTAGCTATTCAAGGTCCGAAAGCAGTTGAAGCTATGCAATCGTTGTCTTCTTTAGACTTGGCAGAAATTTCTTTTTATAAGTTTAAAGTAGGTGACTTTGCAGGAATTGAAAACGTAATTATTTCTGCAACTGGTTATACAGGTTCTGGTGGTTTTGAAATCTACTGTAAGAATGAAGAAGTTACACAAATATGGGACAAAGTTTTTGAAGCTGGGGCAAATTTCGGCATCAAACCAATAGGTTTAGCTGCTAGAGATACATTGCGTTTAGAAATGGGGTATTGTTTGTATGGAAATGATATAGATGATACAACTTCACCTATTGAAGCTGGCTTAAGTTGGATTACTAAATTTACCAAAGACTTTGTAAATGCTGAAGCTTTAGCAAAAGAAAAAGAACACAAACCAGAAAGACGTTTGGTTGCTTTTGAGTTTAATGAAAGAGGAATTCCAAGACAAGGGTATGATATTGTAGATGGAAACGGAGAAACTATTGGAAATGTTACCTCTGGAACCATGAGCCCTTGTTTACAAAAAGGAATTGGAATGGGGTATGTACCAAGAATATTGTCTAAATCTGGAACACAAATTCATATTCAGGTTCGTAAAAAAGCGATTCCTGCAACCATTGTAAAGTTACCTTTTTATAAGGGATAAAACATATAAGAAATTTAAAAACAGATTATATATAATTATATAATCTGTTTTTTTATAAATAATTATTTATTCTATGGACTCATTAACTCAAATAGTGTTAGGTGCTGCAGTTGCAGAAACTGTTTTGGGTAAAAAAATTGGCAATAAAGCCATGTTATATGGTGCTATTGCAGGTACAATTCCAGATTTAGATGTTCTCGCTTCCTTTTTTACAGACACCGTTACTGCCCTAGAAATTCATAGGGGTTTTACACATTCTATCTTTTTCTCGGTATTTTTCGCTCCCGTATTTGCATTTATTGTAACTAAATATGAAACATATAAAAATTTTAAAAGCTGGACGTTACTTTTCTTTTGGGTGTTCATAACACATCCTATTTTAGATTCACAAACCACCTGGGGAACTCAGTTATTTTGGCCTTTCGACATTCGATTAGCCTTTAAAAATATTTTTGTAGTAGACCCTTTATATACGATTCCATTTTTGCTATTTCTAATTTTGGCAATGCGCCAAAAGAAAGCAACTGTGAAAAGGCGGTATTATAATAATTTAGGGCTAGTTGTTAGCAGCTTGTATTTGGTATTAACCTTAGTTTTAAAAGGAGTTTCGTATCATAAGTTCACCAGAGAACTTGAAGAACAAGGTATTAATTACAAAACAATAAAAACAAAACCAACACCACTAAACACCATTTTGTGGACGGCTAATGTAGAAACAGAAAAATCTTATTTAATTGGAAATTCTTCATTTTTAGACCAACATCCTGTACAATTTTCTGAGTATCCAAAAAATCATTATTTATTGGGCGATATTAAAAAACACCCAAAAACAAAAAGAATGATTGCCATTTCTAAAGGTTGGTTCACCATCAATGCAAAAAATAATACCCTGTACTTTAATGATTTACGCTTTGGGGTTTTGAGTATGAAGCCAAATGCAACCAATTTTGTTTTTAAATATAAAATTGAAGTTGATGCAAATGGAACTCCATTTTTTATTGAAGAACCGAAAGAAAAAAATGATGGTAAGAAATTGCTGTTAGATTTATGGACGCGCATAAAAGGTAATTAAATATTAAAAACAGGTTTTTTTCCTATTGATTTTCTCTTCTAAAATTATAACTTCGCTAACTTCTCATATAAATTACTAAAAGAACTCATATTGAGTGAATAAATTAAACAATGCAAACAACTAAACTCAACTCTCAAAGCATATTACCTCTTACTTGTTCTAGATCTGGAACTTGTTGTTTTGGTAAAGCTGTAATGTTGAATCCATGGGAATTGTTTCGTTTCAGCAAAGAAAAAAAAGTTACTCCTAGAGAATTTCGAGATTTGTATTGCGATTTTGGCGGGATTCAATTAATTTTTAATGGGAAAAAAGATAAAAAAGGGCAACACGCTTGTAGTCAATATATTGATAATTATGGTTGCAGTGTCCATAAAGGTCGACCATTGGCATGTAGATTATATCCTTTAGGCCGTCAAACACAATTTAACAAAGCGCAATATATTTATGAAGGTGATGTATTCCCTTGTTTAACAGATTGTGCAGAAGTTTTAAAATTACCGAAACTTTCTGTTGGCAATTATTTAAAAGGACAAGAAGCAGGTTCTTTTGAAAAGGCGCAAGATGAATATTTAGCGGTAATGCAAAACATAGCTGATATAGGTTTTGAGCTATTACTAGATTACGGATTAGCGGCATCTGGAGATAGAAAAACGTTACGCATATGGAGGGAAATAGGAAACGAACTTCCTGAGGTATTAGCAGAAAGAATAGGTAAAGAATGGATTGATTGTTTGATGATTCCTGAAATAGCTAATGAGATTGATAGTCCCTCTAGTTTTGTTCATAAGCACAATAATTTACTATTATTAAAAGCACAAAAAAAATTTGGTAGCTTACAAACTAATAAAGAACTTCATGAAGCTTCTGTTTTAATGATTGGAGTTGCATTGCATTTAGCAAGAGGTTTAGGAGCAAACACAAAAGAAATTGCAGAACACTGGATAGAAACTGCTAAGAGTCATGGTGCTATAGAATAGCGTTTAATTAAAAGAGAATAATTAAGATTTTTTTCTAATTTCTAAACTTATTTTGAGTAATAATATATTTTAATTTTTGTTTTAAATCCTGACCAGAATCATAAATCATCTGCTCGTTTGTTGGAAATGGTATCTCACGCAACCTAATTAAATCTATATAAGAAGATTCTAATGCTCTTTTATCTCCTTTAAACTCAGCATATCTATGCTTAAAAATAAATTCACTTCCTATTGGAAAGGTTTGTATGGTTTGCTTTGTATTTAAATCTATATATTTTACTTGACCAATTACTTTAGCAGATTTAAATTGTGAAAACTCATACAGTTCACATTGTATAGTTACCATTTTATCTACCTTAATTTTATTACCTTCATTATCTAAAACTTCTTCCCCGTTGTTATCTTTAACATATGTATAACCATCTTTAATCTCTTTTTCTATTATAATTTCTTTCTCTCTAATTTGCTCAGGCGAAACTAGAATATTTCTTAAGTTTAATTCCAAACCAAAATCGTATTGTACCTTGATATCTTTAATACCATGATAAACGGTCCATAAATCATTTAGACCATAGGTGTCAAAATTTAATAAATCTTCTTCTAATCTTTTAGGAATTACTTTTTGTGTTAAATTTCTCACAGAAACAACTACAAAATCTAAACCTCTTTGATAAGCAATATCTAGTAAGTTAAGAACATCTTTATAGTTGGGGTTTATTTTTTCTATATATTCTAAATCGTCATAAGCAGCTCTGTAGTCATTCTTGGTATTGGCATTAAATAGCTTCTTTGCCTTTATATATAAATACTCTGATAGTTGATTTTTATTTTCTATAATGGCATCATCGTAGTTCGTAAATTGAAAGTCTGCATCTCTATTTTCTTTCTGAATATACAATGGTAATAAAGGTTTTAATACTTCTTGTCTTCTTTTAAGTTGTTGGTATAAAGCAAAAACAGTTTCAATCTCTTCTGGATTATTATTCTTCTTTAAAAAATTAATCTTCGCTAAATCTTTAACTGTTACTTTTTTGAAAGCCTCTTCCAACAATAAAATGTAAGGCTGATTTCCTTTTTTAGTTTTGTTCCTTTTTAAGTTTTCAATAGAAGTATTAATTGCACTATCGTAATTACCATTATTAATGGCTTCTTGTGTGTTTTTTATACTACTGCATGAAATTATTAAAAAAATAAGTAGTGTGTAAAGTAAAGTTTTCTTCATAATAAAGAGTATTTAAAACTACTATGACAATCTATGTGCCAAAGTTTAATTTAAATATTTTTTTTTATTTTATAGATAGAGTTTAAAAACAAAAAAAGTTTACACATTAAAACGGAAGTGCATTACATCTCCATCTTTAACAATGTAATCCTTCCCTTCTACTCTCATTTTTCCAGCTTCTTTTACTTTTGCTTCAGAACCATAAGTAACATAATCTTCGTATGCAATAGTTTCTGCTCTAATAAAGCCTTTTTCAAAATCTGTATGAATTACTCCTGCTGCTTGTGGTGCAGTTGAACCAATAGGAATTGTCCATGCTCTTACTTCTTTAACACCTGCAGTAAAATAAGTTTGTAAGTTTAATAGTTTATATGCAGAACGAACCAATCTAGCAACACCAGCCTCTTCTAAACCAATATCAGCTAAAAACATTTGCCTTTCTTCATATTCTTCTAATTCTGTAATATCTGCTTCTGTACCAACTGCTAATACAATAACTTCTGCATTTTCATCTTTTACAGCCTCTCTAACTTTTTCTACATAATCGTTTCCAGAAACGGCAGAATCTTCATCAACATTACAAACATATAAAACTGGTTTTGCTGTTATAAATTGTAACGCTTGTACAAATTCCATTTCTTTTTCAGAAAAATCTAGAGCTCTTACTGAAATACCTTTTAATAAAGTTTCTTCAATTTTTAATAAAACTACTAATTCTGCTTGCGCTTCCTTATTACCGGTTTTTGCAGTTCTCTTAACGCGTTCAAGTCTTTTTTCAACTGTTTCTAAATCTTTCAACTGAAGTTCAATATCAATGGTCTCTTTATCTCTAACAGGATCTATAGAATTATCTACATGAATAACATTGTCATTATCAAAACAACGTACAACATGTAAAATTGCATCTGTTTCTCTAATATTTGCTAAAAACTGATTTCCTAAACCTTCTCCTTTACTTGCTCCTTTAACCAAACCAGCAATATCAACAATTTCAACAGTTGCAGGCATTACACGTTCTGGATTTACCAATTCTTCTAACTTCTCAATTCTTTTATCTGGCACATTTACAACCCCTAAATTGGGTTCTATGGTACAAAAGGGAAAGTTGGCACTTTGTGCTTTTGCATTAGACAAACAGTTAAATAATGTTGATTTTCCTACGTTTGGTAATCCTACAATTCCAGCTTTCATTGATATAAATTTTGCGATTGCAAATATAAAAATAAGTTTTGTAGAAAGTGAATAAAATTAACAAAGAAAACCTTAGATCATATTTTTTTCATATTTTTAAGAAATATTATATAATATGAATAAACTAACGGATAAATTTATTTGGAAATCACTTAAAGAAGGCGATTTAAATGCTTTCTCTGTGCTTTTTGAAACCTATTATCCACAGTTGCACAGTTATGGTTTAAAAATATCTAAAGATGTGACAATTACTGAAGATACCTTACAAGATTTTTTTTTATATATTTATGAAAAAAGAGAAAACCTAAGTGATTTAGACAATATTGCTCCCTACCTTTTCACATCTTACAAACGTTTTTTATTAAATGTGATTAAAAAAAATAAAAAAATAAAATACCTAGATTTTACTACTGAAACTATTAATGACATTCAGTTTACCAAAGAAGAATTAATCATAGAACAAGAAACTGAAAATTTTAGAAATAAAAACATAACTAAACTTTTAAACAAACTACCTAAAAGGCAGAAAGAAGTAATTTATTTAAAATATTACAGTGGCTTAAAAGCGGCAGAAATATCTGAAATTATGGATATTAATTACCAAAGTGTTATTAATACATTACACAAAGCAATAAAAAGTCTGAAAGAAGAGATTTCCATATTAAAATTATTTAAATAATCTATAGCACTAATTTAAGAGTATGAAAAAAATTAAAAACCCTTATATATATATATATATATTAGCAATAATTAAGGAATGATTAAAAAAGAATATAATAACGTATTAGACTTTTTAGAGGATCCCTCTTTTAAAAATTGGGCAGAACAAAAAAATGCAACAGATATAAATTATTGGGAATTCTGGATTGCTAATAATCCTGAAAAAAAAGAATTAATAGAAAAAGCAAAAGATCTTACTTTGGGTATTTCTTTTAATAAAGAAATTGTTAGTTCAGAAAAAGTTGCTTTTGAATGGAACCGATTAGAATCTAAAATAAAAGCTACAAAAAGAGCACCAAAAGGAAAACTTAAGTATTTAAAACAGCTGGGTATTGCTGCTTCCATCACTTTACTCATTTCTTTAGGTTTTTATTTTATAAATAATACTAGTAAAATTACTCATACTACTAATTATGGTGAGATTTTAAACATAAAACTACAAGATGGTAGTGATGTTACATTAAATTCTAACTCCAGTTTATCATATTATAAAAATAAAAGTAGAAAAGTTTGGTTAACAGGTGAAGCTTTTTTTCAGGTTGATAAAAAATTAAGTACAAATGCAAAGTTTTGGGTTTTAACAGATGATTTATCCGTCGAAGTTTATGGAACATCTTTTAATGTTAATACAAAAAAGAAAAAAACAGAAGTTTTTTTAGAAGAAGGAAATATTTGGTTAAAACTTAAAAACGGGGTTGAGAAAAAAATGATTCCAGGAAATTATATTTCTTATTCTTCTAAACAAGAAAAAATTTTAGAAGATAAGAATATTTATAATCCAACTTTAAAGACATCTTGGAAAGATGGTTCTCTTTTATTTGAAAACCTCACTTTACAAAATGCTTTAGAAAAAATTGAAGAAACTTATGGGTATTCAATTATGTTTGAAGACGATTACAGTAAAAATGTTTTAATTACTGGTGCAGTTCCAAATACCAATATAGAAATATGTTTAAAGGCTATTGAAAAATCTGTAGGTGTGAAAATTTCAAAAAAAAATAATACACTTATAGTTAGTAAAAAGTAAATACTAATTTAATCCCTAAAATGACAAAAAAATTAGTATCATTAAAAATATTATCACTTCTTTTTGCAATTTCAACCTACCAAATAACTATTGCTCAAAGTAAGACAAATAAAATTGTACAGCTATCAACTTTATTGGATAAAATCAGTAATAATCATAAAATTTTCTTCACTTATGATGCTAATTTAATTTCTAACAAATTAATTCAAGAAGACGGTTTTTTAAACTTATCATTAAAGGAAACAATTTCTTTATTACAAAAAATAACCCCTTTTCTTTTTGATGATTTAGGAAATAACTATTACGTAATATATTTAAAAAAAAATAGTCAATTAGAAAAATATACAAATAAGGAAAGAATACTAAAAATTAAAAATTTAGACAATTCCTTAATATCTGACCGAATACTTGTAAAAGGAATTGTTTTAAGTTCTGACAATACACCTTTAAGCAGAGCTACCCTTAAGGATGAAAAATCTTTATTTGGCTTCACAACAGATATTGATGGTACTTTTGAGTTTGAAATTCAAAAAGAAAACAATGTTGTTATTAGCTTTTTAGGTCATAATTCTAAAATTATTAAACTTTCTCCAAATAAGTTTCACACAATTACCTTATTATCGGGCCAAGAACTAGATGAAATTAGGATAGTTGGCTCAAGAAATAAGAATAGAGTAGCTAATGATTCACCTGTTGCTATTGATTTTATTGATATCAAAAAAACATCATCAAAAAATAGTCAAGTAGACATCAATCAGTTTTTGCAGTATGCCATCCCTTCATTTAATGCAACAAAACAGTCAGGAGCAGATGGAGCAGATCACATAGACCCTGCAACAATTAGAGGTTTAGGTCCAGATCAAACTTTGGTTTTAATTAATGGAAAAAGAAGACATCAAGCATCATTAATTAATTTGTATGGTACAAGAGGAAGAGGGAATTCTGGTACAGATTTAAATGCAATTCCCATTTCTGCAATAAAAAGAATAGAGTTATTAAGAGACGGTGCCTCTGCTCAATATGGTTCTGACGCAATTGCAGGTGTAATAAATATTGTTTTAAAAGATTCAGATGATAATTTAACAGTTACATCAACGCTAGGAGTTTATAATTCAAATATAGATAATGTATTTCCAAATAAAATAGATGGTTTCACAAATAAATTAGGGCTAAATTATGGAACTAAAATTGCAAAAGGTGGTTTTATAAATTTCTCTATGGAAGCTTTATCTTCAAATAATACCATAAGACCTGGAAACAGTAACAGAGAAAAATTTGGACAAGCAGCTGTAAAAAATATTAGCAGTTTTTTTAATTCAGAAATCCCTATTTACAAAAACTCAAAATTATATGCTAATGGTGGATTTAACTATAAAAATACTGAAGCATATGCTTTTACAAGAAAAAAAAATAGTGAGAGAAATATATTAGATATTTACCCAAATGGTTTTAATCCATTAATTACCTCTAATATTACTGATAACTCTTTTTCTTTTGGATTAATTACAAAATTTAGAAATTGGAATGTAGATATTAACAATACTATAGGTAGAAACAATTTTCATTATTTTATAAAAAATACGTTAAATGCAACATTAGAAGAAATTTCTCCTACAGAGTTTGATGCTGGTGGACATCAATTAATACAAAATTCTACAAGTATTGATTTTTCTAAATACTTTAAAAATAAATCTTACGGTTTTAATATTGCACTAGGTTTAGAGTATAGACTAGATAAGTATAAAATTTTTGCAGGAGAAGAAGCTTCTTATGCTTCTTATGGTATTGATGGAAATATTATTAACTCACAAACTCCTATCTCAAATTACAAAACCTATAACGGTAGAATTAGACCTGGTGGTTCACAAGGGTTCCCTGGCTATTCTAAAGAAAACGAAGTCGATAGAAATAGATCTAATTTTAGTATTTATACAGATACGGAAATAGATTTTTCTAAAAGATTCATGATTGGATCCGCCTTACGTTACGAGTATTATAGCGATTTTGGAAGTACATTAAATTTTAAATTAGCTTCAAGATATAAAATAAATACAAAATTTAATATACGAAGCTCTTTCAGTTCAGGGTTTAGAGCACCATCATTAGCTCAAATTTATTATAATTTAACATTTACTAATTTTATAGGAATTGTACCAACAGAGTCGTTATTAATTGCAAATAACAACCCCATAGCTAGATCATTCAATATAAATAAATTAAAAGAAGAAAAAGCAAGAAACTTTAGCTTTGGTTTTAGTGCAAAATTAAGCTCTAATTTTAATGCTACAATAGATGCGTATTTTGTTTCAATAAAAGATAGAATAATTTTAAGTGGAAATTTTGATGCTTCATCTCTTGGTTTTGGGGTAGATAATGTTCAATTCTTTGCCAATGGTGTAGATACAGAAACAAAAGGGATCGATATCGTTTTAAATTGGAAAAAAGTTTTAGGGGAGAGTTTAATTTCTTTAGACCTATCAGGAAATATTAATCATATGGTTATTCGTGATATAAAAAATAAAATGCTAGATAAAGAAACTTTTTTTGGAAAAAGAGATCAACAATTTTTATTAGCATCCGCACCAAACAGTAAATTTAATTTTGGCATAAATTATGAAGTAAAAAAACTTAAAACATCATTAATTTTTACTCATTTTAGTAAAATAAAATTAATTGACTGGCAGATACATGAAAATATTTCTAATTTTAATAATTCTAACATTGAAAGACTTGAGACTGCTACTGATATTTATAGACCAAAAATTACTACAGATTTACATTTGACTTACAAAATAAATACTTCAATTAACTTTCAGTTAGGAGCTAATAATTTATTCAATATTTACCCCACAAAACAAAATGGTTATACCGATAGTGGTGGATTATGGGATGCTACACAAATGGGAACGAATGGATCTTTTTACTACACAAAGTTCAACCTAAACCTTTAAAATATTAATTATATTCACTTTTTATCATCTTTCTTTTAAAAAAATGAAATTTGAAGGGTATATAAAATCATTTTCTTTCTTATTAATATTAGTTGGCTATCGCTATAAGTACATAGAGTAGTTTTACTAATTCAAATATTAACTAATAATTTATTTATGAAAGAACAGTATTTACTAAAATTTTGCACAATTGCTTTTATTTTTATGCTCCCTCTTGGGTTAATGGCACAAACTATAAAAGGTAAAGTAACAGATTCATCAGGCGAGGGTTTGCCTTATATGAATATTGTAGAAAAAGGAACAACTAATGGAGTTGTATCTGATGATAATGGTAATTTTTCCATCACTGTTAAAAATTTACCATCCATACTAGTAGTATCATCAATGGGTTTTGAAACCAAGGAAGTAAAAGTAACAAATACTTCTTTTTTAATAATTTCTATTAATGATGATAATGCATTAGATGAGGTAGTAGTAACTGGAACTAGAACTCCAGCAAGAAGTAACACAAAAAGTCCATTACCAATAGATATAGTATCTTCTAAAGATTTAATATCTACAGGTCAAACAACTTTTGATAAAGCTTTACAATACAAGATACCTTCATTTAATACGGTTCAAACACCGGTGAACGACGCAACATCGTTATTAGATCCTTATGAAATTAGAAATATGGGACCTAGTAGAACTTTAATATTAATTAATGGAAAGCGTAAAAATTTATCTGCACTTTTATATACACAGACATCACCAGGTAGAGGTGAAACAGGTTCAGATATCTCTGGAATTCCAATTGATGCAATTAAAGATATTCAAGTTTTAAGAGACGGTGCATCTGCACAATATGGTTCTGATGCAATTGCAGGTGTAATAAATATCATTTTAAAAGATAACCCTAATGGAGGTTCTGCCACATTAAGAACAGGAATTACCTCAGAGGGTGATGGAGAAATGTTTGGTGTTTCTGTAAACAACGGTTCTACTATTGGAAACGATAAAGGTTTTATTAACTATACAGTAGACTTTTCTAAAACTAGTTTATCTAATAGACCAGGCACAGTTGATGCAGCAGGAGAAGCTCAAGATTTTGGCGCTAACCTCGCAGATGTTCAAGAATTTTTATCTAGAAGACCAGATGCTGGTAATATTAATGGTTCTCCAGAAACAGCAGCAGCAAAATTTTTAGTAAACGGTGAGTATACATTAAGTGAAGAGTCTAACGTTTATTTTAACGCTGCTTTTATCAATAAAAAAGTAAACTCTTATGCAAATTATAGAACTCCATATTGGAGAACTGTTGCTGATTTTCCTTATTTAGCAGATTTTTTTCCTGGTAACAATCCAACTAATGCTGGAGGTTATGATGGTTATGTGCCAACATTTGAAGGAGATTTAAACGATTACAATGCTACTATTGGTTTTAAATCTGTAATTAATGATTGGAATGTTGATGCAAGTTTTACAACAGGTGGAAACTCTCAAACTTATAAGGTAAATAATTCTCACAACAGAAATTTCGTTTACTCTCCTTCTACTTGGGTAGACGCTAATAATAATGGAACTGTAGATGCAGGAGAACTATCAGAGGGTGCTCAACTTTATAGAGAAAACTCTAAAAAATCTTTCGATCCAGGAGGTACTTCTTTTTCTCATAATGTTGGAAATATCGATGTTTCTAAAATTCTTTCAGATAATTTAAGTATTGCCTTTGGTACAGAGTTTAGATATGAAACTTTTGAGGTGATTGAAGGAGAATTAGGTTCTTACGACGGTGGTGGTGCAGATTCATTTTCTGGAAATAGTCCAGAAAATTCTGGAAAATTTACTCGTTATAACTTTGGTGGTTATGCAAGTATAAACTGGAATCCTACAGAAAATTTAACTTTAGATGGAACAATTAGATCTGAAAATTATTCTGATTTTGGAAATGCATTTGTTTGGAAAGCTAGTGGTGCTTACAACATTAATGATAAATATACATTAAGAAGTTCTTTATCTACAGGGTTTAGAGCACCTACATTACACCAAATCTATACACAAAAAGCACAATATAGCTTTATTCCTGGACAAGGTATACAAGTAGGTGGTTTGGTAAATAATGTTTCTTCTCAAGCAGGATTATTAGACATACCAAAATTAAAACAAGAAACTTCTACCAACTTTACTCTTGGTATAGGTGGTAAAGTAAATAGAAACTTAAGCTTCACTGTAGATTATTATAGCATTAATGTTGAAGATAGAATTGTTTTAAGTACGGAAATTACCCCTCCAAACTTACCAGCATTTACAGGGTTGTCTGATTTAAGCTTTTTTGTGAATGCTTTAGATACAAAAACATCAGGTATAGACGTAGTTGTTGGTTATAATAAAATTGAATTAGGAGAAGGAAAATTAGGTTTTAACTTATCTGGAAATTATGTAATTCAAAATGAAAGAGATGGTGCAGTTAAAAATCCAGCCTCAATTGCTGCAACCGGACAATCTGTTATAAACCAAACACAGGAGGCATTATTCTTTACCTCTAGACCACAGACTAAATGGATTTTGGGTACTACCTATGATATTGGTAAATGGGGATTATCTTTGAACAATACTCTTTTTGGTAAGACTACATTTTTTCAACAAGGTTTAAGTACAGATGCCAACGGTAAATTTAACTTAAGAACAGAATTTACACCAAAAGTAGTTACAGATTTAGGTATTAATTTTAATGCTACTGAAAAAATAACGATAGCATTAAATGTAAATAACTTATTAAATGTATTACCGGAATGGGCATTTAAAGCAGAAAATGCAGCTGGTACAGCTATTTTAGCAGACCCTGCTCAAGTTAAAAATCAATCTAACTTAATTACTTTTAACCAACGTTATTCTCAAATGACATACGACGGTTATCATTTTAGCCAATTAGGTACTATGTTTAATTTATCATTAAACTATCAATTTTAAGTAAAAGAAACATCTAATTAAGTGTAATTTTGGATGATTATTTGAAAAAAACACTCAAGTCATAAGACTTGAGTGTTTTTATTTATAAATGGATTTTATTAAATATTAACACAAAAAAAACCCTAAATTTCTTTAAGGTTTGTAGATTATTATTTGATAATATTTTTATTCAGTATGCATAAAACGCTGTTTTGATAGTAACTCTTCTTCCGTTTCTACATTATCTTCATCCGGAACACAGCAATCTACAGGACAAACAGCAGCACATTGAGGCTCTTCATGAAAACCTTTACATTCTGTACATTTATCTGCAACTATATAATAAATCTCATCAGATATTGGTTCTTGATCTTCATCGGAATTAGCTTTAGTTCCGTTGGGTAAAATAACATTTCCAGTTAAATCTGTTCCATCTGCATATTTCCAATCATCTGCACCTTCATAAATTGCAGTATTTGGACATTCTGGCTCGCAAGCACCACAATTTATACATTCATCAGTAATTATAATTGCCATCGTTTATTTCTTTGAGTTTACGTAACTTTGCTTTTGCAAAAATAAAGCCAAAAAAATTGACATCCAAAATAAATGAGTAGTATTAAAAATAGAGTTTTAGCATTTACAAAATTAGGTGACTTTTTAAGTCAGTTTTCTAATGATAAAATTGAGAAAAAAGAAGGAGTTGAACACAATGATTTGTTTTTTGATGGTTTTAAACACCAATTAAAAATCGCACAAGAAAACAACTCTTGGTTTACAAAAGATAATATTTTACAATCAATTGAAAACACAACTAAATCATTAACTAACAATAATTTAAATACATTTATTAAAAGTAATAATCTAACAATAAACAGCCACTAAAACTGTTGCAGTTATTATGGCAGGAAATATTCCTTTAGTAGGTTTTCATGATTTTTTATCTGTATTAATTTCCGGTCATTCTGTTCTAGTTAAACAATCATCTAATGATAAAAATTTATTACCTCTTTTAGGAAAATATTTAGAATATATTGAAGAAAGTTTCAAAGGAAAAATTACTTTTACAGAACAAAAATTAGAAAATTTTGATGCTGTCATTGCAACAGGCAGTAATAATACCGCTCGTTATTTTGAATACTATTTTAAAAATAAACCTCATATTATTAGAAAAAGTAGAAACTCTGTTGCGGTTCTTAAGGGAAATGAATCTGAAGATGATTTACAAAAATTATCTGATGATGTTTTTCAATACTTTGGATTAGGCTGTAGGTCCGTATCTAAATTATATGTTCCAAAAGAGTATGATTTTAATAATTTTTTTAACGGAATGTATATTAAAAAAAATATAATCAATAATGCAAAATATGCGAATAACTATGACTACAATAAAGCTGTATATCTAATGAGTGAATTCGATTTATTAGAAAATGGGTTTTTAATGATCAAAGAAGATACAAGCTACTCCTCTCCTATTGCGACTGTTTTTTATGAATACTATGATAATTTAATTGATTTAAAAATCAGATTATATGAAGATAGAGAAAAAATTCAATGCATTGTATCTAGTGATTTTATAGACAGTGAAATTGCTTTTGGTGAAACTCAAAATCCTAACTTATGGGATTTTGCGGATGGAGTAAATACATTAGAATTTTTAGCATCAATTTAACTAATAATAACAACTGAATAGAACAAAACAATAAAAATGAAAAAACATAACTTTAGCGCAGGACCATGTATTTTACCAGAATCTGTTTTACAAAAAGCATCAGAAGCTGTACTTAATTTTAATAATGATAGTTTATCTCTAATAGAAATTTCTCACAGAAGTAAATCTTTTGTAGATGTAATGGAAAATGCTAAAAGTTTAGCTTTAGAATTATTAGGACTAGAAAATAAAGGATATAAAGCGTTGTTTTTACAAGGTGGTGCAAGCACACAGTTCTTAATGACTGCTTATAATTTACTGAATAAAAAAGCTGCATATTTAAATACAGGAACTTGGGCTGACAAATCTATAAAAGAAGCAAAATTATTTGGAGAGGTTGTAGAAGTAGCATCATCAAAAGAAAAAAATTTCAACTATATTCCTAAAGATTTTATAGTTCCAAATGATTCCGATTATTTCCATTGCACAAGTAACAATACTATATTCGGAACTCAAATGAAACGTTTTCCTGAATTTAATGGAGTGAATGTGTGTGATATGAGTTCAGATATTTTTTCACGTCAATTAGATTTTTCTAAATTTGATTTAATTTATGCTGGTGCTCAGAAAAACATGGGGCCAGCGGGCACGACTTTAGTGATCATTAAAGAAGATATTTTAGGAAAAGTTGATAGAGTAATTCCTTCAATGCTTAGTTATAAAACACACATAAGCAAAGAAAGTATGTTTAATACTCCAGCCGTTTTTCCAGTATATGTTTCAATGTTAACCTTAGAATGGTTAAAAGATTTGGGTGGAATTCCTTTTATTGAAAAAGTAAATGAGAAAAAAGCACATTTACTTTATAATGAAATAGACAGAAACCCATTATTTAAAGGTTTTGCTGCAAAAGAAGATAGAAGTATTATGAATGCAACTTTTAATTTAGTTGATAATTCTTTAAAAGATACTTTTGATACCATGTGGAAAGATGCTCAAATTAATGGTTTAAACGGTCACAGAAGTGTTGGTGGTTATAGAGCAAGTATGTATAACGCATTGCCCTTATATAGTGTAGAAACATTAGTAAACATAATGCAAGAATTAGAAAGAAAAGCATAAAATGAAAATATTAGCAAACGACGGAATATCACAAAGCGGAATCGATGCTTTAGAAAAAGGAGGATTTGAAGTTATAACTACTAAAGTTGCTCAAAATCAGTTAGAGAATTATATAAATGAAAATAATATTGATGGAATTTTAGTAAGAAGCGCTACCCAAGTCCGTCAAGAACTAATAGATGCTTGCCCAAGTATAAAGTTGATAGGGCGTGGCGGTGTTGGCATGGATAATATTGACGTAGAGTATGCAAGAGATAATGGTTTACATGTAATAAATACTCCAGCTGCATCTTCTGGCTCTGTGGCAGAACTAGTGTTTTCTCACTTATTTGGTATGGTTAGGTTTTTACATTCGTCAAATAGAGAAATGCCTTTAGAAGGAGATACTCGTTTTAAAGAGTTGAAAAAAGCATATGCTTCAGGTACAGAGCTAAAAGGAAAAACTTTAGGAATTATTGGCTTTGGAAGAATTGGTCAAGAAGTTGCAAAAATTGGTTTAGGATTAGGTATGAATGTTATTGCTACAGATGGTTTAGTGAAAAGCGCACCAATTTCTATTAATTTTTTTAATGGACAAAAAGTAACAATAAATATAGATACAATTTCTAAAGACGAAGTATTAAAAAATTCTGATTTTATTACTTTACATGTTCCAGATCAGGAAGATTATATCATTTCTGCCAAAGAATTTGAAAAAATGAAAGTTGGTGTTGGTATTGTAAATGCATCACGTGGCGGTGTGTTAAATGAGGTAGAACTAGTAAAAGCTATAAATAACGGTAAAGTTCAATTTGCAGGTTTAGATGTTTTTGAAACTGAACCAACTCCGGCAGTGCAATTGTTAATGAATCCAGACATCTCTTTAACCCCTCATATTGGAGCAGCTACCAAAGAAGCACAAGATAGAATAGGAAGCGAATTGGCAGAACAAATTATAGAACTACTGAAATAATTTATGGCAATTGTAAAACCCTTTAAAGCAGTTAGACCCAGCAGAGATAAAGTTGCCCTAGTTTCATCAAAATCTTATGAAGCATATACTCCTGCTGAATTAGGTGCGAAGTTAGATTTTAATCCATATACTTTTTTACATGTATTAAATCCAGGTTATAAATACCATCAGGAAGTTTCTGGAGAACAACGATTTAAGCTGGTCCATAACCGTTATTTAGAATTTAAAGAAAACACTATTTTCATACAAGATAAGGCTCCAGGGTTTTATATTTATGAACGAATTGATACTGATTTTTCTTTTTGTGGAATTATTGGGGCTACAAGTGTTCAAGATTATTTGAATGATACAATAAAAAAACATGAGGGAACAATTTCTAAAAGAGAGGTGCTTTTTGAAAATTATCTAAAAACAACTGGATTTAATGCAGAACCTGTTCTACTTACCTTTAAAGATGACAAAGACATCGAAAATATCATTACTAATGAAAAACAAAAAAGACCAGAATATGAGTTCTCCACAACAGACAAAAGACTTCACAAGCTTTGGTTGATTTCTGATGAAAAAATTATTAAAAATATAACTGAGGCATTTAAAAAAATTGATGCACTGTATATCGCAGATGGCCATCATAGATCTGCTTCATCTGCCCTTCTTGCTAAAGACTTATCTGAAGAAAATAAAAATCATTCTGGCAATGAGAATTATAATTTTTTTATGAGTTATTTAATTCCGGAATCTAATTTACAAATATCAGAATTTAATAGATTTGTAAAGGATTTAAATGAGTTATCTGTAGAGGAGTTTCTTATAAAATTAGATGCTGTTTTCAGAATAGAAAATCGTGGTCAGCATTTGTATATTCCTTCTAAAAAACATCATTTTAGTATGTACTTGGATGGCAATTTTTATTCTTTATATTTAAGAAAAGATATGTATAAATTTTCGGATGCCTTAAGTAAACTAGATGCAGAAATTTTATATAAAACTATTTTAAACCCTATTTTAGGAATTAAAGATTTAACGAATAATTCTAGAATTGGTTATTCTCACAATAAAAAAGATATTATTTCTATAAAAACAAAAGTAGATGCTGGTTTATATAAAGTTGGTTTTGGCTTAATTCCTATAACAGTTAATGAAATGAAGGAAATTGCTGATGCAAATTTAAAGATGCCACCAAAAACAACATATATCCAACCCAAATTAAGAAGTGGTTTAACAATTTACGAATTCTAGAATGATTGCAAAAAACTTACAACATATACAATCTAATTTATCAGAAAATGTCACTCTAGTAGCAGTTTCTAAGACCAAGCCTATCTTAGATTTGGAAGAAGCATACAATGCCGGGCAGCGAATATTTGGGGAAAATAAAGTTCAGGAAATGGTTGATAAATACGACTATTTACCAAAAGACATTCAATGGCATATGATTGGTCATCTTCAAAGGAATAAGGTGAAATACATGGCTCATTTTGTTAGTTTAATTCATGGAGTTGATAGTTTAAAAACCTTGAAAGAAATTAACAAGCAAGCCAAAAAACACAACAGAATAATAGATTGTTTATTACAGGCAAGAATTGCAACTGAAGAAACAAAATTTGGACTTTCTTTTGATGAAATAAATACAGTTTTATCCGGTGAAGAAATAATAGAGTTAGAAAATATAAATATTGTTGGTTTTATGGGGATGGCAACATTTACAGAAAATGAACAACAATTACATACAGAATTCTCATCCCTTAAAAACTTCTTTGATAATCATAAACTTGCAACCAATACAAAAAACTGCAAAATACAAACTCTATCTATGGGAATGAGTGGAGATTATAAACTTGCTATAGAAAATGGAAGTACTATGATTAGAGTTGGAAGTTCTATATTTGGCTCAAGGAATTAAAAGGCATAATTTGTAACTCAAAAGAAAAAAATTTGTACGCAATTTTAGATATTGAAACTACTGGCGGAAAATTTAATGAAGAAGGGATAACCGAAATCGCTATTTATAAATTTGATGGACATAATGTAGAAGACCAGTTTATTAGCTTAATTAATCCAGAAAAAGAAATTCAGGAGTTTGTTGTAAAACTTACGGGTATTAATAATAAAATGCTACGCAATGCTCCAAAATTTTTTGAAGTTGCAAAAAGAATTGTAGAAATTACAAAAGACTGTATTTTAGTAGCTCATAATACCTCTTTTGATTACCGAATTTTAAAAACTGAATTTGGTAGACTCGGTTTTGATTTTGATAGAAATACTTTATGTACAGTTGAATTAAGTCAAAAGTTAATTTTAAATCAACCTTCTTACAGCCTAGGTAAATTAACAAAATCTCTTGGCATTCCAATAACAGATAGACATAGAGCTTCTGGAGACGCTTTAGCGACTGTTCAACTCTTTAAGTTACTATTGGAAAAAGATACAGGGAAAACGATTATACAATCGTTTGTAAAGTACTTTGATAAAAGAAAAGAAAAAGAAAAAATTAATGATTTAGTAAACACTATGCCTAATGAAATTGGTATATTTTACATTCATGATTCTGGCGGAAAAGTAATCTATGTAGGAAAAGGTAAAAACATAAAAGACGAAGTAAATAAATTATTTCTAAAAACTACAAAACGTGCCTTAAAGGTTCAGGACAGAGCCTTTTCAATTTCTTTCAACAAAACTGGGAATGAGCTTTTTACTCGTTTAAAATATTATTTAGAACTAGATAAATTATCTCCTAAATTTAATTTTAAAAATAAAAGAAAAATTACCTCTCAAAACTTTAATAACGATAATTTTATAATTTTTGATAAAGGAAGAGAAATTGAAGAAAATGCAATTATTCTTATTGAAAATAATGAAGTATTCGGTTTCGGATTCACAAACTTAGCCTACCAGGAAAATAAACTAGAAATTTTAAAATCTATATTGACACCAATAGAAGATAAAGAAAGTTCTAAAACTATTATTAAAAATTATTTGGACAAAAATAAAGTTCAAAAAATTATACGTCTAGAATAAATTTAAAAAGCTATTTAAATTTTATTGATTTGAGAATGTTTTAAATCGTTAGAAGGCAATTCTAATAATAAAAGCTCAAAATTCTTATATTACCTTAGAAAAAATAAACTATTAGAAAAGTACTTTAGATTAAGCAACCTTAAAACCACCTTGTTCAAAAGGTAATATTCGAAAAAACATAAAAGGTTTTGCCTATTTTTTTTTACAAAAAAAAATAATTTAACAAAATAAAACCTTGCTCATTACATTTCTTTGTGGTATTTTTCAATTAGAAAGTTTATAAATAATCCCTATTGTAATTTATGAAATATACAGCAACAGTAGAAGATGAAAATAAAGAAATAGCAAAGAGATACAAAGATTTGCTAAAAGGTACCTATGAAATTTTATCTAAAGATGATAAGGTTTTAATTCGTAAAGCCTTTGATATTGCTGTAGATGCACATTCAAAACAAAGAAGAAAAACCGGAGAACCCTATATTTTTCATCCCATTGCTGTCGCAAAAATTGTAGCTATGGAAATTGGTTTAGGTGCAACCTCAATTGCAGCTGCATTATTACACGATGTTGTTGAGGATACTGAATACACCATAGATGATATGGAACAAATATTTGGTGAAACCATCGCTAGAATTGTAAATGGGTTAACAAAAATTTCTCGTTTAAAAAAAGGACAAGACTCTTCTATTCAAGCAGAAAATTTCAGAAAGATGCTTTTAACATTAAATGACGATGTTAGAGTTATTTTAATAAAAATTGCAGATCGTTTACATAACATGCAAACGATGGACGCAATGCCAGCGTATAAACAGGTTAAAATTGCTTCTGAAACCTTATATATTTATGCACCTTTGGCCCATAGATTAGGCTTGTACAATATTAAAACCGAACTAGAGGATCTTGGCTTGAAGTATACAGAACCTGAGGTATATAGTGATATTTTAAGTAAAATTAAAAATAGTAAAGAAGATCAACAGAAATATATTGATACTTTTGCAGAAACTTTAAAGAGTGGTCTAAATAAGGAAAAAATTAAATATACCATAAAAGGACGCTTTAAATCTATTTTTTCTATTCGTAGAAAAATGAGAAAGCAAAATGTAACCTTTGATGAAGTTTATGACAAATTTGCCATTAGAATAATTTTTGAACCCAACTCTAAAGATGAAAAGTTTGAAGCTTGGAAAATTTATTCTATTGTTACAGATTACTTTAAACCAAATCCTTCCAGACTTCGAGATTGGATTTCTCAACCAAAATCAACGGGTTACGAAGCACTTCATATCACTGTTATTGGACCAGATGCGCAATGGGTAGAAGTACAAATTCGTTCAGATAGAATGAATGAAATAGCTGAAAAAGGCTATGCTGCACACTTTAAATACAAGGAAGGAAAAGTAAACGAAAATGGCTTAGAAGGTTGGTTAAATAAATTAAAGGAAACATTAGAAAATCAAAGTTTAAACGCTGTAGATTTTGTTGAAGATTTTAAATTAAATTTATATGCAAAAGAGATTTATGTTTTTACACCTAAAGGTGATTTAAAATCTCTTCCTAAAGATGCTTCCGCATTAGATTTTGCATTTGCTATTCACACTGATGTTGGTTTAAAATGTAGAGGAGCAAAAGTGAATGGTAAATTGGTTCCTTTAAGTCATACACTAAAAAGTGGTGATCAAATTGAAGCCATTACTACCACGAATATTAAACCAAACTCAAGATGGCTAGATTTTGTTATTACTGCTAGGGCAAGGACCAAAATTAAAGCAGCGTTAAAGGAGGAAGAAAAGAAAATTTCAATTGAAGGTAAAGTTATATTAACACGTAAACTTCGTCATTTAAAAATTACATTTAATGACAAAATTGTTAATGAATTGGTAAACTTTTTTGAATTAAGAACAAGTTTTGATTTATTCTTTAGGTTTGGAAATGGCGCTATAGACAACACACAATTAAAAGCCTTTGTAGCCCAAAGAAATAGTGCATTTATCAATTTTTTCAAAAATAAACTACGAAGGAAACCAACCAATAAATTTATTAACAACGAAGTTGTTACCAGTAAATTTGATGCTCTAGTTTTTGGAAAAGAAGAAGAAAAATTAGATTATAAAATATCTAAATGTTGTAACCCGATTCCTGGAGATACTGTTTTCGGATTTGTTACTATAAATGATGGAATAAAAGTTCACAAAAAAAATTGTCCAAACTCAATTTCTTTACAATCTAACTATGCATATAGAATTATGCCTGCAAAATGGATAGATTCTACAAAACAAGATTTTAAAGTGATTTTACATATTAATGGCGTAGATAATCAGGGTATTGTAAATAATTTAACGAGTATCATTTCTAGTAATATGGGAGTATTTATTCACAGCATAAATATTTCGGGAGATAATGGTATTTTTGATGGCAAATTATCTTTAAGTGTCAAGAATATTTCCCAACTAAACAAGCTTATTAAAAGTATAAAAAAAGTTGAAGGGGTCAAAAAAATAGAACGTGTTAATACAATGTAGATATCATTTTTTAAAAAAACATTTTTTATTCATAAATAACTGTAAATTTGTTTTTTAATAAAATCTAATTTAATGACTACATCTGTTGATAATCAAGAAATAGTTAAAAAAGTTTTTACTACTTTTTTAGAAAACAATAAGCACAGAAAAACTCCTGAACGTTATGCTATTCTGCAAGAAGTCTATGATGCAGGCGAACATTTTGATATAGAATCTTTATATATTAAGATGAAAAATAAAAATTACAGGGTTAGTAGAGCAACATTATACAACACCATAGAATTATTATTAGTTTGTGGTTTGGTTAGAAAACATCAATTTGATGGTCAAACAATGGCTCGTTACGAAAAAAGTTATTTCGATAAGCAACACGATCACGTTATTATGACTGATACTGGAGAAGTAAAAGAGTTTTGTGATCCAAGGATTCAAATTATTAAAAAAACGATTGAAGAAGTTTTTGATATTGATATCCAAAATCATTCACTGTATTTTTATGGAACAAAAAAGAAATAATATACACAACAATTACGAATAAATATAACTAAACAAAAAAACTAAATGGCTGTAGATTTATTACTCGGTTTACAATGGGGAGATGAAGGAAAAGGTAAAATTGTAGATGTTTTAACAAAAAACTATGATATTATCGCACGTTTTCAAGGAGGTCCTAATGCAGGGCATACTCTAATTTTTGATGGATTTAAACACGTTTTACACACGATTCCATCAGGAATTTTTCATAAAACAGCGCTAAATGTTGTTGGAAATGGAGTTGTAATAGATCCGGTAATTTTTAAGAAAGAATTAGAAAATTTAGACAAACACAATATAGATTATACTTCAAAATTATTAATTTCTAGAAAAGCACATTTAATTCTACCAACCCACAGATTATTAGATGCTGCTTCAGAAACTGCTAAAGGAAAAGCAAAAATTGGCTCTACACTTAAGGGAATTGGTCCAACGTATATGGATAAAACTGGAAGGAATGGAATGCGAGTTGGAGATTTAGAACTTGACAACTGGAAAGATAAATACCATCTTCTAACAGCAAAACACTTAGGAATGTTAGATTACTTTAACATCCAGATTGATTATAATTTAGAAGAACTAGAAGCTGAATTTGATAGAGGAATTGAAAAATTAAGAACGTTACAATTTATTGATAGTGAAGAGTTCTTAAATCAAGCAATGAAGGATAAAAAAACAATATTAGCAGAAGGTGCTCAAGGATCTTTGCTAGATATTGATTTTGGTACCTATCCTTTTGTAACATCTTCAAATACAACAGCAGCTGGTGCATGTACTGGTCTTGGTGTTGCTCCAAGTAAAATTGGTGATGTTTTTGGAATTTTCAAAGCATACACAACTAGAGTTGGTTCTGGTCCTTTTCCTACAGAATTATTTGATAAAGATGGTGAAGATATGGCAAGGGTTGGGCATGAGTTTGGCGCGACAACTGGGAGACCAAGAAGATGTGGTTGGCTAGATTTAGTTGCATTAAAATATGCTGTAGATGTAAATGGCGTTTCACAATTGATGATGATGAAAGGAGATGTTCTTTCTGGATTTAAAACTTTAAAAATTTGTACATCGTATAATTACAAAGGAAAAGAAATTACTCATTTCCCTTATAATGTAGAACCAAAAAATGTTTCTGTAAATTACACTGAATTTAAAGGATGGGATGAAGACTTAACAAAAATGACGTCTGCAGACCAATTACCACAAAATTTATTGGATTATGTTGCTTTTATTGAAAAAGAAACTGGAGTTCCTGTAAAAATTGTTTCTGTTGGTCCAGATCGAAAACAAACTATAAATAGATAGTTTTATCTTAATATTAATAAATTTGACATATTCTTTTCATTATTTTTGCTTTAAAACAAATATCTTGAAAAGAATATTTTTTTTAATTTGTATTCTATCAGCTAGTTTAGCTTTATCACAAAGTAAAAAACTTGTCCATACTTCAGAATTACAATCTGTTGATGAAGAAAAATATCCCGGAGCGAACGTATTACTTGGCAATGTTAAAATGGTGCATGATGGTATTGTATTAACTTGCCAGCAAGCTTTATATTTTAGGGAAAAAAACTTTTTTAAAGCTATTGGTAACGTTTTTATAAGACAAGGAGATACCATTACCCAAACAAGTGATTATGCAGATTATGATGCAAATTCTAAACAAGCGTTATCTTGGGGAAATGTAGTTTTAAAAGATCCTACAATGACGTTAACTTCAGATACATTACATTTCGATCGATTAAATCAAAAGTTATATTATAGAAGCTACGCAACTATAAAAGATGCCACAAACACTCTAAAGAGTAAGAATGGAAATTATTATTTAGAGAATAAAAAATTTACTGCCACAACAAGAGTTACAGTAGTAAATCCAGAACACAATTTAGAATCCAATCATCTAGATTATTATACCAATTCTGGTTTAACATATTTATACGGACCAACTACAATTACAAATTCAAAAAATAGTAATAAAATCTACTGCGAACGTGGATTTTATAATACAAAAACAGATATTTCTCACTTTGTAAAAAATGCTAAACTTTTTTTAAAACAACGAACTATTGAAGGCGATAGTTTATATTACGATAAGAAGAAAGGATATGCCACAGCCACTAAGAATATTATTGTAAAAGATACTGTAGAAAATTTCATTACAAAAGGCAATTATGCAGAACTGTTTGAATTAAAAGATTCGCTTTTTATTATTAAAAGAGCTGTTGCAATTTCAATCGTAGACAAAGATTCTATGTTTGTCCATGGAGACACAATTTTAGTGACTGGTAAACCTAAGAAGAGAATCGTTAGAACATATCATAATGTAAAAATATTTAAGAAAGATTTACAGGGTAAATGTGATTCTATCCATACAAATCAAGCAACTGGTTTAACAAGAATGTTTAGAAAACCTGTTTTATGGTCTGATAAAAATCAAATTACTGGAGATACTATTCATTTAATATCTGATACAAAGACTGAAAAACTAGATTCTTTAAAGGTATTAAACAATGCTTTTATAGTTTCTAAAGATTCGTTGTCAGAAAATGATTTCAACCAAATAAAAGGTAGAAATATGTATGGTAAATTCAAAGAAAACAAACTTCGCTTATTATTAGTAAAGGGAAATGCAGAATCCGTTTATTATAATAGAAATGAAGAAACAAATGTTTTAGAAACTATTACCAAAGAAATATCAAGTAATATAGAATTCACTCTAGACAAAGGAATTATAGAATCTATTAAATACTTGAAAAAATCAGATGGAAAAACATTTCCACCTTCAGAATTACCTGAAGATGTAAAAAGCTTACAAGGTTTTATTTGGCGAGAAGATGAACAACCAAAAAAAATGCAAGATATTTTTATTAAAGATAAAGCAGATATAAAATCAAAGAATGACAAAAAATCGAATCTTGTAAAAAAAGCTAAAGCTGTTAAATTTATGCCTAAGAATAAGGGCAAAGAAAAATTAAAAAATAAAGGGAAAGAAAAAGTTTTTATACTTTCAAAGGAGTAGTACTATGAAATCTGACTTTTTTAAATATCAAGCACAAACTTCTCCTTATCCACTTGCAATGGAAATTTCTCATGCAAAAGGAAGTTACATCTACGATACTTCTGGTAAAAAGTATTTAGATTTTGTAGCTGGTGTCTCTGCTAACAGTTTAGGGCATAATCATCCAATAATTTCTGAAGCCATTAAATATCAGTTAGATAAACACTCTCATGTGATGGTTTACGGTGAATTTATCCAAAAACCACAAGTAGAATTATGTAGTTTTTTAGCAGATACTTTACCTGAAAATTTATCCTCCGTATATCTCACAAATTCAGGAACAGAAGCTACTGAAGGAGCTTTAAAACTAGCAAAAAGAGTTACCAATAGAGCTGAATTTATTGCTGCAAAGGTCTCTTATCACGGAAATACTCAGGGTGCAATGAGTGTTTCTGGAGTAGAAAAACAAAATCAAGTTTTTAGACCATTAATTCCTGGAATTAAATTTATTCAATTTAATAACCATCATTGATTTAATGAAAATTACGACCAAAACTGCTGCTGTAATTTTAGAGACCATTCAAGGAGGTGCTGGCTTTATAGAACCTGTAAACAACTATTTATCTAGAGTAGAAAAACGTTGTAAAGAGGTTGGTGCACTTTCTAATTTTAGATGAAATTCAAACTGGAGTTGGAAGGACTGGAAAATTTTGGGGGTTGAAAACTATAATGTAACACCGGATATTATTATTACAGGAAAAGGATTAGGCGGTGGAATGCCAATTGGAGCTTTTATTTCATCTTTTGATAATATGAGTTTACTTAAAGAAAACCCAACATTAGGACATATTTCAACATTTGCTGGTCATCCTATTATAGCTGCCGCTGGTTTAGCAACTGTAAAAGAAATTATTAGTACCGATTTAGTTTCTGAAAGTTTACGAAAAGAAAAAATAATTAAAAAGCATCTACAACATTCTGCAATAAAAGAAATTCGTGGTAAAGGTTTAATGTTAGCTGCAATTTTTGAAACTCCTGAATTAGTTGCAAAAATTATTCATAAATGTCTAGAAAATGGAATTATTCTTTTCTTTTTATTATTTGAAGGTAAAGCTATAAGAATTACGCCACCACTCACCATTTCTGATAAAGAAATTATTGAAGGTTGTAAAATTATTCTAGATTCTATTGACGAGATCGTTTGATTTTAAATCAAAATAAAAACTGCAATCATAACAAAAACAACAATTTGTATCCATTTAAGATACAAACTTATATGCTTGTATTTTTTAATGCTTTCAGAGATACTAGCGGCTGAAATAGCTATTAAGGAGAAAACAATTAAAGATACAAACATAAATAAAAAACCCAAAACATAAAATTGAGTTATTGTACTTAACGTTTTACTAAATAAAAATCCAGGAAAAAAAGCCAAAAAGAAAATTGAAACTTTAGGGTTTAAAACGTTCATAATAAAGCCTTGCTTGAACAATTGTAAAGTAGTTTTTCTCTCTATATTTTCTTCTGAATACGCAATAGATGCATCAGATTTAAATACTTTGTATGCCAAATAGACTAGATACATCGCACCGAATAATTTTATAACAAAAAATAAACTTTCAGAATTCTTTATAATTGCAGAAACGCCAAATGCCAATAAAGTTGTGTGTATTATACAGCCAGAAATCAATCCAAAAACAGTGGCTAAACCATACTTTTTACCGTTTACTATACTTTGTGTAAGTACAAAAATATTATCTGGACCTGGAGAACATGCTAAAGCTAAGGTTGCTAAAGAAAATGAAAATAAAATTTCAATATTCATTCATTTATTTTTATCAAAAATAGAAATTTAGAACAATTCAATATCTATTTTTCGTCAGTATATAATTAAATAACACTAAGAATAAAATCACACAATTGATCCTAAAAATACTCATTGATTTCGAACAATTAAATGTACTTATAAGATTGAAATTAGAATAATTACACATCTTTAAAAATCTTTGCTTAGGGTGTTAGCAAGTATCACAGTAAAAATTATACTTATGCAAACAGTACAAACCTTTTTAATCTATATCTAAAATTACTAATTCTCTATTGGTGCTGTAAAAAAAGCATTCATGAGCATATTTGTAAAAATAACTCAAAACGAAAACTAAGTAAAAACTCAAAGATTAATCATTAAGTAAAGCCTTATTTATTTTTTTTATCAGACTTGGACCTTCATAAATAAAACCAGTATATACCTGAACTAAATCTGCACCAGCATTTAATTTTTCAATAGCATCTTCTGCAGAGTGGATACCTCCTACTCCAATAATTGGAAATGCTTTGTTAGAAGTATCAGCCAAATATTTAATCACTCTTGTACTCTGATTTTTAATTGGTTGACCACTTACGCCACCATTTCCTATTTCTTTCAGTCGTGCTTTAGAAACCTTTAAATTATCTCTCGTTGTTGATGTATTTGAAGCGATAACTCCATCGATTTTTGTTTCTGCAACCAAGGCTATAATTTCATCTAGTTGAAGTTGATTTAAGTCTGGAGCAATTTTTAACAAAATTGGTTTTTGTTTTTCCTCTTTACTATTCAGTTTCTGAACAGCAGAAATTAACTCTACTAAATATTCTTTATCATTTAATTTTGCATGACTACCAACATTTGGGCAACTTACATTTAGAACAAAATAATCTACATAGGAATGTAAAGCTAAAAAAACTTCACAATAATCTTCTGTATATTTGTCTGGTGATGTAGCTGTGTTTTTACCTAAATTACCACCTATAATTACTTTTCCTTTATTATTTTTCAGGTTTGTTATTGCTGCTTCAATTCCATCATTATTAAAACCCATTCTATTGATAATTCCCTTATCATCTTTTAAACGAAATAAACGCTTTTTTGGATTGCCTATTTGACCTTTTGGAGTAATTGTACCAATCTCTATAAAACCGAAACCAAAATTTGCTAATTCATTATATAAAACTGCATTTTTATCAAAACCAGCAGCTAAACCAACAGGGTTTTTAAAAGTAATACCAAATAATGTTCTTTCTAAACGCTTATCATTGAATTGATACAGACTTCTAAAAATTGATTGCACTAAAGGAATTTTACACAAAAACCTAATCAAGGAAAAAGTAAAATAATGAACTTTTTCTGGATCAAATAGAAAAAGTACCGGTCTAATTATTAATTTATACATAATCATTAAATATAAAAAAAGCTCTAATAAAATTAGAGCTTATAAATTATCTTAAAATAGCATCTAAATTCTTTTCAAAAGTTTGTTGAAGCTTTTGCATTATTTTATCTATTTGCTTGTCTGCAAGCGTTTTTGTTTCGTCTTGCAATAAGAAACTAACCGCATATGATTTTTTTCCTTCAGGCAAATTATTTCCCTCGTATACGTCAAACAAATCAACATCTTTTAAAAGATTTTTTTCTGATTGAAATGCCAAGTTATACACTTCTTTAAATTCGGTTTTAGAGTCTAACAATAAAGCTAAATCTCTTTTTACAATTGGAAATTTGGGCAAATCTGATACTGTAATATTTTTTTTACTACTTAATTTTAAAAGATTTTGCCAATTAAAATCTGCAAATAAAACTTCTTGTTTAATACCAAACTCTTTTAGAATTGATTTTTTAACAACTCCTAAATCAACTAGTTTTATTTTACCTAGACTCAATGTAATTCCTTCAGAGAAGACATCTGATTTAATTGGCATATTTTTTAAATTACGAATCCCTAACCTATCTAACATGCTGGTTACTAGCCCTTTTGTGTAAAAGAAATCAGAAATTTGGTTGGTTGTTTTCCAACTATCTTTAGTTCTATTTCCTGTAATAAATAAGGTTAAATGTTTGTCTTCTTGGTATTTAGTATCATATTTATGATATGTTTTACCAAATTCATAAAACTTTAAGTCATTATTTTTTCTATTAATATTGTAAGAAATTGATTCTAAACCTCCAAATAATAATGATTGACGCATCACTTTTAAATCATTACTTAGTGGATTTAACATCTCAACATTATGTTCAGGACTTAAGTTTTCTGATAGGTTAATATAATCTGCTTTGGTCAAAGAGTTTGCCATAGTTTCATTAAAACCTAAAGAACTTAGTTGATTTGCTACAATATTTTCAATCTTGTCTTCTTTATTGGAATCAAAAGAAATTGAAGTGTTCAATTTATGAGAAAACTCAATATTATTATACCCGTAAACTCTTAAAATTTCTTCAATGATATCAGCTTCACGCTGAACGTCTGTTCTGTAAGTCGGAATTGTTAATCCTAAACCTCCTTCAGTTTCACTATTTATTTTAATTTCTAAAGAGGCTAAAATCTTTTTTATAGTTTCTCTAGGAATATCTTGTCCAATTAGTCTATTGGCATTTTCATAAGATAAAAAAACTTGAAAGTCTTCTAATTTCTCTGGATAAAAATCAGAAATATCAGACCCCATTTTTCCTCCAGCATATTCTTTAATTAATAACGCTGCACGTTTGAGGGCATATTTTGTCATATTGATATCAATACCACGTTCAAAACGGAAAGAAGCATCTGTATTTAAAGAATGTCGCTTTGCAGTTTTTCTGATTGAAACTGGATTAAAATAAGCACTTTCTAAAAATATAGAGGTCGTATTTTCTGTTACTCCAGACTTCATTCCACCAAAAACTCCTCCAATACATAATGGATTAGAATCTCCATCACAAATCATAATATCTTCAGAAGATAATTCTCTTTCAATAGAATCTAAGGTTTTAAACTTTGTTCCTTCTGCTAAGTTTTTTACAAGGATTTTGTTTCCTTTTATCTTTTGTGCATCAAAGGCATGTAATGGCTGTCCTAATTCGTGTAAAACGTAGTTTGTAATATCTACAATATTATTTTTTGGAATTAAACCAATTGATTTTAATCTGTTTTGAATCCATTCTGGTGAATCCTTTACTTCAATATCTGTTATTGTAATTCCACAATAGCGTGGGATTAAATCTTTATTTTGAACTTCAACATCAATACGTAAAGTTCTTTCATTTACATGAAAGTCTGAAACTGATGGAGAAATTAATTCTAAATTAACATCTTGCTGCAATAATCCAGCTTTTAGATCTCTTGCTACTCCAAAATGGCTCATAGCGTCAGATCTATTGGGTGTTAATCCAATTTCAAAAACTTCATCTGTCTCTATATTAAAAACTTCTGCACCAGAAGTACCAACTTTAATCTCGGAGTTTAAAACTAAAATCCCATCATGACCTTTACCTAAACCTAGTTCGTCTTCGGCACAAATCATTCCATGACTTTCTTCTCCTCTAATTTTACCTTTCTTAATTTTAAAACCTTGACCATTATCATCGAACAAGGTTGTACCAATAGTTGCCACAGGTACTTTTTGTCCAGTCGCTACATTTGAAGCACCACATACTATTTGAATCGGATCTGCTGAACCTATATTCACACTAGTTATTTTTAGCCTATCTGCATTTGGATGCTGAATACATGTTAAAACTTCTCCAACAACAATACCTTTTAAGCTACCTTTTATTGATTCTTTGGTTTCAATACCTTCTACTTCTAATCCTAAATCAGTTAACAATTCTCCTACTTTAATTGCTTCCCAATCAATCTGTAAAAATTGTTTTAACCAATTGTATGATATTTTCATATTCTCTTTTTGAGGTTTTCAGTCTGCAAATTTAACCATTTTTTATATATTTTATTATTTAAAAGTAGATTGTTAATATGTAATTAATAACTAAGTAATTAGCAAAGTTTTAACATTTCTTAAATCCCTTAATTTGCTGAGTCATTAATTTTAACCCTCAACTTAAATTTTATGAAAAAAATATTAACCCTACTATTGCTGACTATTTCATTTTCAGTATTCACACAAATTCCAACTTATTACAATGACGTGAATTTTAATCAAACTGGTATCGCATTAAAAAATGCTTTGGCAATAAAAATTATCAATACACATATAACAAATCTATCATATACACCAGGTGTTTGGGATGCTCTAAAACAAACGGATCTTGATCCTGCTGATCCAAGTAAGGTTCTACTAATTTATGGTTGGAACGATTCTGATTCAGATATTACCAATGACAGATCACGTGATAAAGATCAGAATGGTGGTGGATCTGGTGTTTGGAATAGAGAACATACATATCCAAAATCATTAGGAAACCCTAATTTAGGAACTACTGGAGTTGGTGCAGATGCCCATAATTTACGTCCTTGTGATGCACAAAGAAACTCTTCTAGAAGTAATCGAAAGTTTGAAAATGGATCTGGTAATTCTGGAGCTACAGCAGCAGGAAACTGGTACCCTGGTGATGAATGGAAAGGAGATGTTGCCCGTATGATAATGTACATGTATTTACGTTATGGAAGTCAAACACTACCTTCAGGAGTTGCTGTTGGGTCATCGGTTCCATCAGATTCTAATATGCTCACTTTATTTTTAGAATGGAATGCAGAGGATCCTGTTTCTGATCTAGAAATACAACGTAATCCTATTTTACAGGGTTTACAAGGAAATAGAAATCCTTTTATAGATAATCCAGCTTTTGCAACTCAAATCTGGGGTGGACCACAAGCAGAAGATTTATTTGGTAACGGAAATGGCAATAATGACATTCAAGCACCTACAATACCATCTGGTCTAGTCGCTTCAAATATAACAGAGGTTTCCGTAGATTTAGCATGGACAGCATCAACAGATGATACCGCTGTTAGTGGTTATGCAATTTTTAGTGGAACAACTCAAATTGGTACTTCTATCAATACGAACTTTACAGCTACAAATTTAATGCAGGGAACTTCATATTCTTTTTCTGTAAAAGCATTTGATGCAGCTTCTAATGTTTCTTCAAATAGCAATGTTGTTTCACTAACAACTACTCCTGGAGGGACAGGAAATATTACGGCAACAGAGTTATTCATTTCTGAGTATATAGAGGGCTCCTCTAATAATAAAGCTTTAGAAATTGCAAATTTTACAGGAAATACAATTGATTTATCTTCATATTCATTAAAGAAAGCTACAAATGGCTCTGGTTCTTTTACTAACGTTTTAAATTTAAGTGGAAGTTTAACTAATGGACAAGTGTATGTTATTGCTCATGCCAGTGCAAATTCATCAATATTAAATATTGCCAACGTAACAAATAGCGGACTAATGTCTTTTAACGGGAATGACGCTGTTGGGTTATTTAAAAATGATATACTGATAGATCTATTAGGGAATGCTTCTAGTAATGTGAATTTTGCTCAAAATGTAACTCTACAAAGAAAATCGTCCATTTCAAGTCCAAATACATTATACACCGTTTCAGAATGGAATACATTAACTACGGATACTTTTAGTGGCTTAGGAAGTCATACTATAGACTCAGGAACTCCAGTAGATACGACCGCTCCTAGTGCTCCAGTAAATTTAATAGCCTCAAATATTTCTCAAACAACAGTAAATTTAAATTGGTCTGCTTCCAATGATGACATTGCTGTTACTGGATATGATGTTTATCAAAATGAAGTAAAAATAGCATCGTTAACAAATACAGCTTTTACAGTTTCTAATTTAGTAGATGCTACTGCTTATAATTTTTCTGTAACTGCTTTTGATGCAGCAGCTAATATTTCACCGGCTAGTAATACTATTTTTATAACGACCTTACCAATTCCTGATACTACTGCACCAACAAATCCAACGGATTTAACCTCATCCAATATTACGCAAACTTCTCTAGATTTAAATTGGACAAGTTCTACTGATAATATTGGGGTAACTAGTTATGATGTGTATCAAGGAACAACAATTATTAGTTCAGTTTCTGCAACAAACTATTCTGTAAGTAGTCTAACCGAAGGCACTTCTTACACCTATTTTGTTAAGGCAAAAGATGAAGCAGGTAATACTTCTGCCTCAAGTAACAGTTTAAATGTAAGCACTGAATCTGCTCCATCAAACGGAACAACTTCTGAATTATTAATTTCTGAATATGTTGAAGGTTCTTCTAATAATAAAGCCATTGAAATTGCAAACTTTACAGGAAATACAATTGATTTGTCTATATATTCTCTAAAGAAAGCTACTAATGGCTCTGGTTCTTTTTCAAGTGTTTTAAATTTAAATGGAAGTTTAGCAAACGGGCAAGTATATGTTATTGCTCATGGTAGTGCAACTTCAGCGATATTAAATATCGCTAATCTAACAAATAGTGGTGTAATGTCTTTTAATGGTAATGATGCTGTTGGATTGTTTAAAAATGATGTTCTAATAGATCTATTAGGAAATGCTTCTAGTGATGTAAATTTTGCTCAAAATGTAACTCTACAAAGAAAATCGTCAGTAACAGCTCCCAACGATGTGTATTCGACTTCAGAATGGAATACTTTCAGTACCAACAATTTTAGTGGACTTGGAAACCATTTTATAGATGGTGGCATACTTCCAGACACTTCACCACCCTCTGCACCGTCTAATTTGATTGTTTCAAATACTACTGAAACTTCAGTAAACCTATCTTGGTCTGCTTCATCAGATGATACTGCAGTAACTGGCTACGATATTTATAATGATGCTAATGTAATAGGAAGTTCAACCAATACGAATTTTACCGTTACAGGTTTACAAGTTGTAACTTCTTATAATTTTACAGTTTTTGCAAAAGACGAAGCAGGTAACTTGTCAACAGTTAGTAATACTGCAAATGCAACTACTATAGATTTAACAGCTCCTGATCCAGTAAGTGTATCAGTCTCAAACATTACACAAACCTCATTGGATTTAAACTGGTCTTCCTCTTCAGATAATGTTGCTGTTATTGGTTATGATATTTTAGATGGAAGTTCTGTTATTGGTACTGTTTCTGAGAATAGCTTTTCTGTGGTTGGTTTAACAGAAAACACTATATATAATCTATCTATTGCTGCTAGAGATGCAGCTGGAAATACTTCTCTTAGTAATTTAGTGTCTTTAACAACTTTGGCACTCCCAATAAGCACATCAACTATACTATCTGAATCTTTCTTTGAATCTGGTTGGGATAATTGGGAAGATGGAGGAAATGATGCATTTAGATATTCAGGTTCTCGTTCTTATGAAGGGAATTATTCCATAAGAATACGTGATAATTCTGGTTCTGCATCTGCGATGACGTCAGAAATATATGACCTTTCTTCTTTTGAAACTGTTGAAGTTGAATTCTACTTCTATGCCTATAGCATGGAAAATAATGAAGATTTCTGGATGCGTTACTATAATGGAAGTTCTTGGGAGACAGTTGCAACCTATGCAAGAGGAACTGATTTTGAAAACAATAATTTCTACTCTGCAACTGTAAATTTAGATGCAGTAAATTATAATTTTGTAGACAATGCTCAATTTAGATTTCAAAATGATGCAAGTGGAAATGCAGATCATATTTACATAGATCAAGTAACTATTACTGGAAAAACTGGAGCTAGTTCAGCAAGAAATGCATTTAAAACTTCTGCAGTTCATTTTATTAGAAGTTTAAATACTTCTGAATCTTATGATTTTAAAGATGACTTCACATTGTTTCCAAATCCTGTTTCTGGAAATTTTGTGAACATTCAATTGCAAAATACAGATTCAGAAAATATTAGCTTTAGAATTATAAATACTTTAGGACAAACAGTAATTAAAGGAACTTTAACTTCTAACCGTATTGATGTAAATTCTTTAAAAAAAGGAATTTATATCATTGAAATTATTGACAATCAAGAAAGAATGATTAAAAAACTCGTTAAAAAATAGCAATATTATTATTTCTTAAAAGCTTCATCAAATGGATGAGGCTTTTTATTTGAGAAGAATAAAATTCATTTTTTAAATATGAACTGAAATAATACAATGAAAACGATTCCCATTTTTTTTTAAACTAATTATAAAAAATCAAGTAAAGAAGCAAATCGTATCGTAAAAAATATAAAATTAAACTTTTTTTAAGACTCAATAGCAATCACAATTTGTATTTTTAAACTATGATAAAGTCACTTATTCCTAAAATTATAATTCTTTTACTTATTAGTATTTCCTCCTGTAAAACTCAGCAGAAAAAAGTTTTACAAGAACATTATACGTTCAAAAAAGGAGATTATAATGGAATTGGGAAATGGTATTTAGGAAGAGAAATTGCTTATGTTATGGGCTTTGAAGGAATAAATTGGTTAGAGCGATCTTCCAGAGAAAAAGAAGAAAATACCTCTAAACTCATTAAAAACATGAATATAAAACCAACCGATGTTATTGCTGATATTGGTGCTGGTTCTGGTTATCATGTATTTAAGATGGCACCTTTAGCAAATAAAGGAAACGTGTTTGCAGTAGATATTCAGTTAGAAATGTTGGAAGCAATTTTTAGCAATAAAAAATATGAAGAATATAAAAATATAGAATTGATCGAAGGAAGTGAGAAAAAAATAGATTTACCAGTGAAATCGGTCGATAAAGTTTTAATGGTAGATGTGTATCACGAATTTGAATATCCAAAAGAAATGTTAGCTTCCATTTATAAATCTTTAAAAAAGGAAGGTGAAATTTATTTAATAGAATATAGATTAGAAGACGATGCTGTTCCTATGAAGAAACTTCATAAAATGTCTGAAAAACAAGCAATAAAAGAGATGAAATTATCTGGTTTTAGGCTTAAAAAAAACATAACGAATCTACCATGGCAACATTGTATGATTTTTGTAAAGTCTAACTAATTTCACTCCAAATTTCAGATGCTTTAGACAGTTTTAAATATGCGTTTTTAATATTAGAATTTTCTGGTTTAGATAAATTAGAATCTTCTTGTATTAAAGAAATAGCTTTATTTCTTGCAGCTACTAAAATTTGTGTATCCTTTACAATATCTGCAATTTTTAAGTTTAGAACACCACTTTGTTGTGTTCCCATAATATTCCCGGGGCCTCGTAACTTTAAATCTACCTCAGCAATTTTAAATCCGTCAGTAGTTTCAACCATGGTTTTTAAACGTGTTTTTGCTTCTGGCGATAATTTATAACTAGATAATAAAATACAATAACTTTGGTCAGCTCCTCTTCCAACCCTTCCTCTTAATTGATGGAGTTGAGAAAGTCCAAAACGTTCTGAACTCTCAATAATCATTACACTTGCATTTGGCACATTAACCCCAACTTCAATAACTGTTGTTGCCACCATAATTTGTGTTTCTCCCTTCACAAAACGTTGCATTTCAAACTCTTTATCTGCAGGTTTCATTTGTCCATGAACGATACTTATTTGATATTTTGGCGATGGAAATTCTCGAGAAACACTTTCATATCCATCCATTAAATCTTTATAATCCATAACTTCAGATTCTTGAATTAATGGATACACCATATAGACTTGTCTTCCTTTAGATATTTCATCCTTAATAAATTTGAATACAGACAGCCTATTGCTATCAAATCTATGCACCGTTTTTACTTCTTTTCTTCCCGGAGGTAATTCATCGATTACAGAAATATCTAAATCTCCATACACAGACATTGCCAAAGTTCTTGGAATTGGAGTTGCGGTCATTACTAAAATATGAGGAACTGTCGTGTTTTTTTTCCAAAGTTTTGATCTTTGAGCCACACCAAATCTATGTTGCTCATCAATAATTGCGATTCCAAGATTTAGAAATTTCACTTTGTCTTCTAATAAAGCATGTGTACCAATTAAAATATGCAAAGTTCCATCTTCTAAATTTTGATGAATTGTTCTTCTTTTTTTTGTTTTTGTAGAACCTGTAAGAATTTCAACTTTTATATTCATTCCCTCTAAAAGCTCTGAGACTGCTATATAATGTTGATTTGCTAAAATTTCAGTCGGCGCCATTAATGTAGCCTGAAAACCGTTATCAATTGCCAAAAGAATTGATAAGACGGCAACTATGGTTTTTCCTGAGCCAACATCACCTTGTAAAAGGCGATTCATATGTGCCCCAGAAGCTACATCTTTTCTAATTTCTTTGAGTACTTTTTTTTGAGCATTTGTTAAGTTAAAAGGCAATTTATCTGCATAAAATTCATTAAAAACTGCACCTACATTTTGAAAAACAAATCCTTTAATTTTTGTTTTGTTGATTAATTTTTTACGCAACAATTGGAGTTGAATAAAAAACAACTCTTCAAACTTTAATCGATATTCAGCTTTTGCTAAATGTTCTTGATTTTTAGGGAAATGAATATTTAATAAGGCTTCTCGTTTGTGCATCAATTTAAAATCCGAAATAATTTCTGGTGAAAGACTTTCTTGAATTCCGTCAAAAAATTGTTGCAATAAGCTCTGAATGTAGTTTCGCATTAACTTATTAGAAATACCAGAGTTTGTTAATTTTTCTGAAGATGGATATACGGGTTGCATCTTGGTTTGCAACTTATTTTTATATTCTGTGGCCAATTCTATTTCAGGATGTGGAATACTAAAACTGCCATTATAATAATTCATCTTGCCATAAACTACATAAGATTCATTAACCTTCAAAGAATCTTTTATCCATTTTTGCCCTTTAAACCAAACCAATTCCATACTTCCAGTAGCATCTTGAAATGTTGCTACTAACCTACTACCCCTTTTTTGAGCAACCGATTTTACATGCATAATTTTACCTACAATTTGTACTTCAGAAGAATTGGGTTGTAATTCTTTAATGGTATAAAATTGTGTTTTATCGATATATCTAAAAGGGAAAAAATTAAGTAAATCATTACATGTTTTTATACCCAATTCCGCAAACAAAAGCGTTGCTTTTTGTACACTAACTCCTTTGATATATGTAATAGGATAATCTAAATTCAATTTTAAAATAATTTTACAATTTATTTTTACTTTTTTCTAATCTAATCTTTCTAATACCAATTTCTGTGTCCCATTGTTTAACCTCATTAAAGCCTAAACTTTTATACAATTGTATTGCTGGAATATTAGCCAGGCCTGTTTCTACCATAAAAAGATTTGAAGTATATAAACTCAATACATAATTCATTAATTCTTTCCCTATTCCTTTTCTAAAACAAGAAGGAATAACGACCAAACTTTGTATGTGAACAAAAGTTTCTTTTTCATTAATTTCAATAACACCTGCAATTACATCATTTTTAACATAGCTATAAAAAGTTGTATTACTATGTTCAAATGATATTAAACTTCTTTTTAAAGGCGGGAAATCTTTGGCTTTTAAAAGCTTTGCTTCAACAGCATAAGAGCGCTGAAAGACATTTCTTATTTCTTTAGCAGTAGAACTATCTGTGTGATCAATTTTTTGAATCATTTTATTATAAAATAATATTATTTAAATTAAAGAAATGTAAACAAACAAAAGAAAATTTTTAAATAACGAAAATACAAAATACCTTTTATTTAACTTATATTTGTAGCCGATTATATTTAAAAATGAGACTACACAGAAATCTAACTTTTGCAGTTATTGATAGTATTAGAGATGTATTTAATGAAGGTGTTTATGCAGATAAAGCTGTAGAAAAAGCACTAAAAAGAGATAAACGTTGGGGAGCAAGAGATCGTAAATTTGTTGCTGAAACTATTTATGATATTGTTCGCTGGAATCGATTATATGCTGAAATTGCTGAAGTTAAAGTTCCATATGACAGAGATAATATTTGGAGACTATTTTCAGTATGGTGTATTCTAAGAGGAATTGCATTGCCAGAATGGAACCAAGTTGGTGATGTTCCAGAAAGAAGAATTAAGGGGCGTTTTGATGAGCTTTCTAAAACAAGAAAATACAGAGAATCAATACCTGATTGGATGGATGAAATCTGTGTTTCTGAATTAGGGGAAGAACTTTGGACCAAAGAAATGGCTGCTTTAAATAAACAAGCAAATGTTATTTTAAGAACAAATACCTTAAATATTTCTAGAGAAATTCTTCAAAAGAAATTAAAATCAGAAAATGTAATTACAGAATTTTTACCTCATCATCCAGATGCTTTAATTTTACCAGAAAGAGCAAATGTTTTTAAAACAGAAGCTTTTCATAATGGTTTTTTTGAAGTGCAAGATGCTTCATCTCAATTAGTAGCTGCATATTTAGATGTAAAACCAGGTATGAAAGTAATTGATACTTGTGCTGGTGCAGGTGGAAAAACCTTACACTTATCAGCTTTGATGGAAAATAAAGGACAAATCATTGCTATGGATATTTACGAAAGTAAACTCCGAAAATTAAAAGTAAGAGCCAAAAGAAATAAAGCTCATAATATAGATATGCGTGTCATAGATTCTACAAAACCTATTAAAAAATTACACGGAAAAGCAGACAGAGTTTTAATTGATGCGCCTTGTTCTGGATTAGGAGTACTTAGAAGAAATCCAGATTCAAAATGGAAATTACAACCTGAATTTATAGACAATATTAAAAAAATTCAACAAGATATTTTACAACAATATTCTAAAATGGTAAAGCCAGGAGGAAAAATGGTGTATGCAACTTGTTCCATACTACCGTCAGAAAATCAAAATCAAGTTCATAAATTCTTAACATCCGATTCAGGGAAAGAGTTTATGTTTGTTTCGGATAAAAAAATATTAGCACATACCTCAGGTTTTGATGGATTCTATATGGCTCTTTTAGAAAAAAAATAATCTTATATATGATGAAAAAATTACTATTATTTATTTTTACAATTACATCCTTAATTTCATACTCTCAAGCAGAACCATATTATGACGATGTGGACTTAAACTTAACTGGAATTGCACTGAAAGATGCATTAGCAACAAAAATTACGACCACACATGTTAATTTTTTAGTATATACTCCAGGAGTTTGGGAAGCTTGTAAAGCAACTGATGTGAACTCAGATAACTCTTCTGAAGTACTATTAATTTATGGTTATGAAAATGGAACCGACCAAGACATTAGCAACGATAGAGAACGAGGCATCAATAATAATGGTGGTGGAGATACCGAATGGAATAGAGAACATGTTTTCGCAAGATCTTTAGGGAACCCGAATTTAGGGACTACCGGTCCTGGAGCTGATGCGCATCATTTAAGACCAGCAGACCCAAGTAGAAACTCTTCTAGAAGCAATCGGAAATTTGGAAGAGGTTCTGGTAATTCAGGGTTTTCAACTTTAGATTTTCACAATGGAAATGATGGCCCTAATACGGCAGCTTGGTATCCTGGTGATGAATGGAAAGGAGATGTAGCTAGAATGATGATGTACATGTATTTACGTTATGGAGATGTTTGTTTGCCCTCTGCAGTTGGAGTTGGTAATAATGGCAATACCGCAGATGATATGATTGATTTATTTTTAGTGTGGAATGTTGAAGATCCAGTTTCAGATTTTGAAAAAGGAAGAAATACGTTTCATGAAAATACACAAAATAATTCAGCACAAGGGAATAGAAACCCTTTTATAGACAATCCCTTTTTGGCAACAAGAATTTGGGGTGGAGATTCGGCTCAAGATACTTGGGGAATCTATACTACAAATGATACAGAAGCACCCTCTATTCCAACAGATGTCGCAATAAGTAATATTAGTTATACTTCTTTTGATGTTTCTTGGACAGCTTCAACAGATAATGAAGCGGTAACGGGTTATGATATTTTTGTAGACGGAATCTTAACCAAACAGACTACTACAGAGACGATGGTTAGTATTTCAAGCTTAACTACCAATACAACTTATAGCATTACTGTTTTAGCGAAAGATTTAGTCAATAACAAATCAGCACAAAGTGCCGCAGTAAATGGAAACACTTTAGAAGACACAGAAGCCCCATCCACACCAACAAATGTATCAGCAAATACGATTTCTGATAGTTCTTTTGGACTAACATGGACAGCTTCAACCGATAATAATGTGGTTGCTGGTTATGATATCTATGTAAACGGAGCCTTAAATAGTTCCGTGTCAAACTTAACAACTACAATTACTGGATTAACAGCAACAACAGAGTATACTGTATATATTATTGCCAAAGATGCCTCTGGGAATACTTCAACAGAATCAACAACTATCGATGTTACCACCACCGCTGGAGGAACTGGTGTGGCTTCAGAGTTATTTTTCTCTGAATATATAGAACCTAACGGAGGGAACAATAAAGCTTTAGAAATTGTTAATCTTACTGGAAATACTGTAAACTTATCGGGATATTCGATTAAAAAACAATCTAACGGTGCTGGTGATTGGATTGATGAATTTGATATCTCTACAGGAACAGTAACTAGTATCGTTCCTAACGATGTTTTTGTTATTATTAATGAATCTGCAGATGATGCAACTTTAGTTGCAGAAGCAGATTTAAAAAGAGCTAATAATGATTCTACAAATAATGGTTCTCCATTAAATTTTAATGGTAATGACCCTGTTGGATTGTTTAAGGATGGCGTATTAATAGATGTGATTGGTACTATAAATCAGGGAAGTGGTTCTCAATTTGCGCAAAACATCACATTGAGAAGAAATGAAGATGTTAGTGGACCAAATACAATATTTGACTTACAAAACGAATGGACTCCTTTTGCAGCAAACACTTTTGATGGTATTGGTTATTTTACGTCAACATTAAGTATAGAAAATGAAACTATTTTAGAATCATTTAAAATGTATCCAAATCCTCTAAAAGGAAATAATTTATTTATAAGAACAGAACAAAATTCAACTATTAAGATTTACAATGTTTTAGGTAAATTAATCCTTTCTGATATAGTAAATAGCAATAAAAATAAAGTTGATGTCTCTTCTCTTCAAAAAGGAATTTACCTGATAAAAGTAACCTCTGGAAATAGTACAACAACAAAAAAACTTATAAAGTCTTAAAAAATAGAAAGACAATTAAACATTGAAAGACGACTTTTATAGTCGTCTTTTTATTTGTTTAAAACATGGTGAATAAATAACAAATTTCAATAAGATAATTCATCAAAATTAACTTGAAAAAAAGTAAATTTGCATCTTTACAATAACAAGTAAATACAATACTATAATGATTCATTTCTTTGGCAATACAGACTCTAAAATATTTGCTGTTCAAACAACAAAAGAATTAGCAAAAACAACAATTTCTAAATTGACATGGTTATTTGCCAATCAACCTAAAATAGGAGCCTTATCTATCGATGCTTTTTTTGTAGGTCCAAGAGCCGCTATGATTACTCCTTGGAGTACAAATGCTGTAGAAATCACCCAAAACATGGGGATTAAAGACATTATTAGAATTGAAGAGTTTGAAGTTGTTTCAGATGATTTTTCAGATTTCGACCCCATGATTTCAGAAAAATTTAATGGTTTAGATCAAAACAGTTTCACTATTGAAATAAAACCAGAAGAGATTTTAAATATTAAAGATATTGCTGAATACAATACTCAAGAAGGATTGTCTTTGAGTGAGGAAGAAGTTGCATATTTAGAAGGGGTTTCTCAAAAAATTGGAAGAAAATTAACAGACTCTGAAGTTTTTGGATTTTCACAAGTAAATTCTGAACATTGTAGGCATAAAATATTTAATGGAACTTTTGTTATTGATGGAGAAGAAATGCCAACATCTTTATTTAAGTTGATAAAAGAAACTTCCAAGCTTTTTCCAAATGACATTGTTTCAGCATATAAAGATAACGTTGCTTTTATAAAAGGTCCAAAAGTTGAACAGTTTGCACCAAAAACAGCAGACAAACCAGATTTTTATCAAACCGAAGACTTTAACTCTGTAATTTCAATAAAAGCAGAAACGCATAATTTCCCAACAACGGTAGAACCTTTTAATGGAGCTGCAACAGGTTCTGGAGGAGAAATTAGAGATCGACTAGCAGGTGGAAAAGGTTCTTTGCCTTTAGCAGGGACTGCTGTGTACATGACTTCCTATTCTCGTTTGGAAGAAAAAAGATATTGGGAACATAAATTTGAAGCGAGAGATTGGTTATACCAGACTCCCATGGATATTTTAATAAAAGCTTCTAATGGAGCTTCCGATTTTGGAAACAAATTCGGACAACCTTTAATAACGGGCTCTGTATTAACTTTTGAACATGAAGAAAATGCTTCTTCTAGTTCATCAAAACCAAGAAAACTTGGTTTTGATAAGGTAATTATGCAAGCTGGTGGAATTGGGTATGGAAAAACAGAACAAGCATTAAAAGATACCCCAAAAGAAGGTGATAAAATTGTTATTCTTGGTGGTGAAAACTACAGAATTGGTATGGGTGGAGCAGCAGTATCCTCAGCAGATACAGGGGAATTTGCTTCAGGAATTGAATTAAATGCAGTTCAAAGATCAAATCCAGAAATGCAAAAACGAGCTGCAAATGCCATTCGTGGAATGGTAGAAAGTGAAGAAAATTCTATTGTTTCTATTCATGATCATGGAGCTGGTGGACATTTAAATTGTTTGTCAGAATTGGTAGAAGATACGGGTGGAAAAATTGACCTAGACCAATTGCCAGTTGGAGATCCTACATTATCTGCAAAAGAAATTATTGGGAACGAATCTCAAGAAAGAATGGGCTTGGTTATTGCTGAAAAGCACATAGACACTTTACAGAAAATTGCAGAACGAGAACGCTCGCCAATGTATACTGTTGGTGAAGTTACAGGAAATAACCGTTTTACTTTTGAATCTAAAACTACAGGAGAAAAACCGATGGATTTAGCTTTAGAGGATATGTTTGGTTCTTCTCCTAAAACTATTTTGACTGATAAAACAGTAAAAAGAAATTATAAAAATTCAAGATATAAAACAAAGAATTTAAGCATCTATTTAGCACAAGTTTTACAGTTAGAAGCTGTGGCTTGTAAAGATTGGTTAACCAATAAAGTAGACCGATGTGTGGGAGGTAAAGTTGCCAAACAACAATGTGTTGGTCCCTTACAAATTCCGTTGAATAATGTGGGAGTAATGGCTCTAGATTATAATGGCAAGGAAGGCGTTGCAACTTCCATAGGCCACTCGCCTATTGCTGGTTTAATCAATCCTGAAGCTGGAAGTCGAAATGCCATTACAGAATCTTTAACAAACATGATGTGGGCTCCTTTAAAAGATAACTTACAAAGTGTATCACTTTCTGCAAATTGGATGTGGCCTTGTAAAAATGAAGGAGAAGATGCTCGTTTATACAAAGCTGTAAAAGCAGTTTCAGAATTTTCCATCGCTTTAGGAATCAATGTTCCAACAGGAAAAGATTCTTTATCCATGAAGCAAAAATATGCTGATGATGAGGTAATCTCTCCGGGAACTGTTATTATTTCTGCTGCAGGAAATTGCAATGCAATTGCAAAAGTTATAGAACCTCTTTTACAAGTGAATGAAGAGAATATTTACTATATTAATATTTCTCAAGATGAATATAAATTAGGAGGAAGCTCTTTCCATCAAATTTTAAATACCATTGGAAATGAAGCGCCTGATATTAAAAATCCTTCATTTGTAAAGAATACCTTTAATTCCATTCAAGCATTAATTAAAGCTGATAAAATTACAGCAGGGCATGATGTAGCTTCTGGTGGTTTAATTACTACCCTATTAGAAATGTGTTTTGCGGATGTTCATCTAGGGGCAGATTTTAATATTACTGCGTTAAAAGAAGAAGACACTATAAAAGTATTATTTGCTGAAAATTCAGGAATTGTTTTTCAGGCAGATAATTCTGTAGAAACACTTCTATCAGAAAATAATATCGAGTTCTTCACCATAGGAAAGGCAAATAATTCAGGAACTGTAAACATCAAAAACCATGAAGATACTTTCTCTTTTGATGTTTCAGAAATGAGAGATGTTTGGTATCAAACCTCTTTCCTACTCGACCAAAAGCAAACGGCTAATAATTTAGCTCAAGATCGTTTTAATAATTTTAAAAATCAACCTTTAAAATATACGTTTCCAAAAAATTTCACAGGTAAATTACCAAATATTAGCAAAAAAACTATAAAACCGAAAGCTGCAATTATTCGTGAAAAGGGTTCAAATTCTGAACGTGAAATGGCTAATGCTATGTATTTAGCTGGTTTTGATGTAAAAGATGTTCACATGACAGATTTAATTTCTGGTCGTGAAACTCTAGAAGATATTCAGTTTATTGGAGCTGTAGGTGGCTTTTCTAATTCAGATGTTTTGGGGTCAGCCAAAGGTTGGGCTGGAGCATTCTTATACAATGCAAAAGCGAAAAAAGCATTAAAAAACTTCTTTAAAAGGGAAGATACTTTGTCTGTGGGTATATGTAACGGGGCACAATTGTGGATGGAATTAGATTTAATTAACCCTTCGCACAAAGTGCATGGTAAATTAATTCATAATAATTCGCAGAAACATGAAAGCTCTTTTACTTCTGTAAAAATTCAAGAGAATACCTCTGTCATGTTATCTTCTTTAGCAGGAACAGAGTTGGGTGTTTGGATTTCTCATGGAGAAGGAAAATTTAACTTGCCTGAAAAAGAAGAAAATTATCATATTGTTGCAAAATACGGCTATGAGGGATATCCCAATAATCCAAATGGCTCTGACTTTAACACCGCAATGATGTGTGATAAAACGGGTCGTCATTTGGTTACAATGCCACATATTGAACGTTCTACTTTTCAATGGAATTGGGCAAACTATCCTGCAAATAGAAAAGACGAAGTTTCACCTTGGTTAGAAGCTTTTGTAAATGCTAAAAACTGGATTAACAAAAAATAAAATAATCATCACCAAGGAATTATTTCAATTTTAAATTACAATTTTTATTAAAATAATTTAATTTCGGAAAACTCCTTGATATGTAAACAGTTTTTATTTGCTGTTTTTGAAAATTACTTTTTAATAAATTTTTTTGTAAAAACAGCATTATTATCCAATGTAACTCTTGCGATATAGAGCGTATTCGTTAAATTAAAAAGTCTAAACTTTTCATTATTAGTGACTGGTTTAAAGTTATATAATTTACGCCCTAAAAGATCAATAATCTCTATATTCTTCATTACATGATTACCTTGATATTTAAATTGTACCTCTCCATTTAAATGATCAATTATTAAAAGAGAAGAATCCTTACTTATTGCTGTATCAATAGACAGTGCATCTTCTTTAAATACAATTTCAAAACGTTCATTAAATTCTCCAGCATCAGAGGTAAAATTAAAAGAATTCTCCTTTAAATTATGTACCTCATTAAGTATTTTATCCTTTATATAAATGGGGTTATTATTTAAAAAAGCACCTTCATACTTCTCTATAGATAATGTATAAGTTGTTGGGATATCAATAATCGTTTTATACCCAATACGTATAATTTCATTTTCATTCATACTTTCTAATGCCTTTCCTTGAATAACATATTTTTTACTGCTATCATCTTTCATGGTTGTATACAACAAAGCTGCTGCATCTGTAGCTGTATTCTTTGGAGCATCAAAAGACATTCCATCATCATTGTCAGTTGCACCCTCTAAATAAGAAACAAGAACCTGATTAAATACACCATTATCTGTCGTTAGGTTTATCCATAGTTTATCTTTTTCTGAGGAACTTCTAAAAAATTGATTATTTTGATTGCATACTCGCATAGAGTTGGTAAACAAAATACTAGTATGAGCGACATCGCCACTACTTGATGTATACGAAGCATTGTTATTATAGGATACAAAAAAACCTTGTAAGGTTGGTATATATCTATCTGGTATTACACCGTCTCCTCCGGCAGTTTCACCTGAAACATTTATGACTGCATAGTCAGAAGTGCTAAAATTACTACCCTCATTTCCATTATTATCGCTTGAGGGTGGTGTATTTTGTGACCACAAATAAATAACTTGATCTAAACTTCCTGTTCCTTTAATAATTATAGAATAATCCTCCACCTCTCCATCAAAACCTGTTTCAGTACTTGATGGATTTCCATTATATTTACTTGAAATTCTCATTCTTGTGGTTCCTATAACTGCTGAAATTGGTACTTGAATGGAAATAGGTGAAGAGCTCGTTAACTGATTTGAGATATTAGTGTCTTCTCCTAAATCGAAGGTTTCACCAGTATCTGAAAAATCGCCATCCCGATTCCAATCGATCCAAACAAATGTATGAGAGGTATAATTTCCATCGGTATTAATTTTTACAGACAAATCGTATGATGATCCTCTTATTACCTCTGTAGTATTGGATGTATTGGTAAAATCTTCATAGCCGTTATTATTGGTATTATTCGTATCATTAGTACTAATTGAACCAAATATGACAGCATCAATTCCTGTACTATAGTGATTGTTACCATTTGAAGGATCATATGAAATAACAGTTGTATTTTCCGCTATAAAAGTATTCTGTGCAAAAAATAAATCAACATCGATGGCTGAAGGATATGGATTTCCTATTAAATTCCAGTTAACATCATTTAATTCTATATCATTCCTAGATATTGCAACTGGTATAGTTCCGTTATTAAAATAACCCTCAAAAATATATTCATATTGAGAGTTTGACCCCGAAAAGTTTTCAGAAGAATGCATCGATGCATACCCTACACCAGCAGTCATTATAGTTGCATTACTCACATGTACCCAATCGTTTCCATCATCATCTATAAAATCTTGCCCCGGAACGGTCTCATTATTATTGTTCGTTTCCATTGTGGAATCTACAAAGTCTGCAGCACTAAAAGAATAACGTCTACCAGGTTGAGACTCCGCCAAACCATCTCCAATTGTTTCTGATGAAACTGGAGAACTCCAATATGTATATTCGTAATAATTATTCATTGGAGCTGTAGTTTTGTAAGCTTGCATACTTCCATTTCCAGTAACAGTAGCTATTGAATTATTTTGGACAATACTCCCTTTTGATGTTAACTTTAGGGTACCCAATACGCTAATATCATTTTCAATTTCAAGACAAGTATTATCGTTAATCTCGAGAAGATTACCCAAACTTACAGTTAAACTTTTTGCAGTAAATGAACCATATGTACTAGTATCATAATTACCACTAATTATAGCATTTTTAGTACTGTTTGGAGTACTAGAATTCCATGAACTTCCATTCCAAATTGTAGTTTCAGATAATGAAAAATTACAATTACCAAGTGTAAACCAATTTCCATTACTACTTGCACTTCCTGCGTGGGTTGCCAGTGTCCAATTCCCAGTATTTGCAATTGCTGCTAAAATTAAAGAAGCTGTTTGTACAATAGAGCAATTATATTGCGCATGAGCTTTCTCATTATCAATACGTAAGGCATTTATTGATTCAGTTAACCCAGTAGGGACCTCCGTTTCTTCTTTCTTATTTCCTCCACTCCATTTGTCGTGCCAGTTTACTGCAAATAGAAATGTTGGCAAACTACTACTCCCTTGATAAGCTAAAATCTGATCTCCTTTTTTTTCTTTCAGTTTAAAATTATTTTCGCTACTTATATTTCCTTGGGTTGCAGACGGAATTCCACTAGGACTTGAGTGATCTACGGTAATAACAATTTCGGTTCCCCCACTCATATTTTCTGTTGATATCCATGTCAAAATACCTTCATCATTATTTGATCCTGAGACAAATGAACTACCTCTCCAGCCTCTATCTGTAAATTTTATTTCGGTTCCTGTAACGATATCAACAAGTAAAAGAAATGAAAACTGACCATTCTTCTGTGTGTTGTTATTATTTAAATCGTGACTATGTTGATTATAGCCGGTAATTGCAATATTTCCAGCGCTGAGTGTAGATTGTCCATAATCTGAAGAAATAAACAGAGTATATGCTTATGAGAGCTATTAATCTACTGAAATAAATTATTTTTAGTTTAATATCTGAATAAGTCATCCCGCGCGGCTTTTGATTGTTAAATCCATTTAAAATACACATGAAACAACCCAACGATGAACTCCGTAAAATAATTTCATATGTTATTACCAACAATAGAGTATCATATAAATTTAAAAAAACATTGTATTTTACTAAAAACAATTAGATTAAATACTCTTTTATATCGTTGAAATACACTTGTCCATCGATGATTTATATATTAGAAGAGATGATTTTATTTACCTACAAAACAAGAATTTATGGAATTATTTTAGTGCTTTAGGAAACTGTACAGAGGCACCTTATTCAAACCCAGGATTTCCCCATACTACTTCTGCTGTTGTAACTATTCCCGAAGGAACAGTCACAGCCACCTGGAATAATCCTGGACACCAATATGAAGAAATTAGTTTTGAAATTTATGCTTCAGACGGTTGGTTATTACTGGCCGTAGGACTAGGAGAAGGTACTCCTAGATTATTACCAGTGACGAACTGTTTATAAGAATAATATATTCTTTTTACGATTTCTAAAAATAGCTTAAATAAGTTTCCAAATCATCTATTCAAATTTTAAAAAATTAATTACATCAATTTTTGTGGCTTTATAGGCTTTAAAACCAACCACTACAAAAACGAAGGTAATTAGTACTATGGGCGTTAAAATAAATGGCAATAGTGGCATGTCTATGCGATACACAAAGTCTTCTAGCCAAATTTCCATAAGATAATAGGCGATTGGAATGAGAATAAATGAGGCTATTAATGTAATTTTCAAAAAGCTTTTCATGAGTTGAAATAGGATTTCTTTCACCGAGGCTCCTAATGTTTTTCGTATGGCTACTTCTTTTAGTCTCTGCTGAATGGTCAGTGAAGCCAAGGCAAACAATCCTAATAAAGAAATAAGAATAACTACCGTTGTTAGAATGAGAAATAAAGTTTTTTGTTTTTGATATTTAGCATAGGTTCTTGCAAAGCGTTTGTTGAGAAATTGTGGATGAAAAGGATAGCCTTGTTCTATATGTTTATTCCAGTAATTTTCTATATATTTTAGAGTTTCTGAAATAGAATTGGACTTGATTTTAAATTGCATTTGCCATAAATTTTGCTTCATCCAGTTAAAGGTATTCCAGTGATACAACATTGTTGGCGGAATCTTAGAATCTAAACCTAACACGTGGTAATCTTTAATCATACCTACTACTTCCAAACTACCCTTTATAGTATCAGAGTTAAAATCTGATGTTATTCTTTTACCTATAGGATCCTCATAGATTTGAAATGCTTTGGCTAAGGTTTCATTTATGATCACATTTTTAATGGTGTCTGATGCTTTATTTTCCTCTAAAAAACGTCCTTTTAATAACCTAACATTCATAGTTTGTAAATAATTATAATCCATTGCATTTACATGAGTTTGAACAGAAACGTCCTTATTGGCTATGTTTGTTGTCATTGAACTTCCTCCTCCAATAATAAACGAATTACTGGTTATAGCCTCTATATTTGGGTGTTTAATTAACTCTCTTTTAGCCAATTCATAGTTTTTATATCTATTTTTAGATGCATTCATAGACAGCATAATAACTTGATCTCCATTAAAACCAAGGTCTTTATGCATCATATAACGTACTTGATTGTAAATGATTAAAGAGCCAATAAGAAAAAAACCAGAAATTAAAAACTGAATTCCCAACATACTATTTCTGGCAAAAACACCTTGTTTACTTCTAGAAACATTGCCTTTTAAAACTTCTACAGTTTTAAATTTAGAAATATAAATAGCAGGAATATAGCCAATTACAATAGATACCAATAGGGCAATAAAAGCCATATTAAAAAGTATTTGAGCCTGAAGAATGGAAATTTCCTTGTCCATAAAATCATTAAAAGAAGGTAAAATAAGTTCTACTAATAGTAAGGACAAAAGAAAAGCAATACCAGCTTGAAAAATAATTTCTAGCGCATAAGCTCTTGTCAAGGTACTTTTAGAGAGTCCTAAAGTCTTCTTCACTCCTACTTCTTTAGCTCTTTGTGAAGCCGATGCGATGGAAAGATTAATAAAGTTTACACAAGAAATTATAATTAGTAATACCGAGAGAGACAACATAATAATAATTAACTGATAATTTCCTTTCCCTTCGGGTCCTGCTTGATTGGCAATTGTTTTTAAACGGATGTCCTTTAGAGGTTCTAGAATAATAGTAACTCCATATTTCTTTGTATACGCTTCAGGGGAAAGCCCCTCTTTTTTTGCCATAGGAACTATTGCATTCGCATACCAAACAGCATTTGCTTTTTTATTAATTTCCTCCAAAGCAGCTCCACTAGTTGTTTTTACAAACAAATCATTAGAAAAATTACCCCAATGACCTTCTGGAGTTTCTTTAAATTGTGTGACAACTTGGGGCATAAAATAATGTTTCCCAACTATTTTATACACTGTTGTAATTTCATAAGACCTCCCTTTAAACTCCATTGTTTTTCCAATAGCAGAGCTATTGCCAAAATAAATTTTTGCTTGTTTTTCTGAGATCGCAGCGTTTGAGTGAAGCTCTTTAAAAGCAACCGCACTTCCTTCTAAAATTTTAAAAGGAAAGAGGTCAAAAAAACTGGCATTGCCTCTTAACATATCTCTGGTATATACTTGTTTAGCACCAATTTTCACAACCGAATCTTCGTACCATCCAGTACTCAAATAATAGGCGGTAACTTCTGGAATGTCCTCTAAATATTTTGGCCCTTCTACCTTTGTGCTAGATTCCCAAATTTCTCCATTTTCCATTTTATGAAGTACTCTATATAATTCATTTACATTAGGGTTGCTTGCATTATACCCCTGTTCATCATTAAAAAACAAGAGTACCAATAGGAGACCTGCAAAACCAAGGGTTAATCCCAAAATATTTATGAGGATGTTGAACCAATTCTTTTTACTATTTCTAAAAAATATTTTAAACCAAGTTTGTAGCATCTCTATTCGAATTTTAAATAGGTTATCAAATCTATTTTTGTGGCTTTATACGCTTTAAAACCGACCACACCAAACACCAATACGATCAAAATAATGGGGGTAATTATAAAGGGAAGTAAAGGCATTTCTATGCTATAGGCAAAATTATTTAACCAATTTTGCATAAAAAAGTAGCCTATAGGAACTAATAATATGGAGGAAATAAGTACAATTTTCAAGAAACTTTTTAATAATTGAAACATAATTTCATTTGCAGAGGCTCCTAATGTTTTTCGAATGGCAACTTCTTTAAGACGTTGCTGAATGGTTAAGGTTGCTAAAGCGAATAGACCCAATAAGGAAATTATAATAACAATTATTGATAATACTAAAAACATGGTTTGTTGTTGTTTATATTTCTTGTAGGTTTTTGCAAATTTTTGATCCAAAAACTCATAGGAAAAAGGATAGGTAGCGTCTACATTGTTTTTCCAAAAATCTTCTATTTCTGAAATTGTTTGGTTTATAGAAGTTGGTTTTATTTTAAACTGAATGGCAGGCAACCATGTTTTCGTAAAATCAAAACTTTCCCAAAGAGTAAAAAACATCGGACCAATTTCTGTATCAAACCCATCAAAATGATAATCTTTCACCATACCAATTACTTCCAAACCTGGTTGGTTATCTTCTAACCAACCTAGGTGAAGAACCTCACCAATTGGACTTTTATAAATGCCTAATTTTTTGGCAGCAGTTTCATTAATTATAATTTTATTAATGGTGTCTGAAGTTCTGTTTTTAGAAAAATTACGCCCTTTAAGAAGTCGTATTTTTGCAAAATCTATATAGTTATAATCCACTAAATTAGAGGCTGCATTAAAATCTACATCATTCTTTTTATGTCGTAATCCAGTACCACTCACCCAGCCTTCTCCTGGAACAAACATACTGGAACTCACATGTGTAATATTTTTATTTTTAGATAAAAGATCTCTTGTAAGCAGGTATTTTTTATACTTATTATCTATGGGATATACATCTACAGACAGCAACTGTTCTGTATCAAAACCAAGTTCTTTCTCCATCATGAACTGTACCTGATTTCCAACAATTAACATACTAATAATAAAGAATCCTGAAATTAAAAACTGAAGACCCAACATTAAATTTCTAGCTAAATTCCCTTTTTTACTTTTAGCGACACTTCCTTTTAAGACAGCTATCGATTTAAAATTTGACAGATAAATTGCAGGAATACTTCCAACAAACAATGAAATTAAAAGAGCGGTACCCCCTATGGTTGCAAACAAATCTGTATGCAATATTGAAATTTCTTTTTGAACAAAATCATTAAAAAATGGCAAGGCTACTTCTACAATGACCATTGCAAAAACAAAAGAGATAAGTCCTTGTAAAACAATTTCTAATACATATTGAATTTGCAGTTGTTTTTTTGATACTCCCAATGTTTTCTTAACCCCTACTTCTTTTGCTCTTTGACTTGCCGTTGCAAGGGACAAATTGATGAAATTTACACAGGAAATAACAATTAATAATAGTGAAAGCCCCAGTAAGATCATTAATAACTGATAATTTCCAGTGCCGCTGGCTCCTGCTCTTTTTGCTGTATTGTGAAGGTATATGGTATCTAATTGATCTAAAAGAACAGTGGGTATTCCATAACGGTTGTCAAATTCTTCTGCTGTAATTCCATTTTCTTCTGCAATAGCTTTATATATTTTGTGAATGATTTGATCCATTTTTTGTTTTAAAATGGCGACATCTGTTCCCTTAGCTACGCTACAGAACAATTCGTTGTTATGATTTCCCCAATGCACTTCAAAGTCTTTTTCAAACTGTATTAACAAATCGGGTTCTTGATGTGAGTTTTTTGGGATTTTATACACACAGGCAACGACATAATTTTTGTTTCCAATTTTAACTGAATTTCCAATTGCTTTATCTCCCTTAAAAATACGCGCTGCGTATGCTTCAGACAAAGCGATATGTGATCTGGTTTCTGTAAATTTTTGAGTAGCCCCCTCTATAATTTCAAAAGGAAAAAAATCAAAAAATTGAGGTTCTGTTATAATCGTTTTATCAGTGAACTCAAAAACATCATTAAATTGTATCACCCTACTTCTATAAAATGGCTTTACCATTAACGCTTCTGTAACTTCAGGTATCTCTTTAGGAAAAGTAAGATACATTCCTGCATTTACAGTATACCAAACTTCACCACTTTTAGCCTGTTTCAAATTTACTCTGTAAACATCCTCTTTATTCGGGTTCCATTGATTGTAACTTTGTTCTTCCTTTAAATACAACAAAACAATTAGCAAGACAGCCAAACCCATTGTTAAACCACTAATATTTATGAATGTATTTAATCCATTTTTTTGCTGATTCCTGAAAAATATTTTAAACCAAATATGTACCATTATTTTGTGTTTTCATGTGAGCACTTCGCTATCAATTAGACGAAATTTCTTATTTGCTTTCTTTCTTGTATAAAAAGTTACTTCACCAAAACATCTATGAAATGTTCATTTGCTTTTTCTGAAATTATTTCTCCATCTTTTAAGGTGATGATTCTCGATGAAAATTGCGCATCATACGAGGAGTGCGTAACCATAATAATCGTAGCTCCTGTGGCATGCAATTCTGTTAATAATTCCATGACTTCATTTCCACTTTTACTGTCTAAATTTCCAGTAGGTTCATCGGCTAAGATTAATTTAGGATTTGTAATTAAAGCTCTGGCTACAGCAGCTCTTTGTTGCTGTCCACCCGACAATTGCAATGGAAAATGTTTTGCTCTGTGGGCAATACCAATACGTTCTAAAATTTCTGTGACACGTTGTTTTCTTTCCGATGATTTTACCCTGTTATAAATTAAAGGCAATTCAACATTTTCATACACCGTTAGTTCGTCGATTAAATTAAAATTCTGAAATACAAAGCCAATATTTGCTTTTCGCAAGCCAGCTCTTTGCTTTTCATTAAATTTTGCAACTTCAGCTCCATCAAAAAGATAACTTCCAGTATTGGATGAATCTAATAAACCTATGATGTTTAATAAAGTAGATTTACCACAGCCTGAAGCTCCCATAATGGAGACAAACTCACCTTCTTTAACCTCTAAATTTAAGTTGTTTAATGCTGTTGTTTCTACTTCTTCCGTTCTGTAATTCTTTACTAAATCTGTTATTTTTATCATTGTATGTGTTATTTATTATTTAAAATTCTTTCTAGTGGTAATTCCAACTGAAAGAGGCAATTAATCTTACTGAATGTGAATCTCATCAACTTTTTTAAAGTCGTCATAACTTGAAGTGATTACCTTTTCTCCTTCTTCCAAACCATCTAAAATTTCATAGTAAAAAGGATTTTCTCTACCAATTACAATCTTTCGTTTTACAGCTTTAGAATCTGTATTTACGACAAAAACCCAGGCTCCATTTGTGCTCTGATAAAACTGACCTTTAGAAATTAACAAGGCTTTGGTATCATTCGATAAAAAGACTTTTGTTTTTAAAGACATTCCTCTTTTAATACTTTTTGGAAGTGACTCTTTTTTAAAGAGAAGCTCTACCTGAAACTGTCCATTCACAACTTCAGACAATACTTTAGACAATTGAATGTCGAAGTTACTTCCATTTACAGAAACACGTCCCTGAATCCCTTCATTTAATTTTGAAATATAATATTCGTCTACCTTTGCTACTAATTTATAACCATCTAAAACATCCATTTTACCGATGGGCTGACCTTGGGTGTAACTTTCACCTAAAAGTGGATTAAACGAGGACAACAATCCATCCACGGGAGCCTTTACAACAAAATTCTCTTTGTTTTTACGCAATAATTCTAAACTCTTTTGCATGTTGCCAATAGAAATATCTATTCTAGACAACTGTACATCTCTGCTCTTTTTTTCTTCTGATACACTTTTTTTGATAACGCCACTTCTTTCTTTTTGAAATCTATATTCTTGCATGGATTTGTGATATTCATTCTTGGCAACTACTTCTTTGCTGTATAAAGTCGAATCTAGCGTATATTGGCGTTTTGCATTTCTGAAATCGTTGGCAATACTCAATAACTGTTGGTCTAAATTTAACTGTTGATTTTTAATCGTTACTCTAATATTTCTCAAATTATTAACCTGTTCTACAATAGCCGTTTCTTGCGTTAAATAATTTAATGCTGCATTGGGATTGTATACTTTTAAAAGCGGCGTTCCTTTTTGAATCATTTGGCCACTTTCTACAAAAATTTCTGATACAGATCCTCCTTGAATTACATTTAGTAAAACTGTTTTTTTAGGTTCTACGGTGCTATTAAATAGAACTACATCTTCAAAGTCACCTTTAAAAACTTCTCGAATCCCTAAAGTATCCTTTGACAGGTTTACTTGCTTTTTTCGTGTTAAATTCATTATCATAACTCCAAGAACTAAGAAGGTTGGAATTCCCCAGAGTAACATCTTTTTTGTTGTTTTGTTTTTTACTTTTAGTTGCTTATCCATCTGTATTTGAATTCGTTTGCACTACATATGGCCATAAATATGCCAATGTAAAATAAACACATAAACACCTGTCTAATAGTTGTATATATAAATTATTCAATTTACAAGTGTTCAAAATCGAACGTTTTTTTGTTCATATTCAAACATATACGTATCTATGCATATGAGAAAAAAAGACGCTACTATTTTAATTGTTGATGATGATGATGACATCTTATTTTCTGCAAGGATTAGTTTAAAAAAGTATTTTTCAGAAATAATAACAGCCAATAATCCGAAGAAAATAAGCAATCATTTAACAGCGACAACGGTAGATGTTGTTTTGCTAGACATGAACTATCGCATTGGTTTTGAAGACGGTAAAGAAGGTTTATATTGGTTAAAGCATATTAAAGAAATAAGTCCAGAAACTACCGTTATTCTAATGACCGCTTTTGGAAGTGTTCACATAGCCGTTAACGCGATTAAACAAGGTGCAACAGATTTTATCCTAAAACCTTGGAAAACAGAAAAACTTTATGGCGTTGTAAATGCCGGTGTAGAGTTGGCTCGTTCAAAACAAAAAACCACGCAATTACAGACAGTTCAAAAACAGCAAGACAAAGATTTTCACCAGCAAACAGAACATATTATTGGCAATTCTCCTGCCATGAAATCTGCTGTTAAATTGGCTCAAAAAGTAGCGCCAACAGATGCTAATATTTTAATTTTAGGAGAAAACGGTACCGGGAAATACGTCTTTGCTAAAGAAATTCATCTGCAATCAGAACGCAAAAGTTATCCGTTTATTCATGTAGATTTGGGGTCTTTGAATGAAAACTTATTTGAAAGTGAATTGTTTGGTTATGCAAAAGGAGCATTTACAGACGCCCAAAAAGACTGCTTAGGAAGATTTGAACTCGCCAAAGGAGGAACCATTTTTTTAGATGAAATTGGCAACCTTCCACTCCACTTACAATCTAAATTATTAACGGTAATTCAAAATAGAAAAATAACACGACTAGGAGAAGGCAAAGAACGTAGCTTAGACGTTCGTATTATTTGTGCGACAAATGCACCAATTCATACAATGGTAGATAAGCAAACTTTTAGACAAGATTTATTATTTAGAATTAATACTATCGAATTGAACTTGCCTCCCCTTCGAGACCGAAAAGAAGACATCGAATTATTGGCACATCACTTTTTAAAAAAACTGAATCAGAAATACAGAAAAAAAATTAAAGGTTTTACAAAAGAAGCGATAAGAGGATTACATAATTACAATTGGCCAGGGAATATTAGAGAAATAGAACACATAGTGGAACGTGCTGTAATTATTACAGATAACAATACAATATTGCCTGAAGATTTGCATTTTTCATCAAAAAAAACTACCGTAAACCAAGAGAATAGTCTAAATTTAGAGGAAACCGAGAAGCTGTTAATTCAGCAAGCTTTAGAAAAACATCATGGGGTTATATCTAGAGCAGCGAAAGATTTAGGTTTAACAAGAGCAGCTTTGTATCGAAGATTAGAGAAACATCAATTATAAATGGGAAAAGCACAATACACACAAATTATTGTTAGAGTTTTATTCATTATTCTTAACGGTATTGTTGTCTATTACAGTTATTCAAATTCCTATATTATTAATACTATTGGTTTTTTATTACTACTTATCTTTCAACTCTTTTTATTGATAGATTATTTAAAAAAATTATTCAATGACATAGAAAAATCTATTGATTGTCTGTTATATGAAGATTATTCAAATACTATTTCTACTGAAAAAAGAAAAAACCCTTTGCATAATAAAACTGCTTTATTGCTAGAAAAACACAGGAAACAAAGATTTCAAAACACCTCTGAACAATTAATTTTTACCAATATCATTGAAAGTTTAAGTATCGGAATTCTTATTTTAAGAAAAGATCGAGAGGGCAATATTGATGTTTTTCAAATTAATAATGCTTTTACTCAATTTTTAAAAATTCCTAAGTTGTATCATTGGACTCTTTTAAAAGAAAAAATAGGTGCTTTATCGGATTATATAGAAAACTGGAAAAAATTAAAACACACCATTTCTTTGACTATTAATGAAGAAAAAGAAGAGTTTTTCTTAAAAACTTCCCTTACGCAAACCAACGGATATGGGTATTTAATTGTTAGTTTAGAAACCATTCAACAATTAATTGATAAGAAAGAAAAAGAAGCTTGGTATAAATTAATGAATGTAATGTCTCATGAAATTATTAATACCATTACACCTATTAGTAGTTTAGCAGAGAATTTAGACTCCTTATTACAAGAAGACAATACGGATAAAAATACTATTAAAGAATTATCTCAAGGGCTAAAAATTATTAAACGTCGATCGCATCAATTAACTTCATTTGTAGATACCTACAGGAAATTAGCAGAATTGCCGTTGCCTCAAAAAAAAGAAATTAACTTAACTGAAATTGTTAAGAATACCTTGTTACTATTTGAACAAGAGTTTTTATTAAAAAATATTGAAATCGATTTTAATAGTATAAATTCCTATAAAATTAATGCAGACAAGCTGCAAATTGAACAAGTAATTATAAACCTTATATCAAACTGTTTATATGCTTTTGAAAACATAGAAAAAGCTAGCATAACAATCAATATTTCATCAGACAAAAAAAGAACACATTTAGCTATTTCAGACAACGGAATTGGTATTTCTAATGAAATAAAAGACAATATCTTTATTCCTTATTTTACCACCCGAAAAGATGGTTCTGGCATTGGTTTAACACTTTCTAAAAGTATTATGGAAGCGCATCATGGCAAAATTCAGTTTATCTCAAAACAAGGAAAAACAACATTTATACTATCTTTTATTTCTTAAACTGTTACAAATTTACTTTTCAGTAGTCTTTTCATTAAACACCTTCTAATTTTTAAAAAATGAAACATAAAATTACGTTATTATCGGTAAGCATATTTCTAATTTCAACAAACTCTTTTGCTCAAAAAACAATAGAAGCTCTAGACATTATAAAAGATATCAAAGAAGGAAAATCCATCTCTATTAACAATGCCATTATTGAGGGAGTTTTAGATTTTACTTTTATGGAGAGGGCTTTCGCAAAAATGCCAAGAAAAAAGAGAAGTAGTTGGTTTAATTGGAATTCTTCAAATTCTAGCAATGAAAACAAAAAAATGATCGACGTCCGACTTTCATTTACAAATTGTATTTTTAAGGATGATGTACTGGCCTACATACCAGATGAAGATTCTGGATATACATTTACAGCAAGTTTTGAAGATGAAGCAATCTTTAGGCAATGTACTTTTAAAGGTAAAGCCATGTTTAAATACTCGCGTTTTAAGAGAAATACTGATTTTTCTGGCACAACTTTCGAGGATGACAGTACCTTTAAATATGCGAAATTTGACAGAGATATTAATTTCTCAAACACCACTTTTAATGAAGAAGCGAGATTTAAATACACAAGATTTAAAAATAATGTAAGTTTTGAAGACGCCATATTTAAAGATACTGCGATCTTTAAATATACCACCTTTAATGATGGGGTTTCATTTAGAAGTTCAAAATTTGAGGAAGACTTGAATATTAAATATCTAAAAGTTTCTGGAGATTTTAATGTAACAAATATGAAAGTAACAAATGATATATCTTCAAAATATACCAGAATTAATGGAAAAAGTTTTGAAAAGTATTTAAATTACAAAAAATAAGTATTAACACTTGTAAACAATTTGTTTTTTGGTTCTATCTTGCAAGAGAATAGCAAGGTTGGATTAGGGGCCGACCGAACTATAACTAATTTCTTTAAAACATTAAAGAAATTAGTTTTTTTTTACTTAAAAGTTAAGAGTTTTTATGAACTTTTTAAGGTAAAAACTTTTTTAGTACCTTGACAAAAATAATCTATTCTCTATGCAAAATAGTATTTCCCGTCTTTTTGATTTTCCACACCATCAACTAAAAGAATATCCACAAGAAAAATGTTTCGTTTTTAAAGAAAATGAAACTTGGAAAAATATTTCTACAGAACAGTATATCAATCAGGCAAATACGGTAAGTAGAGCTCTTTTAAAATTGGGTATTCAGCCCAATGATAAGATTGCTGTAATTACTGTAAACAATAACTATAAGTGGCACGTTTTAGATATTGGCATTCTACAAATTGGAGCACAAAATATACCTTTATACTCTACGCTTTCTACAAAAGATTATGGATATATTTTAAACCATTCAGATGCAGATTATTGCTTTGTTTCTGATGATGTTTTGTTAGAAAGAGTCAATTTAGTAAAAGATAAAACAAAGCTAAAAAAAGTATTTTCATTTAAAGAATTTGATGGAGATGCGAGCTGGAATTCTTTTTTAAAATTAGGAGAAAATCAAAGTTTACAGGAAGAAGTAGAAGTCCGTAAAAACAATATAAATGAAGAAGATTTAGCTACTATAATTTATACATCAGGTACTACAGGAACACCAAAAGGAGTAATGTTATCTCATAAAAATTTAGTCCAAAATATTTTTATGACTGAAGAAAAACTCGATTTAAAAACTAATAAAAATCGGATAATAAGCTATTTACCCATCTGTCATATTTTTGAAAGAGCTTCAAATTATTATTCACAATACAGAGGTTTTGAAATATATTTTGCAGAAAGCATCGAAAAGTTAGGAGATAATATAAGAGAAGTAAAACCACATTTTTTAACTGTTGTACCAAGACTTTTGGAAAAGATTTTCGATAAAATTATAGATAAAGGGAGTGGTTTAACCGGAATAAAAAAAATCTTGTTTTTTTGGGCTGTAAAATTAGGTGAACAATACAAACCTTATAACCAAAATGGTGCTTGGTACCATTTAAAGTTAAAAATTGCTCGCAAACTTATTTTTTCTAAATGGCAAGAAGCGTTAGGAGGTGATTTACAATTTATGTTGTCTGGAAGTGCTCCACTCCAACAAAGACTAATTCGAGTTTTTTCAGCAGCAGGAATGCAAATTTTTGAAGGCTATGGTATGACGGAATCTGCTCCAGGAGGAACATTAAATGATTTAAGAAATAACGGATTAAAAATTGGAACGGTTGGAAAAGCTTTAAGTGGCATAGATATTAAAATTGCTCAGGATGGAGAAATTTTAATGAAAGGTCCTAATATAATGATGGGGTATTATAAGAATAAAGAATTAACCAATAAAACAATTATCAACGATTATTTACACACAGGTGATATTGGCAAATTGGATTACCAAGGTTTCTTAACCATTACCGATAGAAAAAAAGAAATGTTCAAAACATCTGGAGGTAAATACATTGCTCCTGCTGCACTGGAAAGCGAATTTAAACAGTCGCGTTTTATAGAGCAGATAATGGTTATTGGAGAAGGAGAGAAAATGCCAGCGGCATTTATCCAATTGCATTTTGATTTTATAGATGAATGGGCAGAACGTCATCAGTATATAATTATGGATATTACCTCTGATGAAAGAATAATTAACCGCATACAAAAAGAAATTAATTTTTACAATCAGAAATTCGGAAAGTGGGAACAAATCAAAAAGTTTGAAATTACACCGGATGAATGGACTATAGATGCAGGCCACCTTACTCCTACTATGAAAATGAAAAGAAAAATAATTAAAGAAAAATACAAACATCTTCATGAAAAAATATATAATTCATAACAATAAAGTTAATTTTTAATCATTTGTTAAATCAATGTAATTTTACTACTTTGCAGCTGTTCAAAATAAAAATTTATGGCTATAGAAATTACACGCATATTTGATTTCCCTTATTACCAGTTAGAAAAATACAACCTTAAAAAAGCTTTTACCACGAAATATGATGGTAAATGGGTTTCTACTTCAACGCAAGAATATATAGACAAGGCCAATGCAATTAGCAGAGGTCTTCTAAAATTAGGTATAAAAACAAATGATAAAATTGCAATAATTTCTACCACGAATAGAACAGAATGGAATATTTGTGATATTGGTATTTTACAGACTGGTGCACAAAGTGTTCCAATATACCCTACAATTTCTAAAGAAGATTATGAGTATGTTTTAAATCATTCAGAAGCTATTTATTGTTTTGCTTCTGATAGCATGATTGTAGATAAGTTGAACCAGATTAAAGGAAATACAAAGCTTAAAGGAGTTTTTACTTTTGATGATATCACAGGTGAAAAAAATTGGAACGAAGTTTTGGAAGCTGGAATAGATACCAGCAACCAAGATGAGGTTGAAGCAAGAAAAAATGCCGTAAAACCAGAAGATTTAGCAACTTTAATTTATACTTCTGGTACTACAGGAAAACCAAAAGGAGTCATGCTATCGCATGGAAATATTGTTTCCAATGTAATTACCAGTGAAGAAAGCGTTCCATTATTAAAAGGGAAAGACATCGCATTAAGTTTCTTACCTGTTTGTCACGTTTTTGAAAGAATGATTTTATATTTATATCAATTTTGTGGAATAGAAATTTATTTTGCTGAAGGCATTGAAAAACTAACAGAAAATGCACAAGAAATTAAACCAAACGTAATGACGGCTGTTCCTCGTTTGTACGAAAAAATTTACGACAAGATCATTTTAAAAGGGGAAGACTTAACTGGTATAAAAAAGAAATTATTTTTCTGGGCTGTAAATTTAGGTTTAAGATATGAACCATACGGTGCTAATGGATGGTGGTATGAAAAACAATTAGGTTTAGCTCGTAAGCTTATTTTCTCTAAATGGCAGGCAGCCCTTGGAGGAGAACTTAAACTAATGGTATCAGGAGCTTCTGCTTTGCAACAACGATTAACCAGAATTTTCGCTGCAGCAGGAATGCCTATTATGGAAGGCTATGGTTTAACAGAAACATCACCAGTAACTTCTGTTAATTTTGTAGAACAAAATGGCAAAAGAGGTTTTAGAGTAGGTACAGTAGGAAGAGTTATCAATGGTGTAGAGGTTAAAATTGCTCAGAATGGAGAAATTCTAGTAAAAGGCCCCAACGTAATGCAAGGCTATTATAAAGATCAGAAAAAACTGCAGAAGTTATTCAAGATGGATATTTTCATACTGGTGATAAAGGAGAGTTTGACAAAGATGGTTTTTTAAAAATCACAGGTAGAACCAAAGAAATGTTTAAAACATCAGGAGGTAAATATGTGGTACCGCCATTATTAGAAGGAGAATTAAAACAATCTTTATTTATAGAGCAAGTAATGGTTGTTGGTGAAAATGAAAAAATGCCAGCAGCAATTATTCAACCAAATTATGAATACTTAAAAGATTGGGCATCAAATAATGATATTCTCTTTACCTCCAACGAAGAATTGATTAAGAATGAAATAGTCTTAACAGAATTCGCAAATGCCATAAAGATTTGTAATACTAACTTTGGTAAATGGGAACAGGTTAAAGCTTTTAAATTAACTCCAGATGAATGGACTATTGACGGAGGACATTTAACACCAACCATGAAAATGAAACGAGTAATTATCATGAAAATATATAAAGATTTATATGATGAAATTTATAATTCTTAAATTAAAATTGATTTAAAAACTTAGAACAAGCTGTTAAAAATTTTTTATACTCAGATTTTAATTACCTTTAAGACATCTTTAATAAAAACTAATAATTTAAGTTTATTAGCTCGCATAAAACGTTTTTAAAAATTATTAATAAAATATCCTACAGCATGCTCAAATCATCACATATTCTTATACTACTAGCATTCTTAATTTTGGGTTGTGATCAAGAAAAACAAGGTTCTTTATCTACAATAGAAGTTAAAATTTTAAACCGACAACTACTAGATAGTCTTATTATTTATGACAAAGAAAAATCTTGGGAAGTAAAATCTACGCTTCACTTTAAGGAATCAAATAGCGTTCTAGACACTATGAATATTCAAGAAAGCAAACTTTATCAAGTCTATTCTTTTATTGATGGAACCCAAGCTGAATTAGGAGAGCTACTAATTTCTCCAAACAGTAAGATCGTAGTATCTATTGATGAGAATTCTCCTTTTGACTCCTCAATTTATTCAGGAAGTTTCGAGCGCTCTAATAATTTCTTCGCATATTCTAAGAAGTATCAAAACCAATTGTCTGAAATAGTTCGCAAGGGTGTAAAACAAGAAGAATTAGATGTACTCATTCAAGAAAAAGGGAAGCTCGTTAATGAAAAAGGAATGTCTCTTAATATTGTAGACAGTTTACAAACTTATGTAAAAGAAAAATTTGATCAGTTCTCTGACATTCTCAAAAAGAAGAATATTAAATATGTGTACAAAGCATCCCTTATTAATTCAATGGGAAATGCATTTTCATTCAAAGATATAAACAATAAAGAAATAGCTTTATCGGACTTTAAAGGAAAGTATATATACATAGATGTATGGGCTACTTGGTGTAAACCTTGCAAAGTAGAACATGTTTTTCTAAAAGAGTTGGAAGAACACTTTTCTGATAATGATGAACTTCAGATTATGTCTATAAGCATTGACCGCGAATATGATAAATGGGAAAAATATATTTCAAGTAAATCAATTGAAGGAACTCAATTGTATTCTGGATCAAACTCTGATTTTGTGAAGTTTTATGATATTGGTGCATTGCCTAGATTTATATTTATTGACAAAGCAGGACGGGTTATTAGTCCAGATGAAATAAGACCCTCTAATCCTGAAACATTAAAAAAGCTAGAGAAAACTATTTATAATAATCTATAAAAAAATCAATGTTTTTCATCTTTCAACAACTCCGGAAACTTACTTTTAAATTTATTTAACCTTGGTATTGAAACAGCTTTTACATAACCCTGGTTTGGATTTCTACGTTCAAAATCTTGGTGATATTCTTCAGCTTTGTAAAACTTTGTAAATTGAACTACTTCTGTAGCAATTTTACCATTATATTTTTCTTTATTCAATTTCGCTATAGCGCTGTCAATAATTTTCTTCTCTGCAGTTGTTTTATAGAAAGCAATAGATCGGTATTGACTCCCAAAATCTGGCTTTTGCCCATTTACAGTTGTTGGATTGTGCGAACCATAATAAACAGCTACTAAAGTTTTAAAACTAATTACTTTAGGATTGTAATATACTGCTACAGATTCAGAATGGCCTGTTTTACCTGTCCCAATCGAACTATAAGTAGGGTTTGTAGAATGCCCTCCAGCGTAGCCAGAAACAGCTTCCTCTACCCCACGTACACTTTCAAAAATTGCTTCTACACACCAAAAGCAACCACTTGCAAAGTAAGCAACTTCAATCCCTTTTTGTTGCTGATAATTTGTAGTTTCTATCAACCTCTGTTTGTTAGAAAAACCAAGAACAGCTAATACAACAGCTGTAAATACTAAAACTAAAATTCCTTTGTAAACTCTCATCCTATTACATTTTTTATTTTTGTCGAAACAAAAGCAACAAGCCTACAATTGTTTACAACTTTACTATTTTGTTAAGAAAGCATCTTGTAAAACAATAAACAGATACTTACTTTTGTTATTCAAATTTAAGTAAATAAATGGAGCATTTTGTAGTTTCTGCGCGTAAATATCGTCCTCAAAATTTTGAAGATGTTGTAGGGCAACAAGCCATTACAAATACACTAGAAAATGCAATTAAAAATAATCATTTAGCTCAAGCATTATTATTCACAGGTCCTCGTGGTGTTGGTAAGACTTCTTGTGCTAGAATTTTAGCAAAAAAAATAAATCAACAAGACGCGCTTGTTTCTGATGACGAAGATTTTGCCTTTAATATTTTTGAATTAGATGCTGCTTCTAACAATTCTGTAGATGATATTCGCAGTATCACAGATCAAGTTCGCATTCCACCTCAAACGGGTAAGTACAAAGTATATATAATAGATGAGGTTCACATGCTATCTCCGAATGCTTTTAATGCCTTTCTAAAAACATTAGAAGAACCACCTGCCCATGCTATTTTTATTTTAGCAACTACAGAGAAACATAAAATAATACCAACAATTTTATCTCGATGTCAAATTTTCGATTTTAAAAGGATTGGTGTTTTAGATGCTAAAAATTATTTAAAGAAAATTTCTGAAAAAGAAAATATCACTGCAGATGATGATGCTTTGCATATTATAGCTCAAAAAGCAGATGGTGCAATGCGAGATGCTTTATCAATTTTTGATAGAGTTGTAAGTTTTTCTGGAAGAAATTTAACCCGTGAGGATGTTACACAAAACTTAAATGTTTTAGATTATGATACTTATTTTAATATAACAGATTTGTTATTAGCAAATAAAATTCCAGAGGTATTAAATGCATTAAACACTATCTTAGGTAAAGGTTTTGAAGGACATCATTTTATAAATGGATTGGCAAGTCATTTTAGAGATCTATTAGTGGCCAAAGATAAAATAACAATAGACTTATTAGAGGTTGGTGATGCCGCTAAAAAGAAGTATTTACTTCAGTCTGTTAAAGCTAGTATCCCTTTTTTAATGCAGGCCATTGATAAAGCCAATGATTGCGACTTAAATTACAGAGTTAGTAAAAATAAACGATTACTAGTAGAGTTAACATTAATGCAAATTGCATCTATCACTTTTGATGGAGAAAAAAAAAAGTCAACTAACTACATAATTCCTGCTACTTTTTTTCAAGCACTATCTCCATCACCTAAAAATATAGTACAACCAATAATAAAAAACACAAATTTAACTACAGAAATTGCTCATTCTTTAAAAAAGCCAAAGCCTACTTTAGATAAACCCATATTAAAAAATATTGAAAGACGCTCTTCTTCTTCATTATCCTTAAATAGTATTCATCAAAAGAAAGAGGTGAAAAAAGTGACTTTTGAAGAGAATTTTGAAAACCACCCAAAAGATATTTTTGACGAACAAAAACTTCAAGAACTTTGGTTGGAGTATTCTAAAATATTAAATAAAAATGGGGAAAGAAGTATGGCATCTATTGTAGGAACAGATACGCCAAAACTAGAAGAAGGTTTTAGAATATCCTTTACAATTCCTAATAAATTAATGCAGGAGCAATTTAAAAAAGGAAGGCCAAAATTATTGCAATTTCTTCGTGAAAAGTTAAATAATTATGGTATTTCTATTCAAGTAATTTTAAACGAAGCCGTAGAAAAAAAGTTTGCCTATACTCCACTGGAGAAATTTAATAAATTAAAAGAGAAGAATCCGCTCTTAGAAAAATTACGTAAAACTTTTGAATTAGATTTGTAACAAAAACAACTTCCAGGCTACTTATTATTGTATTAAAGTTCTAAAAATAATACAATATCTATTTTTTTTTAAAATCTATGAATTACTTCTTGGCAATTATTTTTATTTT